>CALDLA010000168.1 GCA_937898415.1 uncultured Prevotellaceae bacterium | reverse complement strand
AAAAGTGAACGGATATCACCGATTTGGGTGGGTGGATATCATCCGTTTTCAGCACTAATATAGGTGGTTCTTCTGCAATGTAGTCAGAAACATCATTATTCATGACAAAATGAAACGATTCGATAGCAGCGTGACTAGATTGGCAACTTCAAGCGCTGACCATGAAACAAGCACGAAACAGTGCGTACAACAAGAGTGAAACGAGGACAAGGATGACCACGTCGATGTCGGAATACAGATAGCCGGTATTCGTATACTGTGATGAAACGAACTTTACTCTCTTTGAATAGTGACGATCAGCCCACTGGTAGAACAGATAGACGGCTGTACCCACGATACCGCCCCAAAGCAGTCCGACAAGGATGTCGCCGGGGAAGTGGACACCAAGATAGAGGCGTGTCCAGCAGTTGACAAGTGACCAGAGGACAAGCCCGACGGTCAGCAGACGACTACGCACCAGCAGGCTGAAGAACACAGCAATGGAGAAGGTGTTGCAGGCGTGTGCCGAAAAGAAGCCATACTTGCCGCCACGATATCCGTCGACGACATCAACCTGCCAGCCAATGACTTCATCGTGGGTAGGTCGCCAGCGTGCAACAAGGGGCTTGACAATGCCGTCGTCAATGGCACCGGCAAAGAGATAGCAGAGACCGGCACAACCTACGATAAAGAAAATCTTACGGACGGAATCGTTGTTTTTCATGACCAGATAGAATAGTGCCAGATAGAGTGGAATCCATGTTGTAGCCGTCGTGAGTACCTTCACCACTCCATCGAAGTAGAGCGATGAACTGCCGTTCACGGCCAACAGAAGCCATCTGTCAAAGTCAATCAACGTTTCCATCATTCACAACAACTCAAATCACTTCTATCTGCGAGGTCTCCACCCAGCCCTCCTTGCCGTCGGCCACACGGATACGCTTCCACTGACGCATTGAACCGTCAGTGATGTTAACCTTGGTGCCCTCGTGGAGGATGAAGAGGTCGGTGCCCTGAGCGGCGGGAGTACTCTTGACAGTGGCGGCAGGGGCCATGATGATGGCTCCAGAACGACTGGTGAAACTCTGCTTCTGGACGTGGGCAAAGACATTGGCAACGATGAAGACCACAATCAGGCCAAAGGCACCGAAGAAACCCACCTTGCGCAGCCAGACCGTGCCTGCAAAGAGATAGAGCAAAGCCAGCACAATAGCCAAGGCCAAGGCGACGAGGGCCATGCGAGCCCAGCCGTCGACACTGGTCATGTTGACCAGTGAGTGATACCACGTAACGAAGAACATCTCAGACTCAGGCGTAATCTTGTCGATGGTCTTCGAGCGGGCCATCTGCAGGTTGAAGCGAATATCTGCATCGCCGGGCGACAATAGCAGGGCACGTTCATAGTTCAGCACAGCACGGGGAATCTCGTCCATACGGTAGTAAGCGTTGCCGAGGTTGTAATAGAGGTCGGCACTGACGCCTTTCTTCAGCAGTTCGCTATAGTCCTTGACAGCTTGCTGGTAGTGGCCCTGAGCGTAGGCGCTGTCGGCCTCGGCCTTGTTTGTAGCAGCCCCAACGCCAGTAGGCAGCAACAACATCAGCAACAGCACGACAGTTGAAGACTTAAGCGCACGGCGGCGATGCTTCATGCCGTCTTCTATCTGTTCAATCGCATTCATAGCTTTCTCGAATACCTTGTTCATATTTCCCTTCGGGTCACCAGGAGCGTAGCGCTCGAACTCGCATTCGTCGATGGCACCTATAAACTGGTCGATAACCTCCTGACCGACACCACGGGCAGACAACCGGTCGGCAATATTCTCACGCGACAACTGCTCAACGGGAATGTTCAGTTTGTCACCGACATAACCCCAGAGGGCACGGAGTACTTCGTCGTAGAACGCCGATGGCTTGTTCTCCTTCATCAGACGCGAGGCTTTCTTCAGTCGCTTCGTAGCCACCTTGTTGGCACGTCCGGCACGCTGGCCGACGATATCTGCATTCTCGATGGCGCGCTGACGGAAGACAATAAACAGCGAGATGAAGATGAGTGCCAGCACAGCCAAAGACAGCCAGTAAGCGGTACTGCCGAAGAAGAACTGACTATCGTCATGCTGAGTGGTTTTACCCGTCTTGATGTAACGGATGTCCTTGTTCAGCAGTTTCAAGTCTTCTTGACCCGTATAGTCATCAACAGAGGAACCACTGCCCGTACCTTTCTGCACGTCGAGCGTGAAACCCTCGGTCTTAACAGTCTTATAGGCGTTCGATCCCGTATCGTAATAGGTAAAGGAGATAGGGGGAATCTCAAACTTGCCAGGATGACGGGGCACCGCCAGGAAGTCGTAAATCATAGAGCCCTCGACACCGTTGGTGGTCAGCTTTGACTTGTCGGTGACCTTGGCATCATAGCGGTCGAAGTCCTTGGGGAACTCCACCACGGGCTGCTTGATGAGCTTGAGGTTACCAATGCCGCTGACAATGACACGCAACTTAACGGCCTCGTTGGCCTTTACCTCGCGGTTGTCAAGCTGGGCCGAGATATTGAAACGGCCTACACCACCCGAGAAACCCGCAGGACGCTGGGGCAGCGGGGCGACCTGTATCTCAATGCCCGGAGCCTGTATCTGCTTCTTAACCTCCACATAGCCGGAACCACCATTGAAAAAAGCCTCGAAAGGGTCGACGGCGCGGTTCTGCTGGATGACGATACCGTTGAACGTGATGCTGGGAATCTTGAGCTTACCCGTTATTTGAGGGAACATGACGTACTGCGACCACGTCACCGTACGATAGGGACGACCGTTGACGTTCTCAATCTTGAAACTCTTCTGCTGCGGCAGCGGCACTTCCTGTGTATGGAAACCGTTAAGTTCAGGCATTTTTCCTTCCAACTGCGTCAAGTCCACCAGCGTATAGACCTTATACGTCAGCAATACCGGTTCCTGTTCGTAAACACGCTTCTTGTTGGCACTGACCTTGATAAAAAGATCGGAACCTGAAATGGGCGTACCAGCAGCACGTGGCTGGGGCTGCACCCGCTGCTGACGCTGTCCCCCACCCTGTCCGGCTTGCGCCTGACCAGAGACGGTAATCTTCAGTTGACTGGACGACACACTCTTACCCTCAGCCGTAACATGGGCCGCAGGAATGGTGAACGTACCGTTCTTGACAGCTACGACAATATAGGTAAAGGTAATGGAGGATGACTGACTGGTGTGACCGTTGATAATCTGAAAACTCGACTGTGACGAGCGGCTGGGACCCATCAACACCTCGAAGGCATCAGGCAGGTCGCCCACACGGAAGTCGCTGACATCCTGTGTATTCACCGTATAGGAAAGGCGGAACTGCTCACCGACGGCCACATGCGACGGGGCGTTGGCGGTGAGCGTCTGCGCCACTGCGCGGCTAACGAATAGTGAACAGTGAATAGTGAATAGTATCGCGAGAAACATCCACCTACTGTTCATACCGTATTTACACTTTTTCATCTTATTATAAACTTCACTTTTCACTTTTTCTCTCTTCACTTCTTCACTCTTCACTTTTCACTTCTTCACTTTTCACTCTTCACTTCTTCACTCTTCACTTCTTCACTAGGCCGAAGGCCGCAATTACCAATTCTTTTCAATATGACGACGCTGCGGACGCTGCTGGGCTTTCTTCATGCGCTCCTGCGTCTCTTTCTCCTGCTGCATGGCAGCGTTCAACAACTGCTCAGCGTTCTCCTTGCTCATCTTGGGTTCCTGCTTCTGCTGTTGCTGCTGCTTGTCCTGCTGCTGTTTCTGCTGATCCTGCTTTTGCTGATCCTGCTTCTGTTGATCTTTCTTGTCCTTGTTGTCTTTGTTCTGCTGGTTCTGCTGTTGCTTCTTCTGCTGGCGCTTGCAGAGTTCCAGGTTGTAGCGGGTCTCGTCGTCAGATGGGTTCAGACGCAGACTCTGCTTGTAGGCTTCGATAGCCTCACCATACATCTCGTGACGCTGGCAGATGACACCCATATTGTGGAAGGACTTCGATTTGCGCAGCTCATTGGTTTCAACTTTGGTAGCTTTCTCAAACTCGGCAACGGCCGCTGAATCCTTATTCTGTGCCAGCAGGGCATTTCCCAAGTTGTAAAGTGCCTGCGGGTTGCGGTCGTTCTTCTCCAAGGCTTTTCGGTAAGACACCTCGGCATTGGGATAGTCACCCGCCCTGAACTGCTTATTGCCTTGACGGACGTACAGACGGTCAGTCTGCGCGCTCATGCTCATGGCCACCAACAACAGCAACACCGTCGCAGCAGCCTTCTTACGGGCACCGAACAATGACACACGCTTCATCAGCGGATTCTTGCTCTCCATCAGGCAAATCTCAATAATGAGCAACAACAACGCCAGGATGCCAAAGGCCTGGAACTGCTCGTCGTAGTCGCTGTAAATAGTCGACTGCGTCTCCTTTTTCGACAGTTTGTCGAGTTCCTGATCCAGTAAATCCTGGGCATTGCTATTGTTCTCGACATGAATGTAGGCACCGCCACCAGCTGACGCTATCTGCTTACACATATCCTCATTAAGGGCCGACATGACCGTCTGACCCGTATTGTCCATCATATAGTCATTGCTGCCAGGTATGGGGATGGGAGCTCCCTGCGTGGAACCGATACCCAGCATATATACACGCATGTCAGACTTCTTGGCAGCTTCAGCAGCCTCTGTGGCACCACCTTCATGGTCCTCACCGTCAGTAATGACGATGATGGCCTTGCCGATACCTTTTTCCTGAGTGAAGCTATGGGTAGCCATCTCGATGGCACGGGCAATATCGGTACCCTGGGTAGCCATCATCGACGGGTCGATGGCAGACAGGAACATCTTGGCCGAAACATAGTCACTGGTAATGGGCAACTGCACAAAGGCATCGCCGGCAAAGACAATCAGTCCTATCTTGTCGTCGGTGAAGTGATCCACCAGATTCTCAACCATCATCTTGGCACGGTCCAGACGACTGGGTGACACATCCTCGGCGCGCATGGAGTTACTGATATCGACGCAGATGATAGTCTCTATGCCATTACGCTTCTCGTGGCTAATCTTCGTGCCCATCTGCGGACGAGCCAGCATCAAGATGAGAAGCGCCAAGGCTGCCTCCAACAACCAGAACTTGACACCAGGACGCCAGCGCGAGACGTCGGGCATGAGTTCCTTCAGTAGTTTGGGGTCACCAAACTTACGCAGTCGTTTCTTCTGATTACGGTAGGTAACAAACCTGATGACTGCCAATAACGGTATCAGCAGCAAGAGGTACAGATATTGTGGGTCTTCAAATCTAAACATCTTATGGTATCCTCCTAAATACAGTTATACGCAAAAACAGCTCCAGCAGTAGTGCCAGCACAGCCACAAGGGCAAAGGGCTGGTAGACATCGTACTTCTTGCTGTATGACTTGACGTTGAGCTTTGACTTCTCTAACTGGTCAATCTCCTTGTATATCTGGTTCAGTTCCTTCGTGTTGGTGGCCCGGTAGAAGTCACCGTCAGTAGCCTTGGCAATGCCGCGCAGGGTCTCGTTGTCAATCTCGACGGGGATATTGACATACTGGACACCACCCGCCACAGGCATCGGGTAAGGAGCCACCTTGTTGCTGCCCACACCCACCGTATAGACGCGGATACCGAGGCTCTTTGCAATCTCGGCTGCCGTCATCGGCGAGATGTCGCCACGGTTGTTGGAACCGTCGGTCAGCAGGATGACCACGCGGCTCTTGGCCTTCGAGTCCTTCAAGCGGCTGACGCTGTTGGCCAGTCCCATGCCGATGGCCGTACCATCTTCTATCAGTCCGCGCTGTGCAATGTCAGTCCGTACATTCTGCAGCAGGTTGAGCAACGAGGCATGGTCGGTGGTCATGGGACACTGCGTAAAAGCCTCACCGGCAAAGATGCTCAGACCGATGTTGTCGTTGGGACGCCCTGAGATAAATTCTGCGGCCACCTGCTTGGCAGCCTCCAGGCGGTTGGGTTTCAGGTCTTCGGCCAGCATCGACGTACTGACGTCCATCGCCAGCATGATGTCAATACCCTCAATGGTCTTATTTTTCCACGAGTTGCGGGTCTGCGGACGTGCCAGTACAACAACGATCATGGTGAAGGCCAGCATACGCAGCAGCATCTGCAACGGCATCAGGCGTACCTTCCAGCTCTTCGGGGCATAGCGGAAGGCGAAGGTGTCGCTCATGCGCATTGTCGGCTCGCTCTTCTGGCGATACATCAGATACCATAATATATAAGGTATCAGCAGCAGGAGCAAAAACAGATATTCTTTATTGGCAAATTCCATTTCCTTAGTTCAATAATTGATACAGTCCATAGAACACATAGCCCAGCAGCGCCACACTAACAATGACGATCAGCGTGATGAAGGCCTTCAGCGTCTTACGTGTCTTGACCGTCCGCTGGTCGGCCTCCGTCAGTTCGGGCTTCACAGTCTCCTCAGTAGGCACATTCTCAAGCTTCGTCTGGTTGATAAAGTCGATGGCACTGACAAGGTTGGCGTCGTTCTCGTTAATCATCGTCGAGTACTTGGCAAATTTCACGAGGTCGGCAGTAGTGAAGAGCTGGCGCAGTTCGGCTTTCATCGTCTCTGCCGACTGGGCATCGTCAGTCAGGGCGCGCTCCAGGCGCTCGATAATCTCTGAGCTGGTCATCTCCATGGCATTGAAGCCGTAGCGGTCTTCAATGTACTTACGCAGCGTGTCGGTCAGCTTGGTGTAGTATTCCTTGGGGTTCTCCGCGTTCTGCATCTTATCGGCCTTTATCTGCTCAATCTCCTTCATGGCCTTCTGGTGAGGCAGCAGGCGTTTCACAATACGGATGCGGGTAATGATAGGCTTGTTATCACGCAGACGGAGGTAGAGGTAGTAGCCGACGGCCATCAACAGCAACATCAAGACACTAAGCCAGAAGAGCAGGCTCCAGTCGCTCCACTGGAACGGGTTGTCTTGTACGTCCTTGGGGCCGAAGAACTGGTCCACATGAACGGTATCTACCTCTATCCCAAGAACTTTCAGTGCAAGGCTCTTGCTTTCATACGGTTTTCCGTCGACCTTCACCACGAAGGGCGGCAAGTAGTAGAGGGTGTCGTCGAACGAAGTCAGCGTATAGACCACCGAGCGGTCAACGAAGCCGTTCTCCTTACCCTTGACACCCAGTTCGTTGCTCTTCAGTACCTCAACGCCGGGAATAATCTGCTGCATGGGCTTGAAGACCGGGAACTCCACCTTCGCCCCTTCCTTCATGGTGGCAGTCACCGTGACATGTACCTGCTCACCGATGAGCATCTCAATAGAGTCAATGGCAGCAACAACGGTGACCTGCGCCACTGCGTGGCTAACGAATAGTGAACAGTGAATAGTGAATAGTATCGCGAGACACATCCACCTACTGTTCATATCGTATTTACACTTTTTCATACTTTTCACTTCTTCACTCTTCACTTCTTCACTTCTTCACTCTTCACTTCTTCACTAGGCCGAAGGCCGCTTCAGCTTCTTTGCTTAAACAATCCGAGCAGTGACTTGACGTAGTCCTCATTAGTGGCAATGCTGACATTGTCGACATTGCTTCGCGTAAAAGTATCCTTCAAGTCTTTCTGACGACCCATCCAGTAATTATTGTACGCACGGCGCAGGCTCTTGGAGCCCGTGTCGACATACTGTTCGAAACCAGTCTCGGCATCGACTACCTTCATCAGTCCCACGTCAGGCAATTCACGGGCACGGGGGTCGTAGACCTGAATGGCCACCACGTCGTGCTTACGGTTACAAATCTGCAGCGACTGCAGGAAGTCCTGACGGACGTAGAAGTCGCTGAGGATAAAGGTCGTCGTACGACGCTTCTGGACACTCGTCATGAACTCAATAGCCTGACGGACATCCGTACGACGTGACTCCGGTTTGAAGTCCAGCATCTCGCGGATGATGTAGAGGATGTGCTTGCGGCCTTTCTTCGGTGGTATGTACTTCTCTATCTTGTCAGAGAAGAACACCACGCCAATCTTGTCATTGTTCTGAATGGCCGAGAAGGCGATGGTAGCGGCAATCTCCGTCACCATGTCGCGCTTCATCTGTACCTGCGTACCGAAGTCCAGCGAACCGCTGACGTCGACGAGCAGCATGACCGTCAGTTCGCGCTCCTCCTCAAACACCTTCACGTAAGGGCGGTGGAAGCGGGCGGTCACGTTCCAGTCAATATCGCGAACATCGTCGCCATACTGATACTCGCGCACCTCGCTGAAGGCCATACCACGACCCTTGAAGGCCGAATGGTACTGTCCGGCGAAAACTTGCGAGCTCAGGCCGCGCGTCTTGATTTCTATCTTTCGTACTTTCTTTAATATCTCAGATGTTTCCATCTTCAATCTTTCAATTCTTCAGTTTTTCAATTCTTAGGGTACTTCAACCTTATTAATAATCTTTGAGACGATCTCCTCGCTCGTGATGTTGCTGGCCTCTGCCTCATAGGTCAGGCCGATACGGTGACGCAAAACATCGTGGGCTACGGCACGCACATCCTCGGGCACCACGTAGCCACGACGCTTGATGAAGGCGTAGGCACGGGCTGCCTTGGCCAGGTTGATGGAGGCACGGGGTGAACCGCCAAACGAGATCATGTCCTTCAGTTCCTTCAGGCCGTAGCGGTCAGGATAGCGGGTGGCAAACACAATGTCGGCAATGTACTGTTCAATCTTCTCGTCGATATAGACTTCGCGCACCACGGCACGGGCTTTCAGGATCTCAGCACCGGTGGTGACAGGACGGACCTCAGGCAGCATCTCGGCAATGTTCTCGCGGATTATGCGCTTCTCCTCTTCCAGCGTCGGATAGTCGATGATTACCTTCAGCATGAAACGGTCCATCTGGGCCTCAGGCAGCGGATAGGTACCCTCCTGCTCGATGGGGTTCTGCGTAGCCATCACGAGGAATGGACTGGGCAGGTCGAAGGTCTCGCTGCCGATGGTAACCTGCTTCTCCTGCATGGCTTCGAGGAGGGCACTCTGTACCTTGGCGGGGGCACGGTTGATTTCGTCGGCCAACACGAAGTTAGCAAACACAGGACCCTGCTTCACCTGGAAACGCTCATCCTTCTGACTATAGATCATGGTACCTGTCACGTCGGCAGGCAACAGGTCGGGGGTGAATTGTATACGACTGTACTTTGCATCAATCAGCTGTGAAAGGGTCTTGATGGCCAAGGTTTTAGCCAGGCCAGGGACACCTTCCAACAGGATGTTACCGTCACTCAATAGACCGATGAGCAGAGAGTCGACCAGGTGTTTCTGGCCCACGATGACACGGTCCATACCCGTTACAAGATTCGTAACGAATGCACTTTGCTGTTCTATCCGGATGTTCAACTCACGGATATCAATTGATTCTGCCATAATTCTTCTATCTTTTTATTTCTTTCTTTAATTGGTTTGCTCTTCCGTTTGAACCGCCTTTGGCTGTTTCTTCGAGGACTTCTTTATCTTCGATTCCAACTTGGGAACTTTCAGTTTCTGTCCCTCCTGTAATACGGTGTTGGCCTTGACGCCGTTGAATACTTCGATATAGCACTCCATACCCGGACCCAGCGTCCGCTGACTGAAGCGGGCAACAGTCTCACCTGCCTTCACCGGCAGTTCGTAGTCGGTACCGACAATTCGATAGGCACCCGTACGAACACGGCCGTCCATCTCAGCATACTTGTCTATAACGGGAGTCTCTGGCTTCGTATCCTTCTTTTCTGGAGCCTTTTCTTCCTTAGGCTCCGGTACTTTCTCTTCTATAGTTGCCGGAGCTTTCTCTTCTTTAGCTGTCGGAGCCTTCTCTTCAGTCTTTTCAGTCTTTTCAACCTTCTGCGTATCTACTAATACTTCTCCTATAGGTTGATTGATGAACTCTTCCATTGCCTTGGTTTTGCCCTGATTGAGGCCCAAGAAATAGCCTGCACCAAACGAGACAATGCACATCAACAGGCTGATGACCGCCCAGTTCCTTACCTTCGAGCGGGACATCGTTTCAAATTGATTGCGATATATCGGTTTCATCGTTTCTTCGCTTGTTATTTCGGTTTGTAATTCTTCGGTTTGTATATCTTCTGTTTGTGTAACTTCTGGTTCCGGTTGTGTAACTTCTGGTTCCGGTTGTGTAACTTCTGGTTCCGGTTGTGTAACTTCTGGTTCCGGTTGTATAACTTCTGGTTCCGGTTGAATGTCAGGCTCCGGTTCTTCCGCCACTTCCTGTATTGGTTCTTCTGGTTCCTCCGGCGTTGGTTCCTCATCTGGAGTTGGTTCTTCAACGGGCGTTGGATCCTCAACGGGCGCTGGTTCTTCCTCGTTACTCACGAGTTTCGCTATAGGCGGTGTTGGTTCCTCCGGCATGTCGTCAAAAACGACACCCTCATTCAGTACGACCGTCTCGAACTGAGAGAAAGGCTTGTTGACCAGTTCCTTCATCGTGGAATCGGGCGTAAAGGTGATTTTTTCGTGACCTTCTATCAGAACGCGTTCTCCGGTATTGACATTGACACTTTCGCGCGCCTCGATGTCAATGATTTTAAACGTGCCCAATCCCTTTATCTTCACAAGACGATCAGACGCAAGCCCGTCCTTGACCACTTCAAACAAAGTGGTACCGAAACGCTCTGCGTCTTTCTTCTTCAGACCGCTTTTGGCGACGAGGACGTTCGCTATTTCCTGTATCGAGATGCGCTCCATCACTCCGGTCCTCCGTTCTTTAGTTTCTCTTTCCACGTCGGACTGATTTTGAAGCCCAACGTCAGCTTCGGCGGCACCAGCATACGCTGTCCCGTCGTGGGGTTCACCATGATGCGCTCCAGTTTCTTCTTCACTTCGAAACTCCCGAAGTTCTGGATGGCCACGGTATTACCCTCCTGGAAACTGTCAGCCATGGCATCCACCACCTGATACATCATCTTCTGTGTATCCTGAGCGGTGTACCCCATGCGCTTGGCCAGTTCTGCTATGAATTGCTTATTGTTCATAGTCTTCTATATATCTTGGGTTGTTCCATACAGATCAAATTCTTCTGCGTCGGTGATGCGGACGTCATAGAATTCACCCACCGTCAGCTGCTCCCCAGCCGGTATCAGTACCTCGGGGTCAACTTCCGGCGAACAGAACTCCGTCCGACCGACAAACCAGTCCCCCTCACGCCGGTCAATCACCGTCCGCAGGGTCTGGCCTATCTTGGCAGCCTCTATCTCGGTACTGATATGCTGCTGTACGCGCATCAGCTTGTCGAGCCGAGCCTGCTTTATGTCCTCAGGGACGTCGTCCTCATAGTGCTCTGCCGACCATGTGCCTTCTTCTTCTGAATAGGCAAAGGCCCCCATGCGCTCAAATCGAGCCCACTTCGTAAACTCAATCAGCTCCCGGAAGTCTTCGTCCGTCTCGCCCGGGAATCCTACCATCAACGTCGTCCGCAGATGGATGCCCGGCACCTCGTGTCGGATGCGCTGAATCAGTTCAAGG
This sequence comes from uncultured Prevotellaceae bacterium, assembly GCA_937898415.1. Taxonomy (GTDB): domain Bacteria; phylum Bacteroidota; class Bacteroidia; order Bacteroidales; family Bacteroidaceae; genus Prevotella. The sequence goes on along the minus strand of CALDLA010000168.1, from coordinate 40,760 downwards.
GTTTCCTCTTTCGTCACATGGCGCTTCATGCGGGTCAATATCGAGTCAGAGATATGTTGCAAGGCGATATCCAGATACTTGCATACATTCTTACGTTCGCGAATCACGTCAAGCAGTTCCCAGGGGAAATGCGTCGGATAGGCATAGTGCAGGCGAATCCACTCCACGCCCTCGATATCAGCCATCCGGTCAATCAGTTCAGCAATATGCTGCTTGCCGTCGAAGTCGACGCCGTAGTAGGTCAATTCCTGGGCTATCACCTGAAACTCCTTTGTACCGTCTTTGACCAACTCCCGCACCTCGTCGAGGATCTCGTCCATCGGGCGACTCTGATGCTTTCCCGTTATCAGGGGAATAGCGCAGTAGGCACAGTGACGGTCGCATCCCTCACTAATCTTAATGTAGGCATAGTGGCGGGGAGTAGTTACTTTTCGAGGAGTGTGGAGTGTGGAGTGTGGAGTGAGATTACCCGAAATATCTTCCAGCAGTTGCCGGTAGTTGAATTTCCCATACCACCCATCCACCTCGGGAATCTCTGCTTCAAGGTCAGCTAAGTAACGTTCTGACAGACAGCCCATCACGTAGAGTCTTTCTATCCTTCCTTCAGTCTTTGCCTGTGCAAATTCGAGGATAGTATTGATGCTCTCCTCCTTCGCGTCGGCTATGAAACCGCAGGTATTGATGACCACTATTTCACCCTGGGGGGCGTCGCTATCGTGCGTACACCGATAGCCATTGGCCTCCATCAAGCCCATCAACATCTCGCTGTCAACGAGATTCTTCGAGCATCCGAGTGAAATAAAGTCAATCGTCTTCATCATTCATTACAACATGAAGAACAGACAGGCAGCAAAAGCGCCGCACGCCAATCCAATGACCAAACCTTCAATAAAAGTCTTCTTTTTCATTACTTCAATTCTTAAAAAGCGAATCCACGAACTCGCGCTTACGGAACAGCTGCAAGTCCTCCATGCCCTCGCCCAGTCCGATGTACTTCACAGGCACCTTCAGCTGGTCTGAGATACCGATGACCACACCGCCCTTGGCCGTACCGTCGAGTTTGGTAATGGCCAGCGAGGTGATCTGCGTCACGGCTGCAAACTGCTTGGCCTGCTCAAAGGCGTTCTGACCGGTCGAGCCGTCAAGCACCAGCATCACCTCGTCGGGAGCGTCGGGCAGTACCTTCTTCATCACGTCCTTGATTTTCTTCAGCTCGTTCATCAGGCCAACCTTGTTATGCAGACGGCCAGCCGTATCTATCAGCACCACGTCGGCACCGTTGGCCTTCGCGCTCTGCAAGGTGTCGAAAGCTACCGAGGCAGGGTCAGAGCCCATCTGCTGCTTCACGACGGGCACCCCGACGCGCTCCCCCCAGATGCACAGCTGCTCGACGGCAGCGGCACGGAAGGTGTCGGCAGCGCCTAAGTAAACCTTCTTGCCTGCCTGCTTGAACTGCCAAGCCAACTTACCGATGGTAGTGGTTTTTCCCACGCCGTTGACACCTACGACCAGTATTACATAAGGACGATGGTCGGTCGGGAAATCCCAGTTATCGTTATCTCCGGCGCCTGTTTCTGTCAGCAACGAGGCGATTTCATCGCGAAGAATGCCGTTCAGTTCACTCGTACTGACATATTTGTCACGGCTGACGCGTTGTTCTATCCGCTCAATAATCTTCAACGTGGTCTCTACGCCTACGTCACTCGTAATGAGCACCTCCTCAAGGTTATCAAGCACATCGTCGTCAACCTTCGACTTTCCGGCCACAGCGCGGGCCAGTTTGTCAAACACCGACGTCTTGGTCTTCTCAAGTCCCTTGTCAAGCGTCTCCTTGTTCTTCTTACCAAATAATCCAAAAAATCCCATATAGCTATATTAAAATCCCTGCAAAGGTACGCCAAAATTAGGAAACTGCCAAAAAGCAGCCTCTATTTTTTCCCTAATTACATAAACTTTCACAGTTTTTCAATTTTGCTGATAGGCTGTAAGAATCATTTATCATCACGGTCGTCAAGTACGCGGAAGCGCGACCTGACATGGTCCAATGCGTCAAAATCGAGTTCTACGGTTTTCGCCTCTTCGTGCTCTGCCTCACAATCCAGCAGCGTCTCGCCCTGAGGGCCGCACACGATGCTCTCGCCCAGGTAATGGCAATATTGGTCGTCGCCCACGCGGTTGGCTCCGATCAGGTAGCACTGGTTCTCAATGGCACGTGCTCGTGTTAATATCCGCCAGGCCTGCTGGCGTTTTTCTGGCCAGTTGGCGGCGATGATGATGGCATCATACTCCCCTGCCCTGCCATAGCGTGACCAGACGGGAAAACGCAGGTCGTAGCACGTCAGCAGCAGGAAGCGTCGTCCCTGCCACGTGGCGACGACATGGTCATTTCCGGGCGTGATGAACTGGTCTTCATGACCGTAGGTGAACAGGTGATGCTTATCATAAAAAAAGACATCTTCCGGCGTGACGAAATAATGACGATTACGGAAACTGCCGTCTTGGGTTTTTATCAGCAAACTGCCACTCAGGGCACACGAATGTTTCACGGCTGTCTGCTTCATCCAGTTCAGCGCGATGGAATCGTCGTTTTCTGCAATATCATGCGGTGTGGTGGCAAATCCCGTTGCCCACATCTCGGGCAGTACATAGAGGTCGGAATCCCCGTTTTCGTCCATTAGCCGTTGGACATTTCTAACGTTTTCATCGGGACTTGCCCATCGGATGTCAGTTTGAAAAATCGTTACTTTCATAGATAAAATTCTTTGGTCAGTTCCTGATACCAGTCAGAGCGCTCGTTGGGCGCTGTCTCAATAATGCCCTCCGTCTGTTCCAGCTCACAGGGATACTTGCGGAAAGCCATCAGGTAGCGTCTGGGCTGCTTGCGGGGCGTAGTCTTCACGGCACACTCCCGCGACTTGAAGAAGCCAGCTAACGCAGCCTCGTTTTCCAGACGAGCCTTACAGTCGAAGGGAATGACTACCGACAGTTCTCCGTTGTCGGCCAGCAGTCTCCACGCCGCAGCCATCAGGTCGCGATAGGTCAATGAGGTTGTATGGCGGGCTAAGGTGCGTTGACTGTCGGGACTCTCTAACGACTCCATGAAATAAGGTGGATTGGCGACGATGGCGGTGAAAGGTGAAAGGTGAAGGGTGCGGATATCGGCATTTACCAACTGAATCCGACCGGCAAATGGCGAGATGGCGACGTTCTCGCGAGCCTGAGCAACGGCCTCCGGGTCGATGTCGACGCCTACCACCTGCGCTTCAGGAAATCGCTGGGCCATCATCAGGGCTATCAGTCCCGTCCCGGTGCCTATGTCAAGCACCGTCAGCCCCCCTCGGGCCCATGCTCCAAGCAGGGTTCCGTCGGTGCCCACCTTCATGGCACACCGTCCTTGATGCACCGTAAATTGCCGGAATTGGAAGTAGTCGTTTGCCATAAACGGGTGCAAAGATACACATTTTTTGTTAATTATTAGATTCATCTTGCTCATTTATTAATTAAAATGTGTAACTTTGCACGCTCTTATAGAATAAGGAAGATATGTTTTTAGAAAGTCAGAATAACAAGGCATTCTCAATGATTGCCGACATCGAAGGAGATTTTAAGGACCTTATCAACAACGTACCTACCCCCGACGAGGTACCCATCCTGGCTGTCCGCAACCTGGTATTGTTCCCGGGTGTGGTGTCGCCCATACTCATTGGCCGCGAGTCCAGCTCAGCCCTTATCAAGCGGGCCGAGAAGCGGGCTTTGGTGATTGGCATCGTCTGCCAGCGCGACCCCGAAGTAGATGAACCGACCAAGGAAGACCTGTATGAGTACGGCGTCTTTGCCAAAGTCATCAAGCAGCTGACATTGCCCAACGGCAACATCACGACCATCGTGCAGGCGCTGGGACGGCTGCGGCTGTTAGACATCGTTAGTGACCAGCCCTTCCTGACCGGTCATGTGGAACAGGCACCCGAGATTCAGCCGGACAGGCGCGATAAAGAATTCCGTACCGCCATGCAGGACCTTCGCCAGCAGGTGAACGACTACATCAACATGAGCGAGGAGATACCCGACGAGGCCACCTTTGCCATCCAGAACATCAACAATGACGTGATGGCCTTGAACTTCACCTGCTCGAACATGCCGTTCAGCATCAAGGACAAGATGATGCTGCTGGAAGCGGAGTCGGTGAAAGAACGTCTGTTTGCCACCATGAAGGTGCTGAACCGCGAAATCAACCTGCAGCACCTGAAGGCCGACATCCGCAACAAGACGCGCGAGGACCTGGACGAACAGCAGCGCAACTACTTCCTCCAGCAGCAGATCAAGAACCTGCAGGCTGAGATGGGGGGCGAGTCGGCCCCCGAGAAGGCTGAACTGCTGAAGAAAGCCGAGAAGAAGCACTGGCCCGACGAAGTGGCAAAGGTGTTTTACAAGGAGGCTGACAAACTGGACACGCTGAACCCTCAAAGTCCTGATTTCAACGTACAGTTGACCTACCTGCAGACGATGGCAGACCTGCCCTGGGGCGAATATACCGAGGATGACCTGAACCTGAAGCGCGCCCAGAAGATACTCGACCACGACCACTACGGTATGGAGAAGGTGAAGGAGCGCATCCTGGAGCACATGTCCGTGCTCTCGCTGCGCGGCGACCTGAAGTCGCCCATCATCTGTCTCTACGGTCCTCCGGGCGTCGGTAAGACGTCATTGGGCAAGTCGATAGCCTCGGCCATGAAGCGTAAGTACGTACGTATGTCGTTAGGCGGTCTGCACGACGAGGCTGAGATTCGCGGTCACCGCCGCACCTACATCGGCGCCATGCCCGGACGTATCATCAAGAGCATCCAGAAAGCGGGAAGCTCGAACCCCGTCTTCATCCTCGACGAGATAGACAAGGTGACGCAGAATACCCACAACGGCGACCCTGCATCAGCCCTGCTCGAAGTGCTCGACCCTGAGCAGAACAACGCCTTCCACGACAACTACCTCGACGTGGACTACGACCTGTCGAAGGTGCTCTTCATAGCCACCGCCAACAATCTTGCCACCATTCCCGGCCCGTTGCGAGACCGCATGGAGATCATCGAGGTCAGCGGCTACATCACCGAGGAGAAGATTGAGATTGCCAAGCGCCACCTCATTCCCCGCGAGATGGAGAACACCGGCCTGAGCCTCGTGACGCCCAAGCCCGTCTTCAACAAGGCAGCCATCGAGATGGTCATCGAGCGCTACACCCGCGAGAGCGGCGTCCGTCAGTTGGAGAAGCAGATTAACAAGGCCATGCGCAAACTGGCCTTCAAGCATGCACTCAATGGCGAGATCCCCTACTCGAAAATCACGCCGACGGAGGTGGAGGAACTGTTAGGAAATCCCCCATTCTATCGCGATATTTACCAGGGCAACGACTACGCCGGCGTGGTGACAGGACTGGCCTGGACGAGCGTGGGCGGCGAAATCCTGTTCATCGAGACCTCGCTCTCGAAGGGAAAGACCGGAAAACTGACGCTGACGGGTAACCTGGGCGACGTGATGAAGGAGTCGGCAGTCATCGCCTTAGAGTATGTCAAGGCACACGTCAAGAAGCTCGGCGTCGACTACCGTATCTTCGACCATTACAACATCCATATCCACGTGCCTGAGGGTGCCACGCCCAAGGACGGTCCCTCGGCCGGCATCACCATTGCCACCTCGATAGCCTCGGCCTTGACTCAGCGCAAGGTGCGTAAGAACACGGCCATGACGGGCGAGATCACCCTGCGCGGCAAGGTGCTGCCCGTAGGCGGTATCAAGGAGAAAATCCTAGCTGCCAAGCGTGCCGGCATTACCGATATCATGATGTGCCGCGAGAACGAGAAGGATGTGAACGAGATTCCCGACATGTACCTGAAAGGCGTTACCTTCCATTACGTCGAGAATGTGCAGGACGTCTGGGATTTCGCCCTGACCAAAGAACTGGTGAACAATCCCATGCCATTTGACATACCGGAGGAAGAAGAGAAGAAGCAATGACTTTCGAACTACAACACACCGACCCCGCCAGCGACGCCCGCGCAGGCTTGATCACCACCGACCACGGCCAGATCAAGACTCCGATCTTCATGCCTGTAGGCACGGTGGGCAGCGTCAAGGGTGTCCACTTCGCCGAGCTCCGCGAGCAGGTGAAGGCTCAGATCATCCTGGGCAACACCTACCACCTGTACCTGCGTCCGGGACTCGACACGCTCCGCAAGGCCGGCGGCCTACACAAGTTCAACACGTGGGACCGTCCCATCCTGACGGACTCCGGCGGTTTTCAGGTCTTTTCCCTGACCAGCATCCGCAAGTTGCGCGAAGAGGGGTGCGAGTTCCGCAGTCATATTGACGGTTCGAAGCATATCTTCACACCTGAGAACGTGATGGACACGGAGCGCATCATCGGTGCCGACATCATGATGGCCCTTGACGAGTGCCCGCCCGGTCAGAGCGACTACCAGTACGCCAAGAAGTCGTTGGGGCTGACCCAGCGCTGGCTCGACCGCTGCGTCAAGCGGTTCAACGAGACCGAGCCGCTCTACGGCTACCAGCAGTCGCTGTTCCCCATCGTCCAGGGCTGTACCTACAAGGACCTGCGCCGCGAGGCTGCTAAGCACGTAGCCGACAAGGGAGCCGACGGTAACGCCATCGGCGGACTGGCCGTAGGTGAGCCGACGGAGGTGATGTACGAGATGATTGAGGTGGTCAACGAGATACTGCCCAAGGACAAGCCCCGCTACCTGATGGGCGTGGGTACGCCGCAGAACATTCTGGAGTCCATCGAGCGCGGCGTCGATATGTTCGACTGCGTCATGCCTACCCGCAACGGCCGCAACGCCATGCTCTTCACCTATGAAGGGACGATGAACATGCGCAACAAGAAGTGGGAACAGGACTTCTCGCCCATCGACCCCGACGGCTGCGACGTCGACCGCCTGCACACCAAGGCCTACCTGCACCACCTGTTCAAGGCGCAGGAGCTGCTGGCCCTGCAGATAGCCTCCATCCACAACCTGGCCTTCTACCTGCGACTGGTGACCGATGCCCGCCAGCATATTGAGCAGGGCGACTTCACCCCGTGGAAACGCAGCGTCATAGAACAACTCGGAAGAAGAAGATGAAGAAACGACAGAAGACATATAGCCAGATACGGCGCCATCAGAAACGCTACCATCGCAGAAGGGCTGTCAGCCGTGCCTTCCGAAAGGTCGGCCACTGGCTCAGATGGTTGAAATACCTCAACCCCTTCCACTACCTCAAGCGCATAGACCGCTACATCATCGGCAAGTTCATCGGCACCTATATCTACTCCATCATCCTGATTATCTCCATCAGCATCGTCTTCGATGTCAACGAGAACCTGGCTAAGTTCACCACGAACCACGCGCCGCTGAGGGCTATCGTCTTCGACTACTACGCCAACTTCATCCCCTACTTCGCCAACCTCTTCTCGCCGCTGTTCGTCTTCATCGCCGTCATCTTCTTCACCTCGAAGTTGGCAGGCAACAGCGAGATCATCGCCATGCTGGCATCGGGCATGAGTTTCAAGCGGCTCATGCGCCCCTACTTCATCTCGGCAGCTCTCATAGCCATACTGAACTACTACCTAGGAGCCTACGTCATTCCCCAGGGAACTATCGTTCGCCAGAACTTCGAGGTGCTCTACAAGAACAACAGCAAGATCACCTCGGCCACCAACGTACAGCTACAGGTGGGACGAGGCATCATCGCTTATATACAGCAATACGACGACAATACGAAGACCGGCTACGGCTTCTCGCTCGACAAGTTCGAGAAGAAGAAACTGGTCAGCCACATGACGGCCAGCGTCATCTACTACGACACCATCAGCGACACACGTTTCCACTGGCGGGCACGCAACTTCAAGATACGAACGCTGAAGGGACTGCGCGAGGAAATCAAGACGGGAGCCGTGATTGACACCACCATCACGATGGAACCCATGGACCTCGTCTTCTCCAAGGGTCAGCAGGAGACCTTCACCAGTCCCGAACTGCTGCAGTACATCTCGAAACAGCAGGAGCGCGGCTCGCAAAATGTCGTGCAGTACGAAGTGGAGTACCACAAGCGCATCGCCATGTCCTTCGCCTCGTTCATCCTCACCGTCATCGGCGCCAGTCTCTCGTCGCGCAAGCGCAAGGGAGGCATGGGACTCTACCTCGGCATCGGTCTCGGACTCTCCTTCGCCTACATCCTGCTGCAGACCATCTCGGCCACCTTTGCCATCAATGCCGGCACGCCCGCCATGCTGGCTGAGTGGATACCTAATATATTATATGTGTTCATCGCCTACTTCTGTTGGCGACAAGCCCCGAACTAGAAGTGAGAAGTGAGAAGTGAAAAGTGAAAAGTAAAAATGAAGTTTGAAGAAACATACCTCAACGACAATATCCTCGACGCGCTCTACGACATGCGCTTCGACGATATGACACCCATACAGGAACGCTGCATACCCGAAATACTCGACGGCTACGACGTACTCGGTGTGGCACAGACAGGCACCGGCAAGACAGCCGCCTACCTGCTGCCCATCCTCTCCATGCTCGACGACGGCGGCTACCCCAAGGACGCCATCAACTGCGTCATCATGTCGCCCACACGCGAACTGGCCCAGCAGATAGACCAGGCCATGCAGGGATTCGGCTACTACCTCGACGGCGTATCCAGCGTAGCCGTCTACGGCGGCAACGACGGCAACCGCTACGACCAGGAACTGCGCGGCATGCGACTCGGCGCCGACGTGCTCATCGCCACGCCTGGGCGGCTCATCAGCCACCTGAAGGTCGGCAACCTCGACCTCTCACGCTGCTCCTTCTTCGTGCTCGACGAGGCCGACCGCATGCTCGACATGGGCTTTTCTGAAGACATCATGAAGATTGTGGCCCAACTGCCGCCGACGTGCCAGCGCGTCATGTTCTCAGCCACCATGCCCGCCAAGATACGGCAGCTGGCCGTCTCACTCCTGCACAACCCCGTCGAGGTGAAACTCGCCGTCTCGAAACCCGCCGAGAAGATCCAGCAGTCGGCCTACGTCTGCTACGACCCCCAGAAGCTCGGCATCATCGAGCACCTCTTCAAGGCCGGCGACCTGCAGCGCGTCATCATCTTCAGCGGCAAGAAAGACCGCGTCAAGGACATCACCCGCCAACTGAAACGCATGAAGATCAACTGTGCCGAGATGCACAGCGACCTCTCGCAGGCTGAGCGCGACGACGTCATGTACCGGTTCAAGGCCGGACAGGTCGACGTTCTCATTGCCACCGACATCGTCAGCCGAGGCATCGACATCGACGACATCCGCATCGTCATCAACTACGACGTGCCCCACGACGCCGAGGACTATGTCCACCGCATAGGCCGCACCGCCCGTGCCGACCGCGACGGCGTAGCCATTACCTTCGTCAGCGAGGCCGAAATCTTCAAGTTCCAGGAGATTGAGCACTTCCTCGGCAAAGAAGTCGAGAAGCGCCCCCTCCCCCAGTCTCTGGGCGAGGCACCCGAATACATCAAGCGCCAGAAGAAGCGCTCCAACACCCGCCGACATGGCCGCTGGCACAGTCACGGCAACGGCAAGCGCAACCAGAAGCCACGTAAATAGCACGCATTGGCTATTTCCTGTCACCACGTCGCCGAAGCTGAGGTTGTACAAAAGATAAGGCCGTAAAAACTGAGTTGGAAGAAAATGTCACGAAAACCCTGGGTTATCGGCAAATAACCTTGGGTTATTGCAGAAGAAGGAAGGGTTATTGTTGATCGGCCTGGACTGAAACATTTTTTTGATGAATCGCTACGAATGTGCGGGATTTTTCGTACCTTTGCACACAAAATGAATGAGTAAAAACCTAAAAGGAATAGAAATGAAAAAGGTATTAATGACAGCGATGATGTTCGTCGCAAGCATGGGGCTGATGAATGCACAGACAACTCAAAGGCAAGTGGTGGAAGAAGGCGGTACGGGCCCGTTCAAGTCGGAAGTGGTGGGCGATGCCTCTTGCACCGGCTTCACGGTGTATCGTCCGCAGAACCTGAATGAGGTGGTGGCCCGTCAGGGAGCGCTGCCCGTCATCGTCTATGCCAACGGCGCCTGTTTCAATAACAATGTGGAGATGCGCCTGCTGTTGAGCGAGGTAGCCTCCTACGGCTATGTGGCAGCTGCCATCGGTCCATACGATGAAGCGGACGTGATGGCGCAATGGCGCGGGGTACTGAAGTCAGCTTATCCCGAGACCAAAGGTGATGTCATCATGGCCAATGGTGAGAAAATCCTGCCAATGACCGCGGAGGAGAAAAAGGCCCGTCAGGAACAGGAGGCCAAACAGCGCGAGGAGGCAGCCAAGAAAGCGAAGAAGGGCAAGCAGCAGCAGCCGGCAGCTCCGCAGTTCAGCACCTACCCCAAGATGCTGTTGGAGGTGCTCGACTGGCTGACGGAACAGAATGCCACCCAGGGGTCGGAATACTACCACTGTCTTGCGCTCGACCATGTGGCGGCCATGGGACAGTCGTGCGGAGGTGCCCAGGTGCTGGGCGTAGCCTACGATCCCCGTATCAAGACCTGTGTGATGCTGAACTCAGGTATCGGTGACATGGAGATGATGGGTACGACGAAGGAGTCGCTGAAGAACCTGCACACGCCGATGTTCTATATGATTGGCGGCCCTGGCGACATCGCATACGCCAACGCACAGAAAGACTACGAACGCATAGCCGACAACATCCCCGTGGTGATGCTGAACTCGAAGGACGGTCACAGCGGTACCTACTACGAGAAGCATGGCGGCAACTATGCCAAGGCCGTGGTGAAGTGGCTCGACTGGCAGTTGAAAGGCAAGGTGGGACAGTCGGCCCTCTTCCTCGACGACGAGTACCTAAAGACGAAGTTCCCCGAATGGCAGGGCGTCAGAAAGAATTTCTAAACGAAGACGAACGAAAAGAAGCGGATTAATTCACTTTCTTTGCTGCCTTCTCAGCTTTCTCGGCCGCCTTCTCGTAGGCAACCTTGGCCTTGGCAGCCTTCAGTTCGAGTTTGCTGTTGCCTGGATCATCAGCAACGGCAGAGGCAGCCTTCGAGTACTTATCCTTAGCCTTGTCGGCAGCCTTGCGGGCTTTCTCGGCTTTCTTCACTAACTGTGCCTGACGCTCCTGCTCTTTCTGCTGTTTCTCTGCCTCTTTTTCCTTTTTAATCTTGGCTTTCTCGGCAGCCTTGGCTTCCTTCGCCGCCTTCTTGGCTTCCTTCGCAGCCTCCTTCTGGGCTTGAGCCTGAGCCTTCACTTCAGCCTGCTGAGCTGGTGTCAGCACGTCCTGTGCCTGAACAGTCTGCGCCCCCATCAGCATGCTGACGGCCAGCGCCATTGTCATAAGAATTCTTTTCATAACGTTCTGTTTAATATGTTGTATTACCGCTGCAAAGTTACGAAAATAAATGATAACAAGAAAGAATCTTCATTTATTTTCTTCAAAAATTATCAAAATCTACCGACAGTCCTACGCTGAAGGAGGTGCCTGTGGTCAGCGGCGAGCAATAATAATATGACTTGGGCTTGTAATTAAAGAGGTTGTCGATGGCGGTATTCAGATGGATGCCGCGCCAGAGGTGGTGCTGCAGCATCAGGCGCCAGATGGTATAGCCCTGGTCTACATCCTTACGGCCCGACTGAGGCTTGCCCTGACTGCGGCCAGAGAGGGCTGCATCGAGGGTGTAGTGGCGCGAGAAGCGGTGCTCGTAGCCTAACCGCCACGTCATGGAGTGTGAGCGGGGCTGATAGAAGTCGGAGTAATAGACGCTGCCCGTCTCTTTCATCCATGAGTAGTTCAGCCTGAGCGACAGGCCGCAGTCCCAGATATGGCCTAGGCTGACATCGATGCCCCACACGGTGATGCCGTCCTCGTTCCAGTAGAGCGCACTCTCCATCCCCTCGAACATTCCGCCGTCGATGGTGGTGATGCGCTTGTCGAACACGTTGCAGTAGCCCATCAGGGTGAAGTTGTAGCGTCCGTCGAGGAATCCGCTGTTACGGATACGGTTTGTCCGCTCAATGGCGACGTTGAAGTTATTGCTCTTCTCAGGCTTCAGGTCGGGGTTTCCACGCAGCATATAGCCCATGTTTCCCATGTCGAAGTGCATATACATCTCCTTAAGCGTAGGAGCCCGGAATCCGCTGGCATAGTTGGCACGAAGGGTTGCCCAGGGAAACTTATACACGACGGCGAGCCGCTCGGTGAGTGCCTTCTGGGAAGAAGCCGAGAAATAGTCGTAGCGTACGCTGCCCACTATGTTCAGCTGCGACGTGATGTTCCAGTCGAACTGTGCATAGCCGTCGATGTTGTCCTGCGAGTGACTCGTGCCCGTCAGGAACTGATAGGTCGAGAGATAGTCGTTCATGCAGTCGGCACCCAGTATCAGGGTGTTCTGACCAAAGGCATGGCTGTACAGCGCATGCAGGACGTGCTGCCGGTTGCTGTAGTCGTGGTCGTGGGTACGGGTGCCGTCAGGCATGAAATTAGCCTTGTCATACTGGTCGAAGGCGTAGGATAGTTCGAGATGGCGGTCATGGTTCCAGGCATATCTGCCTTTCAGTCCGCCACTATAGCCGTTAAAGTGGTAGTCGTGGGTGTCGCGCTCGCTGGTGCGGAAGAAATAGCTGCCGCGCCCGATGAGTGTCAGCCGTTCTGAAGCCCGCCACGTCAGTCTTTCCTTCACGTTGTAGGTCGTCTGTCCGTAGAGTCGGCTCAGGTTGGAGTCGTCCGTCAGCACCGATTCATCGTAGGGCAGTCCCTGCGCCTTCTTCATCAGTTCCATGGCAATCTCCTCGGAAGAGTGTGCCTTAGGCAGATTAATGGGATCAACCGTCGTATGCTGGAAACTGGTCTGCGAGTTCCATTTCTCGGTATTGAACGAGAAATTAGCGCCGTTACGCCATTCATGGCCAAAGCTGTTATAGCGTGAGTTGACGTTGGCTGTCCAAGGTTCCAGATTCTCACGGCTGATGATGTTGATGACGCCACCCACGGCATTAGAACCGTAGAGAGCCGACGAAGCCCCCTTCACAATCTCGATGCGTCCGACGTTGTCGAGGTTCATGCGGCTATAGTCCACATTGTCCATCGTCTCGCCAGCCATCCGCTCACCATCGACCAAAAAGAGAACGGCATTGCCGCCGAAGCCGCTCATATTGAGCGAAGTCTCCTGGCTCATGGCAAAGCCGAACTCCAGTCCCGGGATTTCCTGTATCAGCAGGTCCTGAATGTTGGTGGCGTCGGTAATCTTGATGTCGTGGAGCGTGATGAGTCGCGTGACGACAGGAGCATCCTTTAGCGCCTTGGGCGAATGGGAAGCCGTCACCACGACAGGCTCCAGCTCAACAGAGTCAGGCATTGACAATGTCGCGAGTCCGACAACCAGCATTAGATCTGCTATCACGACTTACTTCTTGGTTCCTGTAAACTGTCCCTCAAAGGCAAAGGGCATATTTCCGTACTTTAACGTGAACGTCACGACAACCGTCTTTCCGTTGAAGATGACGGTCAGGTCAGTCAGGGTGAAGGCCTTCTCCGAGCCGTCGGCGGCGGTCACTACGCTTTCGTATTTTGCGACTTTGCCAGTAATGTTGTCACCGCTCTTGACCAGAATGATGTTCTTGACCGGAAGTGCGGGCAAGGTCATCATATCCATACCGTAGGAAGGAATCGTCATGTCAACGGTCTGCGCAGAGGATTCTTTGAACTCAAACGTCACCGTATTTTCATCGGGCTCACCCATCACGGTGAGAACCTCCGTACCCGTATAGGAGCCAGCTACCTGCGCGGGAACAGCTACCACCTGCTCATCGTCATCATCACTACCGCATGAACAGAAAATCGTCACAAGGGCCACCGCAGCGACCATCATCGTCATCAAACTTTTAATCTTCATCATTTTACTTTTTTATTGTTTTAATTGTTGTGTTGTGTAATCATACTCTGAACCATACGCGCTGTGCGGTATGCTGAAAATGGCCATCATGAACAGCACAGCCAGCCCGACCACCCACTTGTTGTACTTCCACCTCAACGTAGCCAGTGCAGCAACAAAGAACAGGAACGACAGGAGTGTCTTGTTGTCCGTCAGGTCGGTACCGTAAGGGAATCCAGCCCACCAAGGGCCAAACGCCGCATGCTGCACCATCGGACCCAAAACAAAGCCACCGACGAGCAGCGTCCCCGTTGTTATCCAGAGCCAGCGACGGTAGTTCCTGCCCGTCACGACCAACAGAAACGTATAGACGGCGAACAGCATGGCGGCAAACATCAGCAGAATGTGGGGAACCAGGATGCCGGCCGGCACATCGTTGCGGAAACGTATCACAATAGGTTCATCGGCAGGATAGTCCTTGCCACCGATGGTGATATAATACTGCAGTTTCCCCGCGACAGGCTGTACGGGCAAGGCGGCCTGCAACTCATGGTCATTCCACCTGAAGTCCACCGTAGTATAGTCGTCAGCCGTCGGATAGCGACGGTAATTCAATTGCGCCATAGTGTTCGACGAAACACCTTTCAAGGTCACCAGCTCGTCCTGCTGCACCCCACTTCTGGGCAACTTCATTTGGTATTTATTTCCATCGAGTTCAATGGTCACGCTCTTGGGATGCGTAGGACCGGTCATGCGTTGGTAAACACTCAGTACCAGCGTGATGACAACGGCTAAAAGCCAATATACTGTTTTCTTCATTTCGTAGCTGGGGTTAATTCTACTTGGAACACCATGGTCTCTTCGCCACGCAGAACTTTCACGGGAATCGTAGTACCAGCCGTCAGTTCCGACAAACGCTGCATGTATTCCTCCATGTTCTTCACGGGCTTGCCGTCTATCTCCTGAATGACGTCGCCGCTGCGGAGGCCAGCCTTGTATGCCGGCTTTCCTGCCACCACAATGTCGGCTCGGAGTCCGGGAATGGTGCTTGCACCCATCACGTCGGGCATCAGACCTAATGTCACCTTGAACTTCGCATGCTTCATGGTCTGTGTGCTGGGCACATTGATGAAGTCAGGCGTCGTCGGCATGCTGGCCAGCCTTGCGACCAACTCCTGCGTATATTCCAAGGTTTGCTGCATACCGTCATAGTTCAAGGTTGAGGGTACGTCGGCAGGCGTGTGATACTCCATGTGTCCACCCGTCGTGAGAAACAGCACAGGGATATCGGCTGCCACAAACGATGCCTGGTCGCTGGGGCCATAGCCGTCGGGAGTGCAGGTAACGTGCAGGTTCTTCTGCTCGGCCACACGCTCAGCCATTGCCTTGAATTCCGAGCTGGTGCCCGTACCTGAGACACTCAGCGCATTGTCGCGCATACGTCCCACCATGTCCAGGTTCACCATAGCAACTATGCCTTTTATATGATCAGGCAGATTCTTGCGTCGGGTGTCTACTTGCTTCATCCATTCAATAAAGTTCTTCGAGCCTATCAGACCTTGTTCCTCGGCACCAAAGAACATGAAAATAATACTACGTGGCGAACGCACTTTCTTGAAGTGTTTAGCCAACTGAAGCACAACAGCATCGCCGCTGGCATTATCGTCGGCACCAGGGTGTACTCCTAACGTGTCAGGACGACGTGAGCCAGAGCCCTGACCGCCCATACCTAAATGGTCGTAGTGCGAACCCACCACGATGTACTCATGCTTCAGGCGCTTGTCCTTGCCTGGCAGTACGGCCACGATGTTATGGGTATTATATTCGGTAACTGTCTCGGTAACTACGTCTTTCTTGTTGAACTTAAAGTCCTGATAGAAAGCTTTTTCCTTCTTTTCCTTAACTATTGGCTTGAACTTCAGTTTACGCAGCTTGTCGACAATAAACCTCGAGGCCAATGTATCGCCCTTACTACCGGGGAACCTGCCGCCCAGTTCCTGCGATGCCAAGTATTCCACCGCCTGCCGCATATCATCCTGTTTCTGGGCCTGCACCTGCATAACAAGCACGAAAGCCAAGCACAAAATACTATATTTCTTCCACATAAACTCTTGCATGTTTAATTTGCGGGTGCAAAGGTACAAAAAATCCCCGACCTTGACAATCCCCATTTATAGGGATTTTGCCCGGAGTAAAAGGAGTATAATAAAGAAAGGGACTTCAAAACATGAAATCCCTTTCTCCTCACTATTTAGTATTTTTTCCTTACTTGTTCACCTGGAACTTAGTGTCGCCGTCCTTGAAGAAGGCGTTAATCTGCTTGGCAGCAGCAATACCGGCATTGATATTGGCCTCGGCAGTCTGGGCACCCATCTTCTTAGGTGTCGAGAAGTAGCGACCCTCGAACTTCAGGAACTCGTCGTTGGCATCGGGCATGATGTCGGTGACGAACTTCAGGTCCTCGCGCTCCTGCATCAGCTTGATCAGCTCGGGCTCGTTGATGACCTCCTTACGGGCGGTGTTGACGAGGATACCGCCCTTCTTCAGCTTGCCTACCAGAGCGTAGTTGATGCTCTGCTTGGTCTCAGGCGTAGCGGGGATATGGAGTGACACAACGTCGCAGGTCTCGAACAGGGCGTCCTGATTGGCAACGGCCTTGACACCAGCCTTCTCGATGACCTCTGCGGGGCAGAAAGCATCGTATGCATAAACCTCCATACCAAAACCCTTGGCGATGCGGGCCACATTGCGGCCAACGTTACCGAAGGCGAGGATACCCAGCTTCTTGCCGAGCAGTTCAGAGCCGCTCTTGCCATTATAGAAACCACGGACGGCCATCACCAGCAGTCCGAAAACGAGCTCTGCCACAGCGTTGGCGTTCTGACCAGGTGTATTCTCAGCCACCACGTTGTGAGCGGTAGCAGCGGCGAGGTCGATGTTGTCGTAACCAGCACCAGCACGAACCACAATCTTCAACTGCTTGGCAGCGTCGAGCACCTCGGCATCGACCTTGTCGGAGCGGATAATCATGGCGTCGGCATCCTTTACTGCGTCGAGCAGCTGTGCCTTCTCCGTATATTTCTCCAGCAGCACCAGCTCATTGCCGGCTGCCTCAACTTCTGCTTTGATACCATTAACAGCGGCGGCTGCGAACGGTTTTTCTGTAGCTACTAATACTTTCATAACACCTTATTATATTAGTGGTTAGCCTCAAATTCCTTCATGCAGGCAACGAGGGCGTTGCAGCCTTCGATGGTCTGGGCGTTGTAGCAGCTGGCACGGAAGCCGCCGACAGAACGGTGACCCTTCACACCAACCATGCCCTTCGAGACGGCGAAGTCGAGGAAGTCCTTTTCCAACTCCTTGTACTCGTCGGCCATCACGAAGCAGATGTTCATCAGCGAACGATCCTCTTCCTTGGCAGTACCTACGAACATCTTGTTGCGGTCAATCTCGCCGTAAACAATCTCTGCACGCTGCTTAGCCAGCTTATCCATAGCCTCGACACCACCCTGAGCCTTAATCCAGCGCAGGTTCTCGAGGGCGCAGTAGATGGGCACCACAGGAGGCGTGTTGAACATAGAACCCTTGTCGACATGTGTGCGGTAGTCGAGCATTGTGGGAATCTCGCGGGGAGCACGACCCAGTTTCTCGTCCTTCAGGATGATGATGGTCACACCGGCCATAGCGAGGTTCTTCTGGGCACCAGCATAGATAGCATCGTACTTGCTGACATCAACGGGACGGCTCATGATATCCGACGACATATCGGCAATCAGAGGTACGTTAACATCAAGGTCCTTACGAATCTCAGTACCATAGATGGTATTGTTGGTCGTGATGTGCAGGTAGTCAGCATCAGCGGGAACAGTCCAGTTCTTGGGGATGAAGGTATAGTTGGCATCGGCAGAAGAAGCCACCTCAACCACCTCACCGAAAAGCTTGGCTTCCTTCATGGCCTTCTTGGCCCAGACGCCCGTATTCAGATAGGCAGCCTTCTTGATGAGGAAGTTATAGGGAATCATGCAGAACTCCAGAGAGGCACCACCACCAAGGAAAATGACTGAGTAGCCCTCGGGCACCTGCAGCAGCTCCTTAACCAGAGCGACAGCCTCGTCGACGACGGGCTGGAAATCCTTTGCACGGTGGCTGATCTCCATCAGCGAGAGACCTGAGCCGTTGAAATCAAGACACTGTTTGGCGGTTGCTTCGATGACTTCGCGGGGAAGCATCGAGGGACCGGCGTTAAAGTTGTACTTCTTCATTTTGAATGTTTACAATTAAAAGGTTTATATATTTTCGTCAATTTTCTGAATTGCGCCGCGAAATTACACTTTTTTCTTGAATTGGGCAAATATTTGAACAAAAATTAATCAAAATACCCCACTTTCCTTTCATTTTGTCAAGCGGGGTTATCATTTCACTGGCTCTATTACGGTCTTTATGCCTTTTATCTTTTCTCCTTTCGTCTGTCGGAGCACTTGTTGCAGCTTCGGACGGCTGACGGCGGCATAGGCATAACGGTCCATCACGTCGATGCGTCCAATCTCGCCCGGCTCCAGTCCGCCTTTCTTGCAGAGGAAGCCTGCGATGTCGGCTTTCGATATCTTATCCTTCTTACCTTTACCGATGTAGAGGGTGGCATTCTTCGAGGAAGGAGGAACGAGGACGGAGGAACGAGAAATGTCATACGTTTCCACATCGCCATCAACAAACTCGGGCATCGTTTCCTCGGGACCGACGATAAAGAAACCCCTACCCTCTTTGTCCCAACGGGCAGTACGGCCTACGCGGTGAACCAGTTCCTGCTCGTTCTGCGGCAGATGGTAGTGGATGATGTTCTGAATATCAGGGATGTCGAGACCACGACTGGCCAGATCGGTAGAGACAAAGACGTTGGCCGAACCATTGGAGAATTTATAGAGCGCGCCCTCGCGCTGTTTCTGCTCCATTCCGCCATGAAAGGCGCTGGTGGCAAAACCCTGATGGCGCAGGTAGTCGTCGACACGCTCTACAGCGTCGCGGTAGTTCAGGAACACGATGCTCTGCTGGTCGCCCAACTCGCACAGCAGCGACCTCAGCGTTTCCAGCTTATCCTTGACCGGGCTCTTCACTTCATATAAGACGACGCGGTCGGGCACCTGCTCCTCTTCCATCAGGTAGTCAAGGCGCTGGGTGCGTCCCATATGCACAAAGTCAGGTATCTGCGCCGCATCGGTGGCCGACAGGAGTATTCGACGAGAAATGCCAGGCAGCTTCTTCAGCAACCTGGCCATTTCGTCGTGGAAACCCATTTCAAGGCATTTGTCAAATTCATCGATAATGAGGAAACGGACGCCGTAAGGATTGATGTTGCCTTTGTCAAGGTGGTCGTTCAGGCGGCCAGGCGTACCAAAAACTATCTGCGGACGGACATCCTTCAGCTTACGGTGCTCCTCCATAGCCGTACGCCCCCCGTAACAAGCCGCTGAGCGCAGACCACTACCCATGTCCTTCAGGACGCAGTCGGACTGCAAGGCCAATTCCCGACCGGGAACAATGACTAAGGCCTGAACATCCTCCTGCCGGGCATCAACAAGCTGAACCAGCGGCAGCAGGTAGGCCAGCGTCTTGCCCGAGCCCGTCGGCGACAGCACAACCACGTCCTGCCTGCCGCGCAGGATGGCGTCGCCCGCCTCGCGCTGCATCTCGCTCAGTTCCGTAATTCCCAGCTTCTCCAGCATAGCATTTACTTCTTCGTCTCCTCCTTCTTGGCAGCCGGCTTGTAGCGCTTGTTCAGACCGTTGATGATGTCCTTCGTAATGTCATACTTGCGATCGGCAAAAAGGATATTGTCGCCAGCCTTCGACAGAATGAGGTCATACTTCTTGTCCTTATTATAAGAGGTCAGGAAGTTGTTCAGCGAGTCGCGTAGGGCCTCGTTGAACTTCTGGGTCTCATTGGCCAGCTCCGTCTCCAGACGAGCCTGAAGCTCCTGCAGGTCGCGCTGACGGCGCTCAATGCCAGCCTGTACGCTCTGAGCCTGCTCACGGCTGGTAAAGCCGTTGTTCTGCAGTTTCTGCTGGAAGTTGTTCACAGCTACCTGCAGTTCGTTGGTCTTCTGCGTCAGAGTATTACGGGCGTTGTTGCTCTTCTTCTGGAGAGTCACGCTGTAGTCCTTGGCGAAGTTGTACTGCGTCATCAGCGAGTCAACCTCGACAAAGGCAATCTTCATTCCACCCACGTTCTCAGCCTCAGCTGCCTGGGGCTTCTCGTCCATCTTGGGACTTGCATTGTTGCACGAAACCATCACGGCAGCGAAGGCCAGTGCACCGAAAAAGTACTTTTTCATCGTTCTATTTAATTAATTATTCAATCTTCAGTCTCTTATGGTTCCGCATTTCGCGGTCCTGATCCATCACACAGTGGATGCCACGCTCCTTCATGGCCTTGCTGTCGTGGATATGCTGCGACGAGAACTTACCATCCTTGCGCCCCAGCACTTTCACCAGCAGCAACGCCATTCCAACGACGAGCAGCAACACACTTATCAGAAGCGTCTGAACCATTTCGCCTGCAAAGGTAAATAAAATAATTGAGAAACAATCAACACATATCACATAATTCCATCACTTTAAAAACTTTTAGGAGTTCTTTCTATCAAACACTTGCACGGAAAAGAATTATTTCGTAACTTTGCACTCAATAAACTTCTATTAAGAATAACGATGAACAAGAACGAACTGAAACCTACCGTTGTCTTTGAACAATTCGCGAAGATTAACGAGATTCCCCGCCCTTCGAAGCGTGAGGAAAAAATGATTGAGTACCTGAAACAATGGGGCGAGAGCCGTCAGTTAGACACGAAAGTGGACGAGACAGGCAACGTCATCATCCGCAAACCA
The DNA here is from genome assembly GCA_937898415.1 of uncultured Prevotellaceae bacterium. GTDB lineage: Bacteria > Bacteroidota > Bacteroidia > Bacteroidales > Bacteroidaceae > Prevotella. The sequence goes on along the minus strand of CALDLA010000168.1, from coordinate 19,958 downwards.
GCCACCAAGGGCTATGAGAACCGCAAGACGGTCATCCTGCAGAGCCACATGGACATGGTGTGCGACAAACTGGTCGACGTGGAGTTCGACTTCGACAACGACCCCATCCGCACCTATATCGACGGCGAGTGGCTGACGGCTGAGGGCACCACCTTAGGTGCCGACGACGGCATCGGCTGCGCCATCGAACTGGCTATCCTCGACAGCAACGACATAGAGCATGGCCCCATTGAATGCGTCTTCACCCGTGACGAAGAGACGGGACTGTCAGGTGCAGAGGGCATGAAGGCCGGCTTCATGACCGGCGACTACCTCATCAACCTCGATTCTGAGGATGAAGGAGAGATCTTTGTGTCGTGTGCCGGCGGCCGCAACACCCAAGCCAAATTCACCTTCAAGCGCCTGACGGCTCCAGCAGGGGCGTTCTTCCTGCGCGGGCAGCTGAAGGGGCTCATTGGCGGACACTCTGGCGACGACATCAACAAGAAGCGCGCCAACGCCATTAAGGTGTTGGGACGTTTCCTCTTCCAGACCATGAAGCGCTATGACGGCGTATGCCTGGCACAGTTCCATTCAGGCAAGCTCCACAACGCCATTCCCCGCGACGGCGAGTTCATCATCTCAGTCCCCAACGAACTGAAGGAGAACGTACGTGCCGACTGGAACGTGTTTGCCGCCGAGGTTGAGGACGAGTTCCACGTGACTGACACCCAGATGCAATGGTTGATGGAAAGCACTGAGGCTCAGACGGTCATCGAGCCACAGGTAGCCAAGAATTTCGTATGGGCGATCCAGGCCGTCGACAACGGCATCTACGCCATCTGTCAGGACGAGGCCTTAGGAGGCATGGTAGAGACATCGAGCAACATTGCCAGCATCCACACCACCGAGACGGAAATCAACATCTTGTCGAGTCAGCGCTCCAACGTCATGTCGAACCTCGACAATATGTGCGCCACCATTCAGGCCGTCTTCGAACTGGCAGGTGCAGAAGCCGTTTCGTCTGACGGCTACCCCGCATGGAAGATGCGCGCCGACTCGAAACTGACAGAAATCGTCGTGGATACCTACAAACAGTTGTTCGGAAAGAATCCCATCGTCCGCGGCATCCATGCCGGCCTGGAGTGCGGACTGTTCTCAGAGCGCTATCCCAATCTCGACATGGTGAGCTTCGGCCCCACCCTGCGCTTCGTCCACACCCCCGACGAGCGGCTACACATCCCAACCGTCCAGATGGTATGGGACCACCTGCTGGCAATTCTGAAACAAATACCCCAGAAATAAGGCTCAGGCCGCTCCCCTATATATAAAATAGGTGGAGCGGTTTTCCATTTAAGATGTAAAGAATCTTAAATAGTTTTCGGATATCGTTTTTTTTATTTATCTTTGCGACCTAAATAAATCAAGACCTAAAATCAATTGTTTAATAACTAAAGACCCAAGCCCTGAAACGGTCTTCCCCACAAGGGAATAAGAGGGGGCTCCTGTTTATGTTTAAAGATTTAGAGATTTGGTGGGTAACCGGCGCACAGCTCCTGTACGGAGGCGACGCTGTGGTTGCAGTTGATGGACACTCAAAGGAGATGGTCGAGGGGCTGAACGCTTCGGGCAACATCCCTGTGAAGATTGTATATAAGGGCACAGCCAACAGCTCGAAGGAAGTAGAGCAGGTGATGCTGGCTGCCAACAACGACGAGAAGTGCGTGGGTATCATTACCTGGATGCACACCTTCTCTCCGGCCAAGATGTGGATCAAGGGTCTGCAGCAGCTGCAGAAGCCCTTACTCCACTTCCACACGCAGTACAACGCCGAGATTCCCTGGAACGATATCGACATGGACTTCATGAACCTGAATCAGTCGGCTCATGGCGACATCGAGTTCGGACATATCTGCACCCGTATGCGTATTGCCCGCAAGGTGGTCTGCGGTTACTGGAAGGACGAGAAGGCTCAGAAGCAGATTGCCGTCTGGGCTCGCGTAGCTGCTGGTGTGGCTGACGCTCACAATGTGCGCTGTCTGATGTTCGGTATGAACATGAATAATGTGGCCGTTACCGACGGCGACCGCGTGGAGTTCGAACAGCGTCTGGGCTATCACGTTGACTACTATCCCGTCAGCTCGCTGATGGAATACTTCAAGCAGGTGACCGACGCTGAGGCCGACGCACTCGTTGAGGAGTACAAGAAGCTCTATACCATCAAGATTGACGAAAGCGGCGAAGCCGTTTATTGGGAGAAGGTGAAAAACGCCGCCAAGGCTGAGATTGCCCTACGCCGCGTACTGAAGGACGAGGGTGCTACTGCCTTCACCACCAACTTCGACGACCTCGGTGATGCCAACATTGACGACCCGAACTTCTGCGGCTTCGACCAGATTCCCGGCTTAGCTTCACAGCGCCTGATGGAAGAGGGCTACGGTTTCGGCGCCGAGGGCGACTGGAAGACCGCCTGCCTCTATCGCACGTTGTGGGTCATCCAGCAGGGTATGCCTACTGGCTGCTCGTTCCTGGAGGATTACACGCTGAACTTCGCCGGCGACCGTTCTTCTTGCCTGCAGAGCCACATGCTGGAGATCTGTCCGCTCATCGCTACCGACAAGCCTAAGCTCGAAGTTCACTTCCTCGGCATCGGTATCCGCAAGCAGCAGACCGCCCGCCTCGTCTTCACCTCGAAGACCGGTCCTGGTATCAAGGCTACTGTCGTTGACCTGGGCAACCGTTTCCGCCTCATCTCTCAGGAGGTTGAGTGCATCGAGCCGAAGCCCATGCCCAAACTGCCCGTTGCCTCTGCACTCTGGATTCCCCAGCCCACGTTCGAGATTGGTGCTGCCGCCTGGATTCTGGCTGGCGGTACTCACCACTCAGCCTTTTCGTACGACATCAACGAGGAGTACTGGGAGGACTTCGCCGAAATGGTTGGCATCGAATATGTTAAGATTAACAAGCAGACGAACATTGCCGACTTCAAGCAGACCCTGCGCAACAACGAGGTCTACTTCATGCTGAACAAGGCGCTGAAATAAAACTACGGATTACATACGGATGAGGAGCACCTGAAAGGGATGCTCCTCTTTTCGTTATAACGCGAAATCAATGCCGACGATGAATCGCGGGTGGCTTTTCAGGAAATCGTTTCCCCAAAGATACAGATTCCAGTTTCCCAGCGTGTAATAGCAGCCTGCAGCCAGGTCAACATCGCGGTCAAACTTCCAGGAATGAATGGCTCCCGCCATCGGTGTAAGCGAGTGGCCATTCGTCAGGGGAATGGTATAGCCGAGATAGTCATAATTGGAAAAGGTGGCGGCGACCCCCTTATTGACTATCCACCAGGTATTCGTACACCAGAACAGACGGCCATTGGCCGAGACGGCACCATTCAGATAGAGGGCCGACGTCAGGTAGGAGAACCTGAAACTGTCGTTGAGGTTGAAGGAGGAGGTTTCTTCCACTCCCACGTTGAACCACTTGCTGATGTTCCGTCCATAGCGGACGAGCGCACCCCAATAGGCACAGTTCAGTCCTGTGTAGAGGTCGATGCCCGCAGCGAGGCGGTCGCCCAGCCCATATTGGAAGGTAGTGTAAGTCTCTTGCTGATTGATGCCCGGTCGGGCTTTCACTGACGAATAGCCATACAACTTGCCGTCGCCTACGGTTCCCGCAAAATAAGGAATCTGAGCAACGGTCTGCATAGCCCAGAGAAAGCCGGCAGCCATGACTGCAATCCTCTTCATTTTCCCGTTTATTTAGGCACGTCAATAATGAACCGGCAGCCCTCCTTGTAGTCTTCATCATATACGAGGCTACCGCCAAGTCTCTCAATATGGCGCTTACAGAGCGGCAGACCGAGGCCCAATCCCTCAGAGAGGTTGTCGATCTTCATAAAGGGCTTGAAGATGAGGTCCAGTGAATCGACAGGCAACTCGGGGCCAACATCCTGAATGATGAAGCGCGCGGTGGTCGGCGTCTGCATGACACGTAGCAGGATGTGCTGTCCGTCGGAGTATTTGGCCGCATTGTACAACAGTTCCCTAATCGTACGCGTCAAGAAGGTGAAGTTGGTCACGATATGGAAGCTATCAGGCACCTCGGTCTCCAGGCTGAACTTCGAGTCGGGGAAGTGCTCTCTGATGTAGTCGAAACCGTCACGGGCAACATCGTTGCACGACACCTCATTGTCCCTGTTATAGAGGTTTTCGTTGGTCGCCTGCATATCAGAACTGTCGAACAGCATATTGATATTACGGGTCAGCACATTGGTGTTGTAATTGATCATATTGGCAATGGCGGCCAGTTCCTTCTTGGGAATGTCAGGATTATCCATCAGCATCCTCACACTCTCCTTGATGACGTTCATCGGCCTTCTCATCTGCTCCTGAACGCTGGCTAGGAACTGGTCCTTCCTGCTGATAGCTTCCTCAGCCTTTTTCAGGTCGTCTTCCTGTTCTACGTTATACTTCCCTATCTCCTGAGCCGTTTCCTCGATGTTTTCCATTTTCGTCTTGATGGCCTGCTGCATGGCAGCGAAACTGTTCTGCAGCTTTGCAATGGCATCCTTACGGTCAGATGTCGGGATGACCTCAGCATACTGTCCTTCGGCTATCTTGTCCGACATGCTAATCAACTCATTGATGGGCTTGATGGTCTTATGAACCACGCGATAGCAGAACCATGCGGTGAACAGCAGTCCGACGACGATAAGGGCGATGACGATGTAGAACAGATAGTAGTAGGGGCCCATCATCTCATCGGCAGGAATGACCAGCGCCAGGCTCCAGTCGGTGCTCTGCACGGGACTGTAGCATATATGGCAGTCGACACCGTCGATGGTGACATGCATGGTGCCGCTCTTTCCTGCAGTCACCTCATGTCCCAAAGCAATCAGGTTGACATTGTCGTGGGCATCGTTCTCAGAGAATACGGTCTTCTTGAATACCAGGTTCGCGTCAGGATGGATGAGGTAGCGGCCATCGCCACCCAGCAACACATAGTAGGCACTGGGGTACGGAGGCTCGATGGCATTAATAATCTTTGCCAGCTGGGTGAACGAGAAGTCGGTGGTCAGTATGCCCGCGATGCGCCCGTCTCTAGTGCGCAGCGGCAAACTGTAGGAAGCCACAGCATCGTTATGGTCGAGGGCGGCTTCGGCATAATCGCTGAACGGATTAATCCAGCAGGCCTTGCCGGTACTACGTGCCGTCTTGTACCACAACTTATTATAGTAGTCATAGTCGGACTCACGCACCGTATAGATGGTGTCGCCGTCGTTGACCGTATAGACTGAGATAAATTGTCCATATTGTGGGAACATGCCCGGCTCGATGCCCACCGAACAGCTGACGACGCTGCGGTTGCGGGTCACGATGCGCTGCGTAATGGTCTGCAGGGAGTCAGGATTGAAATTCTCCTCCAACTGCCACTCGTTGGAATTGGCAGCGTTCGCCACGACCCCCATGTAGTTGACAATGTTCTGCATGGTGGTGTTCAGAATGCTGTAGGCGTGCTCGGTCACCGTATTGTGGACGAGGTTGCGCGAATAGAAGAAGAAGACGCCTAACGAGGCGATGAAGATGGGGACGGCCATCAGCAGAATGCCGAGGCTGAGTTTTCTTGACAGCGTAAAACGGGGGTTATTCATGGCCTACCTCCTTTCCTGCTTCGTTTTCGGCGACATCAAGCATGTTGTCCAACTGTTCGACGATGGTGTCGCTCTTCTTGTTAATGGTATCCACCACATAGCCGATCTCTCGCGACGACAGTTCGTGATATCTTTCCTGAAGGATCTTGGCGCAGCGCAGAATCTCCTGCGAGGGAGCCACCATCTGGTTGGTCACATAATGCAGGAATGAAGTCTTCATACGGTCAACGCTTTGCTCTTTGGCATAGACCTCGTGCATCACCTCGCGGCGCTTCTTCAGCTTCGTCGTCAACTGGCGTAGTTCGCTAACATGGGTAGCCAGCGACTGCTTCATCATCTGGAAGTGACTAAATAGCTGACCTATCTCGTCCTTACGGTTGATATCGGGCATGGGGTCGTCATAATGGCCGTCGGCTACTCGCTGCGTGGCGAGTGTCAGTTGGCGAATGGCCCTCATCTGGCGACGGGAAACCACGCGGGCAAGCAGGAAGAACAACGACAGTCCCAATATAGCAATCACTACGACGATAAACAGCAGGTAATTGTAGGAACCGAAGATGTCGCTCTCAGAATAGACAATGCCGATGCTCCAGTTGAGTGTTCCCCTCATGCGGTTGGGCACTTCTGTCTGCTTGAAAGGTTTGTAGAACACATACCAGTCCTTGCCGTCCATCTCAAAGAACTCATAACCCGTCTCTCCGGTCATCATGGCCTTGGCTATCTTGAGCAGCATGGGGTTTTCGTCATTCTCACTCTGCGTGAAGACCGTCTGGCTGACTCGTTTCTGCTGGTCAGGGTGGACGATGTAAGAACCGTCGCTTCCCAACAGCACGCTGTAGCGGTTGGACGTGGTATTGTCAGCAAGCATCATCTCTGAAAGCAAGTTGACGGAGATGTCGGAGACAACCACGCCCACAACTTCCTGATGACGGTCGAGGATGGGCTGGCAGAAGGAAACGGTCACGCCCTCGTCCTCCTCCTCAGGCAGCGGGTCAGTCCAGCAGGCTTGGCCGTTGCTCATGGGTTCGCTGTACCAGGAATACTCGGTGTAAGGTTTGTTGCCGAATCTGTCCGACGTGACAAGGGATGCCGCGTCGTTCGACTTCTTGACACCACCTTTATAATGAACATAGCACATGAACTTGTCCCTACCTGAAAAGTAGCCGGGCTTGAAGCAGATGGCGGCACCGCTGATATAGGGGTTGCACTCCACCAAATAGCGGCAGTAGCTTTCCATCCGTTCCGGCTGGTCCAGATGGTTCAACAATTCGCTGTAAATATTGGTCGACGACTGTTCCACACTGAGCAGGGCGTTGTCAATATGCTTCGAAGTGCCCTCCAGCGTCTGTTCGGCATAGAGAGTGGCCTCACGTTTTACAGCCTTGCGCGAGAAGTAGAACATCACGGACAACGACACAGACAACAACAGCACAACACCGCAGATGACAATCAGGTCAACGCGGAGCGACGGCGGCGAGAATACAGACCTAAGCAACTTCTTCATAACGGGTTCTCCTGTTAACTAACCAAACCACAAGCATTCCTATCACCGCTATCGCTAACAGACCGAGGCCCAAGTATTTAAGCGGAGCCCACATATTGCTCTTGGGAACGATGACCGCTACCGACCAGTCTACCCTGTCAATCGGACCGTAGTACACCGTACAGTCTTCACCATTGATCTCCATATCAACCATTCCGCTCCTATTCTGAGCTAGATCTTTAAGGATGAAATCCTCGGAAATCGACACGCCCTTTCCGTGAGGGTGTGAGATGCAGGTTCCGTCATGATTGAGCACCACCGCGCTGTAGGCACTCCTATTCAGGCGATACCTGTTCAACATCTCGTTCTCACTCATACGTAAGAGGGCGTCCTCCAGATCTCTGGTGAGCCACTCGAAAGTCATGTCGGCACCGCAGACGCAAACCAGATTTCCCTCAGCGTCGAACAAGGGCTTGACAAACGTCACGTAGTGGCCGCTGATACTCGTACCATCATAATAATAATAAGGATCGGACCAGAAACTATCGCGGCTTCGCGATGCCTTCACATACCAGTCGGACTTGGTATAGTTATGACGGGCCGAACCTACAAGGGTCACTTCAAACTTCCCGCTGTCCGTCTGGTGGACGTAGGGTTCAAACCAGGTGCCCTTCTCGGGGAAAAAGTTCGGGTGGAAGGCGGCAAAGTAGCCTCTGACCTCGGGGTTCAGGTCGGCCTTGCTTTCCAGGGCCTTGATAACGGCGTCGGGCGACTCCAGATGACTGTCCACCTCGTCGAACACGTTCTTGGCGTTCATCTCCATACCCCAGGCTGTCCGCGCTATTTTCTCAGCGATGACGTTCATAAGACCAGCGTAGCGTACGTGAGTCTCAGACCGCAAACTAAGGTAGAAGGCGATTGCGGATATGGCGATAATAGTGATGATGACCGAGAATACGGTCAACAGCAAACGGAATGATGACTTTGTTGAAATAGTCTTAGACATTGTTCTCAAAGATTTAAGTAATCAGTCGTTAGTGTTTTAATACACAAAATTACGTCTTTTCAGACAAACTTCCTATTTTATCGCCGACATTTTAATCATATTTAACGCAAGCGATTGATTATGTACGAAAATATGGCGAATTATTTGGTCATTTGCGGAAAATAAGTTACTTTTGCAGTCATAAACCCTAAAACTTAAATACAATGGATGTAAAACAAGCAAAACAAACTATCGAGGCCGGAAAGGCCATTCTGGGAATCGAATTCGGTTCTACGCGTATTAAAGCCGTACTGATTGATGAGAACAACAAACCTATCGCTCAGGGAAGCCATGAGTGGGAGAACCAGCTCGTTGACGGACTGTGGACCTACTCCACCGAGGCTATCTGGTACGGACTTCAGGATTGTTACGCCGACCTGCGCAAGGCCGTGCATAACCAGTATGACTGCGAAATCACCATGCTCGCCGGCATCGGTTTCTCTGCTATGATGCACGGCTACATGGCCTTCAACGAGCAGCAGGAGATTCTTGTCCCCTTCCGCACATGGCGTAACACCAACACCGGCAAGGCTGCTGCTGAGCTTTCCAAGCTCTTCAACTACAACATCCCACTACGCTGGAGCATCAGCCACCTCTACCAGTGTATTCTCGACAACGAGGAGCATGTCAGCGACATCAAGTTCCTGACCACACTCGCAGGCTATGTCCACTGGCAAGTGACCGGTCAGTTCGTCCTCGGTGTAGGCGACGCTTCAGGTATGATTCCCGTTGATCCCGCCACAAAGTCCTACGATGCTGAGATGGTCGGTAAATTCGACGAAATCCTCGCTTCCAAAGGTTTACCCTTCAAATTGCTCGACATCCTGCCCAAGTCCCTGAACGCAGGCGAGAGTGCCGGTTTCCTCACTCCTGAGGGTGCCCAGAAACTCGACGTCAGCGGCCATCTGAAAGCAGGTATTCCCGTCTGTCCTCCCGAGGGCGATGCCGGCACCGGCATGGTTGCCACCAATGCCGTCAAGCAGCGCACGGGTAATGTCTCGGCCGGTACTTCGTCATTCTCGATGATTGTGCTGGAGAAACCCTTGTCGAAACCCTACGAAATGATTGACATGGTGACCACGCCTGACGGCTCGCTCGTGGCGATGGTACACTGCAACAACTGTACGAGCGAACTGAACGAATGGGTGAAGATGTTCCGTGAATACGAGAGGCTTGTCGGTGTCAAGCAGGAGAAGCACATGGTCTATCGCGTTCTTTACAATCTTGCATTGCAGGGCGACCCTGACTGCGGCGGACTCGTGGCTTATAACTATGTCTCAGGCGAGCCCGTCACGGGACTGGCCGAGGGACGCCCGCTGTTCATGCGTAGTCCTGACGACAAGTTCACCTTGGCCAACTTCATGCGTGCTGAGCTCTACGCGTCAATCGTGGTGCTCAAGATTGGTAACGACATCCTCTTCAAAGAGGAGAAAATCAATGTGGACCGCATCACGGGCCATGGTGGTCTCTTCAAGACGAAAGGCGTGGGACAGCGCTTCCTCGCTGCTGCCCTCAATACCCCCATCTCGGTGATGGAGACCGCTGGCGAAGGTGGTGCATGGGGCATCGCCCTGCTCGCTGCCTTCCAGGTGAGAAACCCGCAGAACCTCTCACTTGAGGATTATCTCGACAAAGTGGTCTTTGCCGGAAATACTGGCACGTCCATTGCCCCCACTCCCGAGGATGTAGAGGGCTTCGAGCGCTATACAGAGAACTACAAGCGCTGCCTGCCCGTCGAACAGTGTGCTGTCGACAACAAGGCATAACAGAAGACTGTATTCAGTATACACCATCGCACTTCCGAAAGGTTTACTCCTTCGGAAGTGCGATTTTTATGATATGGAAACAGAATAATTATTCATGGAGAAGGAATTAACATTATTTTCGTGTCTGTAACATGGTAATATCAAATGTTTTCATTATCTTTGCTACCGAAAATGCGTAGACTGACTAAAATAATCAACAAAACCTTGTCAGTACGGATTAGTCTGATGGTTTTCATTGCCATGGCTATACTGCTCATGGCTTCTTTAGCAGTCATGTTGTATTATTCAAGAAAGGCCGTCAAAGAGGAGGCTTTGCAGAAAGCTTCGCAGACGCTTGAGGCGGCGTTACAGCGCATTGACAACATCCTGCTCAGCGTGGAGCAGACTTCAGGCAATATCTTCTTCAGTATGATCAATCATGTCGATGATCCCGACATCATGCTCACTTACAGCCGCAAACTGGTGGAGAACAACCCGTTCGTGGCCGGATGTGCCATCGCCTTCAAGGAGAACTACTATAAAGACCGTCAATATTACATGGCCTACGTCTATCGCAACGAGGACGGAAAAATGGCTTATAGCGATTCGCCCATTATTCAGGCTGAGACCTTCGGCAACCGTCCTTATACGGAGCAGGTCTGGTTTACACAACCCATGGAAACGGGCAGGTCCGGATGGATGAATCCGCTGGTTGGCATGGAGGATGCCCATCTTGACCCCATCATCACCTTCTGTCTGCCCGTTCCTGACCACAATGGGAAAACCATTGGCGTCATTGGTGTCGATGTTTCGCTCGAAGTTCTTTCACGTATCATCCTGAATGTCAAGTCTTCAGCTAACTCCTACTGTACAATGATTGCTGAAGACGGCTCGTTCATCATCCATCCTGACAGCATCAAACGTCAACAGAAGTCAGTATTCACGCAAGTCGAACTGGGAGCCGATGCCTCGGTAAAAGAAGCAGGCCAGGCCATGATCTCAGGTGAGTCAGGCTACAAGCCATTCCACCTGAACGGCATTGACTACTATGTGTTCTACAAGCCCTTCCGTCGCATCGCCGTCCCTGGCCGCTCTATGGAGAGACTCAACTGGAGCGTCGGCATCATATTCCCCGAAGACGACATCTTTGGTGACTATAACAAACTGCTACACTACGTCCTTGCCATCACCATCATTGGCCTACTGCTGATGTTCCTGCTCTGTCTGGTATTTGTCCGTCGTCAGCTGAAGCCGCTGAGGATGCTTACTGAGAAAGCCCACCGTATAGCCCAGGGCAACTACGACGAACCTATCCCTGACAGCCACCAGAAGGACGAGATTGGACGACTACAGGACAACTTCCAGCAGATGCAGCAAAAGTTGTCATCCCACATGGGTGAATTAGAACAACTGACCACCACCCTCCGTGAACGTGGCGAGGGGCTGAGCATCGCCTATCAACAAGCACAAAAGGCCGATCGTATGAAGACGGCCTTCCTGCACAACATGACCAACCAGATGATTCCCCCTGCCAACTCTATTGTCGATGACGTCAATGCATTGTGCAGTGCCAGCCATCAACCGGAAGAGAGCAACCGTCTGGTTGAGAACATCCAGCAGAATGGTCATACCATTACCGAACTGCTGAACAATCTGATTGACATATCAGACGAGGAAAAGCTGCGGGAAGGCTTACAAATGATGAAGAAAGGAGACCAGCCATGATCAACGTGCGCAAATCATTCTCCAGAAAGCTTAGCTTCGGCGTCCTGCTGCTGGCCATGCTCATCTTCACCGCCTCGCTGGGCATACTCTTTACCCAGTCGCGCTACATGATTCGGAGTGAGGCTGTTGGCCGTGCCAATAGTGTGCTGAATGCTACCATGCAGCGACTCAGTCGCAATCTCATGGCAATTGAGACAGCAACCAACATCAACAGCTGGCTGATAGAAAAAACGCTGAATCCTGACACACTACTGACGTACTCGAACCGCATCGTGCGGCTCAACCCACATGTTGACGGCTGCTCCATCAGTACCGAGCCTGACGTTTTCCCCAAGTACGGCCGTTATTTCTCAGTCTATACCGTCAGGGAATCCGACACTATCAGAACCGTCATCGAGGCGCAATACGAATACTTCGATAAGGTATGGTACAAGAAACCTCGCGAACTAAACAGACCGTGCTGGGTGGCATACTTTGACGAAGTCGATTCACTGGAACTGACGCTTGATGGTATGGCAGCCTCCTATAGCCGTCCACTCTACAATGCTGACAGCAGTTTCGTGGGAATTATCTCCACCGACCTCTCGCTGCTACGCCTGTCGAAAGCCATGTCGCAGGTAAAGCCCTACCCTCACTCCTATTTTATGATGATTGACGAAGAGGGGCGCTTCTTCATTCATCCTGACTCCACGCGACTTTTCTACCAGACCATCTTCAGCAATACCGACCCGAGGCAACAGGCCGACCTCATTGCCCTTGGCCATGAAATGACGGCTGGAAACGAGGGGAATATGTACGTCAACATTGACGGAGAGCCTTGTCTCGTCTGTTACATGCCTGTGCCTGGTACTACCTGGAGCCTTGCTATCGTCTGTACCGACAGCGATGTCTTGGCAGGCTATCATCGGCTGACCTACATTTTGGTGCCATTGCTCGTCATAGGCTTACTCATTATCCTGCTGCTTTGCAATAGGGCCGTCTCACAATCCATGCACCCACTATACCAATTACTGGAGAAGACACAGAGTATAGCTGAAGGTGACATGGATGTCTATATTCCTACCACGAAGCGCGAGGACATCATTGGAAGCCTTCAAAACAGCTTTGCCACCATGTTGCAGTCCATCAATATCCACATGGGCAACATACTGTACACGACAGAAGCTACCCAGCGCCGCAATGAGGAACTGGCACAGGCCACGCATCTTGTCAAGGAGGCCGACCGGCAGAAGACCGCCTTCATACAGAACGTCTCCCACCAGATACGTACGCCGCTCAACATCATCATGGGGTTTGCACAGATCTTTGCCAATACTCAGAGTGAGGTTGTCTCCGAAGAAGAACGAAAGAGCATCGCCGAAACGATGGATTACCACACAAGACTGCTCAACCGTATGCTGCAGATGCTTTTCGACAGTTCCGACACCGGACTCAATGAAGAACTGAACTGCAAGAAGCAAGACAAGGTTTCCTGCAACGAACTTGCCCACGAGGCTATCGGATACATCAAATTGAACTACCCCGGACTCTATGTCAATCTATATACCAACGTGGATGATGACTTCTGTATCCTGACCAACCATCTCTATCTGATGCGTACCCTACGCGAGTTGCTCTACAACTCAGCCAAGTTTTCCGACGGCCAGCACGTCATATTATCCATCACACGTACAGAAAGCACTATCCAGTTCATCGTCGAGGACACAGGAAAAGGCATTGCCGAATCTGATCGCGACCTTATCTTCAAGTCGTTTACCAAGATCGACGATCTCTCTGAAGGACTTGGTCTTGGACTGCCCTTAGCCAAGCGCCATGCCTGTACGTTAGGCGGCGACCTCATTCTCGATGACAGTTACCACGACGGGTGCCGTTTCATCTTAGAGTTTCCATTGGAAATCCCATCATCAAAAGAAACTGAATCACTATGAAAGAAAAGAAGAATAATAAGAATTACAGACATTCATTTGCGCGGAAGCTGACGCGCAGGGTCATGCTGGTGCTGTTCATCATGATGGGCGGACTGGCCTACTTTACCTATAAACTGACAGGAGTGGTCGTCGTCAATGTCTGTACAAACAACTTCCATAGCAGCATGCAGTCGTCGGGCAACATCATCAACGGTGCTATGACCGACGTCACCCTGGCTGTCAACAACAATGTGTTCGACATTGAGCGCAACCTCGGCCAGCCCGACCGGCTACAGGCCATCATGGAGCGCATCGTCGAGCTAAACCCTCGTGTTCGCAGTTGCGGCATCAGCTTCATTGACAGCTACTATCCCCAGAAAGGGCGCGCCTTCTGTCCGTATGCCACCCAGTACGACAGTCTGCAAGCAGGCACCAAGGCCAAGGGCAGGACAGGCAATGACTATTTAGAGGCTGAATGGTTTGTTGAGGCCGTTGCGGTTGACTCGGCCTACTGGTCGAAGCCCTTCTTTGACAGCCACGATAACAAGACGCCGCTAGTGGCCTATCTGTATCCCATCCATGACCCTCAGGGGAACGTCGTCGCCATTCTGGGTGCCGACCTGTCGCTCGACTTCATGACCCTGCTCCTGCATCAGCAGGACAGCATCTTCCAAGACGAAATCATGCCCTTCCACATTTCTGGACTGGGAATGCTGCAAAGCTATGTACTGACCCGCGACGGCACCTACATCACCCACCCCGACCAGCGGCGCATCCTGAAGGCGAACTACTATGGTCATATTAGGGATGACGAAAGGCCGGGGATGGCCCAGAGAATCATCGACGCCATGAAGAATGGCGAGAAGAGTCACGGCGAGGACGATAAAATCGTGCTCGTCAACAGGGCCAAGACCTTGCTGTTCCATTCGCCTTTGGAGGGAACCGACTGGATGCTGTTGGTTTCCGTACCCGCATGGTCGCTGTTCATCGTCGGCATCGTCCTGGGCTTCCTCATGCTATTGCTCAACATCATTGTGTTGATGGTCACCTTCTTCGTCTGTCATTTTACCATCAAGCACACCGCCAATCCTCTGAATCAGTTGTCAGCCACTGCCGACGAGATAGCCGGCGGACAGTTCGACACGCCGCTGCCGGTCATCAAGAGCCATGACGAGATACACTTGCTACGCGACTCATTCGAGAACATGCAGCACTCGCTCACCGCCTACGTCGAGGAATTGAAAAGCACGACAGCCCTCAAGGCGTCGATGGAGAGCGAGCTCAAGATTGCCCACGACATACAGATGTCGATGCTGCCGAAAACGTATCCCGCCTTCCCCGAGCGTCACGACATCGACATCTACGGACTCGTCATGCCCGCCAAGGCCGTGGGCGGCGACCTCTACGACTTCTTCATCCGCGACGAGAAGTTGTTCTTCTGTATCGGCGACGTGTCGGGTAAGGGAGTGCCCGCCTCGCTGGTCATGGCCGTCACGCGATCGCTGTTCCGCAACATCTCGGCCTATACCGCAGCGCCTGACCAAATCGTGCTGGCACTCAACGAGGCACTGAGCAGCAACAACGACACGGGAATGTTCGTAACGCTCTTCTTAGGCGTACTCGACCTGGGGTCCGGCCAACTCAGCTATACCAATGCCGGACATAACGTGCCGCTGCTGATAACCCCCGTCGGCATCAACAGCCTGACGTGCGATTCCAACATACCGGCAGGCGTCATGCCGGGCTGGCAGTTCACCGTACAACAGCTGTTACTGAAACCGGGCGACAGCGTGTTCCTCTACACCGACGGACTCAACGAGGCCGAGAACAACAGCCACGAACAGTTCGAGATGGAGCGTGTGCAGCAGGTGGCAAGCCGCACCGTCAACCAGCCCCAGCCGCTCATCGAGGCGATGACGCAGGCAGTACAGCTGTTCGTGGGCGACGCCGAGCAGAGCGACGACCTGACCATGCTGGCCATCCAGTACACCAATTCCATATCACCCACAACCACTAAATAGCACATCACACACCATGATAGAACAAGGCATCATTATTACCATATTAGTTGGACTGTTGTTGATCATACTGTTGTTGGTCTTCTCTTTTGTCATCCCCATCACGGGCTTTATCTATAAGCGCTGGATAGGCTTGGCCACAGGCTGCCTACTGCAGCCTATCATCTTTGCCATCATCTTGGCGGGAACCGTCACCGTCGTCACCTATTATATAAATAGCAAATACACCAAAAACCGTGATGCGGCAATGGTGACCGTCAGGGAGCAGGCTGACGGCGAGCAGAAAAAGACCTGGTTCGTGAAAGCTGACGGGGAGTGCTTTTCCGTCATCGGCGACCCTTACGAAAGTCTGGAATTCATTGAAGACGATAAAGTATCGCTCTACGATGTCGTTCCCCTCGACTCCTCCCGCATCTGCCTCGACGACCATATCATCATCCGCTTCGACCTGACCAAGCGCCAAGTCACAGTAGCCGACTATGACACCCCCATGGAGGTTGTCAATGTCGACTGGGACAAGGTCAAAGCCTACTACGCTCAGCAGTAATAGTTTTTTTAAATGTCAAAAACATATTATCGCTTTTCACTTTTTAAGCTTAAATCAGTAGGCGAAGGTGGTGTCAAAGACGGCGGTGTTCAGACAGTGGTCGGTGACTTCGAAGTGCAGGCGGTGCAGGGTGCCACTGCGGCGGAGCCAGGACTCACGGAGAAAACAGGCGTAGGTGGTTGACTTCTCAATGGCATCAAAAACGATGAAGCGGTCATCGATGGTGGCGGTCCAGTTGGCTATGCCGCTCTTTCCATCGGTGACGCTCAGGCGTAGGACGTCACCTGTCAGCGTGATGGGGTTGACCGTTGGCGGCTGGTCGTCATAGGCTACTTCGTAGCGGCTGGATAATTCGCGGATATGGCCGGTGACCCAACCGTCATGGAAGTCACCGCCCATGTAGCGGGCGTTCTCGTCGGTAATGTAGAGTTTCGAGGGGTCGAAGGTGGTGATAGGCGGATTGGCGTAAAGCGTCAGTTCGGCTTCGCGCATCAGAGGGAGTGAGGCAGACGAGAACTGGCAAGCGTCGGACCAGGCATCGGAGCAGCGGGTAATGACAGGATGGATGGGGGTGTCGGTTGCTATGCTGCCGTAAGGGATGATGAGCTGGAGGCCGGGGCGGCTGATGCTGGTGGTGCGGTTCCAGCGGAGGGGGTTTGGCTGTGGCACCGTCGCAGCACAGCGAACAATGGAGACGGAGGAAGCGGAGGTGGGGACGGAGACGGTGGGTCCTCCTTTAACCGTGAAGGGACAGCGGGTCTCGTTGCCCTTGAAGTCGCGGAGGACGTATTCGAGGTGGTAGTCGCGAGGTTCGCTGAAGTCGATGATGCCCCGGTTCTCATCAGTTTGGAGGAAGCTTAGGGTATTGCCGGGGTCTTTGAAGGACTTCATGAACCAACGGCGATGACGAGCCCAGTAGTCGTAATAGCCCCAGGAGTTCACCATACGGTTCATGCTAACAGGAATGTTGTCAACGACGCTGTGGAAGACCATTTGCCCGTCAACGTAGAGCAGCGTCTCGTGAATGCCGTAGTGGTTGTATGTACCCTGCATGTAGTCGTCTGCCCAGATGGCGAAGCCCATTTTGCTGTCCCCCTGCGGAATAGCCATCATCTGATGAATCTGCGGAGGAACAGTGTCTTCGATGAACTCATTGAGGAACTGGTAGGGGTCGAGCATGTTCCACGTGCGGGTGTCGTGAACCTCCAGATGCAGGTGAGGGGCCGTGGAGTGGCCCGTATTGCCGCTGAGGGCGATGAACTGTCCCTGACTGACGGGGACGTCAAGCGGTGTCAGACGGGCATCGGCCTCGCAGGTCTGGTGCTTGTACTGATAACGGCGAAGAGCCGCCTTGATACGTGGTGAGAACGACTTCAGGTGACAATAGACGGACGTCTGACCTGTAGGATGAGTGACGTAAACGGCATTGCCAAAGCCGTCCTTTCCAACGGTGATGCGCGAGACATAGCCGTCGGCAATGGCGTAGATGTGCTTACCCTCGACACCCTCGGTACGGACATCAAGGCCGCCATGAAAGTGGTTTGGACGCGGCTCACCAAAGTTACCCGCCAGCGAGATTTCGTAATCCACTGGCGGGGTAAAGATACTTAAAAGGATGCTGAGGACGGTGCTTAACATGCCTTGAACGACATATCAAGACCCTTGACACTATGGGTCAGGGCACCCACGCTGATGAAGTCAACACCCTGCTCGGCATAGTCACGGATGGTATCGAAGGTGATACCACCCGAAGACTCCGTCTCGAAACGGTGGTTAATAATGTCAACCGCCTTCTTGGTGTCGGGCACGGAGAAGTTGTCGAGCATAATGCGGTCAACACCGCCATGGTCGAGCACCTGCTGCAGTTCTTCAAACGAGCGCACCTCAATTTCAATCTTCAGGTCGAGATCCTTCTCTTTCAGGTACTTATGGCAACGGTCAATGGCGTTCACAATGCCGCCCGCAAAGTCCACGTGGTTGTCCTTGAGCAGAATCATATCGAAGAGTCCGATGCGATGGTTACAGCCGCCGCCAATCTTCACCGCCTGCTTCTCAAGCATACGCATGCCAGGAGTGGTCTTGCGAGTGTCAAGCACACGGGTTCCCGTTCCTTTCAGACGCTCCACATACTTGTCCGTCATTGTAGCAATGCCGCTCATGCGCTGCATGATGTTCAGCATCAGGCGTTCCGTCTGCAACAACGAACGTACACGGCCCGTGACAATCATGGCAATGTCGCCCTTCTTCACACGAGTTCCGTCGCCCATCAGCACTTCCACCTTCATGTCAGGGTCAAAACGGCGGAACACTTCCTTGGCAATCTCCACGCCAGCCAGAATACCATCTTCCTTGATAAGCAGATGAGACTTACCCATCGCGTCCTCAGGGATGCAACACAAGGTGGTGTGGTCACCGTCGCCGATGTCCTCGGCAAACGACAGGTCGATAAGCCTGTCAACTAATTCGTCTACGCTTAACATAATCAATCACAATTCATAGTGCACAATGCACAATTATTTTTTCAATTCTTTCTTGTACCAAACGGCAAACCAAATGACGGCCACCATGAAACAGATACCGCCCAGCGAATAACCAAGAGCTGGATTCATGCCAAAGGCCTGCTTCGAGACGAAGAGCCAGGTGGTGCAGACAGTGGTCATGAACAGGGCGGGAATGAGGGTAATCCAGAAGCACTTATGCTCGCGCACCAAATAGACGGTGAGCGTCCAGAGGGTGAACACCGAGAGGGCCTGGTTTGACCATCCGAAGTACTGCCAGATAGTGTTGAAACCGTCGGGATTCTCTATCTGCCAAACAAGCATGGCGATGGAAACGGCAAACATGGGTATGCAGACCATGAGTCGCTTCACAATGGGCCGCTGGTCGAGCTTCAGCCACTCAGCCACAATCAGACGACCACTGCGGAAGGCGGTGTCGCCGCTGGTAATAGGAGCAGCCACCACACCAAGCATGGCCAGAACGGCACCGGCCATACCGAGCCAGTCGTTGCACACGAGGTTGACCACGGCAGGTGCCGACGTCTGGAATCCGGCCGTTGCCTTGGCTATCAGCTCATAGCCGGGGGCGGGATTTCCATAGAAGAACCAAGCCGAGACGGTAGCCCAGATGAGAGCAACGATACCCTCAGTAATCATGGCGCCATAGAAGATGGGGCGCCCCATCCGCTCACTCTTCACGCAGCGGGCCATCAACGGCGACTGCGTTGCGTGGAAACCCGAGATGGCACCGCAGGCCACGGTAATGAACAGAGCCGGGAAGATGGCATCCTTCCAAGTATCGGGCTTCGTGGCCTGTCCCAAATTATAAAGATGTGTCCACAGTTCAGGTACTGTCGGCCAATGCACGAAAAGCCAAACCATCAGCGCGCCGGCCATGAACAGCAGCGAGAAGGCGAAGAGCGGGTAGACCTTGCCGATAATCTTGTCAATGGGCAGCATGGTGGCAATGATGTAATAGCAGAAGATAATGACCACCCACATCATGGTCTCGCCACCGATGGAATGGAGGATTTCAGCAGGTGAATAGACAAAGACCGTTCCCACCATAATGAGCAGCAGCACGGTGAAGACGAGCATCACCGACTTCGTAGTCGAGCCCAGGTACTTACCAATCAACTGCGGCAATCCGGCACCCTCGTTGCGCATGGAGAGCATACCCGACAGATAGTCATGGGTGGCACCGGCAAAGATGCAGCCGAAGACAATCCACAGATAGGCCACCGGACCAAACTTGGCACCCATGATGGCGCCGAAGATAGGACCCGTTCCCGCAATGTTGAGGAACTGAATCATGAAAATCTTCCAGTTGGGAAGCACGATGTAGTCAAGTCCGT
>CALDLA010000167.1 GCA_937898415.1 uncultured Prevotellaceae bacterium | reverse complement strand
TTCTGTTGGGGTACTCGGACTCGAACCAAGAATGACAGGACCAGAATCTGTAGTGTTACCATTACACCATACCCCAATTGTCGTTGCAAGCAGAACGTCCTCGTTCCGAATTGCGGGTGCAAAGGTACTACTTTTTCTGAAACTACCAAAACTTTTGGGCAGATTTTTTTAAAAATACTCAAATTTTCCACATTATTGTGCTTGAATCGGATAAAAACCACTATCTTTGCACACATAAACGCCCCCTAAGTTAGGGGGCTACAGGGGTCTGAACAGGCGCAGACACCCGAGACAACAAAAATATTACGGTTTGATAACGTCTGTTCAGACCCCATCCCCCTAACTTAGGGGGCACTAACGAATGGAAAAATTAGTAGAAACAATTACCAAAGGAATTCAAGAGAAGAAAGGCTCGGGCATCGTCGTGGCCGACCTTAGTGGCATCGACGGCACCATCTGCCATTATTTTGTGATCTGTCAGGGCAACTCACCGTCGCAGGTGGAGGCCATCACGGAGTCGGTCAGCGAGTTTGCCCGCAAAGAGCTGGACGAGAAGCCCGTCCACGTCGTCGGGCTGGGCAATGCACAGTGGGTGGCAATGGACTATACCGACGTCCTGGTGCATATCTTCCTGCCCGACGTCCGCGATTATTATGACCTGGAACACCTCTGGCACGATGCAAAACTGACGTATATTCCTGATTTAGACTAACGATATGGAACAGAAGAAACCAAACAACAATAACGGGCCGAAGATGAACATGCCCAAGTTCAACATGAACTGGATATACTTCATCGCCATCCTCACGCTGGCTATGCTCTACCTGACCAGCTCGGGCGACGGCGTGGGCACACCCCAGGCGCATACCGAATCGACGTACACCGACTTCAAGGGCTTCGTGGAGCACGGCTATGCCGACAAGGTGGTGGTGAACAAGACCCAGAACACGCTGAAGATGTACGTCAAGGCGGAGCACATCCGCGACGTCTTTAAGCAGGGACACAAGCAGACGGGGACGGAACCCTACGTGAGCGTCGAGATAGGCTCCGTCGACCAGGTGGAGCAGTTCGTCGAGAAGATGCGCGAGGAGGGTAAATTCAAGGGTAAGCTGAGCTACGACAACAAGTCGGGCGGCAATACCTTTGGTGATATTCTCTACAGTCTGCTGCCCACTATTTTCTTCATCGGCCTCATGATTTTCCTCTTCCGCCGTATGGGCGGCGGTGTCGGCGGCGGCATGGGTATGTTCAGCGTCGGCAAGTCGAAGGCCAAGATGTATGAGAAGGGTGGCGAACTGGGTATCACCTTCAAGGACGTCGCCGGACAGGCGGGTGCCAAGCAGGAGATGCAGGAGATAGTGGACTTCCTGAAGAACCCGCAGAAATATACTGAGCTAGGTGGAAAGATTCCCAAGGGTGCGCTACTCGTAGGACCTCCGGGGACGGGTAAGACGCTGCTGGCCAAGGCCGTAGCCGGTGAGGCCGGTGTGCCGTTCTTCTCGATGTCGGGTTCCGACTTCGTGGAAATGTTCGTGGGCGTGGGTGCATCACGTGTGCGCGACCTCTTCGAACAGGCCAAGACGAAGGCGCCCTGTATCATCTTCATCGACGAGATTGATGCCGTGGGCCGTGCCCGCTCGAAGAACCCCGCCATGGGTGGTAACGACGAGCGCGAGAATACGCTGAACGCCCTGCTGACCGAGATGGACGGTTTTGGCACTAACTCGGGTATCATCACCCTGGCCGCCACCAACCGTGCCGACATGCTCGACTCGGCCCTGCTGCGCGCAGGTCGTTTCGACCGTCAGATACACGTCGACCTGCCCGACCTCAATGAGCGCAAGGAGGTGTTTGCCGTTCACCTGAAGCCGCTGAAACTGGCCGACGATGTGGACATTGACTTCCTCGCCCGTCAGACGCCGGGCTTCTCGGGTGCCGACATTGCCAACGTCTGCAATGAGGCTGCCCTGATAGCCGCCCGCTTTAACCGTGAGAAAGTGGGCAAGCAGGACTTCCTCGACGCCGTCGACCGCATCATCGGCGGACTGGAGAAGAAGACGAAGGTGATGACCGAGTCCGAGAAGCGCTCCATCGCCATCCACGAGGCAGGTCACGCAACCATCTCGTGGTTCACGGAGTTTGCCAACCCGCTGGTCAAAGTCAGCATCGTGCCCCGTGGTCAGGCCCTTGGTGCCGCTTGGTACCTGCCCGAGGAGCGTGTGCTGCAGACCAAGGAGGCCATGCTCGACGAGATGTGTTCACTGCTTGGTGGCCGTGCCGCCGAGGAGCTCTTCGTGGGCCATATCTCCACGGGTGCCATGAACGACCTGGAGCGCACCACGAAGCAGGCCTACGGCATGATAGCCTACGCGGGTATGTCGGAGAAGCTGCCCAACATCTGCTACTACAACAACGCCGAGTACCAGTTCCAGAAGCCCTATTCCGAGACGACGGCGAAGATCATGGACGACGAGGTGCTGCGCATGATTAACGAGCAGTACGAACGTGCCAAGCGTATCCTCACCGAGCACCGCGACGGTCACGCCCAGTTGGCTCAGCTCTTGGTCGACCGCGAGGTCATCTTCGCCGAAGATGTCGAGCGCATCTTCGGCAAGCGTCCCTGGACCAGTCGTGCCGAGGAACTCCTTGAGGCTCAGATGCGTGCCGATGCCGAACGCATGGCCGAGGAGCGCGCGAAGGAGCTTGCACTTGAAGCGAAGAATCACCCGGAAGCCCCAGAGGTTCCAGAAGTCCCAGAAAAATAAACTATTATGAAAAACTTCATAGTCCGTACCATCACCAGCGTGTTTTTCGTGGCGGCCATCGTCACCAGTTTCCTCAATCCCCAGGCCATGACCCTGCTCTTCAGCATCGTCACCGGCATGACCGTCTGGGAATTTACGGGGCTCGTCAACGAACGGCCCTACATCAGTATCAACCGCTTCATCTGCACTGTTGCAGGCGTCTACCTGTTCCTCGCCATGATAGGCTACAACAGCGGGATGACGCCCGCCACCGTCTTCATACCCTATCTGGTCAGCATCGTCTACCTCATGGTCGCCGAGCTCTACCTCAAGGCCAAGGACCCCATCAACAACTGGGCCTACACCATGCTGTCGCAGCTCTACATCGCGCTGCCGCTGTCGCTGCTCGGCGTACTGGCTTTCCGCTCCGACGGCTACCAGGTGCAGTACAGCTACCTCATGCCGCTCTCCGTCTTCGTATTCCTGTGGATCAACGATGCCGGCGCCTACATCTGCGGCTCGCTCTTAGGCCGTCACAAGCTGTTCCCGCGCATCTCGCCGGGCAAGTCCTGGGAGGGAAGCATCGGCGGCGGACTACTTGTCGCAGCCGCCGCCGTACTCATCTGGTATCTCACTGACCACTATCAGGTCAACGACCTCGGGCTCACCGCCCTTGAGTGGGCTGGCCTGGGCATCGTCGTCGTCGTCTTCGGTACGTGGGGCGACCTCATCGAGTCACTCTTCAAGCGCACCCTCGGCATCAAGGACTCAGGCAATATCCTACCCGGTCACGGCGGTATGCTCGACCGCTTCGACTCCACCCTCATGGCGCTGCCCGCCGCCGTGGTCTATCTCTATACGCTCACTTTGTTTTAATACTTTTACCTCTTACTTCTTACCTCTTACTTCTTACCTCTTACTTCTTACCTCAATTTCCCCAACAAGAACCGGTCGATAAACCGCTCGACAATCGGGAACTGCACCTCGGGCAGCTGGCAATGACCATGTCCGCCGACGATGTCGCAGCCCATGCGGTCGCCGATGCCGAAGAAGTCCCACACCTTACGCGCCTCCTGAGCCGACACCTCCATCGACGGGTCGGCAAGCCACTCGTAGTCAGGATTTCCCAGCAGTAGCAGGGCGCGCGGACAGACCATCGCGCACAGCTCGTGTTGGTCGTAGGGCAGGCGATAGACCGAGTCGCCGCGGAAGTTCTCCTTCTGACTCTCCAGGAACCAGTGGTAGTCCGTCTTGTCGATATCCTCCAGGTTCTTGCCTGCCAGTGTCAGTTCGTGCGACTTACGCCACGCCGCAGCACCGCCGCCGCCCGGCTCCTGGGCGATGGTCAGCGCAATGCGCTCGTCGAAGGCTCCGCAGTACAGCGCCATCTTGCCCGCATACGAGCATCCCGTCACGCCGATGTGCCGCGTGTCAATCTTCGTCACCTCTGGTCCTAACTGTTGCAGTCCGTCTATCAGTCGGCTCATGCCCCATGCCCATTCGCTGTAGGCGCCGTTCTTCGTCAGCTGCGGATACAGGCGGTCGAAGTGGTGCTCGCCACGGTCGTGATGCTTGCCAAACTGCTTGTAGTCGTTCACCTGTGCCGACTGGAAGTTCATCGTGGCAATCGGTCGCTCGGCAAACAGCTGTCGCGGCAGTGCTATCATGTCCGTGCCTATCATCACTGCATAGGGCGCCTGTCCCGTCTTCGGGTAGCGGATTTCCGCACGCAGTGTCAGCGTCTCGCCGCCCACCGTCACGTCAACCACCAGCGTATCGCCGTCCATGCGGGCCTTCACCTGTCCCGCCTCCACCGCCGGTTTCTGTCCGATGCCGTAGTGCTGAATCATGTGTCCGATGTCGTTGCGGCGCTGTGCCCACTGCTTGAACGTCTTCACACCCTCCAGCGCGTTAGGCAGTTCGCGGACCTCGGGCAGCTGTTCGGGCTCCGCCATCTTCGGTGCCTTCATCTTGGCTCCCGTGTTCTCCACGTCGTACACCAACGGCAACTCCACACCGTTCTTCTGCGCCTGTGCCGCCGTCAGCGCCGCCAGTGCCATCCCCAGTAGTAATGCTTTCCTTTTCATCATGTTTTAAGTTATGTTTCGGTTGATATTGCGGGACAAAGTTACGAAAAATCGAGAGAAGAACAAAACAAATATTTGTTTTTTCTTCCGAGATGGAGAAGTTTCCTTGAGCGAAGTGAAAAACTTCGACCTGTACTGATTTTTTCCCAGGATGGGAATATATTGTTCCCAACGTGGGAATTAATAGTTCCCAGTAAGGGAACATCTAGCGCAAATAAGGCTGCCTTATTGAGAATTAAGCGCGCATTATTGACAGATAACGACGGAGTATTATCGGAAATGTGTTCATCTCTCCCGTCGGATGGCGACAAGCCCTTTAAACAAAGGGATCTTGCCATTTCCATCTCTCCCTTCATCTCTCCCATTTCTCTCCCAAATCTCTCCCATCATCTCTCCTGTTGGCCATTGATGTCGATTTTAACCAATCCTGCCCAAGGAAACTGGGGCAAAGCTCTCTGACGCCTCTGATGAGGGTGATGGGAGAGATGAAGGAGAGATATGGGAGAGATGAAAATGATCTCTCCCATGCCGAAATCCCTTTGTACAAAGGCAATCCCAGCGATTATGGGAGAGATGAGAGGATTTACGCTTCGCTAGTCAAGCTCTCGCCCAAGCAGCAGGATGACATTATGAAAATCCTGGCCCACTTCGGCAGTACCGAGGGCATCCATTTCGACCACTACGAAACGGACTGGGATTTCGGATGACAAACAATTGCCATTCTTTGAAAAAAAACTCTGAATCGTTTGGCAGTTAAGATATTTTTTCTTATTTTTGCACCATCGTTTGCAATAGCGGGCGGTCGCTGTAAACGAAAAATAGACATTTTTCTCGGGAATTTTGAACCAAATGATTATATTATGAAAATACTTACAAGATTTTTAACGACGCTACTGCTGCTATTCGTGGCAAGTATTCTCAGTGTGTATGCTGGAGAGCAAACGGTTATCTATACCGTTGACTTTGAAAACCAGACACTGTCAGTATTAAACAAGACAGGATGGGAGGTGACAGAATTCTCAGGCTACCCATTCTATAGGATGGACGCGCCTGAAGGGGCCTCTTATGACGTGATTGACGGCAGTCTACAAATTCAGAACACTATAGAACGTAATGTCTGGGACTTTCAACCATTTATTGCAGATGGACTCAGCCTCAAAGATCAGTACGGCTACATCGTGCGCATTACATACAGATCTTCAGTGAGTAGTTCTGTCAATATCAACATGGGTACTTGGAGCAATACGATGGAGAAGAGTCTTGACCTTGTAGCCAGTGACGAACTCCAGACAGCCGACGTATACATTCCAAAATCATACTTTTCCAGCGATAACAACGTACATATTATCATGCAGTGCGGAAAAACTGTTGGGACTATATATATAAATAAGGTGGAAGTTATTGAGATTGAGCCAGACGAGCCAGTTCTTGAGCCTGTGTATATGAATGTCATGGTGAACGGCAACTGCGCTTCCGACGATTGTGTCATTGGTGATACCCTCGGAAGGCAACTCTATAGCATGATATGCAAGGAAAATGGAAAGGACCCGAAAGTCAACATTGAAGAAGGAGTAGGCATCGGAGGCTCCCGGGCTGCAGTAGTTAGGACTATAGCTGGTGAAGACGGCGGTGTCTACCAGTTCTTTGTAACCACTAATCACAAGTTTAAGGCCGGTGAGAAATACCTCTTCAGAATGAAGTACAGAGCCGACAAGGACGCCACGATTACGACGGAGGCACACGGACTTCCCGGAGAATGGCTGTACTGGAATATGTTTGGCAGCCTTGATGCGACAACAGTATGGCAGACATTCGAAAAATACGGCTATATTACCGATAGTCAGTATGGGGTGCAAACCATCACCTTCAACTTATACAATCTGAAGGATGACAACACCTATTATTTCGACGACATAGAATTCTACATCAATCAATACGATGCTACCGAACAGGACTTGTCTGATGCCGAAAGGGTAAAACTTGAAGGACCTGACGGAGTCGTTATCGTTGACGGTGTGCGGCAGAAACCTCAGCCAGGTTATTCGAGTTTTGTCACTGATAAAGAAATGTATCTTTACAATATCGGAGCCAAAGCATACTTTACTGAAGGCAATTCATGGGGTACACAGGCCAGTGTTGGTGAGCAAGGGCTAAAAGTAAGATTTGACAAAGATACTGTTGACGGAGTATACCTGTTTAACGACTATTCACAGGCAAAAGGCGGATGGAATATGGTTTTCTTTGATAGTGAAACGGCTATGTTCGTCGACCTTAACTGGCAAGCGAACTATTACTGGGAGGTTGAAGACAACGGTGACGGTACTTTCCGTCTGCTAGCTTCATCAAAGAACCCGGATTACAACAAAGAATCATACCCGAATAGATATGTCGGACTCAATGTGAATGAGAATCCCCAGAACACGGCACTCTCGCCATTCCTCCAACAAGGAGATGGTCATTACATCAACTGGACTCTGGTAAGTCAAGTGGAATTAGACGACCTGAATAGCAGAATGGAACTCTATAACAAGGCACAAAGACTGAAAGAAAAGATAGACTATATTGAGACTATAAACGGTGATGTCAGTGACATAAAAGCCGTCTATTTGAACAAGGATGCCACTATGGCAGAATTAGATGCTGCCCTTGAGGTCGCAACGAAAAGGTATATAGCTGCATATATTGACAATGCCCCGGACAAGAACAATGTAGATGTCACCATGTTGCTCGTCAACCCAGACTTCGAAGCTGGAGAAACGGGATGGACCGTCGAGGCTGCTCCTGGTTCAGGTGCCAATGGTCATCAGGGCAACGTAAGACCAGGAGGAAGCGACAGCAACCAGTGTTATGAGGCATGGAACAATAGTTCTTTCGATATCTATCAAGAAGTATCGGGAGTTCCTGTAGGTGTTTATGAGATTCAAGTGCAGGGTTTCTATCGATACGGCCGTGGAGACAACGCCTGGGACGCCTATTTGGCGCAAAATGTTGATTATGTGAAGCCCAACGGCGTTCCCGTCTATGTCTATATGAACAACAATGCCACGAACTTTGTCAATGTATATGGCGACCCCAAGCAGATCACCGACGAATCATTCTATAGCAACGGCAGTACTGATTATGCGTATCAGTGGAAAGATGAAACACAATATTATTTCCCCAATGGCATGGCCAGCGCCGCTATTGCTTTCTCTGATGGCATGTACAAACAGTCTGCCTATGGTCTTATTGCCAGTGAAGGCGATGTGATGCGCCTTGGCGTAAAAGGTAATTCCAGTCAATTGAATGATAGCTGGGTCATTTGGGATGACTTCAAGTTGATTTATCGCGGTTTCAACCCGGACGTCATCAAGCCCGTATTGGAAACGTCCATGAACGACGTCCGAGAATATATGGGGCTACTGATGGGTAAGACGGAATATGCTGCCTTGTCCACGGCGTTTGCCGATGCAGAGACAGCTATTGAAAATAACGACGGCGAGGCCATGTTCGCAGCACTCAATGCCCTCTACAGTGCCAAAGACCCCGCCCGTATTTCGAAGGACATCTTCCTTACTGCCGAAATAGCTGCCGACACTACTCAGTTGGCAGGTATTGTGCGTTTCATGAGCGACAAGAAGCTGAACAAACAGACCTTTGACAATGCCACAGCCCTCCTGTCGGGAATCTGCAAGAATGAACTCTACGAGAATGACGAAACTGATTTGCTGAAGAGTGCCGTTAGCGAAATGGTTGACAGTCTTTCCACATCATACGAAAATTATAACGAGTTCAAGAATGTCATTGACGAGTATAATAATATAGTCAGCGGTATTGCTGTCGAATCCGACGTTGTCAGTGAGACAAGAACCCGACTAGCCACCTATCTGACAGAATACGAAGAAGGAAGTGTCAATAATGAAGGCATCCAGAACAGGATTGATACGCTTATCAGTTTCAGAGAACCACTGTTGAAAACATCGTTCTCATCATTTATTTCCCTGGCAGAAACAATTACTGTTATTGGCAAGACGGAAAACAGCTTCACACATTTACAGGACGTTATTGCAAGCCTCAAAGAATATAATGTAGAACAACTCAGCGAAGATGAGATTCAACGACTTAAAAGTGAACTAATAGCTGCAATTGACAGTCTTAAACTGCTTCCTGGTTATTCTTACCTTACACCAGAGATGTTTAAGGTTTGGGACAAATGTGACACCGCAGATGCCACAGTACAGGGTAACGGCTATAGTGCCTATAACCTCATGGTCCCAACAGATATGGTCTATGGTCATTCAAGTGTCTTGGAATTATTTTATGCCGACCTTTCAAACTTCGACCGTCTCTATATCTCTGTTTCAGCCGGCGCACCACGTGTTTTGATGAACCGTACAGAAGCTAACGGAAAATTCAATCCGGACAAGGAACTCTCAAAGATGCTTGAGATGCCTCAGAATGGCACATGGACGGATGCTTATTACACCAAGAGCGACAATGGGAAACTGTTCACGTATGACATTGCCAAAATCGTAGAAGAGAATGGTTTCGCCCACTTGAACGCTATCAAGGATGCATATTGGCAAAAAGTGACAGTCTCAGAGATACTGCTGTATAGTCCCATCTTCTATAAACAAGACTATGAAGACGGGACGATTGACTGGATGACAAGTCAGGAAGGTCGCTTTACGCCTGTTGTTTTGGAAGATGACTTCGACAATCACTATTTGTCCGTCGACCAAGACACCCGCAATAATAATGGATGTGTACTAAAAAGTGAATCTTTGAAAAACCTTGTTCCTGCTGGTCATAATTTTACCATGCAGTTCGACTTGAAAGTCAGCAACTCCAGCGATCAGACACCAGTCTCGTTCACCATCTATGATGAGGACGACGAGTCGGCCATGTTATCGCTGACGGCCACTGGCACATGGGCTACGACTTGGAAAGTCAACAATACGAGAAAGATTGTAACCCTGCCCAACTCAGACAAGGCTAATAGTCGTCACTCCATCAATGATGTAACTTGGATTACCATCAAATTGTCACGTTACGGCCAACTGACTTTCCTGACCATCACCAATAAAGAGACTGGCGAAGCCATACTCCCATTAAATCTGATTGGTCGCTCCAGCAAGAAAGGTGGCCTTGGCACCATGGAGTTCGTTACAAAACGTTATTTGGCTAATTTTGCCATTGACAACTTGGTTGTTCGACAACTTAAGGACGGTGACATACCTGAGTTAGTAGAAACAACGTGTACGCTTCACTATGTAGACGAAAACGGGGCAACTATCAAGGACGACGAGGTGGCGAGCACTTTTGTTGGCTTTGAATATGAGCCGGAAGAAGAATACATAGATGCTTTCATCACTGAAGATGGCAGCACCAAATATATCTTCAAGGAGAGCGGATCCACAATAATTGTTGAAGATGCCAGTGCCAACGAGTTGACATTAGTATTCCGTGAGGCGCAAAAATGGAACTACACCTTGAACGCCGTGGACGAAGAAGGCAACCTATTAACGGAACTGGTTTCGGAACAAACCTTTGAACAGGAAGAATTCATGTTACCTTACTCTGCATACATCAGTTTTGACAACAAGATATGGCATGCAGACTATCAACAGAGTGGAGAACACAGGTTAGAGTACCGTATACCGTTCACCATGAGCGAGGACAATGTCGTACAGAGCGTAGTCTATACCCCTGTCTATGACAATCCCGCATTCATCGCCGAAGCCGAGAATCTTCCAGGCTTAGTAGTCTGTGAGCATGGCAACATGGTGGTCAGAAGTTCTAATGCCGCCTGTGCATACGCAGAGGATACGACGGTCATAACCACACTGCCATCAGGCGAATACGTCATCTACGCAGTAAGTTCTGTCGCCGGCAATGAACAGCAAATGACCATCTATTGTGGAAAGGACTTGGAGTTGGATATGACCACAAACTATAACAATTTCTACGAGAACACAATGGATATATGGACTGACCGTCCTATGGTCATATCGTTCAAAGGAGGAAATAAAGATGCCGGACTGGATTTCATCTTTATTATCAAGACCGGTGACGTAGAGGATGTCACGGCACCACTTAATATCAGTGCAGAGGAATTGGCACTGCTGAAAGCTGCATACACCGCCATGGATGATACCGATCAATGGACGAACAAATGGAATTTGGACGCAGACGTACTTTATAGGGAAGACCTGCCTGGCGTGACATGCAAAGGTGGTCATATAACCTCTATAGATTTGTCGAACAACAACCTTGCTGGCACATTCCCGCTTGCCCTTATGACTTTGCCTTATTTAGAAACGCTAAACCTCAGTTCAAATACGTTATCAAGCGACATCGGTCAACAGATGGAGGGGTACTTAGTGCAGAACCCGACAGCGACATTCCCCATCAAAAATCTGGATTTCTCGGAGAATCATTTGTCAGGCAATATCGGCGCGTTTGCACAACCTTTGACCAACTTGGTTAGCCTCAATGCTACCAAGAACTGTTTTGAGGACGTTAATCCGATGATTTCGCCTAAAGTGACTCGCCTCGATTTGAGTTATCAAACTTCCTATCGTACACTGGATATCAACCTCTCAAATCTTACAGGAAGTGGTCTGCTGAATGATTTACCAAGCATTGCAACATATCACCATGAAAATCAAACATATAATACGACTCTTCACACGGTTTGGAGTCCAGATGACAATTGGGCTATGCTACTTAGTATTGAAGACGGTCAATTACTACAACCCCAGTTAATTAGTGACGACTGGAACTATCGGGGACAGAGTGGTGACACGTTAACTGTTTATTGTTATGATGAACAGCAGGTCGGCACCATTAGAATTCTTGCAAAGTTGTTCTTCTCCCTTGGCGATGCCAACTTTGATGGTCTGGTAGACGTACTCGACCTACAAAGAAGCATTAACCACATCTTCGATTATGGGAATATCATGTACGATACGCCCTTCAACTTCACCGCAGCGAACTTGTGGGAGGATGAAGTCATCAACGTTCAGGACGTGGTGAAATTAGTCACGCTATTAATCAATACAGAGGTGGATGATGAAGAAGAAACTGTGGACGGAGCACGAGCCACTGAGACTTCGGCTATGGAAACCGCAGAAGCAACGGTTTACTGCCGCGATGGTCAATTGTTCATCAACACCAGTAGACCCGTGGCGACGTTTGACATTACCCTGCGCAGCTCTGAGTCTGTCAATATATTGAAATCACTGGAGCAGGCTGGATTTACCTGTGCGGTACGACATGACAAGGGATACACCCGCATCATCGGCTATTCTATGAAGGGGGCTACCTTGCCCGTTGGCGAGACGGCGATTGCCCGCACGACAGGAAATACCAAGATGATCCGCTCTGTCATGGCTGACAGTCAGGCACAGCGCATCACGGTTGCCCTTGACGACCAGACAACGGGTATAGCCCCGACTGTCCGTCAGTCCTCTGATGAACGCTATCGCCTATCAGTAGGTCGCAATGGCAGCATTGTCATTGACCGTCATGGCAACAAGAAATTCCAGAAGAAGTAAAACTAAAAAACGCAATTATTATGAAAAAGTTTATTTTGATTTCCATTTTGACGTTGATATCGGCTAATGCTGTAGTCGCAAGCGTTTTAGCACCTATAGGATTCACATATCCATCTATTCTTGAGACAATGTCTGATGATGAAGAAAATGACATTGCCTCAGCCATTGTCACACGAGCAGACGTATCTTTAGCGTTTCTGAACGACGAGACGCGTCCATGGACTATCGTTGACAATACCGTGAAGAACGGTAACTGTGGTATTGGCAATTCCACATCGACATTGACCATGACCTATCAATCTGAATACAAGACGGAACTTCTCTTTGATTGGAGGTGTAACAATTCTAGTAGTCACACCTTGTCTTTGTACATTGATGATGTTCAGAAAGGCTCAACTACCAATTCTTCCTTTAATTATATTCGTCTGTATTTGGAGCCGGGTGAGCACGTCATCGTGTTCAAAGATGTAATAAATTCCGGTTCAACAACTACAAATAACTATAGTTATATTAGAAATATCTGCGTAAAGGAGATTTCCCCTTTAGAGAATGCCGTTTTGACAGAGAACTCACAGCCATTGACGTTTGAGAACGATGCTAACTGGCCATGGACTATTGAGGATGGATATATTGAAAGTGGTAACTGGAGTAAGGAACAAACAGGATCTCATTTCCAGACCACATTTACTGTCGACAAGACCTCGAAGTTTAGCTATGAGATAGCAATTCCTTCCTATAATACATACTACAATAATGGTACTTCTCAATCATGTCATCAATTATATTTGTATCTTAATGGCATTAAAATGGATTATTGGGAGGCACAGCGTGACTGGACTAACGATGTATGGGGGCTTGAACCAGGCACCTATACATTAGAGATAGTCGATACGTTGAAAAGATCCACAGGGTATGTCGCCAGATTACGAAACATAGAATTGAGTAACAATTGGAAAACGGTTGAGCTTGCCACGGCAGGAACGTTAGGCTATGAGACGTTGTCCCTGCCGGATTTTGATGTGCTCACCGACGTGGAAATGCTGAAGATCGTAGGTCCGCTGAACGGCAATGACTGGACAGACATTAAGAACATGACAAATCTGCTGGCCCTTGACTTGAGCGAAGCAGTTATCAACGAGATTCCTAATAATGCCTTTGACGGGAAAGGCAGACTTAACAGCGTCATCTTACCAGAAGGTATTACGCACATAGGTGATTATGCCTTCCGAGGCACCAAAATTCGTCGCATTACTATTCCCTCAACGGTAAAAACCATTAATCAGTACGCATTCAACGGAACACCTATACAATATGTAAACTTTGCTAACAACTCTCAAATTGAGACAATTGCCCAATTCGCCTTTGCAGGTTGTTCCTCGTTACAAAACGTAACTCTTAACGGGAACACAACACTGAAGACAATTAACAATGCTGCTTTCTACAATTGTACATCTCTGAAGGAATTTGTAATGCCCAACTCCGTTACAGATGTAGGATATAGTGCATTCGATCACTGCCAATCAATGAAAACAATAGTTTTCTCAGATGGAATGACAGTCATCAATGATCACGTTTGCCAATACTGCACCTCATTGGAACAACTGCATCTTCCCCAGGGGCTGAAGAAGATTAATGTAGGAAGTTTCTTTCAGACTGATAATCTTAGAAAAATAGATTTGCCCCCCACTGTCAACGAGATTAAGTCTTACGCATTTGGCAACTGTGCTTTAGATTCGATAATACTTCCCATTTCAATGCAATATCTATATCGTTACGCATTCAATAATTGCAAGAATCTCAAATATATTGAAATGCCGTCCTATCTGGAAACTGGGGAAGTGGACTATTACACATATTATTATTATGCTGATGAGACATCAATCCGTTCAAGTTATTATAGTGATAGACGTTTTTATGGCTACTATGATAATTTCAGGAACTGTAGTGCTATAGAAAAAGTAGTGATGCGTTCAGCTACTCCCCCTGCAATCAGCAGTGACCCATTTAACGATGCTCGTGGTAAGAGCGATATTACACTGGTTGTTCCATCCTTCTCAGTAGTGAATTACAAACTTGACACTTACTGGTATCAATTTGGCAACATTGTTGAGGGTGATGACGTGGACTACTGGAAAGTCACATCACCTCTGATGTTGACCAATAACCGCCGTATGCAGGGTACGCCCGATGTAGACCTGTATTATGGCGGTCAGCTAACGGTGGGCGGCAATGCCCCAATGGAAATGGGACAGTTTAACATGTTCATCAATGAGTCGAATCCAGGTAGGTTGCTAAATACCTGCGAAGCCATGTCGGCTGATGCTGTGACCACCAATTTCTCTGTCAATGCCAACACTTGGTATTTCTTTACTCCACTACACGACGTAGTATTGTCGGATATCACGGTGAGTAACAATGCCAGTTATGTCTTCCGTTACTATGATAGCCAGAATCGAGCCACCAACGGAACAGGTGCCAGCTGGAAAAATGTAGATACCGAAAAGTTGATGGCCGGTCAGGGCTATATCTTCCATTGCAACACAGCCTGTGTCATCACTATGCCGACTGATGCAACTGGTCAGGCCCAGCTGTTCCGTACAGGAGACGTCACCCGCAGCCTGACTGTTTATGAGGCCACTACTTCTGCTAATCGCAGTTGGAACTACGTAGGTAATCCCTATCCTACCTATTACGATATCTATTATATGGACTTTACGGCTCCCATTACCGTATGGACGGGTAGCACATACAAAGCATATTCCATTGCTGATGACAACTATGTGTTACGTCCCATGCAGTCGTTCTTCGTCCAAAAACCTGATGCAGTTGATGTCATTGTATTCCATAAGGAAGGACGCCAGCTCACGTCAACCGTAGAACGTGCTACGGCACGTAGTTTTACAAAGGAACATTCGCGTAAACTCTTCAATCTACAAATAGATGGTAATGGCTTTGACGACGAGACGCGTATTGTTGTCAACGAGGCAGCTTCCTCTGCCTACGAACTGAACTGTGATGCAGCAAAGTTCATGAGTTTCGATACGGATGTTCCCCAGATCTATACGGTTGACAATGAGGGTAATGGCTATGCCATCAATGAGCGTCCATTGTCGGACGAACAAATCAAGTTAGCTTATTATGTTGGAAAAGAAGGTTTATACACCATACAGGCAAAACGTGCCGATGGTGAAATCCTGTTGTATGACAAGCAGGAGAACAAAACTGTAAACCTGGCCAAAGAGAGCTATACCTTCTATACCGACGCCACAAGTATGGCCAACACCAACCGCTTCACGCTGCATCTGAATGTGAATGGCGGAGAGGCAACCGGCATTAATGTTGTTGACGAGACAAAAACGTCTGGTCAGAAACCGGTTTATGATCTTCAGGGTCGCCAAGTAGTATCACCAAGAAAAGGTATATATATCAAGAATGGCCACAAGGTGGTCAATTGATCAGTTCTGTAGTCAAGCATGTGGTTAATCTTTAAAGAACAAATGACTATGCGAGGTTACAAATATATACTCTTCATACTGGTACTTCTAAGGAGTGCCAGTATGCAAGGGCAATACAACCCGACGAATCCTGCCGAGCCAGGTGTGCCGACTCCGGTCTATACCCTGACTTTGCAGGCAGACCCGCCGGGGGGAGGAAGCTTTAACGTCAATGCAACAACATCCTATGCTGAAGGTACCACAGTGAATTTGAATGCTTACACAAGCACGAACTTCACGTTTGTATCATGGGAGTTGGATGGCAAGATTGTATCAACAACAGCATCATTGAAATATACGATGCCAGCTCATAACGTAAAGCTAATTGCCCATTATCGCTACACACCGACAAGCCCGACGGAACCGGTGGAGCCTGTCATGCCCGTAAAACCCGTCTACTCCAACCTCTATCTTGATGCTTCGCCGGCGAGTGGTGGCAGTTTTAATATCAGCAGTGGCAACAGTTACGAAGTTGGCAGCAGCGTCAGCGTGCAGGCAAGCAACAACACTAATTTCACTTTCGTCAATTGGACATGTAACGGCGAGGTGGTGAGTACTTCTAAATCATACACCTATACGATGCTGGCCAACGGCAACACTTTGACTGCAAACTATCGATATACCCCTGCAAGCCCCAACGAGCCGTCGGAAGCACCAGTTCCAAAGGTCTACCACACGTTGTTTTTGCAGTGTAACCCTTCAGCGGGAGGTTATTTTAATGTAGGCAGCAGTAACAGTTATGAAGAAGGTTCCACCGTGTCACTATACGCATATAATAATGAATGGTACACCTTCACAAATTGGACACAGGATGGTGAAGTCATATCCACAAGTAGTTCCTTGAAATTCACTATCCCAACAAATGACGTGACACTGACCGCCAACTACATTTACAATTACAACCCTTCAAATCCAATAGAGCCAGCTGAGCCTACTGATAAAAAGCTAAGCCTGTATGGCATGACTGAGAACAGCCTCCGAGGACAGACCATCATCTATCCTGTTTATCTTGAAAACACGGAAGAGATGTTGGGAGCGACAGTTGTCCTGCATTTCCCAAAGGGTTTTGCTGCCGACTGTAACAATGTGGTGTTGGGCGAACGGGCTATAGGTCACTCCTTAGTGGTTACTGCTCTGGATGACAACGCATACCGCTTTGATTTGACAAGCGACGGTCCCTTCACTGGTAGGAACGGAAAGATCTTTGAAATTCCTGTTACTGTGAGCGACACTGCCACTACCAACCGCAGCTACCAAGTGACGGTAAGCAACGGTGCGCGCATCAATGCAGACGGATCCAAGGATGTCATTTCAACCCGTAGTGGGTATATTTATGTAAAGGAAGTAAGGGAGGACGGACTGTATGCCGCCTTCAGCTACGAAAAGCTGCAAAACCGGATGAAGTTCACTAATCTTTCTTCTGAAAAAGCCTTGCATTGGTCGTGGGACTTTGGCGACGGGACTACCAGCGACGAGCGTGAGCCATTGCATGTATATGCCACGTCAGGCTATTATGATGTCAAGTTGACAGTCATGGGGCAGACTGGTACGGACATTGCTTCCGCGACCATTCTTATCAATGATGAGAGCTCATGGCGCGTAAACGGAGTGTTCTATCTGACAGACCAAGAGATTGGCGTCCGTCACTTCAGTTCAGCACAGACACTGATGCACCTGTTAGGCGGTTCGCCAGTAGATGATGATGTAAAAATTTTGATAAAAGCCGGATTATCATTCCATTATCCGCTGACAAGCGACAATCTTGCAGCTTTACAACAACTGATTGCATCACTGAGTGAGAGTTCACACCGCCTCACTATCGAAAAAGAAGGAGAAGGCGGAACGCCCATACTACTAATAGGAACGGAAGACGACGAAGTTACAGATGACATAGTGACACTTTTTGCAGAATTTGGCAGGAGTTTGGCAGTTGAAGGTGTAGATGTCAGGCTGTGTGGCATATCGTTTAACCCCTCGCAAATAGAACCATTGAAGAACCAGACGGTTTCTTCAGGAAAAGCCACCAGTGAGGTTGACTTGTCACTCATCAGCAAGAATCTGGATTTCTCTTGGCAATTGGCTTCTTCGTCAGACAATGTCCAAGGTGCTATCGTTTCCGGCAATGGAAACATCCCCGCAATGACGCTTGTTAGTGAAGGGGTGGATAACAGCGAACTTATATATCATGTGATTGGTGCCCATGAAGGTACAACACTCTGTGAATTCAATCACACGATTACCATCCAACCGACAATGATTGGTAGTTTTAGTCATCTTTCACCTGATGACAAGATTGACTTGGGATCGACTACCGTGACACTGACATGGAACAGCATCAAAAATGCAGTTTACGACGTCTATCTTTGGAATGCTGCCAATCAGAGGCCAACAACGCCAACTGTTTCAGGCACCAACGAACTCAGTTACACGACGGAAAACTTCTGCCAAGATGGGAAAACTTATAAATGGCAAGTAATAGCCCGTAATTCAGCAGAGCAACTCCAAAGTGATATTTACGAGTTCACCATCCGGAGTCTGCCCAACCTGCATATTTATTCGCTAGACTGTACCGAGGCTGTCGCAGGAAAGAAATTCACCGTTACTTGGACGGTGGGGAACGACGGTCGTCGAGCTACGACAACATCGGAATCATGGAATGACTATGTATGGTTAGTCCCTGACGTCTATGCAGGTACAGAACAGAAGAATTGCAAGCTGATGGCCATGACTTCGAATGTCAGGCAGTTAGAAGTCGGCGGACAATATACTGCCAGTATAAAGCTCAACCTGGACTACAACCAATATGGCAGCTATTATTTGATTGTGGCAAGTGATATGAGCAGTGTAACCAATATTGAGTGGACTTCTGTTGGAGGTACAATCGTCAATCCATACACGCCGACTTTAGAAGGTGACGGATACAGACATCTATACGCCCTGACCTATGCTGACGGCAATAAGGTTGCAGAAGAGGATGAGACCTCCATTCATAGCGACAACTTTTTCTACAAAAAGATTGAAATAGCCGCCCCAAGCCTGGAAGA
Organism: uncultured Prevotellaceae bacterium; assembly: GCA_937898415.1. GTDB lineage: Bacteria > Bacteroidota > Bacteroidia > Bacteroidales > Bacteroidaceae > Prevotella. Next base: position 32,712 of record CALDLA010000167.1, on the reverse strand, counting down.
GACTGACTGGCAGACTTTAAAGGAAGCATACACACAGATGGGAAATGGCGAAGGTTGGAGTCAGCCTTGGAACTTTGAATCCGAGACAAACTCAATCATCGGTCTGCCTGGCGTGCAGCTGAGAGAAGGACGTGTTGTGGGTGTTGATTTGTCAGGAAATAGCCTATCAGGAACTTTCCCCACATCACTGCTAAAGCTCTCACACTTGGAAATGCTGGATCTGCATGACAACAACCTAACGGGGGATATTGGTCTGACGATGAGAGATTTCATGGAACAGAATCCTGCACAAGAAGTGACCGTCAAGAATCTTAACGTTTCTGGTAACATGCTCTCAGGCAACATTGGATTGTTTGCTCAGTATTACCCACTACTTGAATCACTGGATGCTTCCGACAACAAACTTGAGGAAGTCGTCCCAATGATATCGTCAAATGTGACAGATCTCAATCTGAGCAAACAAGACATGGAGAAAACCGTGGATATCCAACTTGGGAACCTGACAGCTGATGCACTGTTGGAGAAACTTCCAACAATTCTACTATACAATCATACAGACCAGATTTACGGAACAAATATCCATCTTCTCTGTACAACAAAGAACCAGTCATGGGGAATTCAGATGTCTTGTGAAAACGGCACATTAACAATGCCCTACGTGACGCCATCAAACGTATATTATGGCCAAAGCGGAGATACGCTCAGTGTAGAAGTCATTAACAAGATGCACCAGCCAATAGGCAGCAGTTTTGAAATAAAACTGGAATTTGACGAAGGTGATGGCAACTTCGACGGAAGCGTTGACATACTTGACCTTCAGACCGTCATCAATTACATCTTTGACGACTACATGACGCGTCCATTTAATTATACTGCTGCCAATCTGTGGCAGGACACTCAAATAAATGTACAGGACATAGTGAAGTTAGTGACCTTGTTGATGCAAAACGCTCCAAAAGAAAACGAACTTGCAGAAGCACGCAGTACAATCAACGCAACTGGTTCTCATGAGGCAGTCTTGTTCATTCGTGATGGCAACCTCATCCTTCAATCAAACAAGCCTGTGGCAGCCTTCGATCTGATGTTGTCAGGAGTTACTTCATTTGAGATATCTAAGCTACTTCAAAAGCAGGGCTTTGTCAATTCAATAGAAAGAACAGGCACCACTATTCACTTGATAGGCTACTCGCTATCAGGTGGAGTCTTGCCTATAGGCGAAAACATTATAGGCTCGGTAAAGGGTTATGGAAAAATCTGCCATGCAATGTTAGCCGACAAACAGGCCGAGCGCATAAATGCCACCATAGGCGAACAACCAACCGGTATGTGGACTGCTGACAAGCCTAAACAGAAAGCCAAACAAGTCTATCGCCTAATAATCGGTGCAGACAGAGCCATTATCATCGACAGCAATGGAAATAAGAGGTTAAGCAAAGAAAATCATGTAAATAAAAAAACTCAATAATATGAAAAAGACAAGGTATTTATTACTAACCATGCTCATGGCGATGTTAGCCGTGGGTACAAAGGCACAGACGGCGAATAAGCTGAATGTGCCTGACGTGACGGTGCAGATTGGCAAGGCTGAGTTGCCCATCTCCATTGAGAACACTGACGAACTGGTCGCAGTACAGTTTGACATTGTGTTGCCCAGTGGGTTTGAAGCCCAAGAAGAAGGCCGGTTGAGCAACCGCTCAGACGGTCATGAGGTAACAGTCCGTTATATGGAGGGACCTAACGGCGTCTTCTATCGAGTTCTGGTTTATTCCCCGGCCAACAAAGCATTTCTTGGCCAGTCGGGTCCCCTACTCTACCTGCCGATTACCATTCCCGACAACGTAAGCGAGGACGAGGAATACCAGCCACAGATCAACAATGTGGTTTTGAGCAAACTCTCCGGTGAGAACGTCGTGACCGAAACGACGGTGGGTAAGCTTAAAATAGCGAAACTGCCTGACCTAACGGTAAAAAACATCTCTGCCGATAAGACAACAATGACTCCTGGCGAGAACATCGTGGTCTCATGGCAGGTGGAGAACGTGGGTGGACAAGCTACCACTGGCGGATGGAGCGAACAGGTATCGTTGGTCAGTGAGGATGGCAGTACGAATAAGCTCATTGCAACAACCTACTACGATGAAGCATTGGAATCAAGTGGCATTGTCAGCCGACAAGTGGAAATAACGATCCCAACCTTGTTAGGTATTGAAGGGAATACCAGCCTGCAAATAAAGGTCGTTCCAACCAAAGAAACAGGTGAGTCTACCTCCGCACAAGGCAATAACACCATTACAACGGAACCCTTATATTTTATAAATAAGGTATTAACGTTGACGCTCTCGCCCATCAAGGTTGCCGAAAACAGTAAAACACGAATAACAGCCAAGCTCAACCGCAGCGGACGATGGGATGAGGCGGAGACATTCACCATTACAGCGACAGAAGATGACCGTATCATCGTCCCACAGACGGTGACCATTCCTGCCGGACAGTCAGGATATGCGTTTTACCTAACCGTCAAGGATAACCAAACGCTTGATGATAATGCTATCATTACTATCGCAGCTGCAGGCGAGGGGTATGAAACCGTGGAGCAGCAATTGGAGATTGAGGACAACGAATACCCAGACCTCACATTGACTGCCTCTAAATCGGTACTCACTGAGGGTGAGACCTTCCAACTCACCGTCACCACGAGCCGCGCTTCAACAGAGCCCATCACCGTGACGCTGACGAGTGAAAACGCCAAGCGATTCTCATTCCCGCAGACAATGACTATCCCAGCAGGCGATACATCGACAACAATAGACGTGACCGCCACTGATGACGAAGTACCTTCCCTCGACCTCTCGAATGCCTTTACGGCATCGGCTCCAAGTCACAATAAGGCAGAAGTTATCGTCCTGCTGAAAGACAACGACCTGCCCGTGCTTGAGCTACAGCTGACACCGACGACCGTACAGGAAAGTGCTGGCGTGGTGGCCGTAGCCGGTGTGCTTCGTCGCACCACCAACACAGGCAGCAAGATAACCGTGAAGCTGACCGATGATGCCAATGGAGATCTCTACTTCGGCAATCGCACACTGACACTTGACAAGGGTGTGGAGGAAGTTCACTTCAATTTCGGCCCTATAGACAATGCCTTGGCTGATGGTGACCGCACTTATACCATCACCGCTGCCGTTTGGCTGTCATCGTGCAGCTGCGGCGCGACGGGCGAATCGGCAGGTTATGTCACTGCCCAATTACAGGTACTCGACAACGACGGTCCCGCCCTCGGCATCACCTCTTCTCTCAGTACTATGAAAGAGGGCGGTAAGACGACGTTTACCATCAGTCGTAACACAGCTACTACCGAGGCGCTCGATGTCACCATCAATAGCGACTATGAAAGCGGCTTGACCTACGACCACACCATCACCATTCCTGCTGGCAAGCAGTCGGCTACGGTAGAAGTGACCTCGGAAGGAAACAATGTACAAGGTGACAGCCACACCGTCATCTTCACCGTGCAAGCCGATGGCCATGCCACCGGTACCTGCTACCTAATGGTGACCGACCAGACATTGCCCGACGCTCGCATCAGCCATATCACGGCTGATGTAACGGAAGCAGAAGTCAGCACAAAGGCCAAACTTACGATAGAAGTAACTAACGATGGTGCTGCCGAGTTGCCCGCTGAAGTAGCCGTGAAGGTGTATCGCAGAGGTGAAAGCAATGCCATAGGTACAGTCTACACTACCGAACCCATTGCTATTGGTGGTAGTTTAACATTGACTAAAGCCATCACGCTGCCGAACACGGTGGGCAACTACAGCTATTATGCAATAGTCAATCAAGAAAACAAGGTACAGGAACTGTCGTTCACAAACAACACTTCACGAGATGTCACTATCAGCACGACTGCTCCGTTCAGCGTGACGGTCAGCACTGATAAGGCCTTGTATAATCAAGGCGAAAAAATACTGATTACCGGGCAATTGACCGGTAACGGAACCGCTAATACTGAGGTAGATCTCTACCTTATCAACGAAGGTGCCCGCCAAGTTCAAAAGGTCACCACTGATGCTGAAGGTGCATTTACCTATGAGTGGGAACTCTATGCCCTACAGTCGGGTCACTTCGTCGTTGGCGCCTGCTATCCCGACGAAGGTCTGAAAACAGAAATGGCAACGTTCGATGTCTATGGACTGAGGCGGACAAATAACGATTTCATTACTTGCGAGACCAAACTCGGAGAAGCATACGAAGGGACTATAGTTATAGAGAATCCTGGAGGACTCCCACAGACTATTAAGTCATTTGACGTCGTTTCTAAACCAGATGCTTGTGAAGTTGTTCTGGAAGCTCCACCGTCCATTTCAGCCAACGGAACCGCAACACTCAAATACAAACTTACTGGCAGTGCTATTACGAAAAAGAAGGACTGGGAAATCATCAACGTTAAGCTGACAACCCAAGAAGGGGCTTCATTGACGATATCGCTTTATTATTACTGTGCGGCTCAGCATGCAGTCTTGACAACCAATACTAATAGTATCAAGACTACAATGACAAAGGGGGCGACCAGAGAATACCTACTGAATGTGATGAATACGGGTAAGGCTTCTACGGGTAAGATTAAGGTTCAAATACCAGATGTAGCTTGGATGACATTAGCTACCCCTTCAGAGATGCCTGCCCTCGAATATGGTGAGACTTCAACAATTTGTCTACAACTTACACCAACAGACGATATGCAACTCAATGTACCTTGTACAGGCAATCTTGCTATCAACTGCGAGAATGGTAATGGCGTAAGTGTCAATTACAGCATTGAGCCTGTATCTGAAGCAACTGGCATACTGAAGATTGACGTGGTAGACGAATACACCTATTTTACCGATGAAAAACCACACGTTAATAAAGCTTGTGTGGTGGTGAAACACCCAGTTACCGGTGCTATCGTGGCTCAAGGTGAAACAGGTATTGATGGAACTTTCACAGTAGAACTGCCAGAGGGCTATTACAGTATTACTGTTACTGAAGGGCACCATAGCTCTAAAACAGGTAATATCCTTGTAGACCCTGGAACTACCAACTATCAGGAAATCTTCCTAAGCTATTCTGCTGTCACCTATTCTTGGGATGTTGTGGAAACAGAGGTAGAGGACGAATACAAAATAGAGACAGTGGTGAAATATGAGACTAACGTGCCCAAGCCTATTGTTGTCGTCAATCTTCCCACTGAACGACCCGCCGATGGCAGCATCATATCCATTTTGGTTACTAACAAAGGACTTATCAACGCCCAGCATGTGGATATGAATCTTGATTGCTCTGACGGATACGAACTTGAACTTCTAAATCCAGAACAGGTAGAGGTTCTTGCGCCACAACAGACATACGTATTCTATGCAAAATTCAAGAAAAAAGAATCTGCCCAAAGTAGACGCAAAATATGGGGAAATCCAAGTGTAGATTGCGTTAGTATCTTTGCAGGTGCATTATATGATTATATGTGTGGAAATGCAAAAAACTTCGAAGAAGCTTTGGCACAAAATGGTTGGGGTGATTGTGTCGGTGATGGAGACGGTGGTACACCAACAAACTGGAAAATTGCTCCCGTTCCCCATACAGGTCCAAGTTGGCCAGGAGGACCTGGCGGAGGGGGAGATGGATGGACTGTAGGTCCTTATGGCGATAACGGGCCTGGGGTTCTTGAATCATTACGGCAGTGGTATTGTAGTTTGCCCTGTGGAAAGGAACTTACACAGGCTTTAGCATGTGAGGCTGCAAACAGAATAAAGGATGCCATTATTCCTGATTGGCTTGATTGTGCCTATAATTTGGCTAATGAAGGATTATATGGCGATTGGGAAGGTCGGATTGGTGCAATGCTAGATTGTGCCGGGCTACCAAATCCTTTTGATGATGGTTGTTGGGGGCCCTATATACGTTGTATGTTAGATCATTATAATATCCATTTCAGCCGTTCTATAGAGCGTCGTAGCTCTTCATATGATCGTAAATATGAAACAGCTATTAATTTCAATGAAAGCGAAGAACTGCTAAATAAAGAGGGATTAGCTTATCGAAATATTGTCAAAGAGCTTTTCGGCAATGAAGCGTGGTTGGAATGTGAAAGTAGTGAATTGGCTGCCATTCTGAGGTATATTGATATGAAAGGCAGCAGTTACTCTTTCACAATTGATGATTTAATGACTTTAAAACCTCAAACTATTACTGATGAACAATTAGAATCTTTTGTTGAGCGTATCAATAACACCTATCAGCATAAAGATACAGGATATGAGGGAATTGTCAATTACATTAACCCTGATACTATTGCTCTACAATCATCTATTATTGACCAATGTGAGGAAACAGCAAAGAGTGGTGGTTGGGAAAATGTAGGGAAAAAGTACGAGTCAGCATACAACGAGTTAAAGGAATACATTTCTGAAGGTGAAAATTCTGTGTGTGCGTCAGTATCAATCAAGTTATCACAGACAATGGTCATGACACGCCAAGCATTCCGTGGAACCCTTACAGTGTTTAACGGTAATGAAGATAACAGCATGACCGATGTTAAACTGAGCCTATTGGTAAATGATTTATACGGAAACCAAGCAACTTCTCACGAATTCCAGATTAACGCCGAGTCACTCGACGGTTTCGCCGGTGAACTGAATCTTGGTAGCGGCTGGACGCTGGAAGCCAACAGTACGGGTACGGCTACTGTGCTGTTTATCCCGACGAAGTATGCAGCTCCTACAGAACCTGTAGAGTGGAGTTTCGGGGGAACGCTGAGCTACATCGACCCATTCACTGGTCTGGAAGTGACACGCGAACTGTCTCCTGTCACTCTCACAGTAAAGCCTTCGCCGGAACTTGATCTTACCTACTTTATGCAGCGCGACGTCTATGGCGATGATGCACTGACACTTGACGTTGTGGAGCCAATGAAGCCTGCAGAGTTCGCTCTCCTTATTAATAATAAGGGTAATGGTGACGCCACCAACGTGAGAATGGTGACACAGCAGCCTGAGATTATCGATAACGAGAAGGGACTGTATATCGATTTCGAACTGATCAGCTCGCAGGTGAATGGTGGCGAGGCCGCCCTGTCGTTCGGCAAGAATATTGCCAACGACTTTGGCAACATCCCTGCCCATTCACAGATGTATGCTCAGTGGTGGCTGACAAGTACGCTGCTCGGACATTTCACCGACTACAAGGTTGAGGCAAGCCATGTGACGAGCTACGGCAACGAAGACCTGTCACTGCTCGACCAGGTGACCATTCACGAACTGATACACGGTTTCGACATGCCAGCAGGTAGTCTGACGGGCGGGCCTGAGATTGGGCGCGCTTTCCTCGTCAATGACATCGCAGATGCCGAGGACATGCCTGACAAGCTCTACTTCAGCAATGGCGAAACAGCAGATGTAACCATGGCAACGACAGCAACAATACAGCGTACGTCGCTTACAACCTGTCTGCTGACCATCACGCCATCAAGCACAGGATGGAACTACGGTTCACTGATTGATCCGACGCACGGCTATGCCGAACTGAAGAGCATCGTACGCCAGAGCGACAATCAGGAGTTAGGTAACACACGTTTCTGGCAAACAGACCGTACGCTGCGTGACGGCAAGGACTGGCTCTATGAGAACCGTCTGCACTTTGTTGATTATTTTGCAGAAGCCAGCCCTGTAACCTATGTTCTTACCTTCGACCCAGTTCCTGAAACAGTGCTTGCTGTGAACTCCATCGGCGAGCTACCCGCAGAGGGCCAGATCGCTGAGGAGCCGGTCAATTCGCTCACCGTGGCCTTCAACAAGGAGATTGACGCCTCGACCTTTACGGGTGACGATATTACCTTTGCCGTGCAAGGCGTGAAGCAGGATGCCAGCCAGATTGGCATCAGCTCAGAGGACAACAAGTCGTTCACACTTGACATGGCTACGCTGACTGAGCAGTGCCCCAACGGTTACTATACCTTGACGGTACAGACATCAGATATTACGGATGCAGAAGGCTTCCAAGGTAAGACGGGCAAGCAGGTGGGCTGGATCTTGTTCCGTGGTGGACTGGTACAGCTGCAGACCTCAACATTCCCGGAGAATTCCGGTTCTATCATGCGTAAGCCTAACGAAGAAGCCGGGGCACGCCGTCATGCACCAGCAAACGAGGAGGATGAGAATTCGGCTAAGTATGGTTCTACCGTCACCTTGGTGGCTGAGCCTGCTACAGGATATGAATTCGCTAACTGGACATTGAACGGCGAAGTGGTATCGACCGATGCAGAGTTCACCACGACGGCACTCAGCGACATGGATGTCGTGGCCAACTTCACGAAAAAGAAGTATATGGTCAATGTGAACGTAGAGGGCACAGGTGGAACGACTGAAGGAACGGCCACAGGTATTTATGAATACGGTACTGATGTCAACGTAACTGCTGTTCCCGACGAAGACTACGCACTGAAGGGCTGGACGGTGAATGGCAAGGCTGCCGAGGGCAGCGGTAACAATCTGACCGTCACCGTGGACGATGTCCTTGATATTGAAGCCTCGTTCCTACAGGAGTACTTCCGACAGAGTATGACATTGGCAAGGGGTTGGAACTGGATTTCGGCTTATCTGAGCGAACCATTGACAATATCCAGTTTGAGTTCTTATGTCAACCGCATCGTCAGCCAGGAGGAAGAACTGATCAACGATCCGGAGTACGGACTGGTGGGTAACCTCACAGAACTACAGGCAGGCAAAGCTTATAAGATACAAGCTAATGGCCGATTCACCAACTCCTTCCGTGGACACCTGTACAACGTGGAAACGGCTCCTATCAGTCTGCATAAGGGATGGAACTGGGTGGCTTATCCGCATCAAGAACTAGCAGCACTCTCAACAGCTATCACCAATGCCGAGGAAGGCGACTACATTGCCTCGCAGACGGGATTCTCTGAGTATGCTGAAGGCAGCTGGGGAGGTACACTCGACATGCTAACTCCTGGCACAGGCTACCTATACAAGTCTGCGACGAACAAGACTTTGGCGTTTGACTTCACAGCTACCGTCAGCGGCAGCCGCGCCTGGAAGGAAAGGACAGCCACCGTGACCGAGCTGGACATCGACATTCACCGTTACCCCAACACCATGAATGTGACAGCACGTATCTACCGTAACGGTGTAGAACTGGCGGCCGACGACTACATCATCTACGCAATGGCGGGTGACGAGATACGTGGTATCAGCCAGTGTGTTTCAGGTAACCACTACCTGACAGTCTATGGTGATGGCGCAACGAAAGTCAGCTTCGTCATTGAGAATGTGAAGACGGGCGACAGCTACGTTGCCGACGAGATTCTCATGTTCCGCAGTGACGTAGTCGGCAGCCGAAAGGCTCCTTATGGTTTCAACATCAGTGACGCCACGGGCATTGAACAATTGGCTGACAGCAGCCGTCCGATGACGGTGTACACTGTTGAAGGCATACTCGTCAGCCGTGATGCGACACTGAAGACTTTGCGCCGTCTGCCGAAGGGAATCTACATCGTTAACGGTCAGAAGTGCTATGTAAAATAATAGAATAACAAAAGTCTACGGGGGCAGAATACGGTCTGCCCCCATAACTCAAAATAGTAAATACAATGAAAAAAAGTTATTTTATCATACTATTGTTCCTGTGCCTCGCGCTTGGTGCCAAGGCACAGAGCACACATTGGTCAGTTAATATCTATGACTACCAATACGACATGAGTGCCTATATTGCATTGACTGCCGACGGAGAAGCAGTGACCGACTATAGCGAGTATGAACTTGCTGCTTTCTGTGGTGATGAGTGCCGTGGCGTAGCCACCGTTCAAACTGTCGGTAGTAAAAGTTATTGCTATATGCGTATCCGCAGTAATCAAGATTCTGGTGAGGCCATCACCTTTAAAGTGTATGTAAAGGACACTGAAAGGGAGGTTGATGTGGAGAATTATACAATGTCCTTCATCTCGCAGAGTGTACAAGGTATGCCCAGCAGCCCTGTGGTACTGAACTTTGTACCGTTTATTCCTGGAGATGCGGATGGAAACAAAAAAATCAACATCTTCGATGCTGTTGCTATTGTAGATTACATCTTGTCACCTGAAACAACAACCATCAATGTGAAAGCAGCAGATATTGACAAGAATAATAAGGTAAATATTTTCGATGCTGTTGCTGTTGTAGATATAATTTTAAATAACAATTGAATATGAAGAAATATTTATTACTTTTCAGTGTCCTGTTTGCTTCCATAGCATCGTATGCAGCAGAACCAAGATTTTACTTGGACAATGATTTTAAAATCAAGAAAGGTGAGACAAAAGAATTATCTGTTAAATTAGAAAACGATGCCAAAGTAAAGGGGTTCCAAATTACGATTACACTTCCAGAGGGTTTAACCTTCGTTGGTGAAGAGGAAGAAGAAGCCATAGCCACCGATAGAATCTCTACAGGTGTATCATGTGCTATTCAAGATGAAAGCCACAGAAAGCTAATTGTAGCATTTTTAGCTAATAATGCATCACAGCGTATAGCTATTGGTGATGATGTTGTTTTCACATGTGAAGTAAAGGCTGATGAAAATGCCACATTAGGAACACCAAATATTGAGTTCTCGGAAGTAGCAGTTTCTTTAACATCAGGTAATTTTGAGCTAGTTAATTCTGAATTTGGCATTAAAATATATCAGGAATATCTTGTTACGGTTTCTTCAGCCGATGAGACAATGGGAAGCGTAACGGGCGGCGGTCTATATGAAAACGGAACAATAGCAAATGTTTCTGCTACACCCACTGAAGGTTACCATTTTGTGAAGTGGTCGGATGATTCTGAAACGGCCTCACGCGAGATTACCGTTAATGCTGCAACAACTCTGACTGCCACGTTTGCCCCCAATCAGTACAAGGCCACTTTTATCCTTGGCAATGGTGACGAGAATGTTGAGAAAACCCAGGACTATAAGAGTGAACTGAAAGCGCCGGAAGACCTTGTACGTACAGGATACACTTTCAAGGGATGGACACCAGAAGTTCCTGCCACAATGCCAATTAACGGTGGCACTTATACTGCTACATGGACACCAATTCCCTATAGCATCAGCTATGAACTGGCGGGAGGAGCTGTCACAACGGCCAACCCAGAAAGCTACACCATCGAGAGCGACGACATCAAACTGAGCAACCCGACACGCAACGGATATACCTTCGCAGGATGGACGGGAACCAACCTGACGGAGGCTACGGCAGAGGTCACCATCGCTAAGGGAAGCACAGAGAACCGCAGCTACACGGCTACATGGACACCGATCACCTACACCATCAGCTATGAACTGGCGGGAGGAGCTGTCACAACGGCCAACCCGGATAGCTACACCATCGAGAGCGAGGACATCAAGCTGAACAAGCCAACACGCAACGGATATACCTTCGCAGGATGGACGGGAACCAACCTGACGGAGGCTACGGCAGAGGTCACCATCGCTAAGGGAAGCACAGAGAACCGCAGCTACACGGCTACATGGACACCGATCACCTACACCATCAGCTATGAACTGGCGGGAGGAGCTGTCACAACGGCCAACCCGGATAGCTACACCATCGAGAGCGAGGACATCAAGCTGAACAAGCCAACACGCAACGGATATACCTTCGCAGGATGGACGGGAACCAACCTGACGGAGGCTACGGCAGAGGTCACCATCGCTAAGGGAAGCACAGAGAACCGCAGCTACACGGCTACATGGACGCCCATTACCTATACCATCAGCTATGAACTGGCGGGAGGAACTGTTGCAACGGCCAACCCGGATAGCTACACCATCGAGAGCAATGACATCAAGCTGAACAACCCGACACGCAACGGATATAACTTCGCAGGATGGACGGGAACCGGCCTGACGGAGGCAACGTCAGAGGTGACCATTGCAAAGGGCAGCACAGAGAACAGAACCTACACGGCTACATGGACACCCATCAACTACACCATCAGCTATGAATTGGCGGGAGGTGCTGTTGCAACGGCCAACCCGGTGAGCTACACCATCGAGAGCAACGACATCAAGCTGAACAACCCGACACGCAACGGATATACCTTTGCAGGATGGACGGGTACCGGCCTGACAGAGGCAACGGCAGAGGTCACCATCGCAAAGGGCAGCACTGAGAACCGCAGCTACACGGCTACATGGACACCCATCAACTACACCATCAGCTATGAACTGGCGGGAGGTGCCGTGGCAACGGCCAACCCGGTGAGCTACACCATCGAGAGCAATGACATCAAGCTGAACAACCCGACACGCAACGGATATAACTTCGCAGGATGGACGGGAACCGGCCTGACGGAGGCAACGTCAGAGGTGACCATTGCAAAAGGCAGCACTGAGAACAGAACTTACACGGCTACATGGACACCGATTTCCTACACCATCAGCTATGAACTGGCGGGAGGTACTGTTGCAACGGCCAACCCGGTGAGCTACACCATCGAAAGCGACGACATCAAGCTGAACAACCCGACCCGCAACGGATATAACTTCGCAGGATGGACGGGAACCGGCCTGACGGAGGCAACGTCAGAGGTGACCATTGCAAAGGGCAGCACAGAGAACAGAACCTACACGGCTACATGGACACCCATCAACTACACCATCAGCTATGAATTGGCGGGAGGTGCTGTTGCAACGGCCAACCCGGTGAGCTACACCATCGAGAGCAACGACATCAAGCTGAACAACCCGACACGCAACGGATATACATTCGCAGGATGGACGGGTACCGGCCTGACAGAGGCAACGTCAGAGGTGACCATTGCAAAGGGCAGCACTGAGAACAGAACCTACACAGCTACATGGACACCCATCAACTACACCATCAGCTATGAATTGGCGGGTGGTGCCGTGGCAACGGCCAACCCGGTGAGCTACACCATCGAGAGCAACGACATCAAGCTGAACAACCCGACACGCAACGGATATAATTTCGCAGGATGGACGGGCACCGGCCTGACGGAGGCAACGTCAGAGGTGACCATTGCAAAGGGCAGCACTGAGAACAGAACCTACACGGCTACATGGACGCCCATCACCTACACCATCAGCTATGAACTGGCGGGTGGTGCCGTGGCAACGGCCAACCCGGATAGCTACACCATCGAGAGCGATGACATCAAGCTGAACAACCCTACACGCAACGGATATAACTTCGCAGGATGGACGGGTACCGGCCTGACGGAGGCAACGTCAGAGGTCACCATTGCAAAGGGAAGCTCTGAGAACCGCAGCTACACGGCTACATGGACACCTATCACCTACACCATCAGCTATGAACTTGCTGGAGGAGCTGTAGCAATGGCCAACCCCACTACTTACAATATCGAAACCAACGATATCAAGCTGAACAACCCGACACGCAACGGATATACCTTCGCCGGATGGACAGGAACCGGCCTCACCGAGGCTACCGAAGAGGTGACCATCGCCAAGGGAAGCACAGAGAACCGCAGCTACACAGCAACATGGACACCCATCAACTACACCATCAGCTATGAATTGGCGGGAGGTGCTGTTGCAACGGCCAACCCGGTGAGCTACACCATCGAGAGCAACGACATCAAGCTGAACAACCCGACACGCAACGGATATAACTTCGCAGGATGGACGGGAACCGGCCTGACGGAGGCAACGTCAGAGGTGACCATTGCAAAAGGCAGCACTGAGAACAGAACTTACACGGCTACATGGACACCGATTTCCTACACCATCAGCTATGAACTGGCGGGAGGTACTGTTGCAACGGCCAACCCGGTGAGCTACACCATCGAAAGCGACGACATCAAGCTGAACAACCCGACCCGCAACGGATATAACTTCGCAGGATGGACGGGCACCGGCCTGACGGAGGCAACGTCAGAGGTGACCATTGCAAAGGGCAGCACAGAGAACAGAACCTACACGGCTACATGGACACCCATCAACTACACCATCAGCTATGAACTGGCGGGAGGTGCTGTTGCAACGGCCAACCCGGTGAGCTACACCATCGAGAGCAACGACATCAAGCTGAACAACCCGACACGCAACGGATATAACTTCGCAGGATGGACGGGAACCGGCCTGACGGAGGCAACGTCAGAGGTGACCATTGCAAAGGGCAGCACAGAGAACAGAACCTACACGGCTACATGGACACCGATTGAAATAAGCATAGATGAAGATGCAGAAGTTTTCACCGCTTCTGGCAGTGCAGCCATTGTCAATGTTAAGCGTAAGATTACTGCAAACAACTGGAACACCATTTGTCTACCATTCTCAATGACAAAAGCCATGGTTGAGGAAGTCTTCGGCGATGAAGCAGAGATTGCAGAATTTACCGGTTTTGAGACGGTCTATTCTAGTAGCAATCCGAAAAGGCCATACACTATCACATTAAACTTCTCTACATACGTATTAACTGATGAGAATGTATTGCCCGCAGGCAAGCCCTTCCTCATAAAATCAATGAATAGCTTTGATAGTTTTGTAGTCGAGAACGTTACGATATCTGATACGCTCACACCCACTGAAGGAACTGACGGAGACGAAACTCCAGGCAGTTTCGTAGGCACGTTTGTAAAAACAAAAGTACCAGAAAATGCACTGTTTGTCAATGGTGGTAAGCTATGGTACTCAAAAGGTGAATCAAACGTGAAGGCCTTCCGTGGTTGGTTTGAACTGGGAGCCGTACTTGGTCAGGAAACTAACTTTGATGCAAGGCTAATTATCAATGTTGACGGTGAGACTACAGGCATTGACAATGTTAAGGAAATGAGAAAAACAGATCATGATGTTATCTATAATCTCAACGGCCAACGCGTCAGCAATACGGGACGTGGCGTTTATATTGTGAACGGAAAGAAAGTGTTGAAGAAATGAAAAAGGAAAAGACTATGAAAAGAACTTATATTTCTCCGGCAACAGAAGAGCTGGAATATGTAATGGAAGAAATGATTGCTACCAGTAGCGTAACAAGCGACAACGGTTTAGACTACGGTGGCATTGACGAGAATGGCAGCATGGAAGCGGAAACAAGAATGCTGTTCAATGACTTCCTTTTCGATTAGACGTAAGCACTCTAAGAAGTAGTACACCTTGTAACAGTTGTAGTTTTGTTGTACCTTTGCAGTCACAATAGTACATACAAACTACAACTGTTACTTATATAATATGAGAGTAAACTACAGTGATTCTTTTTGCCGTTTGATTTTGCGTAAAGGCGAGGATATTTTGCGTACAGGCACAAGGTGTTTTGCGTATAGGCGCAAGGTATTTTGCGTATAGGCAAAAAACGAATAACCTATGTCCTTTGACCCGACAACATCTGTTCATTCACCCGGCAACCCACCATAATTGCAACAGGATGTCATTTATTAATAAATAGCACGTTATTTATTAATAAATTGCATGCTATTTATTAATAAACGGTTTTTTCGGATCAAAGGAACTTGATTACACTTGAGTGCTTACTTTTCACGAGGGGTGCTGAGTAATTACAACTCGCGGGGCAGTTCGAGCACGAAGCGGGAACCGCCGATATAGTCTTTGTCGAGAGTGAGGGTGCCGCCTAACATCTGTGCAAACTGCAGCGTGATGCTGAGGCCGAGGCCGAGACCCTCGCCGAAGTCGTCGAGCTTCTGGAACCGCGTGAAGACACGGTCGCGGTCTTCGGGGGCTATGCCGGGGCCGGTGTCCTCGACAATGAAGCGCACAACGCTACCATCCTGACGCAGGCGCAGGGTGATGGTGCCCTCGGTGGTGAACTTCTTGGCGTTGTAGAGCAGCTCGTTCAGGGCCATAGTCAGGTAGTCGCGGCTGGTCAGGATGGTCAGCCCGTCGGGCACCTGACTGTCGATGGTCAGCGGAATGCGCCGTGGCGGGCGGTTATTGAAGACTGTCTCCAGATGGCGGGCCAGTTCCATCACGTTCACGACATCACAGCGCTCGACTTTCTCATGGTTGTCGGCAACGGCGGCGGCAGCTAGCAGCATGTTGACCATGCGATTGACGGAAGTGGCGTTCTGCTGCATGGTGTCGGCGATGCTCTCGACCTCACTGCCAGAAATCGCGCCAAAGTTGTCGCGCAGCACCTGCGCAAAGCCCATGATGATGTTGAGCGGCGTACGTATCTGGTGGGTCATGTCCTGCAGGAAGGCCATCTTCTGACGGCCTGACTCTGCTGCCAGCCGGTCGGCCTCGGCCAGTTCGCAGTTACGCCGTTCGCTCTCGGCGTTGACGGCCTGCAACTGCCGTACATGTTCGTCGAGGGTATGCTGCATGGCCACAAAATTGTTCTGCAGCCGCCCGACGACATCGGCCCGCTGCGTTTGGCTCATGTGCTCGTCGAAGTGTCCCTCGGCTATCCGCCGTGCCTGTTTCGAGAGCTGCTGCAGGGGGGCAATAAGGCGGTTGACCGTGCGGCGGCAGTAGACGAGCATGAGGAGCAGGCCGACGAGCAGCAGCGGCACGACGATATAGGTGAGGCGGTTGTAACGTCCAAAAATGTCGCTGTCGGTACAGACAATGGCGACGCTCCAGCCCGTCTGCGGAATGGGGCCGTAGAAGCAGTGGTAGGTGACGTCGAAGTCCTCAACATCGAGGAAGCCCTGCTTGCCGTCCAGCATCTCGTGGCCCAGGGTGATGAGTCCCGGCTGGCGGGAGGGATCAACCTCGTCGAAGATGGTGGTCTTCATCAGCCGGTCTTCCTCGGGGTGTACCAGGTAGTGGCCGTCGCGGCCCAACATCATGATATAGGATTCGGGGTAGGGTTTGTCGAGGGTGACGGCCTTTGCAATGGTCGGCAGCGAGATGTCGGTGGCGATGACGCCCACGAAACGCCCGTCGGCTGTATAAATAGGTACGCAGTAGGAGGCTTTCACGTCGTCAGCCGACAGCGTCCCGGCATTGTAGTCGTCGAAAGGTTCTACCCAGACAGGCTTTCCAGCCTCGCGCGCAGCTTTGTACCACACTTTCTTGCAGTAGTCGTACTCGCCCTCGCGGACGGTGACGATGTCGCTGTCCCTGCGCTCGGTGTAGGCCGAGAAATAGCGGCCCGACTGGGGGAAGAAGTCAGGCTCGGTGGTGACGGAACAGCTATTGACGTTCGGGTTCTGCTCGACAACGGCACGCGAGTAGGCCAGCAGCGAGTCGGGATGGAGATGAGCCAGCGCCTGCCAGCCGACGTTGGCGGTGGCCACCTCTACCTCATTGAGCAGGATTTCCACGCGACGACTGGCGTTGTCCAACACCTGCCCGGCATGTCCGTAGGCCTCCTGCTTGACCATCGCCCGCGACATGCTGAAGAGCAGGCCCATAGCCACGACGAAGATGACCAGCACACCCAGGAGTATGCCGGCACCGATGCGTCGCGTCAGCGACAGGCTGATATAGTTGAGCAGACGGGTCATGAGTCGGAGGGCTTTAACGGGTTCATACAGAATTCTATCATGCGGTCGAGCAGGCGGGTGACCGTCTTTGACTGCGTGGCCATCATATCGGTCATCTGCACAATCTCGTCGTGCGACAGCCGGGCATGCTGTTCATGGATGCGTCCGACGACGTCGCTGATGACGGCCACGGGCGGTGTCAACTGGTCGGTGGCACTATGTATGAAGGCGCTCTTGGCCTCCTCGGCCTCCTTGGTGTGCTCATAGGCCGTGCGGAGAGCCTCGCCCTGTTCGTCGAGCGTCTTCCGCTGCCGGGCTATCTTGTTCAGATGGTCGTCGAGCGACAGCTGCATGTCGCAGAAGGCTCGTTGCAGATGGCCTATCTCATCGGGGCGCTTTGTGGCCTCCAACAGATGGCTGAAGTCGCCCTTGGCCAGCCGCCGCGTCAAAGATTCGAGCCGGAACAGCGGGCGCAACTGCCACCCGATGTACCAGAAACAGAAGATGAACAGAACCGGCAATCCGATGAAGGTGATGAGCACGGTCAGCCAATGCAGCTGGTGGTAGGAGGCCAGCATCTCGTACTCGGGACAGATGATGTCGAGGCTCCAGCCCGTCTTCTCGAACGGACAGTAGAAGGCATAGCAGGGTACGCCCCAGACGTCGATGACCATGCTGCCGCGCTCGCCGTTCATCATGGCTTTTGCCAGCCGTGCGCCGTCATCATCAGGATGAAGGGTCAGCAGTTTCTTGACAGAGCCAGGACCTAACATCGTGCTGTCAGGATGGACGATGAACGAGGCATTGCGGCTCATCAGCGCACAGTAGGTGTTGGGGAAGGGGCGCGCCGCCTGAACGGTGTGTGACAGCCAGCCGAGCGGAATGTCGACGGAGAGTACACCGACGATGCTGTCGCCGTCGTCGTGAATGGGTACATTATAAGAGGTAACGGGTTCATCGACATATTGGCTCACCTCCGAGGGGTCAGACCACACGATGCTGTCCGTACGCACGACATCGGCAAACCACGACTGCTGCTCGAAGTCGGTATCGGCATAGTCGTCGGTACCCACAATCTCTTGTCCCTTGCGCTCGCAGTAGACCATGAACTTAGGGCCTTTCTGCGGGTAGTAGCCGGGACGGAAGGCGATGTTGCAGCCTTTCAGGTCGGGATTGGATACCAACAGCTGGCGGCTCAGCGCCATCATAGCGTCGGGCGTGTCGAGGTGACGCGCAATCACGGTCTGCATGTTGCGGGCGGCAACCTCCACCTTCGACAGTTCGTTGTCGATGGTCAGGGTGACCGACTTGAGCGCTTCCTGTGCCTTCTCGGCAGCCTCGGCCTCAATGGTCTTCCGCGCAAACCAAAGCATCGTCCACAGCACGGCCACAAACAGCAGTGCAGCAATAGCAACCATCCATAGCGAGAGACGGACGGACAGCGTCTTGCGGATGCGTGACTTCAGCTTCGGCATAGGCGGCGAGGGTGTTATTGCGGGAAGATGATGCGGTAGTTGCCGCTGAGGTGCATGAAGGCGAAGAGGCGCAACAGACCGTCGTAGTAGGCATCAAAGTAACCGTCATCAAACGGTTCGTGCTTCATGTTCCACAGCCGGTCGACAAACTCGCGGCTCTTGTCGTGTGAACACATCATCGAGGCGGCAGCCGACGTGGCGACGAGACCGATGGAGTGACGCAGCTTGCGGAAACCGCCGGCACCCAGAATCTCGTTGCCCTCGGGCAGCGTACCGTCCTTGCGGTACTGGTCGACGAAGGTGTCGATGCCCTGCGAGTAGAGGAAGTTCTGGATTTTCTCGCCATACTGACGTTGCCAAGCACCATCGGCACAGCTCCACTCGTAGTCGAGGGTGATATTCATAGGTACGCGCCAGGAGTCGTAGCGGAAGTTGTTGTTGCCGTTGCGCGGCGGAGCCTGCTGAGCAGCGTCCTGCTGGCCGCCCTGCTGACGGCGTGGGAAACGGAAGCCCTGCATCTCGCTGCCGTCGTATTGGCACTGGTCGCCGTTGAGGCCGGTCTTCTCGTCGATGCACTTATGGAGGAACTCGCGGCTCTTCTGAGCGCACTCGTTCCAGTAGTCGCTGCGGCCGTCGTCAGCCCACTTCGCCCACACTTCGTAGAAGGCAGGAATGTGGTACGAGGGGTCGGTGAAACCCTGACCGAAACCGTCGGGGGTAAAGGTGATGAGCTGGGTCGCAGGGTCGATGAGGTACATCTTCTGGGGACCTTGCTGCTGCTGACCACCGAAACCGCCGAAGCCGCCGAAACCACCCTGACGGGGCTCGGGCGTGTACTCCTTGGGCTGGATGCAGTTCAGGATGTTTTGCGCCTCGGCCTTATAGTTGATGCCGGTATGGTCGCCCCAGCGGTTGGAGGCGAAGATGAGGGCGGTGATGAAGTACAGCTCGCCGTCGCTGGCGGCACCGTCGGCATTGCGGGTACCGTCGGTCTTACAGCTCCAGGCAAAGTAACCCTTGCGGTTACCGTCCTGGTGCTGCATGTACTTCTTGCT
Organism: uncultured Prevotellaceae bacterium; assembly: GCA_937898415.1. Taxonomy (GTDB): domain Bacteria; phylum Bacteroidota; class Bacteroidia; order Bacteroidales; family Bacteroidaceae; genus Prevotella. Next base: position 12,741 of record CALDLA010000167.1, on the reverse strand, counting down.
CCAACGCCACAGGCGGTCGAAGATATCCTTCTCACCAAACTGCACGGCTACCATCAGACCGTAGGACATGCCCTCGGTACGGGCGTCATGGTTCTTGATGTCAGAGACGTAGCCCATCGTATCGCCTACTTCGAAGTAGACCTTGTTAGGGCCGCGGAAAACGTCGTTGAACACTTCCTTCAACTTGGCATCGACATCGGCGGGCTTGTAGCCCATCTCGACGAACAGGTTACGATACTGGCGGGTCTCAAAGGCGCCCTTCGTCCAAGGGGTCAGTGCCCATATCTCCATGCTTGCCGTAAGCAGTATGACGGCTGTCAGAAACTTCTTCATTGTCAGGTGTTGGTTGGTTGATTATTTGAACTGCCACCAGTCGAGACGGACATCGCCGCTGGCCTTGTCGATACAGATATAGAGGTCGTGAACACCCGTGGCGCCCTTCACCTTGGCACCGAAAGCCTTGTATTTCTCCACGGAGCCGGTGCTGCCGATGGCAACGGAGCCGACGGCGGGACCGTCCTGACTATCTAAGCGCAGGGTGAGGGTGGCCGTACCTGTAGCGGCAGCCGTGATGGCAAACGACTTAGCACCCTTGTCACCGAAGTCGACGCCGCGCAGACGGATATACTCGCCATCGTTAAGGTCGAAGATATACATATTCTTCTTACCGGTAGAGGCGGGCATGTCCTTCACCACGCCGGTGTTCTCGATACCCATCTTGGCCGACTTCAGACCGAAGCCCCAGTTCATGGTCTCGGCCTCTACGCGGCGGTAGGGATTCAGCCATTGCAGCTGCTTCATGGGCTGCTGGTCGAGCCAGTAGGGCAGCTTCTGGATGGTGCCGTCGGCATTGTAGGTAATCTCCTGTGCCGAGACGGTGCGGCGCTCATGGTGCTGGAAGGTCTCGAGGTGCATCAGGTCGTAGTTCTGGCCGAAGACGTAGCTGTGACCCTTGAAGTCGCAGATGCCGGGATGGTTGCCACGGTCGCGCTGCGTGGGTTCCATGATGTAGCCCTTCCACTCCCAAGGGCCTGTGGGCGAGTCACTCATGGCGTAGCCGAGGGCCTCGGGACAGCAGGTGGTGGCATAGCTGAGGTAATACTTTCCATTGCGCTTGTAGAGCCACGGTCCTTCCTGATAGTTCTTCACCATCCAGGTAGCCTTCTCACTCCAAGGTGTACGGAGGTTAATCTTGTCGCGCTCCTCCTTGACGGGACGCATCACACCGTCCTTGGGGTTCAGCACGTAGATGTCACCCTGGGTCGAAATCATGTCCTTATTCAACTTGGTGTAGTAGACGTGGGGATTGCCCCAGTACATATAGGCCTGACCGTCGTCGTCGGTATAGACAGTGGGGTCGATGTCGTCCCAATGTTCCTTCTGCCAGACCAGCGGCTGGCCGAGGGGATCCTTGAACGGACCATAAGGAGAGTCGGCCACCAGAACACCGATGCCATGACCGTGCAACGGGGCATAGAGGTAGTACTTACCATCGCGCTCAACGGTCTGGATAGCCCAGGCACCGTTCTCGCGTGAACGCCATGAGAACTCCTTCAGCGAGGCAACGGCACCGTGCTCCGTCCAGTTCACCATGTCGGTAGTCGACCACAACAGCCAGTCGTACATAAAGAAACCGGCAGAGTTCTTCTCGTTCAGGTCGGGGATGTCCTCGGGCGAGGCATCGTGCGACGTATATAAGAATAAGGTGTCGCCAATGACCAGCGGTGAGGGATCGGCGGTGTACTTGGTCTGGAAGAGCGGCATGTTCACCTGCTCCAATCCGCGCATCTCCCACCAGTCGAAGTTGAAGAGCTTCGGACCCTTGCGGCCCTTGAAGACGAGGTAGAGGTCGGCGGTGGCCGGCAGGTCAAGGCCGGAAATGGTGCGTGAAGGGGCGTTCAGGTCGGTAATGGTAGAGTAGTCCAAATCGAGGGTGATGGTCTTCCACTGTTCCCAGCCACCCGTAGCAGGCACGTCCAGTGTGCCAAGGAGTTTACCTCCGAGGCTGTCGATACGTATCTCAATCTGTCCGCCGCGCAGACCGCTGGCCACGCGGGCCGTAAACGTACGGGGCACCTTCTTGCCAAAGCCTACGTTCTGCAGTTTAATGTAGTCGCCGTTGTGGATGTCGGTGACGTAGACTCCCACCTGGTCGTTCTGCTCGGTCTTGATTCCTTTGGAGAAGGCCATCGTCTCAGCCTCGACCTTTCGGAAGGGGTCGAACTCAGCGACGGGCTTCACACCCTCGTCAGTAGGCAGGATGGTGGGGAACGAACCATCGGCGTTATACTTGAACTCCTCGACGGCTACGCTACGGCCGAAGCCTCCGCCACCGGGCAGCTTGCCGGTGTGGTAGAAGAAGTAGGAGTGTCCCTTGTAATCGGCCACACCGCAATGGTTGGTGAACGAGCCGGTATTGCTCAGCGGCATAATCTCACCGGCATAGGTCCAAGGGCCTGTGGGGTGAGGAGCGGTGCTGTACGAAATATGCTCGGGAACACCACCAGCGGCGTAAAGCAGCTGGTAGACGCCCTTACGTTTCGTAAGCCAAGGTCCTTCAACGTAACTATCCTTATATTGCTTACCCTTTTCGCGCTTGCTCATGATGGGACCACCAAACGCTTCCTCGGTCATGTCGAGACGTCCCAACTCACCACTGTACGAGATCATGTCCTCGTTCAGCTTTAGGTAGTAGCACTGGGGATTTCCCCACATCAACCACGCCTGACCGTCGTCATCAATCATCACTGTGGGGTCGATATGATCCCAGCTGCCGTTCTCGAAGAGCGGCTTGCCGATAGCATCGCGGAAGGGACCGACGGGCGTGTCGCTGACGGCTACGCCGATGGCCATACCGCGTGACAGACGGCTGTGGGCACAGATATACCAATAGAACTTACCATTGCGCTCGATGGTCTGTGAAGCCCACGCACGGTCGTCGGCCCAAGAAAAACTCTCCAAGGCGAGGGGTGAACCGTGATCCTGCCAGTTGACCATGTCCTTCGTCGAATAGACGCGCCACTCCTGCATCCAGAAGAAGTCGGCATTGTCCTCGTCGTGGCCGGTGTAGACATACATCGTGCCGTCATGCACCATCGGTGCGGGGTCGCTCGTAAACCACGTCTGCACGAAGGGATTCTGAGCGGTGGCCTGCAGGGCTGCGGCCATTGCGGTCATGAATAGTATCTTTCTCATTGCTGTTTAATTATTGATAACGATGCCACCGTTTGTCGGGATGACCACCGTCAGTTGTTGTTTCTTGTTCTGTTTCACTTGCTTCACGCTGCCCTGCAGCTGTGCATCGTCGCTATAGACGGTCAGCAGGCTGTCCTTCTCGAACATCGGCAGGGTGATGGTCTTCTTCAGCGGCTGCTTGTCGGCATTGATGCCCACGACAAACCACTTGTCACCGCAACGGCGGGCCAGGATGACGTACTTGCCGGGATAGCCGTCGATGAACTTCACCTCGTCCCATGTCGTCGGGACGGCCTTCATGAAGTCGACAGCCCAGACGGGAGCATCGGTCAGGTTGTTGGGAGCCATCGCGAAGTGCTGCACACTGGCCTGGAACAGCACGGCGGTTGCCAGGGCGTAGACATCACTGGTGCGACGGACGGTGCCATGCTGGTTGTCGGCATTGTAGAACTTGTTCAGCGTAGAGCCGCCGAAGTCCATCGAGCCGACGGTATTGCGGATGAAGGGATGGATACAGCCGTTGAAGGCCTCGGCATCGCAAGCGCCCTGACCGAAGTGCAGGTTCTCAGAAGCGAGCACGGCCTCACTGGCCACATAGTTGGGATACATGCGCTCCCAACCGCGTGGCAGGGTACAACCGTGGAAGATACACTGGATGCCGTAGTCGTTGGCGTCGGTCAGGATGTCCTCATAGAGCTGCATCATCTGCTGCTTGTCGCCACCGAAGAAGTCGACCTTGATGCCGAGGATGCCGTTCTTCTGCATCCAGGCCATCTCAGCACGGCGGGCACCCGAGCGGTCCATCTTGTTCAACGGCGACTGCGGGGCATCGTTCCACTTACCATTGGAGTTGTACCACAGGAAAATACCCACACCCTTCGACTTGGCGTAGCGGGCGAGTTCTTCCATCTTCTCATAGCCTATCTGCTTGTCCCACAGGGCATCAATCAGCACCGAGCGCCAGCCCATAGCGGCCGAGAAGTCGATGTAGCGCTTCTGCTCGTCGAAATTACAGCTGGAGTCCATGCCGATAATCCACGACCACGAGCCCTTGCCGTAGGTATAGTCCTTCGATGCCTTGTACTTAGGCTGTACCAAGTCGTTGGCAACGGTGGTCTCGACGATGTTTTGTAAGGTCTCACCGCAGGTGATGGTGCGCCAGGGTGTCTCGCTGGGCAGTTCCACGGCGGGTGTCGTAGAGCCTACGCCGTTCATCTCGCCCTGCTGCGGGAACCCAATCTTGTACTTGGCACCACCGTCGTTCAGCAGTCGGCAAGCCACGTAACCGCCGTCCGTCCCCGTCTCGCTGATGAGTACCCAGCCTTGTCCCGTAGGCTGCGACTTTGTCGCAGCAATAGGCACTTTAAACAAGCACGGGAAGGAATAACCCTCGCCCCAGCCGTTCTTGCCAACTGCTTCGTCGAGCGTATAGCTCGTCTCGTAGGAAGGAGAGGTGCGCGCAAAGCCACCCATCGGTTTCGACTGCGGGCAGAGGAACGTTGTCGTACCTTCGGGCAGCACAAAACCGCTGGCCTCGCTCTCGACAACGGCCACACGAGTCTCGCCGCCACGACCGCGTCGCGGATAGAACTTATAACGGTAGGCAACGTCGCGGTTGCTTACGCGGAAAATAATGTCCATGCGATAGCCGCCTTTGTCGAACTGGCAGACACCCTCGGTGGCTTCATAGGTGATATGGCTCTGCTTCGTGGTCTTCAGGTCGTACTCGTCCTTCACGTCACGCACGTCGCAGGCCTTCATCGTTAGACCTTCCGTCAGGTCGATGAAGTTGAGCTTCACGCCCAACGGCGACTTCTCCAAGAAAGTCACGTTGCCGCGCTTTACGGAATAGACGGGCTTTCCACCTGCGTCGCTAATGGTAACAGACATCCGTCCGTCGGGACTCGTCAGTGTTTTCTCCTCGGCCATGGCGCCACTGGCCACGACCATTGCCAATGCCATCAAGATGGCTTTTCTGTAATGCTTCATATCTGTATTACTTTCTAATGATTTTACGTGTCTTGCCATCTGCCGTACGGAGGATAAGCATACCCTTGGCCTCGTTGCTCACGCGGCGACCGTTCAGGTCGAAGATGCCCTCGGCCGCCATCGTGTTGCCCACCTCGCGGATGCCTGTCAGCGTAATACATCTCACGCGGCACTCAGCCAGCAGGAATTCCTGCATACCAGTACCCACCTCCTTGAACTGGATGATGTACTTTCCAGCCTTCGTGATGTCGAACTGCATCGTGATACGCTTGGCCGTCGAGATGTCGGCGGCACCATTGCCATTGACGTTGGGCGTAGCCGTATAGGTATCAGAGGTTTTGACGGCACTGCCGCCACTACTGAGAATCTTGGCCTGATAAGTGGGCGTGCCCTTCCAGGCGGCCATGGCGAAGGTCAGTTCGTAGCTGCCCGGCTCCAGCGTCAGCGGATAAGCCGTCTGCCGGCCGTACTCGGCACTGGTTGTACGCCAATAGAGTGCCTTGCCCTGATAGCCGGTGAAGCCCGCCATGGTACGCGGACCGCTGCCGTTGCTGGTGGGATAGTTGCGCACGTCGCTGCCGTCGGTGGTACGCCAGCCTTCTGGCAGGGCGCCACCGTCAACGTTGGTATAGTCGAGATTGTAAACAGCCTTGGTGTCGTAGAATACGGGCTGGATGGTGACACACTCGTCGGGCATGATGAAAGTCACCTCATTCTGTCCGGCCTCAACAGGAATGGTCTTTCCCTGCGTGAAATAGACAGAGTTTATCACGAGCAGTTGCTTGATGGCGTAGCCCTCATTGGGAGCGATGGTCAGTTTCACCGTCTCGCCGGCGACGGCGGTATTGGTGCTGGGCGTCACTTTGCCAAATTCGGTTTCACGAACGGTCACGTCCAGCTTTTCCTTAGGAGCATCCACCGGCTCGTAGATTACCTGGTCGATAGTCATCTTGATGGCACCAGAGTTCTGGATTACCAGCGTGTTTGTACCAGCCTTCAGCGTGGCCTTGACCGATGCCTCGCGCCAGTCATTCTTATCAACTTTCTCGATAGCCATCTCCTGTGTACTGCCATTGACGGTGGCCTTTATCTTGCCAGCCTTACTGCTGTTGCAATAGCGGACAATAATATTGTAGTCGCCGCCCTCGGCCAACTGCAGCTGATGGCGCAGGGCACTGCTTGAACTGGCCTGCGTCTCAATAAAGCCCATGCCGGCAAAGTCAGAATAGTCTTGTGCCCACCAGCCAGAATGGGTCAACTTGCAGTCAACGCTCTTGCGGTCCATATTCTCGGCCTCGATAATAATCTTGCCCTTGAATGGCTCTGGCTGCTTGGGCAGGCCCAGCGTGTCGGAGGGCAGTACGTCGGTCAGCCGTCCGGTGGCTGCACCCGTGCAATTGACTCTCACGTCGACCGGTCCCATGTGCTTGACAGTGATGGTATAGGTTTTGCTCTCAGCATCGTATTTGGGTGTCACCGTAGCAGACTGTCCCGTAGCCTTTGTCACATGCTTAGTGGTGACGCAGGCTGGCTCGGCCGTGACACCGGTGACGACGATAATATCCGTCTGGGCTGTAGTGCTGTCACTGCGGTAGTTGTTCAGGTAGAAGTCGATGTGGTCGGCATACTCGCGGATGATACCGCTCGACAGTTTGCCGTAATTGAGCTTCAGCGAGTCACAGGTGTTATACTGGAGGGGAATTTCGGCCGATGCCGACTTCTTCACATTCAGATAGGAGTACGGGGTATAGGTAACCAGCTGGTTGCGGTAGCGGTTGACATAGAGGTCGCCCTTCGACACTTCAGGATATTGCTCATTGAAGTCGGCCTGCTTCTTGGCCTGTGTACCCCAGCGGGTCTTGTAGTTGGAACGCTTCACCTGCACGGGAATGGTCTTGGCAGCATCGTCGTAGAGGCCAATCACAATAGGAATGGCACCATAACGGCCCGTTGACTTGAAGTAGCACAGGTTGTTATACCACTGACCATAGTTGTGGCGGGCTTCCTTCTTCTGGTTGAAGGGGTCGGTCTGCAGGTAAAGGCCGTTGTAGAGGTCGTCCCACGACGTGTAGCTCTCGTAGCCGCTGGCCACGTCGTTGACAACGACAATCTTCGTCTTGGCTATGACTTCCTCGCGCGACGGGATGTACATGGTGCCGTCGATAATCTTGCGCCACATATCGAGCCAAATGCCCTTGAAGTTGGCAAAGGTGCCCCAGTTGCGGCGCGTATAGCCGTCAACCTGACTGTCGCTGAGGTTCTGGAAGTCCTCAGTCCAGATGAGTTCGGGACCGTCCCATACGGCACCGCCGTTGACGCACGTCTGCTCCATCACCGTACCGATGCCGGCACTGCCCGGATACTTGCACTTATTCTCACCCACCAGTTTGCTGGTAGTGTCGTTCCAGCCACAGTTATCATAGCGCACACCGTAGTTCTTGGTCAGTCCGGAGACGAACGGTCCCCAGCAAATGCTCTCGTTGTTGTAGAAGCTGCTGGCATGGGTGTACTTATAGAGGAAGAGCATGGCCTCGGGATATTTCTTACAGGCGGCCAGGAAGTTCTTATCAGCCTTCAGCTCACCCATCGGGTTGGTGCTCATGTGGTAGTCACCACCACACCAGCTGACGGTGAGGAAGCCGCCATACTTATGCGACATCTCGACCAGGTTGGCAAAGAGCGCCCAACGGCTGGAAGCCGTCATCGAGCTCTTGTCGCCGGCATCGCCGAAAGCCCAGAACTGCTCGGCATAGTTCCAGCCTAAGAAGTTGGGATAGGTCTTGAAGAAGTATTCAAAGGTCTCCAGGTCGTTGTCCTGGATGTGGGTGTGTCCGCCGGATGCCGGCTGACAGCAGAACCACATACCATTCTGCTGGCAGACCGAAGCCCACGACTTGTAAGTGCGGACGGCGTTACGGGGCATACGATACATGCCGGTCTTCGTATCAAACTGGCACGACAGCGACAGATTCATACAGACATACGGCTTGATGTCGTCGGGGATGAGGTCGATTATTTTCTGCGGGTCGGCCGAGTTCCACACGTCGATATGTAACAACCAAAGGGGATGTTGACTGTCAATAGGTCGGCGCTGTTGCGCCGTAACGGTTTGCACCATGGCCATCAGGGCCACTACTAAAAAGGTAAATAATTTCTTCATTTTTTTTAAGTTATAGGTTTTTACGGTGCAAAGATACGAAAAAACGGCGAGCCAATGGCCCGCCGTTCGTTTCAGAATTATACGCTAATGTCTCAATTCTTTTATTTAATTACCTTTTCGGTCTTGACAGTACCGTCGCTCATGTACTTCTTGACGATGACGAGACCCTTACGTGCGGTGGTGATACGACGTCCGTTCAGGTCGTACAGCTCGAGGCCGCGAACCTTGGCAGTCTTAGCAGTCTCAACACTGGCCAGAACTTCCTGGTAATCCTTACCGTAATCGTGACCTGCAATAGGAGCAGTCATCCAAACCTCAACATCCTCGAAGAATGCTTGAGAAGTATTGCCATAGTAGAAGCCAACGCTCAGCTTACCATCGACAACAGGAACTTCCTCAATATCGTTGCTACCTAAGATGTAAGCATAGAAGTCGGTCTCACGGTCAATGTCTGCACCCGGCTCAATCTCAGGCGATTCAGAAGTTCTGATGAATGCACAGGTGTTACTACCAGGAGTCTCAGCATCGGAAGATTCCCATGAGTTACCGTTGTCATTACACTTAATCTTGACGGTATAGATACCTGCGGGCAGGTTCTCTACAGTCTGCTCAACCATTGCATAGGGGTTGGGGTGCCAACCAGCGTGAATGTCGCAGTCCTCAGGATAAGGAGTGTTTGCGCTGTGGTTTGAAGCGCCATCCCAGCTACTCCATGCGAAGCAATTACCCTGGACACTAGTCCAACCGGGAGTCTCAGTAGAATAAGCAGGTCCATAGACGTTCGGGTTCTTAAAGAACACACTCAGATCGTAAGAAGCAGAACTTTCAATACCAGTCTCATCATCAACACTCATTTCGAAGAGCTTGCTCTCACCGCTGGCGAGGTCGGCCAGAATAATCTGGTTGGCACGCTTGATGATAGCCTCAGCAATCTCGTCGTTATCGCCAAGTTCAGCATTAGCAGCAGCAATCACTTCTTCACTCTCGTCAACGCCAAGGCTCTTCAGGAGCTCAACACCACGACGGAGACGCTCGTGCAATGCAGCATAACCAGTGGTAATCTGCTGCCAACCCTTAGAAGACTTTCCTTCGGTAAACATCTTAGACGCCATGGTGGTTGCAGCGCTCACCTCTGTGTTAGCAGCAGCCAAAGCATCATCATCCTTCAGGACGTCGAAGCTGTAATTAGTTTCGTAAATGGGTTCCTCGGGATCCTCAGAGACATTTACCTTCTCCATCTGACCATGATACTTGTTAACAACAGCCGTCAGGTCAGTATAATATGAAGTAACAGCGAATTTCGACTCCTTGAACTGATCAACCAGTTCAATACCCTGCTTGATGGTCTCATCATAAGAATCGCAAGCATCCTTGTGGTCGTTAGCAGCCTTAACAGCAGTACCGAGCTCAGTAGTCTTAGCTGCATAGAGAGAAGGAGCACTGTAACCCACCTTGTCCTTCTCAACCTCGTCAATGAGGTTCTTCAGAGCGGTGAGAGCGGTACCATCATAGCGATCGTTATTCTCAGCAGAAGCTGTAGCAATCTCGTCGTAAGCAGCCTTGGCAGCCTCAAGAGCCTCGTTCAAAGCCTTGGTCTCAACAATACCCATTACGTCGGGGATATACTCAACCTTCACGTCACCGATAGCGTTACCATCGCCGAAGCCAGCAGGATTACCATCCAGGTTACCAGCAACCATACGAATGATGTAGTTACCAGTAGTAGGAGGAGTGAATTCGATGTCGAAAGCAGTATACTCCTTGTTCTCCTTAATTCTACCATCAACCACCTTGAACTCCTCAGCCAAGATGCCGTCCTCGTCGAGAATGCTACCATCGCCACCTTCACCGAAAGAAACAGCATCCTCAGTCAGGATCTGAACACGGAGCGTACGGTTCGAGCCTTTGTCAGGATATGCATCCCACTGGGCGCTCTTCAGGGTCAGGTGATAGGTAGTACCACCCTGCAGTTCCAGTTTGTAACCTTCCTCAGTACCATAGAGAGCAATACCGGCTGCTGCACTACGCTGTGCCAGATAGAGCACATCGGCAGTGTAACCAGTCTGACCATGCTGCAAACGGTTACCTGAACTAGAGCTAGCAGGCTGCAAGCCATCCTGATTGTCAGCAGTTGTCATCCAACCAGGAGCAAGGGCATCATCACCATTCTCAGTGAAGTTAGCAGCATAGATGACAGCGGGCTCTTCATCAGAAGAGACAGGGCCGAAGCTATACTTAATCTCAATGGCTTCCTCCAACTTAGCAAGATCTTCTTGAACACCCACAGCAGAGGTAATGGCCAAGGTCTTAGCACCTGCCAAAGCAGCAGTGCCGGTACGGGTCAGCGTAATGGTCTTGGCGAATTCTGCATCACCCTCAGCAGAAGCAGTCAGCTTCTCACCAGACAAGTTAGCTTGTACGCTACTGAGCTTAACATCCTGATTGAAAGTGATAACGAACTGCTTGGTGTCAGCAGGCAGGTTGAATGAACCTTCCTCAGGAACAGCGCTCTCTACGACAGGAGCACCCCAAATGTATGAGTAATATTCATTATCACCCATATAATTCTCAAGACCGTCATCCTCAACACACTGTAATTTAGAGAATTCAGGCACAGGCTCACCTTCCCACTTACCAGCGGTAAACAGAATCTGGGTAGCGTCGGCAGGATTCTTAAAGGCGACCTCGATAGTAGCACCATTAGTTGCAAATTCCGTATCGCCCTTATCATCGTAAATCAGGAAGATATAGAGGTTACCGTCATCACGGCCTTCCACAGAAGCAATCTCGCAATTAACACCGTTCCAGGTAACTGTAGCTGCCTCATTAGGATAGATGATACGGTCCTTGCCGCTTGCCTTCACCATATCCTTCAAGTTGGTCATGTCGTTAAAATTAATCTGGACAGCATCAACACCGTCACCGACGTTAGCAGAAATCTGTGACATCGGGTTGGAACCACCAAGGTCATATCCGAACTCGATATTGTCGAAATAGAAGCCGCAGCCCCCGTTGCCAGGTGCCCAGCCATCGTCGTTAGCATTGCGCTCGTCGCCGTTGTTCAAGTCGAAAGCGATGCTCTGGAAATCGTCAACACCAATCTCGCCACTCCATTCGTACTGTTTCCACTCGGTACCAACCGGGAATTCGCTGATAAAGCCACCCTTCCAAGCACGGGGCTGAGCCTGGGCAGAAGTTGTAATCTTGGTGTCGCGGTCAGCCTTGATAGACATAATGAGTCTCCACTTTGAACCCTTGGGCATCACCTCGTCAGCCTTGATATAGAACTGAGTGTGCCAAGTCTCGGTAGGATCGGGGAAAGAAGTCACCTTGAAGCACTTGCTTCCACCAACGCCACCAGCAACAATCTCGGGCTTATCGTTAGCACTATCGCCATTATTCGGGCCGTCGTAAGAGACAGGGAAGCTTGAGAGGTCGTCACCCTCGGCATCACCATTGTTAATCACAGAGAGGAGACCCGTGACGGGCTTTACAGTACCTTCAAGAATAATCGAGCGAACTACGCCACCGGGACCACCACCGGGCACCTTGATTGCGTTGAGGTGCAGATACTCATACGTAGAAAGATCGAAAACAGTTGTGCCGTTTTCTCCGATTTCCTGAATAAGCTCTACATAAGCGCCACCATCAAGATCGCCGGTTCCACCCTCTACGTAAGGCTCACGGTTCAGCATGACGCGAATCTTCATACCAACAGTACCAGTAACGGTCATCGTCTTGGTACCAGTGATGTCGGCATACCACAGATAGTAAACGCTGCTACTACCCCAAATGCATCCATAACCGCCAACCTCTTTGTAGAGATTGTTTTCGCAATTGAAGCTTGCGTTGTTCTTCGGCTCTGCTGCAGGCTCTGGATCCACTTGAGCACCAGGCTCATTACTGGTCCAAGCCTTAAACATGGAGTCGTCGAGCTCAGCCTTGTAGGTCTTTTGACCAAAGGCAGACGTTGCACCCAGTACGGAGAGTACCATTGCAACGAGCATCATGTAAGTTTTTCTCATGTTGTTTTTGGTTTAAGTTAAATAAATGAATAATAAAAAATTTGGTTTCGAAATCTGGGTGCAAAGATAAAGCCCTTCGGCGAGAAGGGCTTTATCATTTGTCTCATAGGCTTTTCTATTTGTAAAGCCTACGTCGCACGGTTATGCGATTTTATTTCACCATAACCTTCTTACCATTGACGATATAGAGGCCACGAGCGGGCTTAGCCACGCGGCGACCCTGCAGGTCATAGACGGCACCCTCGATGAACGGAACCTCCGTGTTGACGGTCTTGATGGCCGTAGCAGCGGTCTCCTTGTCGAGGAACAGCTTCACGTTGTCGAAGTAGAGGTTCGTAGCGTTGTCGAACGACAGGTTGAAGGCGATAGACT
>CALDLA010000166.1 GCA_937898415.1 uncultured Prevotellaceae bacterium | reverse complement strand
GCACCTGACTGTTAATCAGGGGGTCGTTGGTTCAAGCCCATCCTGAAGCGCCTTAAAATCAAGGAGTTACGAGAAATCGTAACTCCTTTTTCTTTTCCGTCTGAACAAATTTTGGTTATCTATTTACGTTTTTTTAAGTATCACCTCATATAAAATCATGACATTCAGAGACACTTTGGCAAGCATTATATAGAGTATCAAACTGATTTATAGGGTAACCAGAGCAAGCACAGCACAGCGTGTGAAGAAAGTTGCTGATGCACCATCTAGATCATTCCCTCGAATTTGAAAAGGCGGCTGAACACTTACGTAAATCAATAATTATCATGCAAAAGCACCTGCTATATTGAGATTTAATAACATTGTAATATAAATCCTTTCTATTTTTCGGAAAAAGTATATAACTTTGCGCCTTGAAATTCAGAAGAATTATGAAGATACTTGTTGTAGATGATGAGCAGGATATCTGTGAAATACTGCAATATAACCTCGAGAATGAAGGTTTTGAGGTGGTTACAGCCAATTCAGCAGAGGAGGCACTGGAACTACCCCTACAAGATTATTCGCTTATTCTGCTAGATGTTATGATGGGAGAAATGTCGGGGTTCCAGATGGCGCGCAGACTAAAGAACGATCCCGCTACGACACAGATTCCCATTATCTTCATTACGGCACTCGACAGTGAGGACAATTTGGTAAAAGGATTGAATATCGGTGCTGACGACTATATTGCCAAGCCATTGGGTATGAAAGAAGTGAAGGCTAGGGTTAAGGCTGTACTCAGACGTACTCAATTGCAGCAAACGGTTTCTACTGCTGTTGATAATAAGATTGCTTACGAAGGAATTATGGTTGATTTGAATGCCAAGACTGTAATATGCGACGGAAAGGAACTAGAATTCACCAAACTGGAATTTGAATTGTTGTCTTTCTTTCTCCAACATCCTAACAAGGTGTTTTCTCGGGAAGACTTATTGAAGTATTGTTGGCCACAGGATGTGCTGGTTCTTGACCGCACGGTGGACGTGAACATCACCAGATTACGTAAGAAGATAGGCCATTATGGCAAACAGATAAAAACACGTGTGGGATATGGCTACTGCTTTGAAAAGTAAATCCTTTCAACGTAATTTACTGCTAAGCATCGGTGGTGTGTTTCTGCTCTTTGCTATATGCTTTAGCGTATATCAGTATAAGCGTGAAAAGGAGTATAAAATTGATATTCTTCATTCACGACTGCAGATGTACAACTATGAGATGGTGCAGACGGTAGGCAAGGATAGTATGAGCTGTAGCTGGCTATTTCGCGATTATGTTATACATCATCAGATGGAGGGACTTCGAGTGTCTTTGATAGACAAGGAAGGACGGGTCATCCTTGATAGCTATGATACTGATGTGGAAGCATTGGGGAACCATCTACAGAGAACGGAGATACAACAGGCTTTGCGAGAGGGCAGTGGCTACGATATCAAACGTATGTCACAGTCTACTCACGAGACCTACTTCTATTCTGCAACTCGTTTCGGCGATATGATTGTTCGTGCTGCCGTACCCTATTCTGCAGAGCTGACCCGATCATTGCAGGCAGACTATACTTTCATTTATTTTTCAGGCGTTCTCACCCTGTTGCTGGGCATCGTGCTCTACTATATCACTCACCGTATCAGCCGACACATTGGTTACTTACGTGAATTTGCCGTGAAAGCCGAGGAAGGTGAGGAACTTGACCACGAATTGGAGCGTCGGCTGCCAGATGACGAATTGGGTGATATCAGCCACACTATCATCATGTTGTATTGGAAACTACGTCATTCGGAAGAAGAAAAAGTGCGTATCAAACGTCAGCTTACCCAGAATGCCGCTCATGAGCTGAAAACACCTGCTGCCAGCATTCATGGTTATTTAGAGAGCATCATCGACAATCCCGATATGCCAAATGATAAGAAACAACATTTTCTGGAACGCTGTTATGCTCAAAGTGAACGCATGAACAAGCTTCTGCTGGATATGAGTGTGCTTACTAAACTTGACGAGATTGATGATAGTTCATCTAATGCTCAGCATGAGTATCGTCAAGTTGATGTCTTGCAGATTATCACAAATGTGATAGATGACACAGACTTGCAATTACAAGAGAAAGGTATCGAACTAAAACTCCAATTACCACAGAATATAGAAGTACAGGGTGATTCGAGCCTGCTATACAGCATTTTCCGAAATCTGATAGACAATACTATTTCCTATGCCTACGGGGCCACACGGTTAATCATCGCCTGCCAAGAGATTGAAATAGAAGGACGCCACTTCTACGAATTTAATGTAAGCGACAATGGCCAAGGCGTAGAGGCGCAGCACCGTGAGCACCTGTTTGAACGTTTCTACCGTGTAGACAAAGGGCGCTCGCGCAAACTTGGTGGCACAGGTCTAGGGCTTGCCATCGTGAAAAATGCAGTTGCCGCCCATGGTGGACAAGCAATTGCACTTTCTACGCCTGGTGGCGGGCTTACCATCAGGTTCACACTCGCAAGGTTTTAGCCCTGTCCGTTGATAGGACCGTCGCCAAAGTCATTGTTCAAGCCCTTACCTGCCTGCACAACATTCATTACATAGTCGCCAAGTTTCTCACACTCTGAGATGAAATCGACATAGAACACACCCAACTGATAGTCGTAGAGTCCAGCATTTACATCGTGCAGGTTCTGGTTCTTCAGTTGTGTACGATAGTTATTGATTTCATGCTCGATGTTAAGCGAGGTCTTCACACCATTCTTGGTAGTGGGTTGGTCAATGCGTTTCAGCATCTCGCTGAGGGCAGCACCTACCAGTTGCAGCATCGTCATCATGTGCTGCATCTGCTCGGCAGTAAAGTCCTCCTGACAGTGCATGCGATGGCGATTCAGGGTACGCCCCAGGTTATAAACCGAGTCACCGATGGACTCTAACTCAGATATCTGGCGAAGCATCTTTTGTATCTGAGTTTTCGACGCATCCGACAAGCGACCTTCACTCACCTTGTTCAGATAGCTGGCAATCTCCATCTCCATCGAGTCGGTGATGTTCTCGTATTTCTCAATACGGGCAAAGAGTTTATTAAACTCCATCTCGTCTTTCGTTTCCAGAAGCGTGGGCACGAAACCTGCCATGCGCTGACAACGCTCAGCGAAACTGCGAATCTCCTTCTGTGCCTCCATAATGCTGAGTTCGGCTGTAGAGAGCAGACCGCCACTGATGAAACGCAGGCGATAGTCCTCGTCTTGTGCCTTCATAGGCAGCACACGACATACAAACATCTCTATCTGCTTCACAAAACCAATGAGCAACAGCGTGTTGATGATGTTGAAGGCGGTGTGGAAGGCTGATAGCTTAAAGAGATCGTTGCCACCACCCATTAAGTTCTCTACTACCCAACTAACGGCATCACAAGCGGGATAGAACACGATGAGGAACGCCACGACACCAAACACATTGAAGAACATGTGGGCCAGAGCTGCACGGCGCGCTTGTGTATTGGCAGTCAGCGAAGCCATAAACGCAGTGATGGTGGTACCAATATTCTGTCCCATAGCCAGCGCAGCTGCTTGTTCGAAGCCAAAACCAGGGATGTTCATGCCGAAGAGCATCAGCGTAATGGCCATTGTGGCAGCTGACGCCTGAACAATCATCGTGACCAATGCACCCACAATAATAAAGAGGATGATGGTGAAGAACGAATCCTGCGGCACGTGAGCCAGCATCCCCGCCACCATATCACCGATATTCATCGCTGTGGCAGCCTCTTGCAGAAACGATAATCCCATAAAGAGGAACGAGAAGCCGAAGATGAATTCGCCAATGCTCTTGCGGTTACCCTTGCCACTGAATATCAATGGCATACCGATAGCCAACAAGGGGATAGCAAAGGCAGCGATGTTCACCTTAAAGCCAACAGCTGATATAATCCATGCTGTAACTGTTGTTCCGATGTTTGCACCCATGATGACGCCAATAGACTGCACAAGCGTCATCAACCCTGCATTCACAAAACTTACAACCATCACGGTTGTGGCACTCGATGACTGGATGAGTGCCGTAATAAGAATACCTGTTAGAACACCCATCACACGATTCTTTGTCATCGCAGCCAAAATACTGCGCAGGCGATCGCCTGCAAACTTCTCCAGACCCTCCGACATTGTCTTCATTCCAAAGAGGAACAATGCCAGCGACCCCACAAGCGAGAAAATGTTAATAATCAATTCCATTTGTATTTTATCCTATAAATTTTGCTGCAAAGATATTACAATCTTATTACGCTGTTGTTACGTCCATGTTACAATCCTGTTACAAACGGTAATGTAACCTATCTATCACACGAATGAAATGTTTTTGTAACATGTTCAGTTCATCTTTGCAATGTCAATCACTAACGGTTGGCTAAATCATTTATGGATAAAGAAAAAGCAGAAAAAATTCAGAGAATCTTTAATTGGGTGAGATTTGTCATCCTCGTAGTGCTTATGACATTTGTATTTGTTGCACTGTCAAAGGCTTAAAAACCAACCATGATTATTTAGTCGAAAGTATGGAATCAAAATCACAAAAGGAAATACAAGTCGAAGAGAAAATCACCGATTTGGTTACAAAGATTGTGGAAGAACAGACATCTGGCGATGACTTGCCTATAAGACTGTGGAACAATCTTCGGAATCATCAGGAAATAGCCGCTATACAAAATTATGCCAACATGGTGTCAATAGGACGTCTGGGGTTGAATGACCACGGGCCTGTTCACATGAAGACTGTATGCCGCAATGCCCTGAAGATGCTGAGTATATTATATACAGCGGGAATGCAGACAAGTTTGGAAAAGGAAAACATCGGGACGTTTGCCGACAGTGTAGCGGCGGTGATGATTGCCTCACTTCTTCATGACAGCGGAATGACAATAGGAAGGAGTGGGCATGAACTGTATTCTGCCATCATATCCTATCCTATTATTGAAAAGGTTTTGTTGCAACTCCTTCCTGAAGACAGTGATATCCTAAGGCGGACTATCATCCGTTCCATCGCAATAGAAGGCATCGTCGGGCACATGGCTACACATCCCGTCCATTCCGTTGAGATATGAGCATATTTAATCAGTTTACAAAGTGTAAAGATTCAGTCTTTCCCGACCAGGGTCAATGCATTATCATAGATGCTGACGAGATGGAAAAGTCTCGTTCCATCTCCTTTTATGAAGAAGGTGAGGATTGGGACGACGACGATGATGATGACGACGATTAAGAAATTGAAAACAAAATGGAAAACAAAATTAAAAGTATAATAATAGCAACTCTCCTCCTCATTATGCCTTCCATCAGTTTTGCCGGTATAGTGAAAGGCAAAATTATAGAGCAAGGTACCAACGAGCCTCTTACTGGGGCAACCATCTTAACGAATGACGGACAAGGAACTTCCGCTGACATTGATGGAAACTACTCGTTGATATTAAAGAATGGTACCTATACGTTGACTGTGCGATTCATTGGTTTCAAGACCATGATAAAAGAGGATGTTAAGGTGACAGGAGATGAATTGATAATAGATTTCGTGCTTGAGCCCAACAATACCACGCTTGGCGAGGTAACGGTCAGCTCAACACTGCGCCACAACACCGATGCATCCACCACTCGCGAGCAGAAAGAGGCACACGTCACAATGACGGGCGTGAACGAGCAGCACATCAAACGGACACAGGACAAGGATGCAGGTGAGGTGATACGACGCATACCTGGTGTGAGCATCATCGACGAGAAGTTCGTGATGGTGCGAGGGCTCTCACAACGATATAATAATGTGTGGCTGAATGGTGCCGCTGTACCTTCGAGCGAAGCCGACCAACGCGCATTCTCGTTCGATATTATCCCATCATCACAACTTGACAATATGATGGTGGTTAAGTCGTCTGCACCTGAATATCCGGCTGACTTCTCGGGAGGCTTCATTCTGGTCAATACGAAAGATGTACCGAGCGAGAACAAGACGGAAATCTCGTTAGGGACATCGTGGAATACTTCATCTCATTTCCGTCAATTCCTCTCTGCCAAGGAAAACGACTGGCATACACAATCATCTTCTCCAGTCGGGGACATCAGTGCTTCGGCAAGCACAGCACAACGATGGCGTACAGACAAAGGACAGACATGGGCACTCGTGACCAGCGTCAATTTCACACAGCAATACCGTACACTGTACGACATGGAAAACAATCTCTTTGGTGCTTACGATGTGACACACAATCGCTCCAACTACCTGCGCCAAATGATTGACCAGCAGTTCAACCTTAACCGCCGACTTGGTGCCTTGCTCAACCTTACCTACCTCTCCGCCTCAGGGCGCAACCGATTCGAATTGAAACAGATTCTCAATCACTTGGGTAAGGATCGTTACACGGATCGTGATGGCTTTGATGCGCAGGGCGACCATGTGCGTCAGGCAGAGTATTACCGCCAGCGAAGACTCACCTATAATGTTCAGTTGGACGGCAAACATACACCATCAGAAGCAGACAAACTTGATTGGAGTCTTGGCTATGCGTACGCCAATCGCCATCTGCCCAACCGTAGGCGATACAGCATGATGGAAGAAGAAGGCCGTTTCATGATAGACAACCTGAACGACTTTAATCGGGAAACGTCCCAACTGGATGAGCACATTTTTTCGGCGGCTGCCAACTGGAAGCACGAGTTTGCTTTCGGTTCGTTCACACCCTCCCTCTTTGCCGGTGCCTATGCCGAGCATCGTCGCAGAACTTATGAGACGCGTCAATGGACGTTGCAGTATGAGGGTGGCCAGTTGCCCAGGTCACTTAATGGTTGGGATACAGAGACAGGTCTGCCAATGATCTTGACCATGGACAATGGTGCGACAGGTTCGCCGACCAATACGAATGGCATCAGTTGGCACGAGCTCATCGACTGGAGCAACAACTATTCTGCCCGAAGCACACAGGGCAGCGGCTATGTGAGCGCAAAACTCCCCATCCGACGATTTGACATATATGGTGGTGTTAGATTTGAGTATGTACGTACAGAACTCATCTCCAACACCCGTCGTCAGGAGCCTTCGCCTCTTTCTACGTTCTATGACTACAACGACCTCTTCGCATCGCTCAATCTTGCCTACCACCTTACAGACAAGCAGCAGGTGCGTCTGGCATACGGTCGCACGACCAACCGCCCTGAGTTTCGCGAACTCTCTTCCAGTGTCTATTACGACTTCGATCTTGCCAGCAACGTGCAAGGCAATCACAATCTATTACCCACTTATATTGATAACTTCGACCTTGGCTGGGAATGGTATCCTCATGCGGGTGAGGTGGTAAGCCTCTCACTCTTCTATAAGCACTTCCGCAACCCTATCGAGTGGACGTATACTGTGGCTGGTGGCACCGACCTTGTATATTCCTACCTCAACGCAGAGGGAGCCAACAACTATGGCGTCGAACTCGACATTCGTAAACAGCTAGACTTCATGCGTCTGCCGTTCCTCTCTCTCTCACTCAACGCCTCATGGATCAAGAGCAACGTCACTTTCCCTGATGGAAGCAAGGAGGAATCGCGCCCAATGCAAGGACAGTCGCCCTACTTGGTCAATGTGGGTCTTTTCTTCAACAGCAACCAAATTCCCGGCAAAGCAGAGCAGATGCAGGGATGGACGGCTTCCTTACTCTACAACGTGATTGGCAAGCGCCTGATTGGTGTAGGACGTAGCGTGGGAACCGGTAACACCGAGATACGCGTCCCCGACAGTTACGAAATGCCTCGCCACCAGCTCGACTTCAACATTGCCAAGCGCATCGGTCGTCTCGATCTTCGTCTCTCCGTTCGTGACCTCCTGGCACAAAAGGTGCAGCTCAAGCAGTTTGAAAAGACCCCACAAGGGGAAATCGAACAGATTACGCGCTCTTATTGCCCCGGGCGCAATATACAATTCTCGGCTAG
Organism: uncultured Prevotellaceae bacterium; assembly: GCA_937898415.1. Taxonomy (GTDB): domain Bacteria; phylum Bacteroidota; class Bacteroidia; order Bacteroidales; family Bacteroidaceae; genus Prevotella. Next base: position 40,572 of record CALDLA010000166.1, on the reverse strand, counting down.
TTTCCAGTTCTAAAAAGAAATCTGGCAGTATTACAATCTGGTTACGAAACAAAATCGTAGCATCAGCGTAACAGAGTAGAAACATATTGTGAATACCTTTGCAATGCAATTCGGAAAGGCCGGGTTGCAAGATGAAATAACAAACAATAAAAACAATGAAGAAAAAAGTTTTTCTTTCGGTGGCAATGATGACCACTACCCTGGCGATGACCATGGTGTCATGCAGCAAAGACAATGACGTGAACAATGGTGATGAGAAACAAACGGCCTATCTATGGGGCACGGATGGTAGTATCAAGACATGCGACCACCTCACTTTCAGCGCAGACGGCAAGGATGACGCTAACGGAAACGTCATCGGTAATGGTGATAAGGAGTTTATCTTTAGAGGAAAGCAGACGCTGAAGAAGGGTGTCTATCTGATGAAGGGATGGGTGTACGTAGCCGATGGTGCCGAACTGACCATCGAACCAGGTACTGTGATCAAGGGCGAGAAGGCTTCTGCCGCTTCACTTATCGTGGAGCCAGGTGGAAAACTCTACGCCAAGGGTACAGAGACTGCTCCTATCGTCTTTACCTCAGCAGAGGCAAAGGGCAACCGCAAGCCTGGCGACTGGGGAGGACTGGTCATCTGCGGACGCGGTACAAACAACAAGGGTGTGCTCGGTCAGCAGATTGAGGGTGGTCCTCGCACGAAACACGGTGGCAATGATGCCAATGACAACAGCGGTGTGCTCTCATACGTTCGTATAGAATTTGCAGGTTATCCTTTCCAGAAGGATAAGGAGATCAACGGTTTGACATTGGGCAGCGTAGGTGCTGGCACACAGATTGACCACGTGCAGATAAGCTACACCAACGACGACTCCTTCGAATGGTTTGGTGGCAATGTCAACTGCCGTTACCTGGTGGCCTATAATGGTTGGGATGATGAGTTTGATACCGACAACGGTTACAACGGTAAGGTGCAGTATGCGCTCTCCATCCGCGACCCGCGCATTGCCGACACCTCACAGTCAAACGGTTTTGAGAGCGATAACGATGCCGACGGTTCACTCACCGAACCTTTCACTTCTGCCGTATTCTCCAACGTGACCTTCATTGGCCCTATGGGACGTGGCGGCTTTGAGAACACACCCGACTATATCAACGGTGGCAAGGTGTTCCCTCAGAACGGCTCTGCCCTCGGTAAATTCCAGAGTGCCATGCAGATTCGCCGCAGCAGCCGACTGGCATGCTTCAACTCCGTGGCTGTCGGCTATCCTGTTGGCTTGATTGTGGATGCAGAAAAGGGTAACACACAGGAAGTGGCAAAGACTGGCAACCTGAAACTACAGAACATTTTCTTTGCCGGCATGGGCGTGACGGGTAGTGATGCTAACAAGCGCTACGAGGACAATCTCTACGATGCTGTGCAGAAGAGTGTGATTGATGCCAATCAAGAGTCCTACAGTAGCACCTTCTTCAAGTCGCAGACGGGCAACAAAGTATTCCAGGATATCGCTGACTTGATGCTCACCTCTGGCATCTATTCCGGTGTTCAGTACCTTCCCCAAAGCGGTTCGCCATTGCTCGGAGCTGCCAACTTCACCGACGGTTTACTCTCTTCATGGTTCGAGAAAGTCAGCTACATCGGCGCCTTCGGAAACAATGACAACTGGCTCCGTGGCTGGACAGAGTTTGACCCACAGAATGCTGAGTACTAATCTGTTCAGAATATAATATCATTTAGTTACGCGTGTATGGTCTTTCCTTTATGGAAATGGCCATACACTTTTATCCATTTTTATATGCTTATGCAAAACAAATCACAAAAGGAAATCATACTTGAAGAAAAAATTCAGAAACTGGTTGCTGACATCGTGGAGCATTCGGACATTGACGACAATCTACCTATCCGCATGATGAAGCAGCTGTTGGAGAATGAAGAAATAAAGGCAATCCAGGATTATGCGAACACGGTGTCTATCACTCGCCTAGGATTGAACGACCATGGCCCTGTTCATATGCGTACCGTATGTCATAACGCACTGAAGATGCTTAGCATATTGCATGACGCAGGGGTGGAGACGAGCCTACAAAAGGAACACTCTGGCAGCTTTGCTGACAGTGTTGTTGCCGTAATGATTGCCGCGTTCCTACATGATGTCGGTATGACTATCGGCAGGAAAGACCACGAACTCTACTCCGGTATTATCTCTTGTCAGATCATAACAGATATCCTGCAGAAGATTATTCCCGAGGATACGATGCGCAGAACCATTATCCGCTCAATGGCCATGGAAGGCATACTAGGTCACATGGCTACGCACCCCATTCATTCCATTGAAGCAGGATTGATACTCATTGCGGACGGATGTGACATGACCAAGGGGCGTGCCAGAATTGCTCTTGAAATCCCAACCAAACCCACAGAAGGCGATATCCACAAATACTCAGCCAACTCTATCGAAAAGGTTCGCATAACACGAGGAATAGAGCATCCAATAAAGATTGAAGTCCTCATGAAGTCCGAGGTAGGACTTTTTCAGGTAGAAGGCGTACTTATGCCTAAGATACAGTCAAGTCCATCCAAGCACCTGGTGGAACTCTATGCCTGTGTAGAAGGGCAAGAAACAAAAAGGTATCTGTAGTTATTACAATCTTATTACGCTATTGTTACGCCCGCGTTACAATCCTATTATAACCGGTGCTGTAACCTATCCGTTATACGAATGAAATGTTTTTGTAACATGCTCAGTTTACCTTTGCAATGTCAATCACTAACGGTTGGCTAAATCATTTATGGATAAAGAAAAAGCAGAAAAAATTCAGAGAATCTTTAATTGGGTGAGATTTGTCATCCTAGTGTTGTTTCTCACATTTATTTTCATCGGATTATCATAACGACCTTTTAATTAAAGATGAATACATTATTTCTCGGAATAGTCACATTCCTTATTGTGCTGGCAGTTTTTGACCTAGTAGTCGGAGTCAGCAATGATGCAGTAAACTTCCTTAATTCGGCTATTGGAGCGAAGGTGGCACGCTACAGGACCATCGTGACAATAGCATCCATCGGTGTGTTTGCAGGGGCGGCACTAAGCAACGGCATGATGGATGTGGCACGACACGGCATCATGACGCCGCAGTATTTCTCGTTCTACGACGTGATGTGTGTATTCCTGGCTGTAATGGTTACCGACGTAGTACTGCTCGACGTGTTCAATACGCTCGGTATGCCGACATCCACCACAGTCTCGATGGTTTTCGAACTGCTGGGAGGAGCATTTGCCATCGCCCTGCTGCAGATACTCCACGGGGCAACGGCAGCAGACGGGACGTTACTTTCATTAGGTGATCTGCTGAACACGGAGAAAGCCATTTCGGTCATCCTTGGCATTTTCCTCAGTGTTGCCATTGCGTTTGTCCTCGGCATGCTGGTGCAGTGGGTGGCACGCGTCGTTTTCACTTTTACATACCGTGTGAACGGGAGAACGACAGATCAGTCAGGCAAGATGGGAAGTCTGGTTGCATCGTCGTTAAAGATTGGTATCTTTGGTGGACTATCTGTGACGGCCATTGTTTGGTTCCTGCTTATCAACGGGCTGAAGGGCAGCAGCCTGATGACACCTGAAGTGAAAGAAATGGTCAGTCAAAACACGCTTCTGATTATTGGCGGAGGCGCGGCCGTTTTCTCTGTGCTATTGACGCTGCTGAGTGCCATGAAACTGCCCGTACTAAAGTTCGTTGTATTGTTGGGCACCTTCGCCCTGGCAATGGCATTTGCAGGCAACGACCTCGTGAACTTTGTAGGAGTTCCGCTGACAGGACTTGAGGCATATCAGGACTACATGGCCAACGGCAATGGCGAATCGCAGGACTACATGATGTACTCACTGATGGATAGTGCTCATACCCCCGCACTCTATCTCATCGCGGCAGGTGTGGTGATGGTGCTCGCACTGGTCTTCTCAAAGAAGGCGCAGAACGTAGTGAAGACCTCGGTGGACCTCTCGCGACAGGATGAGGGTGACGAGATGTTTGGTTCGAGTGGTGTGGCACGGACGTTGGTGCGCACGTCCAGAAATATGGCCAACAGCATGGCTTCTGTAGTTCCGAATGGTGTGGCGCGATGGATTGACTCACGCTTTAATGCCGATGCTGCCGTGCTGAAGCGGGGAGCCGCCTTCGATGAGATTCGTGCAGCGGTCAATCTGGTTCTCGCTGGGGCGCTGGTGGCATTGGGTACATCGCTCAAACTGCCGCTATCCACCACCTACGTCACTTTTATGGTAGCCATGGGTGCTTCGCTGGCAGACCGAGCATGGAGTCGCGAGAGCGCAGTATTCCGTATTACTGGTGTGCTATCGGTCATCGGTGGTTGGTTCATCACGGCTGGTGTAGCGTTCATGTTGTGCTTCCTCGTCTGCATCGCCCTGTTCTTTGGATCGTTTGTGGCAATGGCCGTTGCCATCGCGCTGGCCATCTTTTTGCTTATTCGAAGCCATCTGCGCTATGAAAAAAGCAACAAGACCAGTGAGGCCGACGAATTGTTTGATCGCATTGTTCGTAGCAGCGATAAAGCAGAATGTTGGATACTGCTTCGACAACATGTGGCACTAACCATCACACATCAACTACAATTGGTAGCAGAAACTTATAAATCGATGACCGATGCTTTCTTTTATGAGGACTATCGTACGCTGAAACGTACTGCAGCGGTGACCGAAAACCAACGCAAAGATATAAAACGCCAGCGACGCAAACAGATTATGGCCCAACGACGTATAGACCCCATGTTGAGTATTGAGAAGGGCACATGGTACTTTCTGACAATCAACTCGCTGGCGCAAATGGTATATTGCTTGAAACGTATGGGTGAGCCATGCTTAGAGCATGTAGGCAACAACTTCAGTCCGGTGCCAAGCAAATATATCCAAGAGTTCATTCAGATGCGCAATGAGATATTACAACTCTTCAACCGGGCCTGCCATGCCGAAACAATGGCGTTGATACGTGGTGATGCCGAAAAACTGCAATCACAGCTTTCCGATTATCGACGGACTATCATCCACGACATTCAAGCCAAGCAACTCAATATTGAGAGTATGACTGTATTTCTGAATTTGGTTCAGGAGTCGCAACAACTTCTCAGTGCCTTGCGCCATACTGTGAGGGGAGCAAACAAGTTTGATGAGTAATAAATTTAATAATACAATTGTCGGATGGGCATCGACTCCTCTGATGACACTTGAAGTGTCATAATAACAAGTAATCACCTTAATAATGGGCGATCGAATTAAATCGATCGCCCATTACCGTATTTTCTGTTATAGAGTTCCTTTGTGCGCAATTCTTCAAGCGCGTCAAAGGTTCCATCACGCCAATAATAATCAACCTTGGGACTGGCGACATTCCAGATTTCTTCACATAATTGTGTCCTGTCACTGCCATCAAAGGCAAGGAATGCTTCAATAATATTGGCTTGGTTTTGGTTCAGATGGCGTTGATTTTGACAGTTGCCCATTTCTACCAGAGCATTGACGGCATCGTCAAAGAGCTGGTCACGCTTCTGATGGTATGACTCCCAGGTTCCATCAGCGATACGATTAGCATCATCTTGTAGGGAATTGATAGTGGCGTTATCTCCTTTCCAGTCTGTAACTGTCTTAACGAGCAGTGTTGCATACCAAAAAGCATTGCTTACATATGACTTGCGGCATTCTGTAGTGTTCTCAAAACTCATCGCTTGCAGAAAGATATCTTTCATTTCCTTAGCAAAGTGTTTGATGCCAGCCTTCCATTGGTCAAGAATCATCTGGACAACTTCTCTGAACTTTTGGCCGCATGTTTCAAACATGAATTCCCTGATACCTTTGAGAATATCAAGTAGCAACTTATTTGACTCCTCAGACTTGGACAACTTTTCGTTCAACGATTTGATGTTGCCATATAACTTGTTTTTCTCGGCTATCTCGGCATCAAGTTCTGCCTTTGCGTCTGCCTTGGCTTTGGCAACAGCAGTTTCTTTGTCTGCCTTAGCCTTGGCAATGGCTGCTTGCTTTTCGACAATAGCGGCATCCTTTTCTGCTATGATTTTGGTCATTTCCTCTTTATGTCGTTTCTCGCGAAACTTCAATAGCTCCTGCCAAGTGAGAAGTTGGCCTTTCTTCTCACCACTTACCCACTCATAAGTTTTACCGTTCTCGTCAACTGCTATTTTAGCCTGCCGGAGTTCCTCCTTATGGGCTTCGTCCTTTTCCTCAAAGGCTTTCCTTACGGAAGGACTAAGGTTGGAGTTAAACATTTTATCAAACATAGAAGATTTGGCCATCTTTTCTATTTTTGCCTTTTCCTGGGCTATGCTCTTCTGAAGCTCTTCTATCTGGTTCTCTTGCTTTTGGATGATAAAGTCGTTACGCTCCAGATGCTCGGCTCCTGTCTCAGACTTACGTTTGCCACGCTCCATCTCCAAAGTCTCAGCCGCCATGTCCTGTAGCTCTTCCATGTCTTTCTTGCCGAGTTTATAGGACTTTCCCGTTTCGTGGTTCATCCAGTCCCAGATGATGTGCGCATGAAGATTAGGTTGCCATGTTGACGGATCTTCAGGGTTGGTATAATGGCCTTCATCCTTGTGGATATGTATCTGGATGGCTCTGACTCCCCATCTTTGATGTACTTTATCCGTGTACTTCTGGAGGTCGGCCATTGTGGTGTCAGGCTTGATGTTGACAACACTCTCACGGATGGGGCTGCTACCGTTACGTTCTTTCGGCTTACCATTCTTGCCAATGACAGTTACCTTCTTCTCCTGCATGGCTCGACCAGTCTTCTGCTTTACCATCGCTTTGATGGCATCATAGTGCTGCTGGAGGGTGACACCCTTCAAGTCGGGTACCACATACGATTCATTGTTATGACTCAGTTCGGTACGCACATACAAAGTGCGTGGGTTCAGCGAGGCGATATAATCAGCGTCCCGTCTGTTATGACGTTCACTCTGCTCGATGTTGCAGGGCTTTACGTGGTCGGATGCTTTTGCTGTTGTACTCATATCAAATTACGATTTTATGTTTTTATGATTTTATGAAAATATGAATTTATGTAATTACTGTTTTACTGTAATTCAGAAATTTGTAGTTTCTGTATTTCATCCATTGGGGTATCGGGGTGGAAACCCTGATTGGTGGGTGCAGGGAGAGAGTCACTTCCTGCTTAGGGTTCTTAGGGGCAGATGCCACTGAGCGAAGAGTCCAGAGAGAGGGTCACTCTCTGGTCAGGTTGCAGAGGGCTGACAGCCCTTGCTGGGGTTTCGGGGCAGCGTCCTGAACGGGTCAAGGGCAGAGCCTTGTAGGTTCTTAGGGCGAAGCCCTGAGTCCCTCGGAAGAGCCCACAACTACGAAAGCAAAGCTCGTAGTTATAGTGGGCTATATCAAGGGCAAGCCCTTCATCTCCCTGCATGCACGTTACGGCACACCATCCTGAGGTTCTTCATCATTGCAGACCTCCAAATCCAGTTTCTCCACCAATAGTCCAACGGCAGGATTTCGTCTTATCATGTCTGCCAGGATTTCATGAGCCGTTGGCTTCATCAGGAAGAAGTCTGCCACATCAAGACCCTGTTCACGTTGTTCGTCGTTTGCAATCTTCTCTATGCAGTCAGATACGACAACCCGTTTGCAGACCGTCTGGAGCATGAGAGCCTTCTGCTGCCATTGCTCCTTGGCACCAAGATCGGGAAGAAGAAACACATCCCTGTTGCGAAGGACTTGAACGGCCTTTTCATTGAAGCAGCCGTTCTTGCCTCCAGTAGCCAACCATAAAAGGTCGGGCATGAAGTGAGTCATGATAAGAGCAGTCTTCTCACTCTCCACCAAAGCGACGGGTGCAGTTGGCCTTTCATGAAGAAGGTGCTCGCCAAACAGGCATTGTACCAGATGGAAATCCGCTATCTTCAATTCAGAGTGCGCCCAGGTAACCTGACTTTGAGGTTCCTTTATCCGATGGCCAGTCTTGCTGTCATAGCCCATCAACTTGCCTGCCCTTACATTACCATTGGTATCAATCTGCCAGAAGACAGTACATCCTCCCCATTTGTTCCCCGTTCCGACAAGATACAAACGGAAGATACGCTTAACCTCATCTTCGCCGATAACACCACAGAGATATTGATAGAGAGGGTTCTTTGTCTTGTATGCTGACAGGCTTTTGCTGACAAATACCATAGGGATGAAAGAAGGTTCAATTGGCTTGGGCTCTTCTTTCCCTTTCGTTGTTCCCACCTTATTATATATAGGAGTGTCGTCGTCCCAATCCTTGGGCTTCATATCAGGATTATCATGAAAATAGTCTTTGGGAGTATAGTGGTACCCGCAACTGTTCTCATGGTCACATCTGCCGACATGGTTTGGGAACTTAATGATACCCTGATCATCGACATAGTGAACGAGACAACGTAGCTTCTTGCACTGGGGACAAGTAAGCTTGCTGTTAGGACGATATTTCTCCAGATGGAATCTGTAATCACTCATCCTCGCCTCCTTCCTGTGCACTGTCTGCACTTTGCACTTCTGCACTTTGCACTTTCCCTTCACCGCCATCTTCTGAACTATCGGAGAGTGCAGAAGTGCAGAGTGCAGTTGTGCAACGCTTCACTACCTTCTCGTAAACGCCTTGTTTTACCTTCTGTAATACAGGAGGTGTGGTTTCGCATAGTCTTTTAAGGGAAGAGAACACCGTACGACGTGAAACGCCAGTCCTTTGTCCAGCCTGCTCTGCCTCGGATGAAGTGAAGGTGTCACCGACCATAGCCAGCCAACGATCCTGGTTCCTATTTGGCTCGTTCATCCCTGAGAGAGCATTTACTCGCTTATAGGAGTCCTCAAAGTATTCTATCAACTGGATTGCGCCTTTGACGGAAGTGATGTCGATACAGTCCATCTGACATTCGCCTGCAGCCCATCGCATCACCTGAAGGATCAAGGCCAGACGTGCAGCATTACCGTTGAGCTTTACTTTCCGGCTCTCCACCTCATTGTCATCCTCGATACCATTTACTTCATCAATGATGCTGTTGTTCCAATTATAGAAGTAGGTTCTGGCATCTTCAGAGAAATCCAATACTATAGGTTGGGGTGTTATTCCGTCCTCACTCAGCGGACAAGGAATATTCAACACCTTATTAATATAGTAAGACCACTTGCTCATCGTGTCAGGCCGTTTCTCCTGTTCAATGCCAATCTGCCATTTGGGAATCTTCTTGTTCTTGGGGAATACAAACAGGAAACGGTCTGTGAGTCCGTTGGCTACATATTCCTTTCGGAAGATCTCGTCAAGGAGATTAGTTTGGATGCCACCGATCAAGTTAATGCATGGGTGAGGAATGCAGATAGGAAACACCTCAGACTTACGGACAGCCTTCAACTGCTGTCCGCTATAGGCAGAGAGCAGATCTTCTATCAGATTGCTCTTCGTGCTGTATCTCTTGACGGAGTTGAATAGTGATACGACCTCATCTACCAGCAGAACAATACCACGAGGATTATCATAGTGGATGCTCAGCATAGCCTCCTGAGTGAAATCAGATATAACCGTCTGCATAAGGCGAGGCTTCTCTATCGGTTCCGTCGCATCTCCGTCTTTCTTGACTGCCTGTTGCTGGGCATAGGCATCATACTCCTTACGTGCTTGTTCAAGCAGTCGCTGGTCATAGTCGCGGATAGGGAAATAGAGAAAGCCGAGAGGGGGAGTCTTGCCAAGACCGGGCCTGCCAACCAATATCATGTAGAGGAAGCAAGCGGTTACCCACTTACCTTTTATCCTCACATGATAGGTGTTGCCAATAGCTGTAGCAAAGGCTGACAGCATAATGGCTACCGTGTACTCCAGATTGAAGTTCTCGTAGTTCACCAGCTCGAAGGCTATCTTCTGAAAGACATTCGGGAATACCCCCAGAGGAATTCCTGACTTTGCCACATCAAATACATCGGCATGAATCTGATTAGCCAGTTCGTCAATGTCAATCATTACGATTTTCCTCCTTCCTTTCTGCTGCTAATTCAAGTGCCAGGTCTACGTCTATGACAATCTTACGTCCCAACTGCGAGATGGCCTTGTCTATGATACCACTCTTCTTAATACGATTGGCAGTTGGGATGCTACACCCAAAGGTCTCTGCTATCCCCTTGATACCATAAGCCAGTTTATGCTCAGGTGACGGCATAGAAGACTCCGGCTTCTTGTCTTTGTCAAGAACACCAAGGTTATTAAATAGGAACGCGAGTTCCTCACCACTCATCATGCAGACAGGAGTCTGCAGGAGCTTTTCAATTGAGATGATTTTTTTATCCATGAAATTCTGTTTTTATTGTGTGATATTAAAATTTTCTGATGCAAAATTAGAAAATATCTTTCAATGTCACAACGATAAAAACGATTGATTTTCAGCGTGTTACACGAAGTACATCAAAGTACACTGAAGTTTACTGAAGTTCAGCGAAGTACATCAAAGTACATTGGCCAAAATATGGCTGACTAGTGGGTAAAACGCAAAAAATCCACAAACTTTGGGCTTGCGGAATAAATAATATTTGAATAAAAAAGTATGGCTAATTTTGCTGAGTCTCTGATTTATCTATCATTTCTTTTAGTTTATCTTCAAGGAGTTTATTTATTGTTTCCATGATTTCCTTTGAACAATTTTTTTCGTTATTTGCATTAGAATAGTTGGATTTAGTACCCTTAATGGCATCTTCATGAGGAAATAGTCGTCGGGCATCTGTATATCCAGGATAATTATTAAGCCAATTGGGAGCACTTAAAGCACATTTAAATGCACGAGCAGCAAACGTACCACTCTTTTCTTGGTCAAACAGGCTTTCAAATACCTCATAGATAGGTGATTGTTTATAATCTTTCCTGACATACTTTTGCACGAACTCTTCCTTTAGGGCATTTCTCTCAGAATCACAGTCTGGAGAGATGCTCTTTTTCGTCTTCAGACGGAACAGGTACCACAGAAACCGGCTTAAAATCTCGCTCAGGGGTGTTATGAAGATAGAGAATACCATAGATACACCAAATCCCACAAACAAGATAATACATATAAGCAAGACTACCTTCATAATAGAAGACGTTTCACCAATAATACTCATTGTGAAATTATATCCCGCTACGCACAGAATGATAAAACAAAGGGCATAGCATATATACATGGACACAGTCCATGCACGATCATTTATCCATTTACTCATTCCCGTTCACTAATACCTTTATAATAAGAGTGGCTAACACGACAAAGGTGAAAGCCACATATAACGCTTTTATAGTGTGAGTGGAGCGACAAAGGCTTCCACTGGCACTTTTTGCGGTGCAAAGGTAATTATAATATTACAAACTTGCAAATTTAAGAGCTTTTATTTGGTCATACAGGTGTAAGAAGAAGCCTTAGACGAGTCTTACAAAAAGTTAAACAGAATAGAATAAAGACGTTTTATTTTGCTGCAAACGATATATTTTGTATCTTTGCAGCAATTTAAAACGATATTCTTATGAGCTCAATCATTGGCAGAAATAAAGAAATCAAAGAGCTTGTCGAACTCTACAATAGTGACAAGTCAGAGTTTGTAGCGGTATATGGCCGTCGGCGTGTTGGCAAGACTTTCCTTATTGATGAAGCATTAAAGGGTAAAATCACCTTTCGCCACGCAGGACTTTCGCCAGTTGACGAGGAAGGAAAGAAGAATAGCCTGAAAGACCAGTTGAAACACTTCTACTTCTCGCTGCAGATGCAAGGCATGAAGAAAAGCAAATGTCCGTCATCGTGGATGGAGGCATTCTTCATGCTCTCTCAGTTGTTGGAAGCCAAAGACAATGGAAAGCGGCAGGTCGTGTTTTTGGATGAACTTCCCTGGATGGACACTCCCCGTTCAGGTTTCATCACTGCCTTTGAGGGATTCTGGAATACTTGGGGGTGCCATCGAGACAATCTGATGCTCGTTGTCTGTGGCTCTGCTAATTCATGGATGCTCGACAATCTGGTAAACAGTCATGGTGGACTATATGGCCGTACAACATATGAGGTTAAACTAAGTCCATTTAAGTTGGGAGAATGCGAGCAGTTTCTAAAGAAGAAAGGGATTCGGATGTCACGTTACGACATTGTACAGAGCTATATGGTTCTTGGCGGTATTCCCTACTATTTAGGTTACATGAAGAAGGGCCTAAGCCTTGCTCAGAATATTGACCTGTTGTTTTTTGAAAAGGATGCCAAATTGCGCAATGAATATGACCGACTGTTTGCCTCTGTCTTTTCCAATCCAGAGCAGATGAAGCGTATCGTTGGTTTCTTGGGAACACGACGCATGGGCTACACCCGGCAGGAAATCCTCTCCAAAGTAGGACTTGACGATAATGGTCTATCAAGCAAGATGCTGAAAGCGCTCGTAGCAAGTGACTTTATCCAGCCATATGTGCCTTTTGGCATGAGTAAGCATAACGAGCACTATAAACTGACGGATCCATTCTGCCTGTTCTATCAGAAATTTGTAGAGGGATGTACTGAGATAGACCCAAAATTCTGGATTCACAACGTAACGTCTCAGAGTGTCAGTTCATGGAGAGGATTCGCCTTTGAAGAGGTGTGCCTGTCACATGTCCGTCAGATAAAACAGGCTATCAACATCCTTGACGTGTCATCAAGCCAATCCTCCTGGGCATTAAGAGGCGATGACGACACAGAGGGTGGTCAGATAGACTTGCTCATTAATCGTAAGGACAATGTGGTGGATATGTGTGAGATGAAATTTTACAATGAGGATTATACCGTTACAAAATCCTACCACGCTAAACTTGTACATCGCGAGAATTTGCTGCAAGAGCTACTGCCCAAACGCGCCTCTATCCACCATATACTCGTTACGACATATGGGTTGAAATACAATGAACACAGTGGCATCTTCCAGCATGTAATAACTATAGACCAGTTGTTTTAAGAGTATAAGAATAGTGCTTTATTTTGCTGCAAATAACATATTTGATATATTTCCAGCAAAATAAAGTGCCATTCTACTTGTCCAAAAGCAGACTCAACAACTCTTCTTTCGTCATCGACTCCTTAACCATCTTGACTAATTCCTCTTTGCTAAAATCCTTCTGACGTAGGGACTTCAGCTCTTCGAGATTCAGTAAATAGGAATTGTACTGCATCTGTTCCTCAATGGGATATGGTGAGATATAACGCTTGGTTATCTGCCCCGTATTACCAACAGAATGGCCCATAGCAAAGCTGATGTAATCCATTGGCACCTTCGCACGGCTCATATTGGTTGCAAAACTATGACGGGCAAACGTTGATGAAGGTTCTATCTCCCATTCCATAATCTTTGCAATCTTCTTCACTCTGTCTGCCACATTATGATTCTCTTGATGTATCTTGTCCCTGGCCTTCTTGCTATCAGGGTCGATACCTTCACCAAGCAGGAAGGGGAAAAGCAACTCACCTTTCTTGGCTGGTGTAGCCCAATCGTCCAATATCCTTTTCAACGGAGGTATGATAGGGATGATTACCTCGGAACCAGACTCAGAATGATCCTTCGTCTTATGGCGGTAGAAACGGAGCGCCTTATGCTCAGAGAAGTCATAGTAGTCTTCGTAACGGAGCAAAGCCAAATCATAGAGATTGCATCCATTGCAAAGGTATTGAGCAAGGAACATGCCCAGGCTCTGTTTCATCTGCTCTGGATGCTTATAAGTTTTAGGGATTATACCATCCGTATAAAACTCATATAGTTCTGTCATTTGCTCAACCGTTAGGAACTCTGCCTTGCGTGAAGAGCCAGACGGAATCTTCACTTTCATCGGGTCTGTAGCACTGAACGGATAGTCCTTCTCACGCATATAGCCATTACTGATACAGGCCTTGAAGACCACGCGAATAGCACGAAGGTAGAAACCGATGGTCGTTTGCGTGTACCCCATCTCCTTCATATAGGCAATCCACGCCTTGATCATAGCCACATCTACATTATAGCCATCCTTAGCATCATAGACTTTGCTCTTGATGAAACAGTCTCGTGCATTACGATAGGTCTCTGCCGTACTGGCTTTCTTCTGCGATATAACTTCATTCCACAGTCCAATAAACGAATTGGCATAAGGTGTAGTACCTTCATCCGAATTGCCATAGGAGGAAATGCGCCCGGTAATGACGGCACGGATATTATCAACAGATTTCAGTGTTCCCTTGTTATACATATCCCGTACAAGATCAACATACTGGTTGTAAAGCTCGACCAGCCTGTTCCTGTCAATGAAGTTCTGACTCTGGTTACCACCACGTCCACGACCATCAGCCTTACTGATGGCATCAAATTCCTCTACTGTATATTTGTTACCCAAATGGAAGAAGTATCTACTGCCATTCACGGTAAAACGGATGGATGCATGGTATTTGCCATTGTCGTCTCTATATCTTGTATCAAGAGTAAGCGAAATGGTGCAATTTCCCATTGTCAGCGACTCCATGTTGGGTACCTTTTCCCTCTTCTTTCTTTCAGCCATTTCAGTCAATTTTATCAAATCTGAACAAATTTTGGTTATCTCAATTCACTCAAATCTTCTGAAACCCTTTTATTTATTGACAATCCGTCTGAACAAATTTTGGTTATTTATTCTCGTAATTAAGCAAAATCATAGAGTATCATAAGATGCTGCAAAATTACTAACTTTCTGTGAATCAACCAAATAACTATAAAGCAAATATCACAAAATATTACATTTTTTAACTGTTAATCAGGGGGTCGTTGGTTCAAGCCCATCCTGAAGCGCCAAAGAAAGAGTCCTGTAGGTCAATGACTTGCGGGACTCTTCTTTTTCTCACATTTCAAATTTGTAGCCAATTTGTAGCCAATTCTGTTTTATTGTAGCCATTCCGTGTTTCTCCTTTGCAGAATTAACAATCCAAGATCCTGCAAAGAATAATAATTGCGAACCGTTGTCAAGTTCTAATGTTGACAAGTTGAAAATCATTAGGGTATTTCAACTGTCAACAACCTTTTTTGATGATTTCTTGCAAAATAATTCTTGCTACGCAGAAAGGCTGCATAGGGCTATTGTACCTTTGCACCCGAAATCCAACGGAAGTATGGGTGAGCGGTCGATACCAGCACATTGCTAACGTGCC
The DNA here is from genome assembly GCA_937898415.1 of uncultured Prevotellaceae bacterium. Lineage (GTDB taxonomy): Bacteria > Bacteroidota > Bacteroidia > Bacteroidales > Bacteroidaceae > Prevotella. The sequence continues at coordinate 25,409 of CALDLA010000166.1, read as the reverse complement.
GAGCCGCAAGGCTCCGAAGGTTCGAATCCTTCTGCTTCCGCACAAATTGGAGGTTTGGCAGAGTTGGTCTATTGCACTAGTCTTGAAAACTAGAGGGCGGTCAAACGTCCCAAGGGTTCGAATCCCTTAGCCTCCTCTGATGGAACTTTGGCAGACTTGGTGTATGCGCAGGACTGAAAATCCTGAGAACGTGGTTCGACTCCACGAGGTTCCACAAGAATATAATGAGGTGTTCTCCAGCGGCAACGAGAGCAGACTGTAAATCTGCCGCCATTCGGCTTCGTGGGTTCGAGTCCCGCCACCTCAACGATGGGAGCATAGTTCAGTTGGTAGAATGTCGGTCTCCAAAACCGAAGGTCGGAGGTTCGAGCCCTTCTGCTTCTGCTAAATAAATGGAGTTTGTAGCTCAGTAGGTAGAGCACCAGATTGTGGCTCTGGTGGTCACAGGTTCGAAACCTGTCAAACTCCCTACAATGTGAGGATGCCCGAGTGGTTTAAGGGGGCGGTCTGCAAAACCGTCATTCATCGGTTCGAATCCGATTCCTCATTCAATCATTAAAGACTCCGATTTCCCCAAACAGGAAACCGGAGTCCTTCCTTTATCCATAGTTCAGAATGGCTGTTAGCCTTTTCTTAACTCTCGCAAGTACTCTGCCCATCTGCTGAAGTTCAGGTTTCCCCCCTGTCTTTTCTAACATCTTTACTGCCTTCGTGATAAGTTTGAAATCATCAGCTGTCAGAGGCAGTTCAGTGATAGAGTAGTCAGGATCAGCGTACCTGTAGTACTTCTGATCGTAAACCTCTATGGGCGCATTGTATCCGAGTTTGTCAGAACGCATAATCTGAATATCGTTCTGAACTGTTCTAAGAGAGATCCCTTTGCGAATCCCTTCCATATCGTACAGCGCATCAGATACTTCATCAACCAGGCCCTCTATCGTCCATCTTCTGTACCTGTTGCGCAGGCTTCTGTCTATTATCTTGTAACGCAATAATGCGTTTTTGTTTACTGGCATGTTTGTATTTATAATCTAAAGAGTCCATAATCAATTTTTATCGCTATTAAATGGTTCATAATGAAAACTGTGCAAAAAACAATCAACATCTTTCTGCGTATACCAATACTTTTGCTTCTTGTTATTGTTCATTCTATTACAATTGTTTTGTTTGGTTCAAATCCGTTTGTCAGATGTTCATTGTAGTATATATATCCCATCTGGTTACATATGATCTTTGTATTGCCTATCATGGTGTCAATGTTGGTATGCGAGTGCCCATAAATCCAGACATCAATGCGACTGTCGGCAATATAGTTTCCCTGTTCTGTAGCAAAGGCTCCGTTTAGAACGGAACCCATGTGCTGGGCTGCCACCACAGATAATGTCGGCAGATGATGTGTAACCACAACGATATGCTTGGCGGTACTCTCTTTTACTGCTTGTTTCAAGAAAGTCAGGCATTTCTCATACTCCAAATTGAAATCATCAGGTGTGAAACGTCTGCCATCATACATTATCTGGCGGAAGTCGTTCATGCCGCGCTGAACATGGAACATATCCTGCTCTGGTATTCTCGACCACAGCGTAGTCAGAATGAAGTCCGTATCGTCAATGCGCACCACCTTATTATAATAACAGCCCACATTCTCACGTATCATCCATTGCCAACTGTCGCCACGTGCTGTTACGTCGCCATTGCTGTAGAACTCGTGGTTACCAGGCACCAGTAACACTTGCTGGAAGTTCTTTGATGCCCAGTTCCAAAACCGTTTCTGAGGGGCAATGATGTCCCGCAGGTAGAACGTGTCACCTGCGAGCACCAAAACATCGCCCACAACTTCAAACTCATTCGCCTTTATATACCGCGAATTGTCATATAACTCCATATGGAGATCACTCATGTATTGTATTCTCATTGCTCTTAAATATACGTTGTTCATATCAAATCAGTTAATTATTCGTATGGCCTAACTGGCATAAAATACGAGTCGGATAGAATCCTCTGAGAACCATTCGTCAGTCAAAAACTCATGGATGAGGGCGATGCCTGCAGCAAATTCCTTCAACCAGATGATTTCGTTCAGTTCTTCCCCCAAGTAATACTCCAGCATTTCTCCCTGGTCAATGTAGTCGTCCTCGTCTTCCTGCTGCTTCTTTTTAGTTTCAATCTTTTTCCCATTGACAGCCGCAAGAATCGCATCGAGTTTCTCTGAGATGCCATAAGAAAGCTGTTTGGAGTGCTCCCTCAGTATGGCTGCTTTGCATCTCTCCAACCACTCATCCAGATAAGACTGCAGTTCCGTTAGGTAGCACCATGACTTGCCCCAGCGCCAGTCTCTACCTCTTAAATAGGAGTCTGGATGTTCGTTTATCTTTTGCTGGACCTTGTCGAACATATCTTTCAACTCTGGACTCAAGTCATCGGGGAAGCCCCTGTCGTTGAATGGCGCATCATGTCCGGCCAACAGGTCTCGAACATCCCCTTGGCGCACGAACGTGAACATCCGGTTCATTTTTATTCCGCCAACCTCAATGACGTGATTGTCATCTGGTGACTTTCCGCTATAAGAGTGATCTACAAATGTGAGTGGCACAGCGGCTTCGAGTAGGTGCCACTGGTCCTTTTTCTTGAATTCGATAAAAATAGTACTGTAAGTTCCCATATTGTTTATTTGTTTTGTTCGTTTATTATCTTGTTGATAAGCTGTGAGTATTCCTGTCCTATCGGCAACTCCATCTCAACATGCATGGCACGACGTACACATGATGTAGTCTCTTGGGCTATGGGATTGAACCCTTGTCGTTGCTCATCACGGAAATACATGCCGATGCCTCGTTTCTGCCAGAGTGGAAGGTCGTTATAGTTAATGCCTCGTTCGAAGAGGATTTCGTTCTTCTGACCATTGGTGATGCCTGACATCCGCTTTTGGGCATTAGCGGCAGACATGCCTTCTTTCCGAAAAAACCAATAGCAATGAGAGTTCAGAGAGTTGCGATGGGCATCCTCCTGTCGCCATCGGAAATAGTCCACCACGTTGTCCGCTGAAGGAAGCGGAATTAGTCGATTGTCAAATACAGCGGCTCTGCCCACTTGCATAGAGAATGTCACAGAAGCCTCTGCGGCAAGTATGGAAAGTAGTTTTCGTTCTTTCCTGCCAAAGGACTCATCTCGAAAGTGGAACAGCAACGAAATCTCGTCGCTTTGCGTATAGCCGTAGATGATGCGGAAACCACAGTCCATCAAGTGCTTTGTGGTTTCTATCATGGCATCGCGAAACCTGATGTCGAACGGTTTTTCCAGATCCCATTCTTTCTTGGTCAACCGTGTGAATCCGTGACCATCAAGTCGTGCCACCACATAAATTCCTTCGAGCAGGATCCTGTCCATCGACTGCTCGAACCGTCTCATTTGTTTGTCAAGAGTGTTGAAGTCCATATTCTATGTTTTTTATTCGTTTACCTCACCTCGCTTCGGTAGTTGTTCTGTGCATACTCAGCAAAGGTGTTGCAATCGTACTGCTTAATCTTCTCTGTGGCAGCGTTGTAGATATCTTCTAGCGTCAAGAAACGCAGATTGGCGAGAGACCCGTCTATTCCCACGTCAAAGCGGAGGTCCATCGACAAAGCATTATAGTCGTCAAGTTTGCCGTGACTATGCCCGTGAAGCATTATAGATCCTCGAGGTTTCTGGTTCCATGTCACCATCGGGTAGTGGCACATCACCACGCAGAGATCCTCTTTTAGGAATGGTGCCACAGAAGGCTTGAAGCGCATCTCCTTAATCTGATAGACCTCTTTGAAATAGTTCTTGTAAGCCCGAATCGAGCCATCGTGGTTCCCTTTTATCAGGAACTTCTGCCCAGGCAGTTTCTCCAATAGATGGCGAGCATTCTCACTCTTCAGGAATGTCAGATCACCCAGAATATATACCGTATCACGCTTGTCTACCGTGCTTTCCCAAAGGTCAAGCAACCATTCGTCATGTGCCACGATATCCACCGTATCCGAAAACGGTCGCTTAGGTGAATGCTTCAATATGTTCGAATGGCCGAAATGCAAGTCGGCCGTAAAATAAATCTTGTTCATTGTTTCCTTTTCTTTTTAAGTCTCCCCCAGCCTTTAACTGGGAGAGACGAATTACTATTCCATGATATAAGCCTGGCTCATATAGACCTGCTTCACAAGGGCGGTGCAGAGTTTGTCCAACTCCTTGTTGAGCGACTTCTGCTCGCACTTATCAAGGGCTGCATAAGAGCCACCATGCTCTTTGAGGAAGTCATCAAGCACGTCCTTAGAGAGTGCGCCCATCACGCGACCAAAGTCCTTTGGGAAGTGTACCTCACCGATGTGGCTCACCACGTTTGCCAGACGGTTCTCGGTGACGTAGGTCTCGCCCTCCTCAATCAGAATCTTCAATGCATCGCTATAGGGTACGGGCTCGGCAAAGAGTTTGTTGCGTTTCTTCACGCTCTTACGTTCGGCAAACCGCTCGTTCTTGCTCTTGATAAGCACACGGGAGCCATTTCTCAGATACATTGGGATGACGGGACGGATGACGATACCCTCGCAGATGTTGTCCTCGATAGCGGGTAGCCCAAGCCATTCGGCTATCTTGCTCTGGAAGCCGTTGGGATGCTTCAGGCACTCGGCCAGAGTTCCACGGAAGAGAGTCTTGGCGTAGAAGAAACTCTCGGCCTCGAAGAGCTCGTTCACCTCATCAACGGGAAGGAATCGGCCACCATCCTCAGTAAAGAGGTAGATGTCGAAGCCGTAGAACTCGTGCTCGGGAGTGTAGCAGACGCCCTTCTGAATCAGCGCAACCTTGTGAGCAACCTTTACGCCATCGTGAGGATACAAACCACCGAACATCTCGCCAAACACGGAGATATGAGTCACTTCTGGAAATCTAGCCTTGATGTCAGCATAGAGTCTCAACACCCTGTCCTTATATCTGCCGAGTAGCTCAGGATAGTCATAGAACTGCTCACCATCGACCAGCAACGAAGTCCTTTTGGCAAACCTCACGTCCTCACCGTCACAGAGAAAGCTGGTGTTGGCACCATGCACCTTCTCCTGCACTACATATTCCAAATCCTGTGGCATCTCAGCCACCACGTGCTCCATGAACTCACGGCTGAAGGAGTTTTCGATAGAGCTGTACTTCTTGAATTCAATCATTGTTCTTTTCTTTTTGTGCGCATCGCTGCGCGGTTAATACTGTTGTTAAATTTGATTTGACCATTTTCACGCTCGACAGACCAAGTGAACTTGTTCTGCTCTCGTTTAATCAAATGGTTGATTAGCGTATGCCCGTCTGCTAAGGCCGCGGAGAAGGGAGGGACCAAGAGACTAGCGAGTGTCTCTGGGAGGGTACCACGGATAATGGACACACTGATAACGAAAAACCGTTGGAAAGTTTGGTAAATTCTTTCCAACGGTCTCGCTATCTCTTATACTCTGAAGTTCGGCTGCATCTATGCCGTCCAATCAGCTTTTCTTTTCGGTGATGTTCGTTGGAAAGTGTTCGTGTACCAGTCACGTGCTGCAATACTCATCGAGTCGTTCGTATGAACATAGCAGAAGCCTCCAAAGTTTTCTTTGCTCTGGAGCGGTAACAGTGTTGATATGTTGAGCTTTGCTCCACGTTTTCTCGCCACAGCAAAGTTGATGCAAGCATCGTTTTGCTTGCATGGCTTGTCGAAAACGTTCATTCTTTGTTGCAGCATTGCTTAATTTACATAATTTTGAAAAACGGCGGCAAAATTACACACTTTTTTACAATCCACCAAACAATTTTCAAACTTTCTTTCAAGCCAAAATTGCTTATACACATAGTGTATAAATTGAGTTACGCATGAAATCATCAATAATTCCATGTACGATGCCCTGTTTATTTTGAGGCAAGGATGGCATAGTTAATGCCATCGCATTGGATAGAGGTACGCCCCCCTTAAACATATCCCTCCTGGTCATAACATCGATGATGCTTATTGATTAAATCAATAACAGCCTGAATCTTTTTGTTGTCACATTTCAAGCCCTTGAATCGAGACAACTGACAATCATATCGCTCCCGTGAACCATTTTTTAGCCGTTTTTCAATGTCCGACGGGAAGAAGAACGAAGAACGCTTACCAAGATATTGATAAAACTCCGTCAAAAAGATATGAATGCCAGCCAAATCGAAATCACCAAAATGAACATATCTATTAGGAATGGACTGGAGCCATAAGCGTAAGTCGGTGGATAGAGGGTAACGGGAAACAAAGAGAAAGCGATGCTTGCCGATTTCAGATTCAAATAAAGTTGGCTCTTATTGCTAAGCAAGTGCCTCTTATTGGAGAATAAGGTGCCCTTATTTGGCTTATAGAATACCAGGTTCTTCATCTGAACATGTATTCTACATCACTCTTTATACTCCAACGCCAGTCCACCTTCGCTGGTTTCCTTGTAGAGCGAGGGCAGATCGTGGCCAGTGCGCTTCATCACCTCCACCACATGGTCGAAAGAAATGCGGTGGTTACCGTCGGAAGAGATGGCATAAAAGGTGGCATCAGCAGCACGTGCGGCAGCAAAGGCATTACGCTCAATGCATGGAATCTGAACCAGTCCGCAGATGGGGTCGCAGGTCATGCCGAGGTGATGCTCCAGTCCCATCTCTGCAGCATATTCTATCTAGTTGGGACTACCTCCCCATAGTTGGCAACCGGCAGCAGCGGCCATGGCACAGGCTACGCCTATCTCACCTTGGCATCCCACTTCTGCTCCGCTGATGCTGGCATTGTGTTTCACCACGTTGCCAAAGAGACCGGCAGTAGCAAGGGCTCTCAGTATGCGCTGCTCAGAGAATTTCAAGTCGTGGTAGTGCTCATAGAGAACGGCAGGAAGTATGCCGCAACTGCCACAGGTGGGTGCCGTCACAATCGTACCTCCACAGGCATTCTCCTCAATGACAGCCAATGCATAGGAATAGAGCATGGCGCTGTAACGGGCGGCTTCATTGTAACCTTGCGCCTTTACATAGTAGGATACGGCCTTGCGCGACAAGCCCAACGGACCGGGCAGGGCACCTTCTGCATCGAGGCCTCGTTTCACAGTTTCCTGCATCGTATGGAAGACTTCTTTCAGGAAATTCCAGATTTCCGGTCCTTCGCACTGTTCCACATATTCCCAGTAGCCGTGACCTGTTTTGTTGCACCACGCCATGATGTCCTTCATCTTGTTCATCTCATAGACATCGCCGCCTGATGCGAACATGTCACCCTCAGCCTTACCCTCGGAAAGTGCACCACCTCCTACGCTATAGACCGTCCAATCGTCACCTCCGTCAGCCGTGAACTTCATGCCGTTGGGGTGGAACGGCAGGAATTCCTTGGGTTGCCAGACGATGTTCACAGGGGCAATCTTACTGAGCACATCGATGATGGCTACATCGGTCATGTGACCTTTTCCCGTGGCAGCGAGACTGCCGTAGAGGGTTACTTCGAAACTCTTGGCCTCGGGATGGCGCTTGGCGTAGATACGTGCTGCATTGTCTGGTCCCATCGTGTGACTGCTGGACGGACCTTTTCCGATACGGAATAGTTCTCTGAGTGATTTCATATTTTATCTCGTATAATTCTTTAGTAAATAGCAGAAGAACCACCTATATCAGTATAAGTCAGTACACGGCGGGTTGCGGGGGCAAATTATGACCGCTAATGCTTCTCTTTGTAGATGATGTTATTGGCGCCACTGGTAATCTTCAGTGCCTCGGGATGCTGCTTGATGAAGGAGTCGATGTGGCGCACGCGCTTCTGGTCCCAAATCTCGTCGATGGCAATGAGGATGCCCGTCTCTTCGACGTCGCCAAAACCGTAGTTGATGGCCGTGCCGAAGAGTTTCATCGTCGGCGAGAGGCTCATGTAGGCATTGACCAAGGGGGGGATATTATAGCCTAAGGCACGTACCTCGCGGTTCAGGATGCGATAGTCCTCGTTGAAGTTCTTGCCGCTGAAGAGCTGCTGCAGTTCCTGCTCGTCGGCTTCGATTTTCAACGGTTTCATCGGTATAATCAGCCGTTCCTTGTCGTCGAAGTACTTCTTCAGGAAGTAAAGTATCATGTCGCGTCCCTTGCGGATATATGAGGGATACATAGTCATCTTGCCGAAGAAGAACTTTACGTTAGGCTTGAGGACGGTCAGCGCGCCCAGTCCGTCCCACAGGTTGTCGAGTGCAAAGAGACTCTTGGCTCCCATGCGTGAGCTCTGATAGGGCAGCGAGACAAACGAGCGCCCCAGTTCGATGGTATAAGGCATGTAATCCTTCATGAACTTCTCAGAGAAATGAAACATGTGGCTGGTGGCCAAGATGGGCTGCCCTTGGGCGTCGAGTTCCCAGTCGGAACCGGCAATATAGCGGTAGCCGCCTATAATCTCTTCCTCCTCAGGATTCCAGACGATGAGCTGCTTGTAGCAGTTGTCGCAGGTGTCGAACTCGTCGAGGTCGCAATCCTTGCCCGTGCCTCCCCCCGCCTCACGGAAGGCTATTTCGCGCAGACGTCCTATCTCGCGCATGACGTTTGGCGCGTTATGGGCGGTGATGACGTAGATTTCATTGTTACTCTTGTTAGTCATCCTGAGCTGGCGTTCGGGGGTCAGCTCGCTACGAAGTACATCCTTTGGGATGGGGGCGATGATTGGTTGTTCCATAAGATTTATAGTTCGTAAACTTTGTCTTGTACCCATTGTGCCCATTCTACGGGTTTCCGGCTCTTGTCGAAAGTCTGCCAGGGAATGGGCTTCCCGATGGCGACACGGAAAGTTTTATGCACGTTTTTGTACATTTCATCGACTAAAAACAGCATGGCCAAGTTGAACGGCAGAAACCGATCGGAGAAGTTGGCCAGGCGATAGAAGAAGTTGCTATTCTGACCGCCGAAGTGGATGGGCACCACGTCGCGCTGGTATTGTACGCTCTTCGAGATGAAGGTCTTCGTCCAGGGAATGTCGCGTATGACACCGTTCTTGCGGCGCGAGCACAGTCCGGCAGGGAACATCAGCATGTGGTTGTCGCTCTGGAATCCGGCCTCCACCATCCTGGGGAAGTCGCGCCCCTGCTTGCCCGTCTTATTAATAGGAATACAGACGGGAGCCAGTCCTGGCAGGTTCATCAGCAGGTCGTTGACCAGATAGTGGAAACGTCCGTCGTAGTGGCGGCCAATGATAGCCCCCAGTGCCACACCGTCTTCCCCTCCCAGCGGATGGTTGGATACAAAGGTGTAGAGTCGTCCGTCGTTCTTGTCGGGCAGGTTCTCCTCGCCCACGATGTCGAGCGTGGCGTCGAGATAGCGTACGCACTCCTCAAGCCATTCCGTACCGACGAGGTGACGGCTTTCCCAAAGATAGGCATTCACGCGGTCTTGATGGATGATATGCTTGAGCCACGAAACCAAAGGCTTCGGAACGAACTTCGCCTTCGCCCCCATCTTGCTTTTCAGGATGTTGTCAATATCAATTGTTTTCTCGCTTACTGTAACCATTTTTTAGTAATTGGTGCCATTCACGATGCAAAAGTAGCACATTTCTTTGAAAAATGACACACTTTTGAAAAAAAAGTGCAATACCCCCCCTTTTTTTATGGTTCAGGCACCTCGAAAAGAGACGCAAATCAATAAAAAGTGTTAAATTCAGAAAAAAGTGGAGCAGAGTGGTGGATTGTGGGGAAAAATGTGTATCTTTGTCGCTGAATTCTTTAATAAGATGTTCACATGCGATTTTTAGGTAACATAGAAGCCAAGACTGATTCGAAGGGAAGAGCCTTTCTGCCAGCCGTTTTCCGCAAGGTGCTACAGGCATCGGGCAGTGAAACGCTGATGTTGCGGAAGGACTTTTTCCAGGATTGTCTGGTGCTGTATCCTGAAAGCGTATGGAACGAACAGCAGGACACCCTCAGGAAGCGATTGAACCGCTTTAACGCACGTCACCAGCAGATTATGCGCAATTATGTTCAAGGCGTGGAAATGGTGACGCTCGACGGTAACGGCCGTTTCCTGATACCCAAGCGCTATTTAGAGATGGCGGGCATCAAGCAGGACATCAAGTTCATCGGCATGGACGATACTATAGAAATATGGGCGTGCGAGAGCATCAACAAAGCAACGATGGACAGCGAAGAATTCGGAAAAGCACTCGAAGAGATTATGGGTCAGGAGTCAATTCCTGAAGCGATATATTAAGAATGATTGTCACGGCAGAGACATACCACGTACCAGTGCTTCTGACAGAGAGCATTGACGGGTTGGCTATCCAACCTGACGGCATTTATGTGGACGTGACCTTCGGAGGCGGCGGACACAGCCGCGAAATCCTGCGACGCCTGGGGCCCAAGGGGCGTCTGTACAGCTTCGACCAGGATGCCGATGCCGAGAAAAATATCGTTGCCGATGATAGATTTACCTTCATCAGGAGCAACTTTAGATACATCAAGCAGTGGATGCGCTACCATAGCGTTGACAAGATTGACGGTCTGCTGGCCGACCTTGGCGTGTCGAGTCATCACTTCGACGATGCTGAGCGGGGGTTCTCGTTCCGTTTTGACGCACCGCTGGACATGCGCATGAACAAGCGCGCGGGGCTGACGGCTGCCGACGTCGTGAACGACTACACCGAAGAGCAGCTGGCCGACATCTTCTACCTCTACGGAGAACTGAAACAGGCCCGCAGGATTGCCTCGATGGTGGTGAAGGCACGGTCGCAACAGCGCATTGCGACGACGGGCGACCTACTGGAGCTGTTGGGCGTAGATACCGACAACGGCCAGTGGAAGAAAGACATGGCCCGGCTGTTTCAGGCACTACGCATCGAGGTGAACCACGAGATGGAAGCACTGAAGGAGATGCTCTTCGGAGCCACGGAGGTGCTGAGGGCAGGAGGCCGCCTATCGGTCATCACCTACCACTCGCTGGAGGACCGCATGGTCAAGAACATGTTGAAGGCCGGCAATGCCGAGGGACGGGTGAAGCAGGACTTCTTTGGCCGGGCAGAGACGCCGTTCCGGCTGGTAAACAACAAGGTGATAGTCCCTACGGACGAAGAGCAGCAGCGCAACCCGCGCAGTCGGAGCGCCAAGCTAAGAATAGCAGAAAGAGTGTGATATGACGGAAAAGGAACAGGACATACAGGAAGAGCAGAGGTCCAGAGAGCACAACACCCTGGAGAAGCTGAAGGAAATCAAGCAGAACGTGCGTGAGGAAGACAGCGTGCCCGTAGGTACGCTGACGCTACGCAAGATTCTGGGCGGCGACTTCCTTTCGGCCGACCTGGTCCGTCGTAACATCTGGCCACTGGTATTAGTGGTCGTCTTCACGGTGGTCTACGTGGCCATCCGCTACCAGTGCCAGCAGGACTTGATCCAGATAGACAAGATGGAGAACGAGCTGAAGGACGCCAAGTACAAGGCCCTGTCAAGCTCGAGCACGCTGACCGAGCGTTGCCGTGAGAGTCAGGTGCTGAAAGTCCTCAGACAGAACAACGACTCGTTGCTGCACGTCAGCGACCAGCCACCATATATAATAAAGGTACCCGAAAAAGGATTTCTAAGCGGAGAAGAATGAGCAGGTTCAACAGCAACAAGGTGATGCCGCGCTATTTCGCCATTGCGGTAGTGTTGACGTTAGTAGGTTTTGCCATCACGGGCAAGGCCCTTTACATCATGACAGCCAAAAAGGACTACTGGGCCAAGGTACAGGAGCAACTGAAGCACGACTCCATACCCGTGAAGCCCAACCGTGGCAACATCCTGAGTTGCGACGGTCAGTTGATGGCCAGCTCTATTCCCGAGTACAAAATCTTCATGGACTTCCAGACGGGAGGGGCTGAGCGCGACTCGCTGTGGACATTGAAACTTGACAGCATCTGTCAGGGACTGCACGAGATATTTCCAGAAATGTCGAAGGAAGAGTTCCAACGGCATCTGGAAGAAGGACGGCTGAAGATGACCAAGAGCGGGGCTGTGGGTTCTCGTCACTGGCCCATCTGGAAGCGCCGCATCAACTATAACACCTTCACGGAGGTGCGCAAACTGCCCGTCTTCCGCATGAGCAAGTACAAGAGCGGTTTCCACTGGGAAGAGTTCAATGCCCGTAACCGTCCTTTTGGTTCACTGGCACAGCGTACGGTAGGCGTCATGTATGGTGAGATTGACTCAGCCCGCTGCGGACTGGAGCTGTCGTTCGACTCCATCCTTCGTGGACAGAACGGACTGGTCCACCAGCAGAAGGTGCTGAACAAGATTATGAACATCACCGAGACGCCGCCCATAGACGGTGGTGACATTGTGACCACCATCGACGTCAGCATGCAGGACCTGGCCGAACGTGCCCTGCTGGAGGAGATGAAACTGCCCGAGGTGAACGCCGATATGGGTGTTGCCATCCTGATGGAAGTGCAGACGGGCGACGTGAAAGCCATTGTCAACATGGCCCGCGTCGGCGATGGGCAGTATGCTGAGGCCATCAACTCAGCCATCAGCTACCGCTGTGAACCGGGTTCCGTCTTCAAGGTGGCCTCGTTGCTGGTCGCCCTTGACGACGGCGTCATTCCTCGCGACACAAACTACATCATCCATACCGGCAACGGCGTGAAAGAGATGCACGGACGCTGGATGAAAGACCACAACTGGCGCCGAGGGGGCTATCAGGACATCAACGTAGCCCGTACGCTGGAAGTGAGCTCCAACATCGGCACCAGCCACGTCATTGACCAGTTCTATGGGGGCCATCCCGAGAAATATGTGCAGGGACTTTACCGCGTCGGTATCCACGAAGACCTGAAATTGCCGCTCGTCGGCTACCGTCCGCCGATTATCCGCATGCCCGACACGAAGACTACCGACAAGTCGAAGTACTGGAGTAAGACGACGCTGGCCTGGATGTCCATCGGCTATGAGACGCAGATAGCGCCCATCAACACGCTGGCCTTCTATAATGCCATTGCCAACGACGGCAAGATGATGCAGCCGCGATTCGTCACGAAGCTGGTGAAGGATGGCGAGACCATCAGGGAGTTCCCGCCCGTAGTGCTGAAAGAGCGTATCGCCAAGCCTGAGACCATCGAGATGATGCAGACCATCCTGGAGCACGTGGTCAGTCAGGGACTGGGACGTAAGGCCGCTCCGTTGTCACGCGCATTCAAGGTGGCCGGCAAGACCGGAACGGCTCAGGTGGCCGACGAGCATGGCGGCTACCATTCGGGAACGACGCGCTACTGGCTGTCGTTCGCAGGCTTCTTCCCTGCCGACGACCCTCGCTATTCGTGCATCGTCTGTCTGCGCAAGACAGGACTCCCGGCATCGGGTGGCGGCATGAGCGGTGTCGTGTTCCGCAACATTGCCGAGGGTGTGATGGCACATAATGTGAAACGCTTGGTTGACGACGTGCGCGACTCCACATCGAACTTCGTGCCCCAGGTCAAGGGCGGCGACGAGAAGGCGGCCACCTACGTGCTGAACCGCTTAGGCGTCAAGGGAGAAACAACCAAGACAGCAAAGGCCGGTCGTGGCGTCATGCCCGACCTGACAGGAATGGGTGCCCGCGATGCCGTCTATGAATTGGAAAGCCGGGGGCTGAGAGTTTCACTCTTAGGACGCGGAAAGGTGAAGGCGCAGAGCATCGCTGCCGGAAAAGCCGTGACTCCAGGAGCCGTCTGTGAACTGAAACTTGAAATATGAGATATGAGACTAAGTGACATTCTGAAGAACGTAAAACCGCTGGCCATTGTCGGTGATGCCGACATTGACATCAGCGGCGTGAAGATTGACTCGCGACAGGTAAAGCCGGGATATCTGTTCGTTGCCATGAAGGGAACGCAGGTGGACGGTCACCAGTTCATTCCGAAGGCCATCGAACTGGGAGCCAAGGCCGTGCTGTGTGAAGACCTGCCTGAAAAGCCGGTTGAGGGCATCACTTATATCCAGGTGGAGTCTTCGGAGGATGCCGTCGGACCGGTGGCAACGCTGTTCCACGGCAACCCCACCTCACGGCTGAAGCTGGTCGGCGTGACAGGCACCAACGGCAAGACTACTATCGCCACCTTATTATATAATATGTTCCGCCGCTTTGGCCATAAGTGCGGCCTGCTCTCGACGGTGTGCAACTACATCGAGGACGAAGCCGTACCTGCCAGCCACACCACCCCTGACGCTATTGAACTGAACGAGTTGTTGGAGCGCATGGCGGCTGCCGGCTGCGAGTATGTGTTCATGGAGTGCTCCAGTCACGCCATCGCCCAGAAGCGTATTGGCGGGCTGAAGTTTGCGGGCGGCATGTTCACCAACCTGACCCGCGACCACCTGGACTACCACAAGACGTTCGAGAACTACCGCGATGCCAAGAAGCTGTTCTTCGACGGGCTGTCGAAAGATGCTTTCGCCATCACTAATGCCGACGATAAGAACGGCCTGTTCATGGTGCAGAACACGAAAGCTCAGGTGAAGACCTACAGCATCCGCCAGATGGCTGACTTCCGTGCCCGTATCATCGAGTGCCACTTCGAGGGAATGTATCTGGAGATTGACGGCCGTGAAGTGGGTGTACAGTTCATCGGCAAGTTCAATGTGTCGAACCTGCTCTGCGTCTATGGTGCCGCCATCATGTTAGGCAAGCAGCCTGAGGACATTCTGGTCATCATGAGCACGCTGAAGAGCGTCAATGGTCGGCTGGACCCCATCCGCTCGCCAGAGGGCTATACCGCCATCGTCGACTACGCCCACACCCCCGATGCCCTGGAGAATGTGCTGAACGCCATCCATGAGGTGCTCGACGGCAAGGGGAAGGTGATTACCGTCTGCGGTGCCGGTGGTAACCGTGACAAGGGCAAGCGTCCGCTGATGGCCCAGGAGGCCGTCCGGCAGAGCGACCGCGTCATCATCACCAGCGACAATCCCCGTTTCGAGGAGCCGCAGGCTATCATCAACGATATGCTGGCTGGTCTCGACGCGAAGCAGATGAAGAAGGTGCTAAGCATCGTCGACCGTCGCGAGGCTATCCGTACGGCCTGTATGATGGCTGAGAAGGGCGACGTCATCCTCATTGCCGGCAAGGGGCATGAGGACTATCAGGAAATCCAGGGTGTCAAGCACCACTTCGACGACCACGAGGTTGTCCGCGAGTGCTTCGCGTCATAACGTGATAACGATATAACGAAATAGAAGATGCTATACTATCTGTTTAGGTCCTTAGAGGATTTCGGGATTCCAGGCAGCCACCTGTGGTCGTACATCTCGTTCCGTTCGCTCCTGGCGCTGATTTTCGCGCTCGGCGTGTCGGCGTGGTTTGGTGAGTATTTCATCAAGTACATGCGACGTAAGAAGATTTACGAGACGGAGCGCGATCCCTCCATCGACCCCTTCGGTGTCGAGAAGAAGGGCGTACCCACCATGGGCGGTATCATCATCATTGTCGCCATCCTCATACCCGTACTGCTGTTTGCCCGTATCCGCAATATCTATATCATCTTGATGCTGATGACCACCGTGTGGCTGGGCTTCCTCGGTTTCATGGACGACTACATCAAGATATTCCGCCGCAACAAGGAAGGTCTGAAGGGCAGGTATAAGATTGTGGGCCAGGTGTCCATCGGCTTTATCGTCGGTCTGACCCTGTGGCTCAGCCCCGATGCCGTGGTGCGCGAGAACGTTACCATACAGCAGCAGAATCAGGAACTGGTGGTAAAGCACAAGACGGAGGCCGTGAAGTCGCTGATGACCACCATTCCCTTTGTCAAGAACCACAACCTGAACTACTCTGAGATCATGGGCTTCTTGGGCAAGAACAGAGTGGCGGCAGGCTGGGTGCTCTTTGTCATCCTGACGATTCTCGTCGTGACTGCGGTCTCTAACGGTGCCAACTTGAACGACGGCATGGATGGCATGTGTGCCGGCAACTCAGCCATCATCGGCGTGGCGTTATTAATACTGGCATACGTCTCAGGCCACATCGTCTATGCGGCCTATTTTGACTTAATGTATATCCCGCATGCCGAGGAGTTGGTGGTGTTCCTGTCGGCGTTCATCGGAGCCATGATTGGTTTCCTGTGGTATAACGCCTTCCCCGCCCAGGTGTTCATGGGCGATACCGGCTCGCTGACCATCGGCGGCATCATCGGCGTCTGTGCCGTCATCATCCATAAGGAGTTGTTGCTGCCCATCCTGTGCGGTATCTTCTTCATTGAGAGCCTCAGTGTCATCATCCAGACGCAGTGGTTCAAGCTGATGAAGCGCAAGGGCAAGCGGGTGCGCGTGTTCCGTGCAACACCCATCCACGACAACTTCCGCCGTCTGGACTCCCAGCTCGACCCCACGTCGCACTACATCCTGCGTGGCTGGCCGCAACGCCAGTTCCACGAGTCGAAGATAACGTTCCGTTTCTGGATTGTCACCATCATCCTGGCGGCAT
The DNA here is from genome assembly GCA_937898415.1 of uncultured Prevotellaceae bacterium. Taxonomy (GTDB): domain Bacteria; phylum Bacteroidota; class Bacteroidia; order Bacteroidales; family Bacteroidaceae; genus Prevotella. Next base: position 8,978 of record CALDLA010000166.1, on the reverse strand, counting down.
TAACCATTATTACACTGAAGATAAGATAAGAAGACAATGAAGAAGATTGTGATTTTAGGAGCCGGAGAAAGCGGTGCTGGAGCCGCCGTACTGGCCAAGAAGGAAGGTTTCGACGTGTTCGTCTCAGACATGTCGAAGATTGCCGACAAGTATAAGCAACTGATGGACGACCACCAGATAGCCTGGGAGGAAGGTCAGCATACCGAAGAGAAAATCTTAGCCGCCGACGAGATCATCAAGTCGCCCGGCATTCCCGATACTGCCCCGATGGTCAGCAAGGCCATCGAGAAGGGCATCCACATCATCAGCGAGATTGAGTTTGCTGGCCGTTACACCACGTCGAAGATGATCTGCATCACCGGTTCGAACGGCAAGACCACCACCACCTCGCTCATCTACCACATCTTCCGTCAGGCAGGCTATGATGCCGGACTGGCCGGCAACATCGGTCGTTCGCTGGCCCTGCAGGTGGCTGAGGACCCGCATGCGTACTACATCATCGAGCTCTCGTCGTTCCAGTTGGACAACATGTACGACTTCCGTGCCAATATTGCCATTCTGCTGAACATCACGCCCGACCATCTGGACCGCTACGACAACTCGATGCAGAACTATACCGACGCCAAGATGCGTATCATCCAGAACCAGACGCCGCAGGACGCCTTCATCTACTGGGCCGATGATCCCGTCATTGCCAAGGAACTGAAGAAATACGACATCAAGGCCGTGCAGTGTCCCTTCTCCGACGTCAAGAAGAGTGGTGTCATCGGCTACATCGAGGAAGGCCAGTATAAACTGGAATACCCCACGCCCTTCAATATGGAGCAGGAGAGCCTGAGCCTGACGGGACGCCACAATATCTACAACTCGCTGGCAGCAGGACTTGCCGCCAACATCGCCGGCATCAAGAAGGAGGAAATACGCAAGTCGCTGAGTGACTTCCCAGGCGTAGAGCATCGTCTGGAGAAAGTCTGCGACGTGCGCGGTGTACACTACGTTAACGACTCGAAAGCCACCAACGTCGATGCCTGCTGGTACGCGCTGGAGTCGATGAAGACTAAGGTCGTCCTGATTATCGGCGGCAAGGACAAGGGCAACGACTACGACCCCATCAAGCCGCTGGTGCGTGAGAAGTGCTCGGCACTGGTTTACTTAGGTGCCGACAACCAGAAGCTGCACGACAACTTCGACTCGTTAGGCATCCCCGTCCGCGACACTCACTCCATGAAGGAGTGCATGGCTGCCTGCTACGAGCTGGCCAAGCCCGGCGAGACGGTGCTGCTGAGCCCCTGCTGTGCATCGTTCGACCTCTTCAAGAATATGGAGGACCGTGGTGAACAATTCAAGGAAATAGCAAGAAGTCTGTAAATGAACAAGAAAATAGGCAATATCTTCAAAGGCGACAAGGTCATCTGGATGGTGTTCTTCTTCCTCTGCATGATCAGCATTATCGAAGTCTTCTCGGCTTCGAGCAACCTGACCTACAAGAGCCAGAACTACATGGGTCCCATCCTCTACCACACCATCATGATTCTGGTCGGTGTGGTGGTGGCGGTGGTGACGCTGAACGTGCCGTGCCGCTACTTCAAGCTGATGACGCCGTTTCTGCTGGTCATCACGGCAGTGACACTACTCTGGGTGCTGATAGGCGGCGAGAGCATCAACGGCGCCAACCGTGTCATCTCCCTGTTAGGCATTACCTTCCAGCCCTCGGAGATTGCCAAGGGAACGATGGTGCTGGTCACAGCCCAGATTCTCAGCGCCATGCAGCGCGAGACAGGTGCCGACCGTAAGGCATTCAACTATATCATGCTGATACTGGTGCCCACGACCTTCCTGATAGGCATTGAGAACCTGTCGACGGCCGCCTTGTTGTTTTGCGTCATCGTGCTGATGATGTTCCTCGGTCGTGTACCGATGTCGCAGATGGGCAAACTCGTGGGAGCTATCTCCATACTCGCCGTCATCGGACTGACACTTATCCTGACGCTGGGTAGCATCGAGGATACGCCTGACGAGCAAACCAGCATGACCGAAAGCGTGGCTGATGCCGGCAAGGACGGCGAGGACAAGACCAGCATCAAGGGTGGCGGCATCTTCCACCGCTTTACCACCCAGCGCAACCGCATCCTGAAGTTCATTGACAAGAAGGATGTGGCGCCTGAGGATTACGACATCGAGGAGAATTTCCAGGTAGGTCATGCCAACATCGCCATCGCTTCGGCGGGCATCATCGGCAAGGGGCCTGGCAACTCAACAGAACGCGACTACCTGCCACAGGCATTCTCAGACTTCATCTATGCCATCATCATTGAGGAGATGGGACTCTTCGGTGCTGCCTTCGTGGTCTTCCTCTACGTCGTGCTGCTCTACCGTGCTGCCCGCATAGCCTCGCGTTGCGAAAACAACTTCCCGGCATTCCTCATCATGGGACTGGCCCTGATGCTGGTCATCCAGGCCACCTTCAACATGATGGTAGCCGTGGGACTGGCACCGGTGACGGGACAGCCGCTGCCGCTCATCTCGAAGGGCGGTACCTCGACCATCATCAACTGCGCTTACATCGGGGCCATCCTGAGTGTCAGCCGTTCAGCAAAAATGAAAACAAGCAAGATATGAGTAAGGAGTTAAGAGTCATCGTCAGTGGCGGCGGCACAGGAGGCCACATCTTCCCGGCCGTGTCGATTGCCAACGCCGTACGCCGTCTGCGCCCGGATGCCCGGATACTGTTTATCGGTGCCCAGGGACGTATGGAAATGCAACGGGTTCCTGCTGCCGGATATGAGATAAAAGGATTACCCATCAGGGGATTCTTACGTCCGTTGTGGAAGCCTGCCAACATCGGCGTGGCATTCGACTATCTGAAGAGCAAGTGGATTGCTAAGAAGATACTGAAGGAGTTCCGTCCCGACGTGGCCGTCGGTGTAGGTGGCTACGCCAGTAGCGCAGCCTTAGGTGCAGCCAACAGCTTGGGCATCCCAACCCTCATACAAGAGCAGAACAGCTACGCCGGACTGGCCAACAAGAACCTGGCCAAGCGGGCCGAGAAGATTTGTGTGGCATATGAGGGGATGGAGCGCTTCTTCCCGAAGGAGAAGCTGATGCTGACAGGCAATCCCGTCCGTCAGGCCCTGCTCGACACCACCATCTCGCGTGAGGATGCCGTGCGCAGTCTGGGCTTCGACCCGTCGAAGAAGACCATCCTGATAGTGGGCGGCAGTCTTGGCGCCCGCACCATCAACGAGAGCGTGCTGCAGCACCTCGACCTCGTCGGACAGAGCGGCGTACAGTTCCTGTGGCAGACTGGCAAGTACTACTACGCCAGCATACAGGAGCAGTTGAAGGGCAGCAGCCTTCCCAATCTGAAGGCTACCGACTTCATCACCGACATGGGGGCTGCCTATCGTGCTGCCGACCTGGTCATCAGCCGTGCCGGAGCCAGCAGCATCTCCGAGTTCTGCCTCATCGGCAAGCCCGTCATCCTCGTGCCCAGCCCCAACGTGGCCGAGGACCACCAGACAAAGAACGCGCTGGCACTGGCCAACCGCGATGCAGCCATCTACGTGAAGGATGCCGACGCACCGGCCACGCTCCTGCAATTGGCCATCAACACGGTCAACGACGAGGTGAAGCTGAAGTCGCTCAGCGAGAACGCTCTCAAAATGGCCCTGCCCGACTCGGCCGACATCATAGCAAAAGAAGTGATTAAACTGGCTCTTGGCCCCCTGAGTTAGGGGGCTGGGGGTCTGAACAAGACTCAAAGCAATAAGGAATATGAAAAAAACAAATATAACAAACATAGGTCGTTCAGACCCCCAACCCCCTAACTTAGGGGGCTTGCGAGCTGTCTATTTCGTAGGAGCCGGTGGCATCGGCATGAGCGCCATCGCCCGCTACTTCATCAAGCGCGGCCTCGTGGTGGCCGGTTACGACAAGACGCCCAGCGACCTGACCCGCCAGCTGGAGCGCGAGGGTATGCTCATCCACTATGAGGAGAACATCGACGAGATTCCCCACGCCTGCAAGAAGCCCGCTTCGTGTCTCGTCATCTATACACCCGCCATTCCGGCTGACCACAAGGAATTAGTGTTCTTCCGTGAGAATGGCTTCGAGATACAGAAGCGCGCCCAGGTGCTGGGTACGCTGACCCGTGAGCATAAGGGACTTTGCGTAGCCGGAACCCACGGAAAGACCACCACCTCGACCATGTGCGCCCACATCATGCACCAGAGCCACCTGAACTGCAACGCCTTCCTCGGCGGCATTTCCAAGAACTACGGCACGAACTACATCCTGTCTGACTCTGACTTCGTCGTCATCGAGGCCGACGAGTTCGACCGCTCGTTCCACTGGCTGCAGCCCTGGATGTCGGTTATCACCTCGACCGACCCCGACCACCTGGACATCTACGGTACGAAGGAGGCCTATTTGGAGAGTTTCCGCCACTACACCACACTCATACAGGCGGGCGGTGCGCTCATCATCCATCGCGACCTGGAGATGAAGGAAGAACTGCAGGAGGGTGTACGCCGCTACGACTACGCCCTCAGCGAGGGTGACTTCCATGCTGAGAACATCCGCATCGAAAACGGCGGCATCACGTTCGACTTCGTCTCGCCCATAGAGTCGGTCAGCAACATCGTCCTGGGACAGCCCATACCTATTAATATTGAGAACGGCATTGCCGCTATGGCGATGGCCCAGCTGAACGGCTGCACGGCTGAGGAACTGCGCTACGGCATGCGGACCTACGGAGGCGTGGACCGCCGCTTCGACTTCAAGATCAAGAACAACCGGATAGTGCTGCTCAGCGACTACGCCCACCATCCGAAGGAAATCTACCAGAGTGCCCGCAGCATACGTGAGCTTTACAAGGACCGTCACATCACGGCCATCTTCCAGCCCCACCTCTATACCCGTACACGCGACTTCTACCTCGACTTTGCCGAGGCGCTGAGCCAGTTGGACGAGGTGGTGCTTACCGAGATCTACCCGGCCCGCGAGGAACCCATCGAGGGTGTCACGTCACAGCTCATCTACGACCACCTGAAGCCCGGTGTGCAGAAGGAGATGATCAGCAAGGCCGACGTCATCAGCTATGTCAAGAGCCACAACTTCGACGTGCTCGTCATCCTCGGTGCCGGAGACCTTGACAGTCAGGTGCCACAAATAACCAAGATATTACAACAGAAGTAAATGACAATCAACTGGAAAAAGACCGCTGTCGTCCTGCTGGACATCGTCATCGCCGTGTATCTGGTGCTGGCCATCTCCGTGTTCAACGAACCTGAGGAGAAGGCTACGGTGTGTACGGCGGTGAACATCGACATCGCCGAGCAGCAGGACTACGGGTTCCTGACACCTGCCGAGGTGAAGCGGCTGCTGGAGAAGAGCCAACAGTACCCGCTGGCCCAGCCCATGCAGTTTGTAAGTACCCGCAACATGGAGGAAGTGCTGCTGAGGAGCCCCTTCGTCGATAAGGTGGAGTGCTACAAGACACAGAACGGCCACGTCAATATCCGCCTGACGCAGCGCCAGCCCGTGCTCCACATCATGACCAATCGCGGCGAGCAGTACTATGTAGACGCTCATGGCGACATACTGCCCCACACCCGCTTGGCAGGCAACCTGCTGATAGCCACAGGTGCTATCAGTCATGAGTACGCCAGTAAGCGACTGGCCCCGATAGCCAGCCAGATACTGGCCGACCGCTTCTGGCAGGAGCAGACGGAACAGCTGAACATACTGCCTGACGGTACGCTCGAACTGGTGCCGCGTGTGGGCGACCACGTGGTCTATCTGGGGGCGCCGAAGGATATACCGCGCAAGCTGGAGCGTCTGCGCAAGTTCTATAAGTTCGGACTGAGCCACGCCGGCTGGGACCGCTATGAGCGCATCAATATGGAATTCGACAATCAAATCATCTGTAAGAAGAGGAGTTAAAGAAGTAAACTAAGTAGTTAATTAGGAGTAAAGATATGGCAAAGGAATTTATCGTAGCAATTGAACTCGGTTCATCAAAGATGACGGGTATTGCGGGACAGAAGAACCTGGACGGCAGCATCTCGGTGCTGGCTATGGTGAAGGAGGACTCTTCGCAGTTCATCCGCAAGGGAGTGGTTTACAACATTGACAAGACAGCCCAGTGCCTGCAGGGCATTGTGAAGAAACTGGAGACACAACTGAAGACGCAGATAGTAAAAGTATATGTAGGAGTGGGCGGACAGTCCGTGCGCGGCGTGCGCAATGTAGTCACCAAGGACCTGCCCGCAGGCACCATCGTGACCGAGGCCATGATAGACCAGCTCGTCGACTCCAACCGTAACATGATTTATCCCGATCAGGAAATCCTCGACACAGCCGTCCAGGAGTACAAGGTCGACTCACAATATCAGCAGGATCCGGTAGGCATCCAGTGTACCCGACTGGAGGGCAACTACCTGAACATGCTGCAACGCAAAGCATTCTATAAGAATCTTAACAAGTGCTTCGAAGTGGCCGGCATCGCCATTGCCGAGATGCTTAACGCACCTCGCGCATTGGCCGATGCTGTGCTTACAGAGGCTGAGCGCCGCTCAGGCTGCGCACTTATTGACATAGGCAGCGACACGACCACCGTCAGTGTCTATACGAAGAACATCCTGCGCCATCTCGCCGTCATCCCCCTGGGCGGCAGCAACATCACCAAGGACATTGCCACGCTGCAGATGGAGGAGACCGATGCCGAGAAGATGAAACTGAAGTACGCCTCGGCCTACACCGACAACAGCGAGATTGACAACAACATGAAGTACGCCATCGACCAGGACCGCTCCGTCGAGAGCCGCCGCTTCATCGAGATTGTCGAGGGCCGCTTGGAGGAGATTGTCGAGAACGCCTGGTATCAGGTGCCCTCCGAGTACTACGACAAGCTGCTGGGCGGCATCATCCTGACCGGCGGCGGTGCCAATCTGAAGAACATTGAGCGGGCATTCCAGAACCATACGCATATTGAGAAGATACGCGTGGCCAAGTTCCCCACGCACACCATCACCGGCGGCACTGAAGACATCAAGGCCAAGAACGCCATGATGAACACCGTGCTGGGACTGCTGATGAAGGGCGACATCAACTGCGCCGGCGGTCCCTTCGACCCCAACGGCGACCTCTTTGGCCAGCAGAAACCTGCCACCACACCCGACGCCAACGAGCAGCGTCCCGCCCGCAAGCCCGGCGAGATACCCGCAGGCGTGGTCCGTACCGAGGCTGAGAAACAGAAGGCCGAGGAGGAAGCACGCCTGAAGCGCGAAGAGGAAGAACGCATCAAGCGCGAGAAAGAGGAGGCTGAAGCCGCTGAGCGCGAACGCATCAAACGCGAGAACTCCAAGTGGAACAAGTTCAAGAAGGGCGTCCTCAGCTTCGGCAAGAAAATCATGGAGGAAGAAGAATAATAAAAAAACAAAAAAAGATTATGGCAGACAATAACAACACATTAGATATCCTGGACTTCGGCGAGCCGGAGAAGGAGCACAGCATTATTAAGGTCATCGGCGTCGGCGGCGGTGGCGGCAATGCCGTCAACCACATGTACCGCGAAGGTATTCACGACGTCACGTTCGTACTCTGCAATACCGACGCACAGGCACTCAACGATTCGCCCGTGCCCGTCCACCTGCAACTCGGCTCCGAGGGCCTCGGCGCCGGCAACAAACCCGAACGCGCCCGTCAGGCCGCCGAGGAGAGCATCGACGACATCAAGAACATGCTGAACGACGGCACCCGCATGGCGTTCATCACCGCCGGTATGGGCGGTGGTACCGGTACCGGTGCCGCACCCGTCATTGCCAAGGTGTCGAAGGAGATGGGCATCCTGACCGTCGGCATCGTCACCATCCCCTTCCGCTTCGAGGGCGCCCGCAAGATTGACCAGGCGCTCGACGGCGTCGAGGAGATGTCGAAGCACGTTGACGCCCTGCTGGTCATCAACAACGAGCGCCTGCGCGAGATCTACCCTGACCTGTCGCTGACCGCCGCCTTCGGCAAGGCCGACGACACGTTGTCGGTAGCCGCCAAGTCAATTGCTGAGATTATCACCGTCCACGGACTCATCAACCTCGACTTCAACGACGTAAAGACAGTATTGAAAGATGGTGGCGTCGCCATCATGTCAACAGGTTACGGCGAGGGTGAAGACCGCGTGAAGAAGGCCATTGACGACGCCCTGCACTCGCCCCTGCTCAACGATAACGACGTCTTCAACTCCAAGAAGATCCTGCTCAGCATCGCCTTCAACGAGGAGAAGGGTGCCGGCGACAACTTCATGATGGAGGAAATGAACTACGTCAACGACTTCATGGACAAGTTCGGCGACTTCGAAATCAAGTGGGGTGTCGCCATCGACCCCGAACTGGGCAAGAAGGTGAAGGTCACCATCCTCGCCACCGGCTTCGGCATCACCAATGTCGACGGTATGGAGTCGCGCCTGAAGAAGCACTCGCAGGAGGAGGCCAACCGCATAGCCGAGGAACAGGAGAAGGCAGCCGCCCGCGAGGAGCGTCGCGGACGCTACTATGGAGGCACCGACGGCGTACGCCGCTACAAGCGCCGCCCCCACATCTACCTCTTCCGTCCTGAGGACCTTGACAACGACGACGTCATCAGCGCAGTTGAATCGACGCCCACCTATAAGCGCACCCGCGAAATCCTCGACAGCATCCATTCTCAGGCCACCGGCGATGTGCTCCTTGACCAGAAAGAGGTTGCGCCCCAGGAGCCTCAGCAGGGCATCATCAGCTTCGCCTGACAACCCGCTTTTGGTTACATGGTTACAGCAGTAACCATGTAACCTGACTTCATCCTCATTTATTAATAAATAGCACGCTACTTATTAATAATTTGCATGCTATTTATTAATAAACGCGTTTTCAGCCCTATTATTTTTTCATGACAAAAGAAACGATTCGATTGCAGCGTGACTAGAGTCACTAAATCATTTGACT
>CALDLA010000165.1 GCA_937898415.1 uncultured Prevotellaceae bacterium | reverse complement strand
AGCCCAATGTCATCAGCGAAGAGGGTTGATAGTACAAACGGTATTAGAACTAGCATTATATAGACATGAGGATAGTAGGAAAGAATACAAAAATACCATAGAAGTCGAATGGACAGATTACGGAGAATGGCCAACTGAAGATTATGCTCCAACCAAAACATTAACTGAAATTACTCCATATTTGGACTATATTAAAAGACTTACGACATTAGTACAACAGAACGAGTTTGTTCAGGAAAGTTGTAATTATTGGTGGCTTTGTGCTAATCCAAAAGTTTGGAGTATGTCAGAATGGGTAGTTGGTGAAGAACAAGATTACACTCTTTTTAATGAAAATGGTAACAAGAGAAGAATTTTTGCCAACTTTAAAAATGCGAAAGCTGGTGACAAAGTTATCTGCTATGAAGCTAGTCCGACAAAACAGATTTTAGGCTTAGCAATTGTTTCAAAAGAAAGTGATGATTCAAGAATATATTTTGAAAAACTAGAAACATTTACTTCACCTATAGACTTATCTGAGATTAAAGCATGTAGGGAACTGGAAGAAATGGAGTTCTTTACTAATTCTAATGGGAGTTTCTTCAAGTTAACAAAAGATGAGTACAATATAATCCTTGATTTGATACGCGAGAATAACCCTGGCTATGGAAGAAATACCTATTATGAAGATTACACAAAAGAAGACTTCTTGAACGAAGTTTATATGAGTCGAGAAGATTTAGACTCTCTTGAGAATCTGCTGATAAACAAAAAGAATATTATTCTTCAAGGTGCGCCAGGAGTCGGTAAAACATTTAGCGCAAGAAGACTTGCCTACCAGATGATGGGACAAAAAGACAAGTCAAGAGTTTGTCTTATACAATTTCACCAAAACTACAGTTATGAAGACTTTATAATGGGATATAAGCCTTCAGGAAGTGATTTTGTTCTTCAAAGAGGTGTGTTTTATAAATTTTGCATCAATGCAGCTAACAACCCTGACAAGGATTATTTCTTTATCATAGATGAAATCAATAGGGGCAATCTTTCAAAAATATTTGGAGAGTTACTGATGCTGATTGAAAAGGATTACAGAGAAACAAAGCTAACCCTTGCCTATAAAGATGAAAGATTTTATGTCCCTAAAAATGTGTATATCATTGGCATGATGAATACAGCCGATAGAAGCTTGGCTATAATTGACTATGCACTTAGGAGAAGGTTTAGTTTTTATCAATTGAAGCCTGGTTTTGATACAAAAGGATTCAAGAAGTATGCCCAAGAATTAAATAATGAACATTTCTATCGTCTGATAAACAAGATAAAAGAACTTAACAAGAAAATACTACTTGACGATTCTCTTGGAGAAGGTTTTGAAATTGGGCATAGCTATTTCTGTGGTCAAACAGAGATTACTGACGCGTGGCTGCATCAAGTTGTCAATTATGACATTATACCAATGCTTCAGGAGTATTGGTTTGATAACAAAAGAGAGGTTGATAATTGGCGTTCAAAGTTAAACGAAATCTTCAATGACTAATAATAAGGGCATACTCATAAAAAATATCTATTACATGTTATCATACGCCTTCTCAGAATTAAAGAAAAATAGCTATGATGATATTGATAAAGAGGATTTTGAGCATATAGAAGATCTATTTGCCGAGATTCTTATAAAAGCAGTGTCCTTACAAATTAAACAGGGGCTTTATCGTTCATATATCAACAAGAAGGAAACATTGCCATTGCTCAGAGGCAAGATTGATATTAATGGAACGATAAGAAATAGAATACAACACAAAACCCTTATTTCATGTGAGTTTGACGAATTGTCAGAGAATAATATCTTGAACAAAGTTCTCAAAACAACTATTTGCCTACTAATAACATCTAAAGAGGTTCATCATGCGAGGAAGGCTGAGTTGAGAAAGTTGATTCTTTTCTTTTCAAACATCGACATCATTGACCCCAATATAATCCGATGGGATTTAATGCATTATCAACGGAATAATCAGACATACAGAATGCTCATGAATATCTGTTATTTCATAATAGAAGGTATGACAATGACAACTGAGTCGGGAGAGTATAGGGCGCCTACTTTCTCGGATGAACACATGTGTAAGTTATATGAGAAGTTCATCTTGGAATTTTACCGGGTTCATTATCCTGAACTCCGAGCCAATGCTGACCAGATAGAATGGGATATTAATAGACAAGAAAACTCTGTTATCTCATTCTTGCCTACAATGCAATCAGATATCACTCTACATAAGGGAGATAAGACATTTATCATAGATGCCAAGTATTATGGCCACATGATGCAAAAACAATTTGAAAAATATAGTATTCACTCTGGTAATCTTTATCAGATATTTACCTATGTCAAAAACAAAGATGTAAATAATGACGGTAAAGTATCTGGTATGCTTCTATATGCCAAAACGGAAGAGGAAGTTGCACCTGATATGGATGCTATTTTCTCAGGGAATCGCATAATGGTAAAAACTTTAGATCTTAATCAACCATTTGATAACATAAAAGGACAACTGAGTAAAATAATTGAATTATTTGATGCAAAAAATGCATAACGGAACTGACCATTGTGTAAGATATCATGGCTTCGTGCAGGGTAAGTATCAGAATATTGAATCTATTCGCAGAACAATCCCTTCACAATATATCGCATATTTTGAACGAGGGTTAAGAAGCTAATGATTTTAGTTTCTTAACCCTTGAAAAGTACGCGGCTATTGGAAATTCCTCAAGGCTCTCCATGTCCTTGAGCTCATACATCTTGGCATTGTTATATGATTTCCAGGAACGCCTCAACCTGTGCCCTTAGTGCGGCCCGTTGCTCTTCGCTCAGAATCATGCGCCCTTCCGTCCAAGCCTCTACGTTGAGGACGATGCCTGTCTGCTGCTCCATCACGTCGGCCTTGATGAAGGTGAGCAGTTCCATCAGCTTCTCGCGGCATTTGGCGGTGGCCATCTTGCCGCCGGCACCGCTCAGGGCCACCTTCTTGCCGTTGATGACGGTGGGCGTCTCATAGTCGTTGGCCACGAGGGGGCGCGACAGCCAGTCGAACAGGTTCTTCACGTGGCCAGGATAGCTGAAGTTATATTCGGGTGTGAACACCCAGAGGGCGTCGGCCTCCCTGACGGCGGCACGGAGTCGGCCCACAGCCTCCGGCTCAGGAAACTCGATGTCCTGATTGATCATCGGGACATCCGAGTAGTCCAGATAAGTCACTTCGGCGCATGCGCCAATCATCTGCTCGGCCTCGCGGGCCAACTGCCGGTTGAAGGAGCCTTCCCTCAGCGAACCGACGATAAAAAGGATTTTCTTCATCATGTTGTTCTCAGTTATTGGGTTTGTGTGCAAATTTACGAATAAATGAGCAAATGGCCAAATGTTATTGGGGTATTTTCGAATAAGACTCAGTTCGTACACAAAAAGAACCGCCGCGTTTGTGTACTTTTCAATTATTATTCGTATCTTTGCACTCTGAGAATGACGAAAACAAATGAGTATGGACAAGCTTTCGCGACAACAGCGGCACGCCAACATGGCGGCCATCCGGTCGAAGGACACGAAGCCGGAGATGATTGTGCGTCGCGGGCTTTGGCATAGGGGTTTCCGCTACAGACTGAACTATCAGCGGCTGCCGGGACATCCTGACTTGGTACTGAGGAAGTACAGGACGTGCATCTTCGTGAACGGCTGCTTCTGGCACGGACACCATATTGATTTCATGGTTCAAGATTCTGGATTCATGGTTAAGAACTCAGAGTGTTGTAAGATTCCAAAGACGAATAGGGACTTCTGGGTGACAAAGATTCGCAGGAATAAGGAGCGCGACCGTGAGGAGCAACGGACATTGGCCAGCATGGGCTGGCACTGCATCACGGTGTGGGAGTGCGAGCTAACCCCCAAACGCCGCGAAGAGACATTGGACTCCATCGCCTTCACCCTCAACCACATCTGGCTGCAAGACCATAGTGCCAAACCGGTTACCTACCCTAAATGGGAAGAGGAGGATGGACAGATACCGATGGCTGCTGAGCCGAGCGGGCCACCAGCCGGTTGAAGGGTTTTTCATGTAAACAGAAACCATTTGTTACCTGTTTTGCAAAAAACATGGTGGATTTTACAAAAAACAAGGTGCGCGTTCATTTATTATTTGTATCTTTGCACCGTCAATTACAAACTACTAACAACAGATAGAAAATCATTATGGCAATGAATAAGAAACACTTCCTGCTCACACTGCTCATTCTGCTAATGAGTACCGTCACTTTGGCACAGCGTCACACCGACCGGCTGGACCGGGGACTGGTGGTCATCCCAACGGGTAGCACAGGCGGCAGCAACACTAACCTCGTCACTTGGCGAAGGCTGACCAATGAGTACTACGACGTAACGTATAATGTGTATAAAGATGGCAGCAAGGTTGCCTCAAATCTGAAAAAGACCTGTTATGATAGCAGTGGTACGCCCTCAAGTTCCTATCAGGTAGCTGCCGTCGTAAACGGTGTGGAGCAGGCGAAGTGTACTGCTGTCACAGCGTGGAACCAGTATGTTTACAAAATAGGGGACACACGCACGCCAACGGGCTTTATTGACATTCCTTTAGCAACCGTCTATGACCGCAACGGTAACGATGTGACGAGCCACTATGAGCCGAACGATGCTGAGATGGCTGACTTGGACGGCGACGGACAACTGGAAATCATCATCAAGCGACTGAACACGGTGGATGCTGCCGGCATGTATCTGGAGTCGTCACAGGAGTTCGTCGTGCTGGATGCCTACGACGTGAACTGGCAGACGGGCGCCGCTACGCTGATGTGGCGCATAGACTGCGGCCCCAACATGGCCAGCTTGAACTCTACGGAAATTAACATCATAGCCTATGACTGGGACGAGGACGGTAAGGCCGAAGTCGTGCTGCGCGGTGCTGACAACATGATTGTCTATGGAAAGGACGGAAAGACCAAACTCTACACTATTGGCGACGGAAACGTCAATACGCGTAACCTGATGGATAGCCATAATAATGATCAGTATGCATGGACACGCTTCGGACGTGAATACCTTATTTATTTGAATGGTGAAACAGGTGCTCAGTACCAGATAACAGACTTTCCACTTCCGCGTTTAGAAACGACCGAGTGGCCCAATAGTTCTGTACCTTACAATGACTATACCTCATTAGAGAGTGCTGGCTATGGAGAACTACTAACGAAAAACTCAAGTAAGTCATATTCGCTTAACAAAGTTTGGGGAGACCACTACGGCCACCGTTCATCTAAGTATTTCCTTGGTGCCCCATTCCTTGACGGACAAAAAGCCAGTCTTTTCCTGGCTCGTGGCATCTATACACGTCACAAGATGATTGCGATGAACCTGAACCGCGACACCCACCAGTGGACGACACGATGGACATGGAACAACAACACTAGCAGCAGTCCGTGGTATGGACAGGGCAACCATAATTTTGTTATAGCCGATGTGGACGAAGACGGACGTGACGAGATTGTGTATGGCTCGATGGTGATTGATGACAACGGCAAAGGACTTTCCACGACGGGACTAGGACATGGTGATGCACTGCATGTAGGTGATTTCGACCCTTACCGCAAGGGGTTGGAGACGTTTGCCTGCAATGAGGATAAGCCTGCCATGAACTACCGCAATGCTACTACCTGCGAATTGTATGTACGCAGGACCGCCAAAGACGATGACGGTCGGGCATTGATGGACAACTTCTCGAACGCCTACCCCGGCTCGCAAGGGCGCTCTGTCTCGACAGGCATTATCAGCAGCGTTACCGATGGCAACATTGACGCATACGGTGGTGACAACTTCATAGCATGGGGCGACTTGAACTTCCGCATCTACTGGGACGGCGACCTCTGCTCGGAAATCCTGAACAGCCCTGGCACGGCAAAGGAAGCAAAGGTGGATAAGCCCGGCTCAGGCAGACTGTTTACCTCTGATGGCTGCAACATGAACAACGACTCGAAGAACAATCCCTGCTTCCAGGGCGACATCATTGGTGACTGGCGTGAGGAAATTGTGGTACGCTGCGGCGGAAACCTGCGTGTCTATACTTCGGGCATAGGAACCAGCTATTCGCTACCCACCTTGTGGAACGACCACCAGTATCGTCAGGCGATGGTGTGGCAGATGATGGCCTACAACCAGCCACCTCACCTGAGCTATTTCCTCGGTGAAATGGAGGGAATTACCGTCGCCCCGCCCACGCTGACTGACGAAGGACGTACGGTGGTGGCTGACGGCAGCACCATCAGCGGAACAACAAGCGACCACTTGATGATGTGCGAAACGAAAGACATGACCGTCAGTGTCAGCGACGGTGCTGCGCCCTATATTCTGACCGTTAATACACCATCGTGGGTTCAGGGACATGACAACAATAACAACATCACGACTGATACCTATACCCACACGCTGACCGGTGGTGCCTTTACAGGGAAAATGCGACTCATTAAACAAGGCAACGGCATCCTCCAACTGCCGAACGTCGTAGAGACGTATAGCGGCGAGACGAACGTGTGGGCCGGATCTTTGCGTTTTGACGGCACGATGCAGAACAGCCAGGTATGGCTGAACCGTCACTCCACGCTGGAGACCAACGGTGGCGTGTTCAGCAAGGGCATCAAGGCTGACTACGGCTCCAGCATCATCGTAGGCAATGGCGGCATCACTGTCAGCACGCTGGAACTGAACCACGGAGCCCGCTTGGTGATAGACATCATGGGTGACGGAACGGCTAATCAAGTGAACGCCACCACACTGAAGATTAACGCCAAGACTGATGATGTCTGGAAGAACTACGGTCCGAAGTATCTGACACCGGTCATTGAGTTACGACCGCAGGGTGGCACGATGACTGACGGTTTGTATGACCTCGGAACGGTGACGACCCTCACCGGTAGCCTCAGCAACGTTGTGGTAGAGGGGCTCAACGGCATTGGCTACGAGTTGCAGCACAACGGTAACAAACTACAATTGAAGGTGGGTTCCGGTGTGGCCGTCGAGTGCGCCGAGCCGACCATCGACATTGCAATGGTGGGACAGCAACCCGTGGCTACCATCAAGCCCGTCGCCTTCGACTATAACGGCACGACCGTTACCCCTACCCTTTCGGCTAAGTTCAATGGTGAGGATGTCGATTTGGTGACGATGACGTTGTATGAGGAGAATTATGAACAAGCCACGGAAATTGGCGGTTGGACAAACTCAGGCGCGCCTATCAGTTTAGCTAACGACAATGCCGAACACGGTAAATATTTCTTTGTTGACCTTGGAAGCACCAATACTCGCTATGCCTACACCCGCCTGAACAATGTTGATGTTTCACAATGCACCAAATATGCCATTGAGTTTGATCTGGCCATTAAGACAGGCAATACTGACCCTGTGGAGTTCTGCGTGATGAGCAAGGGAGGTACGAATCCTTCCAATGCCTGGGACAACTATGCGGCCATTAATGGCAATAAGAACATGCTATTCGACATCACTGCACCAAAGAATTCTACTACCTACACTGTCAATGGCAGTACGACAACCACAAATTTAGCCTCAGATACATGGTATCATATCTCTTTGGAGATAAACAGTACAACAGGCATTGTAGTATGGGCCATCTCAAACGGCGACAACGGTGTCTTTACATTGCCAGAAGGAACAAGCAGTGAGGTGGACGGTTTTTATCTTGTAATGGGACGATACTACTCACTACTCCGCCTCGACAACATCCGCATTTACCGCACCGACGGCTATTACTACACGTTTAATGAACCGGGGACACTGGAAGTGACGGCGAGCTATCCGGGCTGCAAATCAACAAAGAAGGTCTGCACGGTGGCTACAATCGACGAGATGGCAACAACGCTACCAGAGAGTCAGGACAACGTGAGTTATGTGATGGTGAAACGGACGATAACCGAGAACCAGTGGAACACCATCTGTCTGCCCTTCAGCATGAACAGCCTGCAGGTGAAGAACAGCTTCGGCGACCAAGTACAGTTAGCCAACTTCACGGGCTACGACTATCAAAACAGTAATATCACTGTTAACTTCGAAACAACAGACCACATGGAGGCCAACCATCCATACATCATCAAACTGCCTACGGAGATCAGCAGTTTCAACGTAAGCGGAAACATGAGTATTGCCCCAAGCAGCACGCCCATGAACAGTGGCACAAGCGGAAAAATGGTGGGAACTTACGTGGCCAACACCACGATAGCTAAGAGTATGCTTTTCCTGAGCGACAATAAGTTCTGGTATTCTGTAGGAAAGACAAAGATGAAGGCATTACGTGCGTGGTTCGACTTTGACGATGTCCTGCCTTCGGTTGATGGTGCTGCCACACGTATTGTCCTGTCAGTTGACGGCGAGACAACAGGTATTGACAGGGTTATTGACATAGCCGGAAACGGTGAGATGTACGACCTACAGGGACGCAAAGTAAAACACCCTGCAAGGCAGGGCATCTACATCAGCGGTGGCCGCAAGATTATACGATGAAATCGGAAGAAATTGGGGGCGGAAGCAACGTTACATGATGCTTTCGCCTTCAATGTATTGCGACATGAACATGTGCTCGCCGTCGTAGACCACATAACTGAATTGACTGATCCAGTCGCCAAGGATAATCATACGGGCCTTACGGGTCAGTTGCAGGTCAACCTCGATATGGCGATGCCCGTAGATGAAGTAGTCAACGTTAGAATGGTACTGTATATAGCGCTTGGTATAGAGTACCAAGTGTTCGCGGTCCTCACCCATATAGGCAGGCTCTTCGCCGCCAGGCCGCTTCATACGTGAGTGTTTGGCCCACGTCTGGCCAAACCACATACCCCAACGGGGATGTAGAGCAGAGAACATCCACTGGCACGCCTTATTGTGGAATATCCATCTGATCAGTTTGAACGACCGATTGGGGTCACCCAGTCCGTCGCCATGAGCTAAGAAAAAAATCTTGCCGTAAATCTCGGTGGTCAGGGGCTTATGGTGCAGGATGACGCCACACTCCCGCTCTAAGTAGTCGTATGCCCAAATATCGTGGTTGCCGGTAAAATAATGAACCTCCACACCCATGTCTGTCAATTCAGACAACTTGCCGAGGAAACGAGTGTAGCCCTTGGGCACCACATAGCGATACTCATACCAAAAGTCGAACATATCGCCTAACAGATAGACGGCAGCGGCTTTCTCCTTGATGGAATCGAGAAAACGCACCAACCGCCGCTCCTGCATCCGCTGATGAGGAATAGCCCATGAACCAAGATGGGCATCGCTAAGGAAGTAGATGTTCTTCATTCAGTCGAATCCCAATTCTACTCTTGCCTCTTCAGACATCATGGACTGGTCCCATGCTGGTTCAAACACAAGGTTGACATTGGAGGCACTAACCCCCTCGACGCTCTCCACCTTCGTACGTACGTCTTCCAAGATGTAGTCGGCGGCAGGACAATTAGGAGCGGTGAAGGTCATGTCCACATCTACCGTAGCATCGTCCTGAACGTCAATCTTGTAAATCATCCCAAGATCATAGATGTTTACAGGAATTTCAGGATCGTAGACGGTTTTCAACACGTCTACGATCCTTCCTTCTATAAGTGTCTTTTCCTGTTGAGTCATCGCCTATTGTGCGTTGACATCCCCATAAGCGTATCCATCAATATAAATAATGAATGGGTGCTCTGGGTCGCTAATAAGGGTAAACTTAATGGCGACAATTCTACCATAGTTATCCATTATAGGTTCTATACTGAACAGCTTATAGTCATCGCCTGACTTTCCCTTTTCACCCTGCGGACCCTGTGCGCCCTGCGGACCCTGTGCGCCCGGAGCGCCCTGGTAGCCCGTCGGACCTGTCTGGCCCTGAGGACCCTGGGCTCCTTGATCACCAGTATCGCCCTTGTCGCCCTTATACTGGCCGGCAGGTTGCCAAGTCTTACCGTCGTCAATAGAGATTTCCCATGTATTGTCTTCTACATTAACACGTATCTGGGGTATCGGCATGTCGGCGGATGCAGGATCACCCTGCTCACCCTTCTTACCATCATTACCATCGGTAGGCTGAGCACAGACAGGAATACCTGAACCATCGGGATAGACCAGAATGTAACCATTGAAAGTCCAGTAGAACCGGCCATCGTCTCCTAAGGCAACACCAAGCAACGACATACCATCGTCACCTTGCTCACCCTTGTCGCCGGTTGCACCCTTGTCGCCGGTTGCACCCTTGTCGCCAGTTTCACCCTTGTCGCCTTGCTGGCCCTTGTCGCCGGTTGCGCCCTTGTCGCCAGTAACACCCTTGTCACCCTTTTCGCCTTGGTCGCCCTGCTGACCCTTGTCGCCCTGCTGACCCTTGTCACCAGTTTCACCCTTGTCACCAGTTACGCCCTTGTCGCCTTGTTCGCCCTTGTCGCCTTGTTCACCTTGGTCGCCCTGGGCACCTTTCTTACCATTCCTCAGTACGATGGGTTCTCTTCCATCGTTAAAGGTAATGACAAATGCGCCATCCTGCTGCTGCAGGTCAGTAATACGGCCATTCGACTCTACAATCGTAACGATACGCTTGAGTGCTTCCAGTTCGTTGGTGAAATCCAGACAGGATTCCTCCAAGACCTCCACACGTCCCCCTAAGCCACGAAGATCATCAATGTATTCTTCGTCACAGGCGGTCGTCAAGCTTAATAGAGCGAGGGCTGCTATTGCTTTTTGATATCTTTTCATAACACAAAAATTTCAGTATCAATTAAACGAAGCACCGGGAATTGTGAACG
Source organism: uncultured Prevotellaceae bacterium (assembly GCA_937898415.1). Lineage (GTDB taxonomy): Bacteria > Bacteroidota > Bacteroidia > Bacteroidales > Bacteroidaceae > Prevotella. Next base: position 37,234 of record CALDLA010000165.1, on the reverse strand, counting down.
TATTGCCACCCTTTAATACAAAGACGATTTCTTTGATAGTACCGTTTGGACCTTGTACAACAGTGATACTCTCAAACATAGAATCACCCTGAGGACCTGTTTCTCCTTGTGGACCGGTCTCACCTTGTTGACCTGTCGCACCTCGTGGACCTGTCGCACCTTGTGGACCTGTCGCACCCTGGGGACCTGTAGCACCTGTATCACCCTTATCGCCTTTTTCACCAGTGGCTGATATCTTGTCACCATTAGCGTCATAGAGATACTTCCAGATAACACCGCCATCAATGGATATCTGCCAATAGCCGTCGTCAGTAATACGTAACTGAGGTGCTACGCCAGGATCACCCTTTTCGCCATCCTTACCATCCTTGCCATTGGCACGAACCATCTGGCCATCAGGTCCCGTCAAGGGTACACCGTTGACGAACCAGTAGAAATTAACGTCATAGGGATTATTAGGATTGCGGCCAACAGTAATGCTGGGAGCTACACCTGCTACGCCCTGATCGCCTTTGGCACCGCGGTCACCTTTGGCACCTTGGTCACCCTTTTCACCTTGGTCACCCTTTTCGCCCTGGTCACCTTTCTGGCCTTGGTCACCCTTTGCGCCTTGGTCACCCTTTTCGCCTTGGTCACCCTTTTCGCCTTGGTCACCCTTTACGCCCTGGTCACCCTTTTCGCCCTGGTCGCCCTTTTCGCCTTGGTCGCCCTTTTCGCCTTGGTCACCCTTTTCGCCTTGTTCACCCTTGATGCCCTGCTCTCCTTTTTCACCATCCCTAACGATGGCAGACATACGCTGGGTCTTACCACGTACACTGTCGCCCGTAGCTATGTCGAACTGATCCTTGCGGAAATTAATGACGTAACCGCCACCTTCTTCAACAGGCATATAGGCCATGTTCTCAATATACCAACCGTTAGCCCAGGCATCAACGACTTTCTGGAGATTAGCAATGTCTTTGTTTGTTTGACTGACCAGACTCTCCAAGTAAGTTACGCGGGTATCGAGTGAATCGATCTCGTCCTGATAGTCAGTACATCCTGTAATGGTGGCTCCAGCCATAACCATGACGGCTGAGAGCACAATGTTTTTGAATGTCTTCATATAATTCGATGTTTTTACTTAATTGACTCTCTTAATTGTTGTACTTCCTCTGTCAGACCTTCGTCAATGACAATACAGATGGTAACACGGTTGTCCTCGTTGACCTGGAACGGCTGAACACGGTCACCTTTAGCATAGCGGCTGATACGGTCGCTGCGAATACCATGGTCAGTCAAGAACTGCGAAACGGCATGGGCACGCTCGACAGACAAACGCTGGTTGATAGTGGCATTACCCGTCAGCTTGTCGGCAAAGCCAGTCAGCTCGACGTGAGCCTGAGGATGCTCATGCAGGTACTGAACTACGCGCATGATCTTACCAACCTCACTGCTGCGAATGATACTCTTGTTAATCTCGAATTGTACATACTCAACGAGTGCGACACCGTCTTCATCCTGGAACTGAGGCGGTATGGGCTGCGGAATCTCCCTGTACTCAGGTTCCAGAATTCCGTAGCTCGGACCAAGGTTGTAGCGCAAACCGACCATCAGGTTGAAGTGCCAGTCGCGATTGTCGTGACGGCCTTTCTTGGAGTTGAAGTGGTCTGGCAACATATTGGCATTGGCCTCGACAGTGAAGGCCCAGTCATCGTTCATCCAGAAGTCGGCACCAAGACCGCCCCTGACGACAGGATTGAAGCGATGATCATCCCAGATTTTCTGGAAATCAATGCCAAAACGCTTATCGGCCTCGACGGCATCGTCATTGTTGTAGCTAAATGCCACACCTCCGCCTAAGAACGCATAAATATCAAATACACGCTCAATATCGCGGCCAAAGAAAATGTTTGTAAGATTGGCCCTCACATCGATCGCAGGCTGGATAAAGTTCCACTCATACTTAGCAATAGGATAAGCGTAACGGTTCTTTGCCCAAAGACCGCTGAGGCCCAATCGCGCACCGACATACTCATTGAACTCATAGCCAATGGTCGCCTGCAGCGCAGGAGAGATAAGTTGGGTAAACTTGGCTTCACCTATATCATAGGCTACACCCCCTTGAAGACTAACATACCAGTGAGGTACGAAGAAATCTATCGCAGGAGTGACAAGTTCCCTGGTAGATTCCTGGTACTGCTGGGATTTAACATTAGCACTGCTTACTAAAAGCATTGCTAAAAGCACTGTTTTTAAGTTACACAATTTCATGCTAGTACACACTTTGAAGTTATCTAACCGCAAAGATAGATAAAACAAATCGAAATTGTTGTAAAAATACAGTTAAAAAATATTAAATGCCTATATTTTCCCTTGTTCTCTATAGGAAAAGTAGCATCCGTCGGCCAAAATGACATGGTCTAAGAAGTAAATTCGCATCACTTCACAGGCCTGTTTAATACTCTGGGTCAATAGATCGTCGGGCTTACTCGGAGTGATGCTGCCAGAGGGATGATTGTGACAGACAGCTAAGATGGTTGCATTGGAAAGTACGGCCTCGCGCATAATAATACGAACGTCGACGGCAGTCTCCGTAATACCTCCACGCGACACCCGTTCCTCCTTAATAAGGCGGTAGTGCTGATTCATGAGCAGAATCCAGAATTCCTCAACGTCGAGATCCTGCAACTTGGGGTGCATATAATTATATATATAGGTAGCGGTTCCCAAGTCAGGGCGTTCTTCTGGTTTCTCCTTCTGCCGGCGTTTACCCAGTTCGCAGGCCGCCATAATGGTAATAGCCTTCGCTGGCCCTATACCGTTATACTGGCACAAATCACGAATGGTCTTTTTGCCTAACGTATTAAGGTTGTTGTTACAATCGTTCAGTAGGCGCTTCATAAGTGTAACGGCATCTTCCTTCGTCGAACCAGAGCCAACAAGGATGGCAAGCAGTTCAGCGTCGCTAAGCGACTGAGGGCCGAGTCGCTCCAGTTTTTCACGGGGCCGGTCTTCCTCAGCCCACTGGTTGATATTCAACTTATCGGCCATTACTTATAGAAATTCTTTTCAAAAGCCTGGAATTCGTCTTTCTTCAGCACACAACGTTTCCACCATGACTCGATGAAACCGAAGCCATAGCCCATCAACTGGGTAAAAGCAGCGGGAACGGAGAGCAGGCCTACGTGGATACTGCGGTTCTTTATGCTGGAGTCAATGAAGATAATGGCACTATATAATATAATAGGTATCCACGGCGCAAAACACATCCAGTAAAACTGGTCGCGGTCAACATAGTGCATCAGGGCACGACCGACAGCAGAAATGAGGATAAGGCCAATGACTCCTACCGTGAACACCGTAGGCAGCAAATGAACAAGTTTCAGGGTGCCTGGGTGGCGCTTTTCAAGATTGATACGCGCGATACCACTATTATAGACCTGACGATAGAATTTGCTCAAGTCGGTGCGCCGCTTATGCCAGACCCAGGCATCAGGAAAGAGACGCGGCTTATAACCCGCCTCAACGATGCGGTACGAGAAGTCGATATCCTCGCCAAAGCGCATCTTCGAGAAACCGCCAAGCTGCTGATAGACTTCCCGTCGGATACCCATGTTAAACGAACGAGGATAGAACTTGTCAAGTTTCGCCTTGCCGCCGCGGATGCCGCCAGTGGTAAAAAAGGAAGTCATCGAATAGCTGATGGCTTTCTGCACCGGAGTAAACGACGGATGGGCTGCATCGGGGCCGCCCCATGCGTCGGCAGGCATTTCCTGCACTTCGTTTTCCACAGCCTGCAAATACCCATCGGGCAATACGACATCGGAGTCGAGCACGATGAGCCATTCACCGTTGGCGCGCTCAGCTCCGTAGTTTCGGCTCTGTCCGGGGCCGCTGTTCGGTTTGACGTAATAATGCAAGTCAAGGATGTTTGCGTACTTGTCGCAAACATCCTTGCAGGGGATTTTTGATCCGTCTTCCACAATAACGACCTCGAAGTTCTTGAGTGTCTGCCGGGTAAGACTTTCCAGCAGTTCGTCCACCTCGTCAGGACGGTTGAAGACGGGAACAATAATAGAATACATCATTACTCCTTTGCGCGAGCCAGATAGCTACCGTCGCGGGTGTCAACCTGAATGAGGTCGCCCTCGTTGATGAACAGAGGAACACGAACCTCAACACCGGTCTCCAGCGTAGCGGGCTTCAGCGTGTTGGTAGCGGTATCGCCCTTGATACCCGGCTCAGAATGGGTGACGCGGAGGACGGTCTTCACCGGCATTTCAGCGTAGAGGATGGTACCGTCGGTGGTATCGCTGACCACTTCCACGATGTCGCTCTCCTTCATGAACTCATGACCAATAACGAGGTCGTTGTCAATGGGAATCTGCTCGAAGGTCTCCTGATTCATGAAGATACGTCCCGACTGATCCTCATAGAGGTACTGGTAGGGGCGACGCTCGATGATTACATCTTCCAGCTTTTCGCCGATGTTGTAGCGGCGCTCCAATACGCGGCCGTCGCTCACATTCTTAACTTTAATGTTCATGATGGTGTTACCCTTACCCGGCTTGCGATGCTGGAAATCGATGCAAACCCAAATGCCGCCGTCCATGCGAATAGCGGTTCCTTTTTTAATGTCTTGTGAGTTAATCATACAAATAAAATAATGTAATATATTGGAATTTGGGTGCAAAGGTACGAAAAAAAGTGAAAAGTGAAAAGTGAAAAGTGAAAAATTTCGCGATAAATTTGCGTAATTCAAAAGAAATGAGTACTTTTGCACCCCAAATCGGTAAATAAACAACAAAAATAACAAGAATAAAGCAATGAAAAGAACATTTCAGCCGCACAATCGCCGTCGCGTCAACAAGCACGGCTTCCGTGAGAGAATGGCCACTAAGAATGGTCGCCGCGTGTTGGCTTCACGCCGCGCTAAGGGCCGCAAGAAGTTAACTGTTTCTGACGAGCATCACGGAAAGTAAACGGGTATCTCAGAAAGAAAATGCAGAAAAAACAGAAAGAAGTAGAGAGAATTCTTTGCTTCTTTCTGTTTTTTCATTATCTTTGCACGGCAAAAACAATTTATTGATGAAAGCAAAGGAATTCTTTGGTAAGTTTTTGAGTGCCTACCTTTGGGGAAATCTTTTGGCTATGGCACTTGTTGTGGTAGGATTATGCTTCGGCGTAAAATACGGTTTGGAGTTATATACCCACCATGGAGAAGGCATTGAAGTGCCTAAACTTGTAAACATGACGAGCAAGAACGCACGACTGCTGCTTGCTGAGAATGGACTGGAACTACAGGTAAATGATTCCGGCTACAACAAACGACTGCCAGCCGACTGCATCCTGGCCCAGTCGCCAGGAGCAGGCATGAAAGTTAAGCCCGGGCACATCATCTATGTGACGGTGAACTCTCCGTCGTCACCGTCTTTTGCCATACCTGACGTCATCGACAACAGCAGCTACCGTGAAGCCGAAGCCAAACTACAGGCCATCGGATTCAAACTGCTGCCACCAAAACGCATTCTTGGCGAACGCGACTGGGTATACGGCATCCTCTGCCGTGGGCGACGCCTCAATACCGGTGAGCACGTCTCCATCGACAGCCCGCTGACACTGCTGATAGGTAACGGGCAATATGGCGAAGACGACGACATAGACTATACAGAACCGGAATATGTCTATCAGGAGGATGAAGACGAGATAGGTGCCTATGACGAGTTCGAGGAAGTCAAAGAGGCAGTACCGACAGGACAGCAGAAAGAAGAAACTGAGGACTATTAGTGTATGGACAGTGAGGAACTGATACTGAACGACCAGGAACTGGACGAGGAAAGCCAGCAACTCTACGAGCATTTCCGTATAGAAGTGGATCGTGGCCAGGAACCGTTGCGTATCGACAAATTCCTGACGGAACACATGCAGCACTCCACACGCAACCGCATCCAACAGGCTGCTGATGCAGGATTCATCCATGTGGGGAACCGCCCTGTCAAAAGCAACTACAAGGTACGCCCAGGTGATGTCATCACACTGATGCTCGACCGTCCACACTATGACACGACAATCGAACCGGAGGACATTCCGCTCGATGTAGTCTATGAGGATGACCAGCTGATGGTCGTCAACAAGCCCGCCGGACTGGTTGTACATCCGGGCGTAGGAAATTTCCACGGTACACTGGTCAATGCCATTGCCTGGCACCTGAGGAATCTGCCTTCCTTTGACCCGAACGACCCCAGCGTCGGTCTTGTCCACCGCATCGACAAGGACACCAGCGGACTGCTCGTCGTTGCCAAGACCCCCGAAGCCAAGAGCAAACTGGGCGCCCAATTCTTCAACCACGACACCCACCGCAGTTATAACGCACTGGTATGGGGGCACTTCACGGAGGATGAGGGGCGCATAGAGGGCAATATAGGCCGCGACCCTCGCGACCGTCAACGCATGGCCGTGTTCCCGCCCGACTCAGATGTGGGAAAGCCAGCCGTTACTCACTGGCGCGTCATTGAGCGTTTCGGCTATACCACGTTAGTGGAGTGTCGTTTGGAAACGGGACGCACACACCAGATACGTGCCCACATGAAGCACATGGGGCATCCGCTTTTCTGCGACGAGCGCTATGGCGGCACAGAGATTCTCAGAGGCGAGCGGTCCAGCACATACAAGGCATTCATACAGAACTGCTTCCGGCTCTGTCCGCGCCAGATGTTGCACGCCCGCACACTCGGCTTTGTGCATCCGAAGACAGGAAAGCAGATGGATTTCACCAGTGACCTGCCAGAAGACATGGCTACCGTCATTGACAAATGGAGAAAGTATATTCGCCCCCTAAGTTAGGGGGCTAGAGGGGTCTGAACAAGCGCAGACGCCAAAATAATAACAATTAAAAAAAATAGGGTTTGATATACGCTTGTTCAGACCCCCAACCCCCTAACTTAGGGGGCTTAGACAGAAATGAAGAATTTGAAGAGAAACATTGCCATTGTCTGTGGTGGCGACTCATCTGAGCACGACGTCTCGTTGCGCTCTGCACAGGGACTTTACTCCTTTTTCGACAAGGAACGCTATAATGTCTATATCGTCGACATAAAGGGGCAAGACTGGCACGTTGAACTGCCAAACGGTCTGACGGCCAAGATTGACCGTAACGACTTCTCCTTTATGGAAGATGAGAAGTCACAACACTTCGACTACGCCTACATCACTATTCACGGCACCCCTGGTGAAAACGGCCGCCTACAGGGCTATTTCGACCTCATAGGGCTACCCTACTCTACCAGCGGCGTATTGGTAGAGGCCATGACATTCGACAAGTTCGTGCTTAACCAGTATCTCAGGAGTTATGGTGTCAGCGTCGCCGAGTCACTACTCATCCGCAAAGGCTATGAGGAACTGGTCAGCGACGATGAGATTGAGCGCCAGATAGGTATGCCGTGCTTCGTGAAGCCAGCTGCCGACGGCTCTTCGTTTGGCGTCACCAAGGTGAAAAATGCTGACCAACTAGCTCCCGCCATCCGCAAAGCGATGATGGAAAGTCCTGAGGTTATGGTCGAGAGTTTCCTGGATGGCACCGAGATTACCCAGGGTTGTTACAAAACCCGTGAAAAGACCGTTCTGCTACCCATTACGGAGGTAGTAACCAGTAACGAGTTCTTTGACTACGACGCGAAATATAACGGTCAAGTACAGGAAATCACCCCTGCCCGCATTGCCCCTGAGGTGGCTGAACGCGTCTCTAAGATTACCAGTCACATCTACGACATCCTGCGCTGCAACGGTATCATCCGCATCGACTACATCATCTCGAAGGAGGGAAAGATTTCTATGCTGGAGGTGAACACGACGCCGGGCATGACAGCCACCAGCTTCATCCCTCAACAAGTGCATGCAGCCGGACTGACAATGACCGATGTGCTGACAGACATCGTTGAAAACCAATTCACTTAATCTATGAATAACGATTTAAGGGCATTTGATGCCATCCGGCCTTTCGAGCCAGAAGAACTGCCCGAGGTGTACGACCGCCTGATGGCCGACACCCAATTCTTAACAGTGGTCGCTTATCTTTATCCGGGAATACCGGCGGAAGCGATTGCCGCAAAGATGCACCAACAAAAAACCAACCTGGAGTTCCAGAAGGCGTTCTGCTACACCTTCTTGGAAAAGCTTCTGGCTAAAGCCTCAACGGGCTGCGACATGGATGTGGAGTCGATAGACGTCACCCGCAACTACACCTTTATCTCTAACCACAGGGACATTGTGCTCGATTCTGCCCTCCTTGACAAGCTCATGTTCGACGTGGGATTCTCAACGACCTGCGAAATTGCCATTGGCGACAACCTCTTGGCAGCTCCCTGGATCAAGGACTTGGTGCGCATCAACAAGTCGTTCATCGTTGAGCGCTCAGTCGGTATCCGCGAGATGCTGGTCTCCAGCAAGCGTATGGCCGAATACATGCACTATGTCCTCGGAAAGAAAAACGACAACATCTGGATTGCCCAGCGCGAAGGCCGTGCAAAGGACAGCAACGACCGCACGCAGGCCAGCCTTCTTAAGATGATGGCCATGGGCGGTGAGGGGTCTGTCATTGAGCGGCTGCAACAGCTGCATATCGTACCACTGGCCATCAGCTACGAATATGATCCCTGCGACTACCTGAAGGCCCAGGAATTCCAGCTGGTGCGCGATGTCGTGGGTTGGAAGAAGTCAAAGGCCGACGATGTACTCTCCATGAAGACGGGCATCTTCGGTTTCAAGGGCAACATCCACTACCACTGTGCTCCCTGCATTGACGATTGGCTGGGCACACTACCGACTGAATTGCCTAAGACGGAACTTTTCGACATGATAGCCACACTTATCGACGGTGCCATTCACCGCCGGTACGCCATCTACCCTAACAACATCGTGGCACTCGACATGCTTCAGGGGACTCCCCGCAGTCTTTCAAAGGCAACGCCAGAACAATGGGACCGCTTTGAACAGTATCTTGACGGGCAACTGGCTAAAATCAACATCCCCAACAAGGACGACGCCTTCCTCCGCGAACGCATCCTGACCATGTATGCTAATCCGCTGATCAATTATAACGCTGCAAAATAATGAAGAGACCTGCCCCGCTGTTACTACTCCTCTCGTTTCTGACACTCTTCTCGTGCGAACAGGACCTCTATGAGAAGGGCGACAACGAATACTCCTACATGCGCGCCGACTTTGTAGAGGCCGTGGTGGGAAGTAACAAGCAAATAGTATATGTGGTGACAGACAACGACGAAAGACTACTGCTGACAGCCCCCTATACCGACAGTTGGATAGGTCGGTCTGACACGGTCTATCGCGCCTTATTATATTATAGTAATCAGGATGACAGGGCTAAAGTGGAAATGATGGGGCGCGTGTCAACGCTCTCCATTAAGACCGACTCCGTGTCCGTTGGCACTTGGAAGGAGAAACTGGCTGACCCCGTGGGACTGGAAACCGCCTGGGTCAGCTTCAACAAGAAATATCTTAATTTAGGACTGGTGCTGAAGACGGGTGCCGTCGACGATGAATCAAAGATACAGAAGTTGGGCATGCACTACTCATCCTCCTATATCAACGCCGACAGCACCCGTACCGTCCACCTGTTGCTCTCGCACAATCAAGGAGAAGTGCCTGAATACTACTCCCAACGGGTGTATGTCAGCGTCCCCATTTCGGAGGTGCCTACCGACACACTCCGGGTCTCCATCAATACCTACAACGGCGTGGTTACCAAGAACTTCAGGCTCACGCCATTAAAAACCGATCGTTGAACCCCAAAACAAAAAGTACACAAAAGGAACCGTCCCTTTTGTGTACTATTCTGTTGTTGTCAGAGTCCCAGGATTGGTGGGTTGTCATCACCTCCGTCATCATCAATGATGCCGATGACATCCACTTCTCCCTCGTTCAGCAATGAGGCGGCAATCATTTCGGTGGGGGCAGCCGCCACCACTTCGGTGACGGGCTGCCGATATTCTTTCTTCTTCATAGCATGGCCCTCCACTACTTGATGATTACCTTCTTACCATTACGGATGTAGAGGCCTGGCTGGGGCTGCTCCACACGGCGGCCTTGCAGGTCATACACAGCACTATCCACAATTCTCTCTTCACTATTCGTTAGCGAAGCGTTAATGCCCGTTGCTTCATCCTCATCATCGAACGCCAGCCTGAGTGCGCTGCGGCTGGCTGCCGTCTCTGCCGGTATGCTGAGGTAGGCGCGGCCTGCTGCCAACGTCGTTCCCTCAGTCGGAACCCGATAGAAGCCCGTGCCGTTGCTGCCGCTGGCTAAGACGTAGTTGGCATAGCCGCCTGTGGTGGCTGCTAAGTTCGTTTCAGTAGTAACGCCTTTCAGCAGATTGCTGTAAATGCTGTACGACTGACTATAAGGGACGAAGTACGTTCCCGGCTCGCCCTTCAGCAAAAGTCCCGTTCCAGCGGGAACATCATAAACGCGCATCATCGTCAGCACTCCTGTCTGGCGGTTGAAGCCCCCACCTGTATATGCCTTTAGGTTTAGCGTCGAAAAATCAACATCAGCAGCAGCACAGAAAGTAGCAACCTTGTCAACTCCGATTGTCACCTTGGTAAATTCTCCAGCCACGCTGAAGCTGACGCTGACAGTCTGATTAGTCGTCACGTTGCTTAGCGTCAGCTGTCCGTTCACCACTCCTGCTGTTCTATCCTCGCCATTCACCATCACCTTATCAACTTTAAACCCATCAATCGGTGTTAGTGTCAGCACGGCATCCGTCCCCTCTTTCACGTCAACCGTCTTCTGGCCGTTGGTCACCTCTGTCGTTCCGTAGCTCACCTTGCCCTGTCCCTGGCTCTCGATGCTCATCTGGTAATAGACGTTCCCGTCGTTGATGGTCGTAAAGTTCCTCCATCCCTGCGCACTCTGATAAGCCTCCTTACAGCCCGACGGCACGTTCAGTGGAATCGAATATTTCGAAAACGAGTTGTCGTAGAGGGACGGCGGCGTTGTCGGCTGCGCCGTCACGGACTGCAGGGACGAACAGCCGGCAAACGCACTCTGATAGATATACTCTACCGATGCAGGAATATTCAGCGACTCTAACCTCCAGCATCCGTTAAATGCATTAGCCTGAATTATTCGAAGCTGGTTAGGCAAGACAACAGACCTCAGCTTGCTGCAATTCTGGAAAGTGTAATCATTTATTGTAGTCACTGAGTTGGGAATGGTAATATTTGTCAAAACTTCACATCGAGCGAATGCATAACTTCCGATGCTGGTAACTGAGTTGGGAATTGTTATACTCTTTACGCCACTACAGCCCAAGAACGCACCATTCCCGATGCTGGTAACGGAGTTAGGAATGGTGATACTCGTCAGGCCGCTACAGCTTCGGAATGCAGACTGCCCAATACTGGTAACGGAGTTGGGAATAGTGATACTTGTCAGACCACTACAGCTTTCGAACGCACCACTCTCAATTCTTGTCACGGAGTTGGGGATGTTGATGCTCGTCAGGCCGCTACAAAAAGAGAACGCCAATCCTCCGATGCTGGTCACTGAATTGCCGATATTGATGTTTGTCAAGCCGCTACACAGTTGGAACGCAGCACTCTCGATGTTAGTCACGGAGTTAGGAATGTTGACACTCGTCAGGCCGCTACAGCTAGAGAACGCCCCATTTCCGATACTGGTCACGGGGTATGTCTTTCCGTTGTAAGTGACAGTTTCAGGAATGACTATGTTGCCAGAATACTCATTGGAATAGCTATAATCGTAGGATCCTTGATGACTGACTGCCAACTCGGTGTTTTTGTTAACAAAGTTGTAATAGATGGTCTTACCATCTGAATTCGCTACCTCAATGTCGTGAGCGGATGCTTGAATACCCACCATGCTCATGAGCAGGGCGAGTAGGAATTTGATGTTTTGTTGTTTCATAATCGCTATAGTTTAAGTTAATATTTCCGTTCAAAATGACACAAAAAGAAAACGTGAGCTGTTTACTTCGCTTACGTTTTCCGAGGTATTGGGGATAACCTATCATCTTAAACGAGTAAAGGCTCACGCCATCAGGCGTGAACCGTCTACTTCTGTTCTTGATGATTTTCGTCAAATTCCCCAATTATCGGAAAACAAGAATCAAAGCGGACGCTTCAACGTATATGTTAATCAGTCATTGCTATGTTACCATAAGCGGTGCAGTTTTTAGGGTTCAACAATTATATTTTTTCAGAACAAGTCGGAGTGGGTACCGGTATCAACAAGGATGAGTCTTAGTTGATAGTCGTCCTGCTCCCAAATGAGCAGCCAGTCTGACTGTATGTGACATTCCCAGCATCCCTTATACTTGCCTGTCAATTTGTGTGGACGATATATCGCAGGCAACTGGCCCTTTTCTTGCAGAATATCAAGTACGGTAGTAAAGGCTTGAACGTCCAAACCACGACGAACGCACAGCCTCAATGATTTCTTGAACTGGCCAGTATAGATGATTTCGTACATATCTTAACCCAAGATTTGCTTTATCAGGTCTTCGGAATTCTTGGCATGAAAGACGTTGCCTTTGCGGATGTCATCCAAGCCTTTTTCTATGCCACTTTTTCGCTGTAGCTTAAGTGACCATCCCATCTTTTTCGATAGAGTACGCAGAAAACTGATGTCTGCATTTGGCAGTGTCAGTTGTACGTTTTCTATTGTTGATATCGTTTGCATAAATCTGAGTGTTATAAGTTTGCTGCAAATTTAGTAACTTTTTCTGATAGTTCCAAGAAAAAGGGCGAAATTATTGACAAATGGAATTTTTCTGCGCAAATTTGCTTTCTGACCTAACACCTAACATTATCTTTGGAAACGCCTTGCTGTAAAGGGGATGCGCGATGTTGGGTCTCCTCGAAAGAGGTAACATAGAGGTAACATCTGAGGTAACTTACAAGACATTTGTGACAATTAGGACAAAAGACAATGCATTTTTTCCTTGTCGGCATCCATACGGTTGGTCATGCTAACTGACCCATATAGATAGGTTAAATGGCCTATATAGCATTGCTAAGTGACCCATTTAGCATTCCTATCTCGGTAGGCGTGCAAAAAACGACTGTCCAATTCTTGCTTCTGGCAAGCGAACAAGTTCGAGCGGTCTCAATTGTCACACAGGTGGGGCTCGTTAAGAATTTTGCATTTTAACCTCCCAACCTCCCGTTTTCTTCTGAAATGCCGATGTACAAAGGGTTTCAGGACGGGAGGTGTCTCGCTGACGCCTCCCGTTGAGGTCCCGTCCAATCCCCCCTCGAAGGTTCAGACTACAGTTTGGAGTTTAGTAGGATAAACTCTGAGGGGCGGTAACAACGAGGTCGGTTCGCAAAGATACAAAAAAGAAATTCGAACCGCCAAGCGATTCGGAGATTTTTTTATAATATGTAATTTAGGTTTGAAGGTTGGAGATAATCACCTTTTATATTTTGACTTCTGTGCCCAATCCTCAAGTTGGATATTGGGAATATGATTGAAGTGCTTTATATTCGATGTAACCATAATAAGGTTATGATAAACTGCACAAGAGCCTATCAACAGGTCGAACTCGCCTATCATTCGTCCCTGGTCTTCGAGCAAAGCCTTGTTCTCACCATAAAGACGGAGTGAAGGCAATAATGGCTTGAGGTCAAACGATTGAAGGATGCTGTCAACATCGTCAAAGTGATCGGGGCGTGCAGATTTTGCTGCACCAAAAAACAATTCCGCTATGGTAATGTCCGTCACGAAACAATTCTCTTCGCCAACGGCCTCCACCTTGTCAAGAACACGCTCATTATGTTTGATGAGTTCAATGCAAATGTCTGTGTCAAGCAAGTATTGTTTCATTCCTTACCAGCTGTCTACGGTTCTTCCGTGATAATCGTGATTTCTCAACTCCTCTGCTTTAATAGTGCTCCAGTCGCCCTTGAAGCAAGTGCGCAAGTTAGGACGCGTACGCTTCTTTTCAGCATCGTTGCGCATTGAATTAGATAATTTGGCAATCAGGTCGAGCTTGTCGCTGTTACTTAGCGATGCCAAAATCACCATATACATATCAGTAATGCTTCGTGTACCTATCATAAGAAGTATTTTTGTCTTGTTACACACTTTCGGATGCAAAGATAAACAAAGTTTTGGAAACTACCAAGAAAAAGAGAAAGAAAAATTATGAGCAGAGCTTAGAAAACAGCAGCCCCCTGTGGCTTTCTGAGGGGAGGTGTGACGGGAGGTCAAAAGGGAGGAGGAACGGGAGGTGCGAAGGGAGGTCTGAAAAGCGCAAACTGCTTATGAATCAATGTTTTAGTCACCTGACGGGAGGTATCGCAAGAAAACTTTGAGGAGCCACTTGGCGAGGATGAAGGTGCCGGGTAGCGGGCCTGTAGGTGCCGGGTAGCTGACCTTTTATCGGCACTAAACTTCCAGTTTAGTCGGAGTAAACCTTGAGTTTAGTCGGAGTAAACTCTGGAGGCCGGTATGCCGTTATCACGAAGGAAAAATTAAAGAGCTGCCCTTAATGACGCTATGTCTTCCTCCGTCGTTGCCCAGCTGGTCACGAAGCGACAGATGGTGTGGTGTTTGTCGGTCTGTCCAAAGTGGGTGAAGGCCACACGCTGCTGGAGACGCGTCACCAATTCATTATTCAATACGATGAACTGCTGGTTGGTGGGGGAATCGACATAGAACTGATAGCCTTTCTCGCGGAACAGGGCCTTCAGCCGCATAGCCATGTTGACGGCATGACGCGACAGTTCGAAGTATAACCCGTCGGTAAACAGGGCCTCGAACTGAAGGCCTATCAATGCCCCTTTGGCAATAACGGCACCATGCTGTTTCTGGATGGAGAAGAAATGCTTATGCGCCTTACGTCCACAGAAGACGACTGCCTCGCCGCACAAGGCCCCAATCTTCGTACCACCAATGTAGAACACATCGCAATGACGGGCCAGATAGGGCAGCGTCACGTCATTACCCTCAGCCATCAGTCCGTAGCCCAGACGGGCGCCATCCACATAAAGCGGTATCTCATACCGCTGGCAAACCTGATAGATGTCGTTCAGTTCCCGAGCCGTATAGAGCGTACCGAACTCCGTAGGGAAGGTGATATAGACCAGTCCGGGATGGACAGCATGGTCGCGGTTGCCGTCGTGCATGAAATCATCCAGATAGTTGTCGAGAGTCTGGGCATTCATTTTCCCGTCGTGCTTGACATCAGCAATGGTGATGATCTTGTGCTCCGTAAACTCCACGGCTCCAGCCTCATGTACGTTGATATGGCCAGAACCGACACTAATGACGCCTTCGTATTGGTAAAGCATGGAGTCTATCGTCGTAGCGTTAGCCTGCGTGCCGCCCGTCAGGAAGAATATCTGCGCATCAGCCATCCCAATGGCCTCGCTAATCTTCAGCTTTGCACGCTCTGAAAATTCATCGAAGCCGTAGGGCGCCGGCTTCGATGAATTATACTTGACGAGGTTCTCCAACACCTTAGGATGTGCCCCGTTGTTGTAGTCACACTCAAAAGATATCATAAAGCTTCGAGCATCCGCTTCAGTACTACTGAGCAGGATATTTCGCGATTGGCAGCCTCAGGAATCACGATGCTGTTGGGACTTTCAATCACGTCATCGGTCACAATAAGTCCACGGCGCACGGGCAGACAATGCATGAATTTCCCGTTGTTTGTCCACGACATGTGCTCGGTGTCAACTGTCCACGACATATCCTTTGACGTAATCTTCCCGTAATCATCAGGATTGGTCACACCGGGGTTCGACCAGTTCTTGGCATAGATAAAGTCAGCACCCTCAAATGCTTTACGCTGGTCATACTCCACACGGGCATCGCCTACAAACTTCGGGTCGAGTTCATAGCCCTCGGGGTGGGTGATGACAAGATCCACATCGGCTGCCAGCATCCATTGTGCAAAAGAATTAGGAACGGCCTGCGGCAGGGCGCGGCAATGAGGAGCCCAAGTCAGGACGACCTTAGGCCGCTCCACCTGCTTGTATTCCTCTATCGTTATCAGGTCAGCAAATGCCTGCAGCGGATGCACCGTAGCCGTCTCCATGGCAAAGACAGGCCGCCCGCTGTATTTAATGAACTGGTTGACCACCGTCTCGGCATAATCATACTCACGATCGGTCAACCCGGCAAAGGAGCGTACACCGATGATGTCGCAGTAACAGCCCATGACGGGAATGGCCTCCAACAGGTGTTCTGACTTGTCGCCATCCATGATGACGCCGCGCTCCGTCTCTAACTTCCACGCACCGGCATTCACGTCAAGCACGATGACATTCATGCCTAAGTTCATGGCTGCCTTCTGGGTTGACAGTCGGGTACGAAGTGAATTGTTAAAGAAAATCATCATCAGCGTCTTGTTCTTTCCCAAATGCTGATACTTAAACCGTTCGTCCTTGATTTCTTTTGCTTCGGCTAAAGCCTGCTCCAGGGGACCGATATCCCCCACATTGATAAATGATTTAAATGTATGACTCATCAAATAATAGAATTAGTAACTCAACATATCAATAAACTTGGTTGACTGTCGGATAGTGATACCAGTCAATGGCCGTAAAATGGTTGGAAGCCCACTCTCCGAAGGAATGCCCGGCGGTCATATAAGCACCGAAAAGTGCGCCGTCTTTCGAAAATCCGATGTTGACGCCGTCAAGCGGATAGCGGAAGGAACCGTCAGGAACAGTCAATGCCCAAGGCAAAATGACAGCAATGTCGGGCTGGACATATTCATGGAGCGATGTATTGGACCTGTAACGGTAGACGGCATGAACTTCCATATAGGTACCCATATATTCCACGATAATGAAAGGGTCAAGGAGGTCGAGCGTAAAATAATCGAGCTGGGACGGATTCTTGAAAGTAATCACATAGGAGATGGTGCGAGGACTCATCATGTCGTACACAGAACTGGTCACCTTCGACACATTATATTTATAACGCTCAATATATCCTTCCGAGGAATAACGCGTGGCACCTGTGGCCCAATGGGCATCCTCAAACAGGTTGATGACTGCAGCATCGTCAATACCCTTTATCAGTAAGTCACGACTCTCTATGAAGGGCAATGACGTCTTCTTCAGCCCATCGTCAAAGGTCTCATTGTCCAGCGTCGTAACACTCTCAATATCATCATACTTATAATTGGCAATGCGCATGGCTGCTGCTACCTGCGACAACGACCCCACGGCAGCAAGCGTGACGTTCACGGTTATCTGATTTTCCGACGTACGTTCCTGAGATATTCGCAATACCACGTCATTGTAGTCATAGTCGCCCGGCTCTGGCATTTCGTCCTCAAAACAGTAGGAAAAAGACTGATGGTTAAGTTTGTCTTCATTGACGACACCCTTGGTGACAGTGGATTGCGAGAAGTTGATGCTGTGCTGATTTGAAGAAAAGGGAGTGACAACATACTTTCCATCGGCATCAACAAGTGCAGCATAGAACCGAGTGAGATTGCTGGGAGCTATGAAAGAAACGTACGACTTCTTTCCTTCTGTTACCGGATAGCTACCCAAAAGAGTCACCCCTGAACCCGCTAAAGGATTACCGCTCAGTATCAGGAAACGACTGGCACCCTTATACTTGCTGCCAGCTTCCAGCGTCAAGAAATAGGATGCCGTCAGATTCCAGGTGTGGTCTTCGTCAATTCCCTGCACAGGCTGGGCTATCTCGACAATCTCCTTATAGTCTTCCTCGTTGAACATGTCAGTATGACATGAAGCCAACAAAGAAGCCAACATGAGAAGACTCCATCCTGCGTATCTATTCATTCTGCACATACGGCTTTCTGTATTTTTGGGCAAAAATACAAAAAATCCCGAAAAAAGAACCTACATTTCCCTGTGTTTTGAGAATTTTAACAGAACACTGATACAACTTATGGATATTTATATTAATTTTGCAGCAGAATTCGAATTTCAACAAAGTTACGTAACACATGAAGACGCAATTATTAAGAGGAGCTATTGTGCTCGTCCTTGGAGGATGTATAGCCAGTTGCTCACATGATGAAGTAGATTACTCGACCTATGTGGACAGTAAACTGAAGGCATACCAGGAAGTATTCGTGGATGCCTATGGAAAAATTGACCCTAACCAGAACTGGGGATTCGGAACTCCCCAGTCGGCAACCGTTGACAACAGCCGACTTGACTTGACACGAGCCATTAGTGTCAACGATGACGTGTATCGTGAATTTGACTTCCCCTCACAGCAGGAATTGTCAGCAGCCTACCCTACGTCTGTTCCTTCAGGGGCTTCCGGACCGGAGAATCTGAACGACTACAACCAGCTGATAGCCAATGGCGAAGGGCACAACTACGCCATTACCCAGGCCGGGGAGTACACCATTGGAGGAGGATGGCAGAATTTGGCCTATGAAAACGGCCAAACGGTGGTTCATCCCTATAATGTGTATGTCTCCGTAAACGGCAATGTCACACTGAAACGTAATGGTAACGCTAATTTCAATCTCTACATTCTAAATGGTAACGTAACGCTGGACAGCGAGTTCGGCGAAATGGGTGGTTGCCTTATTTCTGTTGCGAGTGGAGCGACACTGAATGATCAGCGCGACCACATTGCCAGCAATTATGGTATTAAATTGTTCAACCGTGGTACGGTGAACACCGGCGCATACGACATCGGCAACAATGCCAAAGTTTACAACGAAGCCATATTCGTGGCCACAGGCGCACTGACTTACAGCGCCGGTGCCGGCAACACGTCCTATTTCTACAACCGAGGCGAGAATGTCGAGCTCAACGCTCCCTCCATGACGCTCAACTCTACCTGCCACTTCTTCACCGACGGTAATGTGAACATCAGTGGCCAGACGAAGGTGACGCAGCGAGAAATCGTTTGGGTGAACAACGGACATTACACAACTGGCAGTATGGTATTCAGCGCCAAGAACGGCACCTTCTACAACTACTGCCAACTGATTGTAAAAAACAACTGTAACTTTACCGACGGCCTCTTCAATATGATGCAGGGCAGTTATGCAGAGCTCGGAACGGGACTTTTCAACAATTTCCGCGTCAACATGTATGACAATTCCGGCTTTAATGTCAAAGGTGGAACAAAGTGGGGCATGCAGGGAGCCGATTTCGACTATGAGCACCAGATGCAAGGCTTTGTCGCCGCCAATGACCTGGCTAACGTCTGCGTCCGCTTGGCAGGTCTGAACCAAGTGCCTGCCCATAAGGGGTCAGCCTTCCATGTCAGTGGTGCCAACCTGACCCTGGCCTACGAGGAGATGAAGTTCTATAAGACTTACAACGATGTCAACATGTACAGCGAATTCGACAACGTGACCTATTCCAACGAGACCACGGCAGAAGAATTGGCCGACCACCAAGACGAAGATGTCACATGGGATCTGCATAACGTGACAAAGATTGTCACGGGTGCAGACTTCAGCACCATCAATTTTACGGTGGAGGAAAGACAATGTGGTGCGACATGGCAGTCCATTACCCCCGACTCGCAAGTGATTCCCATCGACCAAGGCGAGACATCAGAGGACAAGATTACCGTTTTGACGACCAAGGAATATTATGAAACCAGAGAACTGATTGAACAAGGACGCGTCTTCTGTGAAGACCTCGGAAAGATCAGTACCAACGACCTTGACTTCAATGATGCCGTATTTGATGCCTACGTGTACAAAGTGACACCAAGCACCCGCACTATTATATCAGAAGATGGCGTTGTCGTCAGTGACCAGACGGTTGAAGGAGATGCCACCTACCAGACCACCATCATCCTGCTGGCTGCCGGCGGCACACTGCCTTTGTCGGTTGCCGGCATTGAGGTTCACAACGTCATGGGCGGCAGTGCCACCAATACCATCATCAACACGATTGACGATAACAGCGGCTCCTATGGCAACTCCTGGATAAAGTATGACCCTGTGGTCTTAGGAACAGACTTCAACTACAGCAGCATCGTGTCTATCCCCATCCGGATTCTGTACAGTACGGGAGCTTCACTTGAACTGACGGCTGAACAGGGATGGGCTCCCCACAAGATTCTGACACCCATCGGTACCAAGTGGCCCAAGGAGCGCGTCAAGGTGGATGCCGCCTATACCGACTTCCACAAATATGTGGAATACTCTGAGGACTGCTGGAATCAGAACTACGTCGAAGAAAACCTTTACACTCACCCGAAGGACAATTACCGTCCTCGTTCCAAGGACGCTGTCACTACACTTAAGTCTACGGAGGGGCCGACCACAACCTACCGCGACAAGGGAACGTCGACGACAACAGGCGGTTACCAAGGTGAAGAAGTGCTTTCGCGTAAAAACGGAAACCTGTATAACGATTAATCTGAGGAGGAACGAAATATGAAGACAATGAACAAGATATACAGAACACTGCTCGTCGCCGTTGCTGCGGTGATAGGAGTGAACAGTGCAGACGCACAGGCTTGGTCTATCAACTTTGACGGGAAAACCACTGACAATGACATCGAGCTGACAATCTCTGATGAAGTTGTAGCAATTGACGGAGTATCCATGGGTACAGCTTCATGGGGCAGTAGTTCCGAAGAAAGTGTTTGGGCGGGAAACGCTGGCCCAAGCTATAATTCCATTGCTCCAACATATCAGGATTTTGTTGCCGCCGGAGCTGATGAAGACCTGACGCTACGTATCTATGCCACCATTGCAGATGAGAATAACTGGGGCATCATCCTTCAGTCCAGTTGGTCGTCATCACTCGGATTCAAAAACTGGCAAGGCCAAGATGATGGCAAGACCATCAATAATGGGAATTATTCCATCTATGATGCGGTTAACAGGTGTTTTGATGTAACGATTGGCAGTTCCTTCCTCAGTACCATCCAACAACAGGGAACCAATTTCCAGAACTGGGGATTGAATGTTACCGGTATTTCCATTTATTCTGGCAACGGCATTTCACTTGGCAATAAGTTTGTGCTTCAGACAGGAACCAGATGGCTGCTCAGGCCAGAATCAAAGGGCAATGGCTTGTATTCCTATAACAGCGGTAGCCGTTCGTTTGGTATCCGCGACTGTAAAGCCGGACAGGTGATCACCATCAATGCTTCGGCAGAACTGATGCCTACGACGAACGCCCAACTGAAATCACAGGACGGCACAACCTATAAATATGTGGTACAGGCAGACGGCAATGTGGGCTTCAGGCCTGACCGCTATGTCACAATCCATAGTATCAGCATTGCCGACGGATACAGCGTGACCTACAAGATTGGGGATGACGTGCATAAGGTTGTCTGGTATGAAGCCGGAGAGACCATCACTCCAGAAGCCAACCCTGAGCGTGAAGGTTATACCTTTAGCGGATGGAACGGCTACCCGAATAATATGGTGATGCCCGCATACAATGTTAGCGTCAATGGTTCGTATAGCGTCAATCATAACAATATTATGTATAAGGTGGACGGGAATGACTATCAAGGCTTCTACTATATTGCGTATGGTACCACCCTTTCACCTGACTATGTCCCGGCTACCAACCCGACAAAGGAAGGCTACCTGTTCGACCATTGGGCCAACCTGCCGGAAACCATGCCGGACAGCTATCTAGTCGTCGAGGCCGTCTTTGTTCCCGATCCGAACTATGGGACTCAGGAATATACGCTCACACTGACCGTCGACGGACAGACCTATCAAACCTACACCCTGGAGGAGGGAGCCAACCTGCCACAAGTGCAGAATCCATCGAAGACCGGCTACACCTTCACAGGCTGGAATCCGCAGCTGCCAGCGACCATGCCCGGCGAAAACTTTACAGCTGCTGCACAGTTCAGCATCAATAGCTACACGCTGACCTTCCGTATCAACGGTGAAGACCGCGACGTTAGCTATACGATGGAATATGGTGCCGAAATTACACTACCTGAAAATCCTACTAAAGAGGGATATACGTTCTCAGGCTGGCAAAATGTTCATACGACCATGCCTGCACAAGACCTTGTCATCTACGGCTACTTCTTCAAAGACAAAGCATATACCACTATCAGTGTAGGAGCCACAGGCTACAGCACCTTCTGTTCGACCCAGGCCTTGTACTTTACGGGAACAGAGGCCATCAAGGCTTACATCACCAAGGAGAAGAGTGACACGGAAGTAACACTCACTCAGGTGATAGGTGCCGTTGCAGCTGGTACAGGTCTTGTGCTGAAGGGAGAGGCTGATGCCACCGCATCAATAGAAACTGTTGAGACAGGCAATAGTTATGATGATAATCTGTTAAAGGGAGTCATAGGCAGCGATGTCAGCATCAACTCAGCCTACCAGTATGTATTGGTCAACAAAAACGGAACAGTCAAGTTTGTCGACACGGCGGGCAACCAAGCCGTCATTCCTGCCGGTAAGGCTTATTTGGAGGGACCTTCTTCAGCTGGCGGACGTTTGCTTTCCATCGTGTTCGACGACGAAACAACGGCGATTTCAACGCCTACTGTACAAGCCAAGCAAAATAACACGGTATACAATATGAACGGTATGCGCGTTCAAAACCCACAACGTGGACTCTACATGATTAATGGTAAGAAAGTAATGATTAAGTAACAACATCCAGACCTATGAAAAGAATACATATCTTAGCAGGGACTGCCCTGATGGCTATGGTTGCAGGCATTAGCAGTTGTTCGCACGACTTCGATGAGACGACGCCTGGCCAGCAGGCTGTTAATGCCTATAAACGTATTTTCATCGAGACTTTCGGCGAACCTTCCCCTGATCACACCTGGGGCTTTGACGCTCCAGCTTCCAGTCGAGTAACCCGCTCCATCACGGTAAACGGAGATACCTACGACAAGTTCAACTTCCCCTCTGAAGAGGAACTGGCAGCTGCTTTCCCGACAGCCATCCCCGCTGATGCTGATGAGGTATCACAGTTGGAGACGCTGTACAAGGGAACAACTGTACAAACCCAGTACGGAGAAACAACCATGTGGGATTTGTTCGCCATCTATGCCTATAAAATTGTCGAGGGCTACAACTTGAAGGTAACTGAGGCCGGTATCGTGGAACTGGGCGGAACCTATCAGAATGCCGGATATGACAGCTCGCAAGGCAAGGAAATAGCGCGTCCATATAATGTCTATGTCGATGTGGATGGTGATCTGACCATCAGACGCGCTGGTGCAACCCACTTCAATCTCTACATCCTCCGCGGTAACGTCACGCTGGAGAGCGACTACGGTGAGCAGGCCGGCAGTATTTCCGTGGCTGCTGGTGCCACGTTGAACGACGGCCGCAGCAGCATTGCTGCTAATCAGGGCATCAAGCTCTACAACCGCGGTACGGTCAATGCCACCAATGCGGAGAAATACGACATTGGAAACTTCTCTACCGTCTACAACGAAGGTAAGTTCGAGGTCACGGGGCCGTTAACCTATTCTCCTGGTGACTCCAACACCTCTTACTTCGTGAACTTCAGCGACGAGGCTGAGATTACTGCTCCCCAGATGACGATGAACTCCTCTTGCCACTTCTACAACGACGGTAAGGTGATCATCAGTGGCAACACCTTCGTTACACAGGCTCGCATCAATTGGGTCAACAACGGTTACTACCAGACTGGCACCATGACCTTCAGTGCCAAGAACAATACGTTCTACAACTACTGCCAGCTCATTGTCACAGGCAATGCCCACATGTATGACGGCGAGTTCAACCTCATGCAGAACAGCTACACCGAGGCAGGAACCGCCGAGATGGACAACTTCATTGTCAACATGGGCAGTAACACCGGTATGTATATCAAGGGCGATGTCCGTATGATTGCCCAGGGCGACGGCACCTTCCAGGGCTTCCGCACCAACGGCAGCAATGACTATCTGCTCATTGGCGGCAAAGTTACCGTCGATGCACATTACCACACTTTCTCCGTCACGGAGGGTATCACCTATTCTGTCAACCAGATTGAGATTATCAAGGGTAGCGAAGTGGTCACCGATGAATACCTCAGGAGTATTGGCGACGGAGCCTACCCCGTACTCGACCTCAACGGCACAGCCTGTCCCTATGGTGAACTGACCGTTACGCCGAATACGAACAGTTGTGGTGCCAACTGGTCGACTGGTGGCGGATCAGAGGAGACCTGGGGCGACTGGGTACGCATCATTGCCGAGGATTTAAGCGTCACCCAACGCACAGACTTCGACTTCAACGACGTGGTATTTGATGTTCGTATCAACACCACCGAAGGCGCTGCAGGCACCAAAGCCCAAATACGGCTGAAGGCTGCTGGCGGTACGCTGCCTCTGACCGTCGGCTGGAACGGTCTGCCAGGAACGAGCTACAGCGAATATGAAGTACATAACCTGTATAATGTAGCCACCAACGTCATGGTCAACACCCATGCCAAAAACGGTGTAGACGGCAAGTCTGATGTCATCAAGACGCTGACAGGCACCTTTAACAGTGCCAACGACATTAAGATCATGGTACAGAAGCGTGGAGAATGGACGGAGATTACCGCCCACAAGGGTGAGCCCGCCAGCAAGATACAAGTCAAGACGACCTATCAGTGGTGCGACGAGCGTGCCGACATTAGCGAAGTTTATGACGGTACAAGATTCCGCAGGAGCTTCAACGACTATGTCAAGGATCCCAGTGTGGCTTCCGACTGGTACGAATAACAATAGTCCATTTCAATCATTTACAAGCGTTTGCGATAGTGAACGCTTGTTTTTTTGTTTCAGATGTAAACATTTTCGTATTTTTTTGCAATTTTCTCCAATAACTTCTTGTTATATTAAAAATTATTTGTAACTTTGCAGCATCTAATCAACAACAATTACAAATCTATTAAAAAACTTTCGAAAGATGAAAAAGTATTTGATGACAGGAATCGCGGCGTTGGCAATTTCCGCCGGATTCACAAGTTGTTCTAAAGACGACTTCGAGCCGATGACACAGGCTCAGATTGACAAAGCCAAGTATGACCAAGCCTTCAGAAACTACGTTGGTGGCACTATTGCAACCGGTCAGACTTGGGGTTTCGGGACCATTAACACCTCACGTGCATTTACGCGTACTTTTACCCCTTCAAACCTTTCAAGCGAATCTTCATGGGATGGTTGGGTTAGTGCTCCGGCAGCAGGTGACTATAAGACTGAGGTTCCTACAGAGAACTGTTACCCCATGAGCGAATATTGGAGAGGCACTGGAACGTATTACGTACAGGATGCCACAGTTCCTGACGGTGTTGTAGAACTGCAACCTTACAATGGTAATGCCATCATTTACATGAGTGGTACGAAGAAAGTTAGTTTCACCAATCCTGGTGATGGCGCAGACAATGTTCGTTTCTATGTAATTCCTGGTGCTGACATTCACTTTACGACAACGTTCAACTACCAGAAAGCCAATAATTTGGCCATGTATATTGCTCCTGGTGCAAAAGTCACCTTTGACCAGGACATGAGCGCAAACGTTATTGTATATAACAAAGGTGAGTTTGTCGTAGAGGGAATCTGTGGCCCCTATGATAGGGGAGCTATCTATAACGATGGCGGTACCATCACCTGCAAAAATACGCTGAATGTTTTCAATAACAATTCACAGGTCATCAATAATGGTACTATTACCGTTAATGGAAATGTCAATATTGAGGGGTCTGGCCATTTCCGTAACGCTGAAGACGGTGTCATCACTGTTACTGGCAATACCATTGTAAACAGCAACGACTGCTCATGGATTAATGACGGTAACTACAGAACTGGTGATTTCTCATACACGGCTGGTAGTACGGATGTCAAGAACAACTGTATGCTTACTGTTGACGATCTCTTCTTCATCGACTTAGGTGATACGGACAAGAACTACTTCCAGTTGAATGGCGGAGCTGGTGTACTGACAAAGGATTTCAAGGCTCTCGGACCTGGATACATCTATATGGGTAGCAATTCTGTATTCAAAGTAACAGATACTGCCTATATGGGTATTACCAAGGACGAATATGGTATTTATGGTCCAGCAACTGGTGACTATGCCGTATTCCAAGCCAAGAACGTTGTCCGTGCTGAAGGTATTGATGCTAATCAGGGCTTCGTCGTAAACTATTTCCAGAACCTCTATGTGGTTGCCGAGACACATTTTGAGAATGGCTACTCTGATAAGAGTACAGAACAGCAGGCAAATGGAGAGGTTGGCGCACAGCCTTATTATCGCGTAGCCGATGGTGCAGTCCTCTATGTAAATAACGAGAAGCCCAACATCAAGATTTTGCCAAGCGAGTGTAACCCCGGTTTCGAAGGAGGCGAGCCCACTGATGATCCCACGCCCAGCGAGGATCCCACGCCCGGCGACGATCCCACACCTTCTGATGACCCGACAGACGACCCCGTAGAGGAGACGACCTTAGGCGACCTGCGTATCATGGGTGAGGATCTGAGTGCTATTGAGGCTGGTGACTTCGACTTCAACGATGTCGTTATTGACGTGAAATTTGATGCCAGCAATGCCATTGTTATCCTGCGCGCCGCCGGTGGTACCCTGCCTCTGCGTATTGCCGAGAATGACCAGTGGGAGGTTCACAACCTGTTCGGAGTTGATGTATCGGTAATGGTCAACACTGCTCATGGTCATCATCATCAGTATGATCCCGTCGAAATCAAGCTGCCGTTCGGCGTTACCTCATCGGCTGAAGCCAAGAACATCAAGCTCGAGGTCTTTAAGAGTGGTGAATGGCAGGAACTGACGGCTGAGATTTCAGAGCCTGCTGCCAAGCTGGCCGTAGGTACTGACTGTGAGTGGCTCGACGAGCGTACCAGCATCAAGGAAGTCTATAAGGGCTTTGTTGAGTGGGCTGCCGAGAATCCCAACAAGTCTCAGTGGTGGAAATAAATCATCAAATACTTAAATATCATTTTAGGGAGGGCGGTTGCGCGATGCAACCGCTCTTTTTTACGTTCTTTCTTTGCCAATTGAATTAAAAGCAGTACCTTTGCAAGCAATATGGTACTGAATTATATCTGGATAGGTTTTTTCATCATTGCATTTGTCGTTGCATTGGTGAAGTTGGTGGTCTTCGGCGACTTCGACGTGTTTCCGGCTATGATGGATTCTACGTTCTCGTCATCAAAGACGGCGTTTGAGATTTCATTAGGTCTGACGGGCGTTTTGGCCCTATGGCTCGGCATCATGAAGATTGGCGAGCAGGGCGGTGTCGTCAATGTGTTGGCACGCTTGCTAAGTCCTGTCTTTACCCGGCTGTTTCCCGACATCCCCAAGGGTCATCCCGTCACCGGTAGCATCTTCATGAACATCGCTGCCAATATGCTGGGGCTCGACAATGCCGCTACACCGTTGGGACTGAAGGCGATGGAGCAGATGCAGGAGCTGAACACGAAGAAGGACACCGCGTCGAACGCCATGATCATGTTCCTCGTGCTGAACACCTCGGGGCTGACGCTCATTCCCATCTCCATCCTCGTTTACCGCGCACAGATGGGAGCCGCCCAGCCTACCGATGTCTTTATACCCATCCTATTGGCAACCTTCTTCTCGACCTTGGCCGGTATCATCGTCACCTCGCTCTATCAGCGCATCAACCTGCTGAACCGTACGCTGCTGCTCACACTTGGTGGTGCCTGTGTAGTGATTGCCGGTATCATCTGGGGCTTTTCCCAGTTGGACGGTGACACGATGAACCGCACCAGCACCACCGTTGCCAACATCCTGCTGATGCTGATTATCATCGGCTTTATCCTTGCCGGACTTCGCAAGAAGGTAAACGTCTATGACGCCTTTATCGAAGGTGCCAAGGACGGCTTTACGACTGCCGTTCGCATCATCCCCTACCTGGTAGCCATCCTCGTAGCCATCGGTGTCTTCCGTGCCTCGGGAGCTATGGACATGCTCATTGGCGGCATTCAGTGGGGAGTCGAGTTGACAGGCATGAACAGCGACTTCGTCGGTGCTTTGCCTACCGCCTTGATGAAGCCCCTGTCGGGTAGTGGGGCCCGGGGCATGATGGTCGATGCCATGACCACCTATGGTGCCGACTCGTTCATCGGTCGCCTGTCGTGCGTGTTCCAAGGCTCTACGGACACCACCTTCTATATCCTTGCCGTTTATTTCGGTAGTGTGGGCATCCGCTATACCCGCCATGCTGTAGCCTGCGGACTGTTGGCCGACCTGGCTGGTGTCATCGCTGCCATCGCAATTTGTTATTTCTTCTTTGGATAAACCATGGCAAACTTAAAATCACTCGCCAAAGACACGGCCATCTACGGTCTCTCCAGCATCGTCGGCAGGTTCCTGAACTACCTGCTCGTACCGCTTTATACGCATTACATGCCCAAGGACTCGGGCGACTACGGCATCAGCACCAACGTCTATGCCTACACAGCGCTCATCCTCGTACTGCTGACGTTCGGCATGGAGACCACCCTGTTCCGCTTTGCCAACGATGAAAAGGCCAAGCCCGACACCGTCTTCACCACCGCCTTCGCTACTGTTGCAACGCTCACGGCTGTATTCCTGCTGTTGGTCTTCGGCTTCATCAGTCCCATCAGTAGTGCCATCGGCTATGCTGACCATCCTGAATACCTGACGATGATGGCCACGGTCGTGGCCCTCGATGCCCTGCAGGCCATACCCTTCAGCTACCTGCGTTTCCAGAAGCGACCCATCCGCTTTGCTTCGCTGAAGCTGCTGTACATCTTCCTCAATATCGGTCTCAACCTGATTTACTTCGTGTGGTTAGGCAAGACGTCGGTGTTCTACGTCTTCTTCATCAACCTGCTGTGTACAGGCTTTATCACGCTGTTCTTTATTCCCGAACTGCTGCGCATCCACTGGCACTTCGACGGTGCCTTGCTGAAAACGATGTTCAGCTACTCATGGCCCATCCTTATCCTCGGCATTGCCGGTATCTTGAATCAGGTGGCCGACAAGATCATCTTCCCACTGGTCTATCCCGACAAGGCCGAAGCCAATGTGCAGTTGGGTGTCTATGGCAGCTGTGTCAAGATTGCCATGATTATGGCCTTGATTACCCAGGCCTTCCGCTATGCCTACGAGCCTATCGTCTTTGCCAAGTCGAAGGATGCCGACAAGAAGGAGTACTATGCCGCAGCCATGAAGTACTTCCTCATCTTCACGCTGCTGGCCTTCCTCTGCGTCGTCGGATGGATGCCCCTCTTACAATATATAATAGGTGAAGACTACCGCGAGGGACTGGGCGTGGTGCCCATTGTCATGGTGGCAGAAATCATGATGGGCATCTACTTCAACCTCTCGTTCTGGTACAAGCTCATCGACCGTACCATCTACGGTGCCTGGTTCTCGTTAGCCGGCTGCTTCGTGCTCTTTGTCGTCAACATCCTCTTTATCCCCAAGTACGGCTACTGGGCCTGTGCCTGGGGCGGTGTGGCTGGCTATGGCACGGCGATGGTGCTAAGCTACATCGTAGGGCAGCGGAAGAATCCTATCCCCTACCCCATGAAGGATATGCTTGTCTACGTGCTGGGCACAGCCATCTATACCGCATTGATGTATTCCATCGCCGATTACCTGCCTGTATGGGCGCAGTTGATCTGCAACACCCTCTTTATTGCAGCCTTCGTGGGTCAAATCATCAAGTGTGACCTGCCGCTGTCGAGCCTCCCCGTCATCGGAAAGAAATTCAGAAAAAACAAATAAAGCTATGAAGAAAGTCGTATTCCTTATTTCACTGTGTACACTTCACTGTTCACTCTTCACTTCTCGCGCAGCGACGCCCGACGAAGGAATGTGGACACTCTACAACCTGCCCAACGCCGTCTATGAACAGATGCGCTTGGAGGGCTATCAGTTGCCTTACGACAAGCTGTACCAGGCCGACGATGCCATCATGAAGGCCGTTGTCAACTTCTCGGGCTACTGCTCAGGCGTGGTCGTCTCGCCTGATGGCCTTGTCTTTACCAACCACCACTGCGGCTTCGAATCCATCCGCAGCCACTCCACCGTCGAGCACGACTACATGCTCAACGGCTTCATTGCCAAGAGCTATGAGGAGGAACTGCCTAATAAAGACATGTTCGTCTCGTTCATGGTGGAACAGCAGGACGTCACCAGCAAGGTGCTGACCAACGGATTCGAGCAGAAGACGAGCTT
Organism: uncultured Prevotellaceae bacterium; assembly: GCA_937898415.1. Taxonomy (GTDB): domain Bacteria; phylum Bacteroidota; class Bacteroidia; order Bacteroidales; family Bacteroidaceae; genus Prevotella. Next base: position 7,104 of record CALDLA010000165.1, on the reverse strand, counting down.
CGAGCAGCAGGCCATCCTCGACTCCTTGGAGAGCGCCCTGTCTCACGATGCCAAGGCCAAGGACTCCACCCTGCACGTAGAACTCAAGCCCTTCTACGAGGGCAACCGCTACTTCGCCACCACCTACCGCGACTTCCGCGACCTGCGCCTGGTGTTTGCCATCCCCAAGTCGATGGGTAAGTTCGGCGGCGAGACCGATAACTGGATGTGGCCGCGCCAGACGTGCGACTTCTCCGTCTTCCGCATCTACGCCGACCCGAAGACGGGCGGCCCGGCAACCTACTCGAAGGATAACGTTCCCTACCATCCCAAGTACTGGGCCCGCGTGTCGGGCGAGGGCTATAAGGAGGGCGACTTCTCGATGACCATGGGCTATCCCGGCTCTACCTCCCGCTATCTCAGCAGCTACGGTATTCAGGAGCGCTATGAGGAGAATGCCATCCGTGCCCAGGTTCGCGGTGTCAAGCAGGAGGTGATGAAGCGCCACATGGATGCTTCCGAGGCTGTCCGCATCAAGTACGACTCAAAGTATGCCCAGTCGGCCAACTACTGGAAGAACTCCATCGGCATGAACAAATGTATCGATTCCATCGGTCTTATCGGCCAGAAACAGCAGTTCGAGACGCTGCTCCGCCAGTGGCAGGACTCCACCGGCATGTTCAAGGACCGCCTCGACTTCCAGCTCCTGCAGCAGTTTTACGACAAGCGACTGAGCACCAGCAAGGCGGCCATGTACTTCAGCGAGACCTTCAACCGCACCGACGAGCTGTCGCGCCGCGCTCTGTACGTCCACAATGGTGCCCGTCCCGTGGGTCACGGCAAGCGTCAGCATATCAACATCAAGGACAACAGCGAGACGTGGGACTACGATACTGACCGCGAGGTTCTCGGCACCCTGCTGCGCAACTACCGCGAGAAGGTGACCGACCAGCACTACCTGCCCGACTTCTACAAGACCATCGACCAGCAGTTCGGCGGCGACTGCCAGCGATATGCCGACTACCTCTACGCCAAGTCGCGCCTGATGAAGAAAGACAAGCGCCTCTATCCCAACAAGAAGTCGTACCTGAAGGACCCCGGCGTGCAGTTCGGTCTCGACCTGACAGAACTGAGGGCCAATATCTGGAGCGAGTTCAGGGCCATGCACGACAGCATCAATCAGCAGGAGCAGTACCTCTGCGCCGCCAAGCTGCGCATGGAGGAAGACCTGCCCCACTACAGCGATGCCAACTTCACCATGCGACTCTCCTACGGTCAGGTGAAGGAGTACCTGCTTGGCGGCAAGCCTTCAGGCTACCGCACCACCGCCCCCAGCATGGTGGCCAAGATGAAAAAAGGTGATTCCATCGAGGATTATAAGGTGGAACCTGAGATGATTGAACTCATGCAGCAGGCCGGTAACATGCCCCTCTGCTTCCTCACCACCAACGACATCACGGGTGGCAACAGCGGCTCGCCCATGTTCGACGGCCAGAACCGCCTCATCGGCCTGGCCTTCGACGGCAACTGGGACTCGCTCTCCAGCGACATCTTCTTCGACTCGCAGCTGGCCCGCTGCATCGGCGTCGACATCCGCTATGTCCTCTTTATGATGGACAAGTGGGGACATGCCGACCGCCTGATCCGCGAAATCAACGCTCAATAAACTGAGACGCCGTCGTCAAGTACTTCGGTTCATTCTGCCGTTGCGAACGAACCGAAGTACTTGAGGCAAACGTCACGCCACTCACGGGCATTCTCCAACTGGTGCTTCATCCGCTCGTCCACCTCGCGCCAACGCTGTTCGTCGATACTCGACTTGCACTCCTGCCAGACCTTACAGAAGTCCTCCACTTCGTCGACGCCCCGGTTGTAGCGATACTGCATTTCCTCCCACAGCGTCCGACCGCTGTTCATGCGGTAGGTCCAAGGCAGGTGGTGGAACCACAGCAGCAGGTTCTCAGGACAGGTTGACGGGTCGTCGTAGCGCGAGCAATAAGGTTCGCGATACTGGCTCGTGGCGTTGCTGCCGGTGTGGGTGCGGTTGAAGCCCACGCCCTCCTTGTCGGCCTGGTGGTAGTAAACGGGGCACCACTCCAACGGGTACGACTTGATAAACCCGTCGGGCTCCGGACCGTAGTGGTGGTCGAACTTGAAGATATGGTGCAGGCCCAGCGGCATCATGTAGTCTACACAGGCTTCGCGACTGCGAAGCATCACGCTGAGCAACTTTTCGCTCTCCACTCCGTCAAACGTTGCCTTGAGCCACTCGCTGGCGATTTCCTCCGATTTCATCGAGGGATTCCACGCCAGTCGGCCAAAGGCATACCAGTTGGCCTGCGAGAAGTGGTGGCCGCACCAGTTGGTGTCCAGGCCGATGTTGGCCACACCGGCAATGCCCACCAGTCGGCTGGGCTCCACATAGCGGAAGAACTCGCGCCACATCGGGGCCAGATAGACCAGATGGCGCGACTGTCCGAGGTACTCCTGGGTAATCTGCAGCTCGGCCATCTGGGGCGTCTGCTTGATGTTGTCGAAGATGGGGGCATAGGGTTCACGCGGCTGGAAGTCCAGCGGACCGTTCTTCGACTGCAGGATGACGTTCTTGCGGAACTGTCCGTCGCAGGGCAGGAACTCTGACACGGCTTGCTTCACGCGGTCTTCACCCTTATGGTTGGCACCATAGACGAACGAGCGCCACATGATGATGCCGCCATAAGGAGCCACCGCGTCGGCCAGCATGTTGGCACCGTCAGCATGACTGCGCTTGTAGTCGCCGGGGCCGGGCTGGCCCTCGCTGTTGGCTTTCACCAGGAATCCGCCGAAGTCGGGTATCAGCTTGTAGATTTCAGCAGCCTTCTTCTTCCACCATTGCTTCACCTGCTGGTTCAGCGGGTCGGCTGTTTTCAGGCCACCCAGGCCCATGGGCGAGGCGAAGTTCACCGACAGATAGACCTTGATGCCGTAGGGGCGCAGGATGTCGGCTATCTGCCTCACCTTATCCAAATTCTCACGCGACAGCATCTTCGGCGAGGCGTTCACGTTGTTCAGCACCGTACCGTTGATACCTATCGAGGCATTCGCACGCGCATATTCCTTGATATGTTGCGGGTCGAACGTCGGCCAGAAAATGCTCCGCCCGGCATAGCCGCGCTCAATCGAGCTGTCCAGGTTGTCCCAGTGGTTCAGGATGCGCAGTTTGTAGAACGGACTTGAGGCACCGCTCTCGCCGCGCAGCAGGGCGTAGGCACCGTAGAGCAGGCCTTGCTGGGTCTTGGCCCTGACGGTATGGCCACTCACGACATAGCCTTCCTCGTCGGTCACGGCGGGGTCGATCACCAACTGCGCCTCGGCTCCCTGGTAGTATTTCCGCAACTCCTCGGCGGCCAGGCACTCCGTACCCGTCACCTTGGCCTTGTGTACTTCAGCATAGCGCAACCACAGGCGACTGCCGTCCTCGGCCTTCGCCAAACAGACAACCATCAGGGCTGTCAACAAGAGCATTTTTCTTTTCATCTTCCTTAGGTTTTTAATTTGTACGTGCAAAGATACGGAAAATAAATAAAAAATGCGTAACTTTGCACCCAAAATTCTAAAAAAATGAAGATATTAGTTACCGGAGCCAGCGGTTTCATCGGCTCCTTCATCGTCGAAGAGGCTCTCCGCCGGGGAATGGAGACGTGGGCTGCCGTGCGTGGCAGCAGCTCTAGGAAGTACCTGCAGGACGAGCGCATCCACTTCATCGAGCTCGACTTCTCGTCCGAAGAACGGCTCCGCCAGCAGCTCAGCGGTCATCACTTCGACTATGTGGTTCACGCCGCCGGCGTCACCAAGTGTCTCGACAAGGCCGACTTCCGCCGCGTCAATACCGAGGGGACGAAGAATTTCGTCCGCGCACTGACGGCCCAGCCCGTGCCGCTCACCCGCTTCGTCTATATCAGTTCGCTCAGCGTCTTCGGCGCCATCCGCGAACAGCAGCCCTACGAGGAGATCCGCGAGACCGACACCCCGCAGCCCAACACCGAGTATGGCCGCAGCAAGCTCGAGGCTGAACGCTGGCTCGACTCCCTCACCCCGGCCCCCTTCCCCTACGTCATCCTGCGCCCCACCGGCGTCTATGGTCCCCGCGAGCGCGACTACTTCATGATGGCCAAGAGCATCAAGCAGCACTCTGACTTCGCCGTAGGCTTCAAGCGTCAGGACATCACCTTCGTCTATGTCACCGACGTGGTGCAGGCCGTCTTCCTGGCCTTGGAGAAAGGACAGTCGGGACGCAAGTACTTCCTCAGCGATGGGCAGGTGTATCAGTCGACGACCTTCAGCGACCTCATACACGAAGAGCTGGGCCGCCCCTGGTGGATCCGCATCACGGCACCCGTCTGGGTGCTCCGCGTCGTCACCTTCTTCGGCGAACACATCGGACGGATGACCGGCAAGGTCACCGCCCTGAACAATGACAAGTACAACATCCTGCGCCAGCGCAACTGGCGTTGCGACATCAAGCCGGCCATCAGCGAACTGGGTTATCACCCTGAGGTGGACCTGAAGGAGGGTGTGCGCCGCTCCATTAAATGGTATCAAGAAAACGGCTGGATTTAAAAGGTGACAAATGGTGAAGATGCTGAAGTATCTCTTTGCGATTGACAAGAAGCCGCAGCGCGGACTGATAGCTGCCGAGTGGGCCATGATGGTCTACCTCGTGCTGACGTTGCTCTACATGTTCTTCACGTGGACCAAGCTGCCCTCGCCCGAGCCGATGCTCTGGGGGCGTGTCCGCATCGTCATCACCACTGCCGCCCTCTGGGGCGTCTACCGCATGGTGCCCTGCCGCTTCACCATGTTCTGCCGCGTCGCCCTGCAGCTGGCACTCCTGTCGTGGTGGTATCCCGACACCTTCGAGCTGAACCGCATCCTGCCCAACCTCGACCACCGCTTTGCCGCCTTCGAGCAGTCGCTCTTCGGCTTCCAGCCCGCCCTGGTCTTCTCACAGCTGTGCAGTCATCCCGTGTTCAGCGAGCTCATGTACCTGGGCTACGCCTCCTACTACACGCTCATCGCCACCATCGTCATCTACTACTTCTTCCAGCGCTATCAGGACTTCCTGCGCATGGTCTTCGTCATCCTCGCCTCGTTCTTCCTGTTCTACGTCGTCTTCATTGCCCTCCCCGTCTCAGGCCCGCAGTTCTATTACCTCGCCGCCGGGCTCGACAACATCAGCCAGGGCATCTTCCCCGACCTCGGCGACTACTTCATGACCCACGACGAGATGTTGCACATGCCCGGCTACGACGGCGGACTGTTCTACTACCTCATCATCATCGCCCACGTGGCCGGCGAACGCCCCACGGCCGCCTTCCCCAGCAGTCATGTCGGCCTCACGTTCGTCCTGCTGCTACTGGCCTGGCGCACCCGCTGCCGCCGTCTTTTCTACGTCGTCCTCACGTTCTTCCTGCTGATGTGCTTCTCCACCGTCTACATCCGCGCCCACTACGCCATCGATGTCTTCGCCGGCGTCGTCCTCGGCCTCGTCTCCTACCTCCTGTTCCAATATATGCCCATCGGCAATCACAAGAATAACAGATGACGAAAATTGCTGCACTTTCGCCCGCTTTTCGTAAGTTTTACGCCCGAAGTGTACGCTGTTCCAAATTAATTGCGTAACTTTGCAGCGGTTTACAAATATCGACGATATGACGGCAATTACAATTAACATCCCCAATCACGAGGTCAGCTTCTTTAAGAAGATGATAGCGAAGATGGGCTGGACGTACAGCGAGACCGATGTGGTGCGCTCGGCTGCCACGCCCCATGAACAGGCAAGCATTTCCAACCGCGAACTACGGAAGTTGATGAAGAAGAACGGACTCGAATAAACCAACCGACCATTTAACCGCTAAGGACACTTCTGACAATCTGCCCAACCGTAAACAGGAACAACAGTAAAAATAGGGATAAAGACAATGACACAAACAACAAACAGAACAGTATTAGTGCTGCTCATGATGATGCTCACGACGAAATCCTCATAGGACGTTCTTACAACAACGGAGACGTTGTCACCAACAACTACTACCGCCCGGTAGGCAATTACGGTCACGGCGCCCCCGATGCCAACACCACCCACGTGCGTGCCGTCAGCGGCATCCCCAGCGGTGTTACCAGTCCTCAGCTCTGCGTCAGTCATGGAGGCTATGGCTACTTCCCTGCCAACACTACCATCACGCTGACGGCCCCTGCCCACAAGCTCTTCACCAATGACTTCAGTGCCAGCGGAACGGGTTCCAGTTACACCCTATCCGGCGACAAGACAACCGCCACGGTGACCATTGCCACCAGCGATGCATCCTGTTCCTCAGCGCGGGTAATACGCTGTACTACCCCAGCGGCGCCATGACCATCGGCGCCTTCCGTGCCTACTTCAAGATTGGCGAGGACAACGCTGACAACGCCCGACAGCTGACGGCGTTCAACTTCAACTTCGGCGAGGACGAAACGACGAGCGTCGTTTCGATGGAAGATGGAAGATGTGAATGGTGAAGATTGGTTTAGCCTCGACGGTCGCAGGCTTGACGGGAAGCCGACGAAGAGCGGCATCTACATCCATGGAGGCCGTAAGTTCGTAGTGAAGTAGGCCGCGCATCTCCCCTCCCCTTGAAGGGAGGGGAAAGGCTACGGGTAGGCGACCGCAGGTCGGGCGCTCCAGCTCTGCTGGCTTGCTACCATCGGGACGCAAGAATGAGCGGCAGAGAAAGCCCCGACGACGGGCAGAACCGACCCTTATTTCTGGCCGCGTACCCCTTCGAAAAGCAGAATTGACCCTCTAGGCAGACTTCCGGGAGCCCCGGAAAGCAGAATTGACCCTCCAGGCAGACTTCCGGGAGCCCCGGAAAGCAGAATCGACCCTCCGGGCAGACTTCCGGGAGCCCCGGAAAGCAGAATCGACCCTCCGGGCAGACTTCCGGGAGCCCCGGAAGACAGAATTGACCCTCCGGGCAGACTTCCGGGAGCCCCGGAAGAAGATGCTGCTCATGATGCTGCTCACCGCCACGACGGCGGGGGCACAGGAAGCAATCAGCGGCCTGACCTACAACTCAACCGGCGGCTACTACGAAATCAACGACAAGC
>CALDLA010000164.1 GCA_937898415.1 uncultured Prevotellaceae bacterium | reverse complement strand
CCACCACCTCGTCGGGGTTCACACCCTTTGAAGGCTCCTTGCCGAAGTAGTTCTTAACCAGCGTCTGCACGGCGGGGATACGGCTGGAACCGCCTACGAGGATGACCTCGTCGATATCAGCAGTATTCAGACCGGCGTCGCGCATAGCGTTCTGGCAGGGAACAAGACAAGCCTGAATCAGCTCGTGAGCCAACTGCTCGAACTTAGCACGTGTCAGCGTCTTCACCAAGTGCTTGGGAACACCACCGACGGGCATGATATACGGCAGGTTAATTTCGGTGCTAGTGCTCGAAGACAGCTCAATCTTAGCCTTCTCAGCAGCCTCCTTCAGACGCTGCATGGCCATCGGGTCGTCCTTCAGGTTAGCACCCTCGTCGTTCTTGAATTCCTGAACCAGCCAGTCGATAATCACCTGGTCAAAGTCGTCACCACCGAGGTGAGTGTCACCATTGGTCGAGAGCACCTCGAACACACCGCCGCCGAACTCCAGGATAGAGATATCAAACGTACCACCACCGAGGTCGAAGACGGCAATCTTCATATCCTTGTTGGCCTTGTCGACACCGTATGCCAAAGCGGCAGCCGTAGGCTCGTTGACGATACGGCGGACATTGAGGCCGGCAATCTGACCGGCTTCCTTGGTGGCCTGACGCTGAGAGTCAGAGAAGTAAGCAGGCACGGTAATGACAGCGTCCGTCACCTCCTGTCCGAGATAGTCCTCGGCAGTCTTCTTCATTTTCTGCAGCACCATTGCCGAAATCTCCTGCGGCGTATACTTACGACCGTCGATGTCGACACGGGGATAGCCACCCTCATTTACTACATTATAAGGTACGCGCGATATTTCCTTCTCCGTCTGCTGCCAGTTCTCACCCATGAAGCGCTTAATCGAGTAAACGGTCTTCTTCGGGTTGGTGATAGCCTGACGCTTGGCGGGGTCGCCAATCTTACGCTCACCGTTCTCCACAAAACCAACGACTGAAGGCGTCGTACGCTTACCCTCGCTGTTGGCAATCACTACGGGCTCGTTACCCTCGAATACGGCAACGCAGCTGTTGGTAGTTCCTAAGTCAATTCCAATAATCTTTCCCATAATTCTGTATTGTTTTTATTATTATTAATCAAGTTTTGACGCCAAATTAGTAGCAAAGCACATGCCAAAAACAAGAAAAACGCAGAAAAATGTTTTTTGTTACGCCATTTTGGCACATATTTCAAAAGTTTTTCCTATATTTGCAGCAAAATTGATGTCAACGTAATACTATTGTATATGAAAAAAACAATTCTGACAGCAGGCATGGCCCTCTTGTTTGGGTTTGTACAAGCTCAGCAGACTGCGAACGACTATTTGGTAAAAACCAAGAATGCGAAGAAAGTGGCTATGGCCGAACAGGGCGACAGTCTTGCCAATCAGCAGACCGAGGAGGAGAAAGCACACGACTTCATCTCCGAGAACTTCAAATTTTACAGTCTGTGTGACTGGCAGGAAGGTATGAAGTTCATGGTGATGCCCGAGAAGTACGACATGGTGGTGAAGACCTTCCACGACCCCACTCAAAACGGGAAGGAGGTTAGCAGTATGACCCTCCGCCACAAAATCATGATATACCAAGGTCATACCGTGGGAAACGACGGCCACGCCCACATTAACTTCAAGTGCCAGGACAACGACCGCGACTACTATTTTGAGGTACCCAACGGTTCGTTTGACGACTACTGCTTTGGCAAGTATGGTGTTCCTACGCTGGCCTACTTAGGTGATGTTGACATTGCCCGCGAGAAACTGATGGGCAAAACGCTGTTCACCAAGACCACCACCTACCGCATTGACACGGAATACGACGGTGAAGGCTTTCAGGAAGTTACTGTTCCCATGAATGAGGAAGTAAAGGTGACAGCCATTGGCGTCGGCACACGCAGCTTCCCCGTGAAGATTATCGTAGAGGACAAGAACGGCAAGGAATTCTACCAGAACGTTGCCATATCAAAGACGAACAGCGGCATGCGCGATAACGAGTTTGTCAATGACAATGTCAAGTTCCAGTTTGCTGGGTCGTTTGAGATACAGGATGTCATTATGGCAGTCGCAAAGGACTTGGAAGAGTATCTCGGCAAGACGGTACATACGAAGTACTCCACAAACATGATATCGAAGGGTGATGGCAAGGAGCGTACGCTGAAGGTTCCCCGTATGACGTCGTTCACCATTGAGAACCTGCTGCCAAACAGGAACAACGAGTATGTCACATTGACACTAAAGGAACTTGAGTCGCGCCGTATCTATTTTAAAGAAGTCACCTTCAAGAACGTTGACAACGTGACAGGCGACATCGACGGACGACGTGAGGATTATTTCGGCTATCTCTTCGCCATGGGTGCCGGAAAGGCCAGCCAAACCAGTCAGGCCGCTCGTGCAGCCATCCGTGCCGGTCGTGTCATCCTTGGTATGTCCGAGTACGAAGTCACATCGGCCATGGGTGAGCCTAACAATACCGTAGAAAGCGCTAACGGACGTCACGACTGGATTTATAACCGCTCGAATGGCAAGTTGCTGATTGTCAACTTCGACGGCAGCGGTAAGGTTATCGGCACCAACGTTGACCGCTCTAATGCCAAGCAGACAACGACCAAACGCCGCAAGGCAACAACTGCAAAGAAAGCAACTGCAAAGAAGAAAAAGTAACCTAACCAAAAAAAATCGGGTCGCTCCATCAGGGCGGCCCGATTAACTTTTCGGTTTGGATTGACTGCCAAGAACTAGCCCTTGTCGGCAATCACAGCCATGATTTTTTCCTCCAATTCCTCACAGAGTTCCGGATTGTCCTTCAGCAACTGTTTCGTGGCATCGCGTCCCTGAGCCAGTTTCTGGTCGCCATAGCTGAACCACGATCCACTCTTCTTGACGATGCCATACTCCACGCCGAGGTCCAGAATCTCGCCAATCTTCGAGATGCCCTCGCCAAAGGTAATTTCGAACTCCGCCTTGCGGAACGGGGGAGCCACCTTGTTCTTCACCACTTTTACACGAACCTGGTTTCCAACCACGTTGTCGCCGTCCTTGATGCTGGTCACCTTGCGGATGTCCAAACGCACCGAGGCATAGAACTTCAGCGCATTACCACCCGTCGTCGTCTCAGGATTGCCGAACGTCACGCCAATCTTCTCGCGCAACTGGTTGATGAAGATACAGGTGGTATTAGTCTTGGCAATCGTGCCAGTAAGCTTACGCAGAGCCTGACTCATCAGTCGTGCATGCAGTCCGACAGCCGACTCGCCCATGTCGCCCTCAATCTCCTTCTTCGGCGTCAGGGCAGCCACTGAATCAACCACCACGATATCAACGGCACTCGAGCGTATCAGCTGGTCAGCAATCTCCAGCGCCTGCTCACCATTGTCAGGCTGCGAGATATACAGGTTGCTGACATCAACACCCAACTTCTCGGCATAGAAGCGGTCAAAGGCATGTTCTGCATCAATAAACGCAGCGATGCCGCCCTGTTTTTGCGCCTCAGCTATAGCATGGATGGCCAGGGTTGTCTTACCTGACGACTCCGGACCGTAAATCTCAATGACGCGCCCCTTAGGGTAGCCACCCACGCCGAGAGCGACATTCAGTCCGATGCTACCTGTGGGTATCACCTCGACATTCTCAATCTTCTCGTCGCCCAGTTTCATGATACTGCCTTTGCCAAAGTCCTTCTCTATCTTCGACATAGCAGCCTGCAGGGCTTTCATTTTCTCCTCTTGCTGGGTCAGCTGTTCGTTGTTTTCTTCTTTCTTTGCCATAGTTTTTGATTATTTCGTTTTATCGTTATTACTTTATATCGTTATTAGAGTTCCAAGTCGCCATCATGAATCTCATGCCAGGGTAATCCCTGTTTGCTGAGCTGCTCCATGAAGGGATCGGGGTCGAACTCCTCGACGTTGTAGACGCCAGGCTTGCGCCAGAGACCTTTGCAGAACATCATGGCACCAATCATGGCAGGAACACCAGTTGTGTAGGAAACACCCTGCATGCCAGTTTCCTCGTAGGCAGCACGGTGAGAGCAGTTATTATATACATAATAGGTGTGCTCCTTACCATCCTTACCAATACCACGGATGCGACAGCCGATGCTGGTCTCGCCTTCGTAGTTCTCGCCGAGATCCTGCGGGTTAGGCAGCACGGCCTTCAGGAACTGCAGGGGGACTATCTTCACTTTGGCTACGCCGGAACCATCGGCCAACGGAGCTTCATAGACCACCTCGTCGATGCGGCTCATGCCGATGTTCTGAATCACCTCCAGATGTTTTAGGTACTGCTGTCCGAAGGTCATCCAGAAGCGGGCGCGTTTGATGGTGGGATAGTTGATGACCAGCGACTCAATCTCCTCATGGTGCAGCAGATAGCTGTCGCGTGGGCCGATGTTGGGATAGGTCAGGTCCTTGTGAATCTCCAACGGCTCAGTTTCCACCCACTTGCCTTCTTCCCAGTAAAGTCCCTTCTGGGTAATCTCGCGGATGTTGATTTCCGGATTGAAGTTGGTGGCAAAAGCCTTGTGGTGGTCGCCGGCATTACAGTCGACGATATCCAGATACTGCATCTCCTGGAAATGATGCTTGGCGGCATAGGCCGTATAGATGCTGGTCACACCTGGGTCGAATCCGCAGCCGAGGATAGCCGTCAGGCCAGCCTCACGGAAGCGGTCGCGATAGGCCCACTGCCAGGAGTACTCGAAGTGTGCCTCGTCCTTAGGCTCATAGTTGGCCGTGTCCAGATAGCTACAGCCGCAGGCCAGACAGGCATCCATGATTGTCAGGTCCTGATAGGGCAATGCCAGGTTGATGACCAGTTCAGGTTTGTAGTCATTGAACAGTGCCTTCAGCTGCTCCACGTCGTCGGCATCCACCTGTGCCGTCTTGATAGGCAGGGTGTAGCCTTTCTTATGGATGGCCTCCACAATCTGATCGCACTTCACCTTGCGGCGGCTTGCAATCATAAACTCCGTAAACACGTCAGCGTTCTGAGCTATCTTGAACGCTGCCACTGTAGCGACGCCTCCGGCGCCAATCATCAGTACTCTTGCCATATTATATCAATGCTTATAGTTTATTCCTTATTCAATATATTCACATCCAGGCGGTTGAAGGGGAACATGAATCCGCGCTCCTTCAACATCTGATAGACGGTCTCGTTCAGATTGAAATAAACTGCCCAATAATCAGCGCCTTTGCACCAGGAGCGGGTAATCACTGATACACCGCTGTCGCCCAGCTTCAGCAAGCCAATCCACGGAGCTGCAACGACTGTCGAGTCATCAACGGGACCTTGAAGCACGAGAGGGTGCTTCTGCAGTACATCCAGGATAGCCGCTTTCACCTCGTCGTAGTCGGCACCATACTCAAACTGGAACTCCAGGTCCACACGACGATAAGGTTCCTTACTGGAGTTCTTCATCGTGCCGGTAGAGAGTCCGCCATTGGGGATGATGATAATCTGGGCGTCACCTGTACGGATGATGGTGTTGAAAATCTGTATTTCCTTGACCACGCCTGCATAGCCTTGAGCCTCGATGAAGTCACCTACACGGAAAGGCTTGAATAGCAGTATCATCACGCCTCCGGCAAAGTTCTGCAGCGTTCCGCTCATGGCCATGCCGATAGCCATACCGGCCGATGCGAACAGGGCGATAAACGATGACGTCTCGATGCCAAAGATAGAGATGATGATGATGGCGAGGACGAACCACAGCACCACGTTAACGATGCTGGTGAGGAACGTGAACAGCGAGGGGTCAACCTTGCTGCGCTCCAGCCCCTTTGTCACGAGTTTCGATACCAGTTTGATCAGCCGACTACCAACGAAATAGACGATGGCAGCCACAACAAGGCTCTTGCAGAATCCGAGAGCCCACTGTCCTAACAGCGAGTAACTCTCGGGAGAGAAAATCTTTTCAATCATAATAACTATCAATCTTTAATTCTCAATTATCAGTCTTCACTTCTTCCCCACGGATGCCTAACGCCGCCATCAGCGAGTAGCCCAGAATCTCCTGACGGAAGGAGCCGCCCGGCATGGGCTGCATGGCAAAGACGGTGATACGTCTCTCTTCTTTTTCATCCAAACGGTTCAGTGCCTCTCGTACCTTATTATAATATACGTCGTCAGCCACCACCATGATGCGCTTCACCTCCTGCTGCTGGCAAATGGCCTGCAGGGCATCCGTGAAGAAGTCCTCCTTGGTGGTCAGTTCCTCTACAGGATAGGCCTCAAAGGCAAATTCGCCCAAGTTATCACGGAAGGCCTGATCCTTCAGTTGGCTGAATTCTCCTGGCACGAAATACTTCATGCCGACAGACGCCTTGTCGTGAATCAACACGACCCGCGTCTCATGTACGCCCTGACGCAGTCCACCGTCCAGTGCCACACAATCTACCCACCGTGCCATATCAGCCTGCGGTATGCGGCGACCTATCATCCGCTCGAAGTTCACTGTCAGGTCGAAGGCCACCTTGTCCACATAGTCGGCGTCAACCAATATTACATTTTCACTCATAGACTGCAAAGGTACGGCAAAAATTTGATATAACGAAATATTATATCAGAAATTGCAGCGCAAAAATCATTTTTTGTGCCGCAATCACGAGAATTAAGTATACCTTTGCAGCGTCAATTTAAAACAACAGCAATGAAAAGTATCTTAGAGGGTCGTCTCGCACTGAAGGCCGAGATTGACAAAGTGGCAGAAGTTGCCGGCTATCTGTGGCAGAACGGATGGGCTGAGCGTAACGGTGGAAACATCACAGTGAACATCACGGAGTATGTTGACGACGAGATTCGCCAGCTGCCCGCCATCAGCGACATCAAGCAGATTGGTGTCACCCTGCCCGCCCTGAAAGGCTGCTACTTCTACTGCAAAGGAACGGGAAAGCGAATGCGTGACCTGGCCCGCTGGCCGATGGACAACGGCTCGATTATCCGCATCCTCGACGACTGTGCCAGCTATGTCATCATTGCCGACCAAGCCGTGATGCCCACTAGCGAACTGCCCAGTCACCTGACGGTTCACGCCAAGCAGATAGAGACGGGCAGTGGCTATAAGGCTACCGTCCACACCCATCCCATTGAGTTGGTGGCCATGAGCCACAAGCGTGAGTTCCTCGGCAAGGATGTACTGACACGCATCCTGTGGTCGATGATTCCTGAGACCAAAGCCTTCTGTCCGTTAGGACTCGGCATCGTGCCCTATACCCTGCCCGGCTCCAACGCCCTGGCCGACGCTACGCTGAAAGAACTGGAGGACTACGACGTGGTGATGTGGGAGAAGCACGGTGTGTTTGCCAAGGGCAAGGACGTGATGGATGCCTTCGACCAGATTGACGTGCTCTCTAAGTCGGCCAAGATTTATATCAATGCCAAGTGCATGGGCTTCGAGCCTGAAGGCATGAGCGACGAGCAGATGAAGGAGATGACCGTCGCATTCAATCTACCCCGATAAAGACACACAATACCAACTACTGACTAATATATAAAGACAAATCAACGGTCCCCGATGCTGTGAAGCATTGGGGACTTTTTTTCTTTCAACTGATAAAAAGAATGAAAAAAACTTGGCAGGAAAAAGTTTTTTTCCTATCTTTGCACCGTCTATAGCGAAATAACCGATATATTATATACTAACTTTACTAATTTTGTTTTTATGAGAAAACTCTTACTTATTGCAATGGGGGCAATGATGTCGATGGCATCGTTCGCCCAGAATGAGGATGTAACTCACTACATTCAGAATGCCGGATTCGACGAGGACCTGACATTTCAGGTTGACGGTACGATGAAAGAGGCCACAAGTACAAACACCTCGCTGAGCGACCGTAGCTGGGCCTACATCGCTGCCGACAGTACCGTCTATGCTCGTCCGAAAACCACCAGCAGTCAGAGCCGTCCCGACGGCCGCAAGATGGAGGCTGTGAACGGTTTCAAGGGCCGTATCAAGGGTTGGACGATGGAGTCGAACTCCGAATTCCCAAAGTGCGAGTGGACCTATTTCGGTTCTGTGCCTTACGACCTGCAGGCTCAGTCAATACCCATTGCCGACGATGGCTCCACCTATCTTGAGGTGCCCGCCCGTCCAACTGAATTTGACGGTGGAGAAGGCTTTGTCTACCTGCGTGCTGGTTGGACTAATAGTGCCATTTACAAGCAGGTTGTTAAGCTGCCTTGTGCCGTCTATCGTTTAGAGTATTGGACCATTAATATCAACCCCAATACATCAGCTGTTGCCGCTGACCTGACTCAGATTCAGTGTCGCAAGGATGTTTTCAAGGACGATGAAGGTACTGGACTTAATGCACAAGAATGGACTAAGCACGAATTCGAGTTTACGCCTACAGCTGAATTCACGATGCAGTTCGGCTATCAGGCTGCCAATGCCGGTTCGGGCGGACAGCCTATCGTTGCGCTTGACGGTATCAAGCTCTACAAGATTGGCGATGCCGACCCCTTGAAGCTGTTGCAGTCGGACCTGTTAGACCTTGCTGCCACCTGTGACGAACTGATTGACGAGGCCCTCGCCAAGAACCACAACGGACTGGCAGGCGAAATCAGCGACTACAAGATGGACATTGAGGAAATGGCAGTCAGTGACGACCAGGCTGAAATGGAGGCCAACATAAAAACGGCGAACGCCCGCATTGCGGCTTTCCGCGAGGCTATTGCAGCGGTCGACGACGTTGACGGTATGCTCCAGAAGATGGATAACCTGCTGAAGACCACCGACTACGCCGGCAAGGCCGACCTGCAGGCCGTCTACGACAAGATTCAGGCTTACCAGGAGAACGAGCAGGGCCTCGAGAATCTCTGCGAGCTCATGTTGGTGGCTGCTGCCGAATGTGAGGCTGCCATCAAGGCTTACATTATTACCCAACAGGCCAGCGCTGAGCAGCCTGCCGACTTCACGCTGTTCGTCCAGCACCCCTGGTTCATTAACGCCAATGCTGAGCCTGTACTGAAAGACGGCGTTTGGGAGTATCCCCTCCGCTACGACGAAGACGGTAACGACCGCTATGTCTCAGGTAGTGCGTCCAGCCCCGATCTGAACAGTACGGGTTGGTACATTGCCGGAGCCTCTGGCGGCGACCAGCGTCTGAACTTCCAGGCTGAGCGCAGCTGCTGGAACGCCTGGAACTCGAACTTCACCACTACGGTGGCTATTGCACAGGACATCGAAGGACTGCCCAATGGCTACTATACCGTTACGGCTGACCTCATCACCCAGA
The DNA here is from genome assembly GCA_937898415.1 of uncultured Prevotellaceae bacterium. GTDB lineage: Bacteria > Bacteroidota > Bacteroidia > Bacteroidales > Bacteroidaceae > Prevotella. The sequence goes on along the minus strand of CALDLA010000164.1, from coordinate 38,953 downwards.
GCGGCTATGCCAACGGCACCCAGCGTGTCTTCGCCAAAAGTATCGCTGAGAAGAAGACCTCTACGAAGGCACTCGAGTCTGAGGGCTATGACTATGCTGAGTGGGAGACCATCAACATGACGGCTGATGACAAGGTGCTCGTCATCGACGGCAAGCTGACCATCGGTGCTGAGGGTACTGGCGATGGTAATGCATCCGCCGGATGGTTCCTGGCCACCAACTTCCACCTTAATTATTTAGGTGCCGCACCTGCCGACGCTGCCAAGAACGCACTCGACGCCAAGGTGGCAGCTGCCAACGAAATGGCCGACCAGATGAAGTTCAAGGCTGACCAGAAGGCACTGAAGGACTCCATCTCCATGTACGCCACGTCTACCGACTATGTCAAGGCCCTGACCGCCCTGACCGCTGCCATGACTGAGGCTGAGAAGAGTATCGCCAAGTACACCGACTACCTGCCCGAAGAGGTGGAAGACATCGACAGCAAGACGCTGCTCAAGGTGAAGAACACGCTGAGAAGCGGTGGCGGCGACGGCTACGATGCTGCTGAGGACATCATGCAGTATGCTTACGACTATGTTATGGGATGGATTGCTTGCGACACGGCTACCTACACGAAGTTCGACGCTCAGGTTGACCTGCTGAAGAACTACCTGAACACCTACACCCCGGCCTACAACAACGCCGCCGAGGCAGCACTGACCACCGACGGCAAGGCCAAGGAGGCCATCGAGGCCTTGATGGCTGCCCAGAAGGCTGCCCTCGTCAGCGAGATGAAGGACCAGACCACTGTCAACGAGTACGTGGAGGCCTTGAAAGACGTCGTCGCACTGGCTGAGAAGCAGAGCATCTACGAATCGGATGGCACGGACTACACCGCCTTCATCAAGAACCCGAAGCTGGAGAGTGAGAGCGGATGGACGTTCGTCAAGGGTAATGGCAACAGCAACACCAACGGCGGACAGTGGCTCAGCGACACCTCTACCCGCTACATCGACTCATACAACAGCGGCGGTCTGCAGGGTTACAGCGCTACGCAGCTCATCACCGGTCTGCCCAACGGCACTTACACCGTCGGCGTCTATACCCGTACTCCGGCTGAGGGTGCCTACATCCTGAATGCCGTCGGCAACGACACCACATTCGTGGAGATTCCCCTCGACTACTACATGGGCGTCAATGAGGATGGCGAAGAGGTACAGACGATTGCCTCCGACACTCACGGACCCATCTGGGAGGCTGCCAAGGCTGCCTACGAGGCAGGCGACTATACCGACGAGGACTACACCATCTACACTATCAACACCGTCGATGGCGACTACGTAGGTCGCGGTTGGAAGCATCAGGAGATGACCGGCATCGTGGTGACCAACCACGAACTGCTCATCGGTGCCAAGACCGGCACGGAGGACAGCAAGACCGAGAAGGTGTTCGGCGGCAACTGGTTCTCAGCCGGCGGCTGGACGCTGACTCTGACAGCCAAGGGTGACAACACGGGATGGGAAGGCCCCATCGCCACCAAGATTGCTTCTGTCAAGGAAGACAACTGCCTGTCTGACGGCATCTACACCCTGACTGGTGTGAAGTCGGGCCGTCTGCAGCGTGGTGTGAACATCATCATCAGCGGCGGCAAGGCTCAGAAGGTTCTGGTCAAGTAACCCACCGACAACAAAAAAGAGAGGCGCCTCCTTCGTGGAAGCGCCTCTCTTTTTTGTTGTTTGCTTTTTAGTACGTCATCTTTGGCTCCAGTTCCTTGGCCTGGTCAATCATCTTCTGCACCTCGCTGACGGCTGGCACACGGTTGCAGATGTTCTTCTGCTCGTTCACCTCGGCCAGCTTTGGCTGCAGGTTCTCAGCCACGCGGTGGCGGAACTCCTTGACGGTGTCAACGCCAGCGGCCTCCAACAGTTCGGCAAACTGCGGACCAACGCCGTTGATGCGGAACAGGTCGGCATGGTTCGTCCACTTCAGAATCAGTTTCTCAGAGATGCCCGTTGCCTCGGCCAGTTCCTTACGGCCCTTGGGAGCAGCACACTTCTCCAGCAACTCGCTAACCTTGTTGATACCTGCTGTAGTGAGTTTCTCGGCGTACACGTCGCCTACACCTTCGATGTCGATAATCTTGTAATCCATAGACTTTAAGTTTTTAGCGGTTAAACAGTAAATTGTTTGCGCAAAGGTAATGATTTTCGCGCAAAAAGTATTGTCCTTTAACTCCTTTTAACTCCTTTAACTCCTTTATCTCCTTCAAAATACTTTACCTTTGCAGGCGAAATGGTCTATATCGACGAACATATCATGGACTTCGACCTCGGCGCCGCGTTGCAGCTGGTCAGTAAGCAACGGCGAGAGCAGGCCCTCCGCTTCAAGTTCGAACGGGGACAGCGGACTTGTATCCTTGCGTACCTATTATTAAAGAAGGCATTGCACGAGGAGTTTGGCATTACCGCCAATCCCGTCTTTGAATACGGCGAGCACGGCAAGCCCATCTTCGTCGGCCACCCCGAGATACACTTCAACCTGAGCCACTGCCGCGAGGCCGTTGCCTGCGCTGTCAGCACCCGCCCCATCGGCATCGACGTGGAGTCCGTCAGCCGTTACAACGACGGCGTGGCCCGCTACACCATGAACGACCGTGAACTCCAGCTGATAGCCAACGCACAGCGTCCCGACGTAGCCTTCATCCGACTGTGGACCATGAAGGAAGCACGGCTGAAACTGACGGGCGAGGGCATCACCGACGATCTGAAGACGGCCCTCGACGACAGCGAGCGTTGGAAGTTCACCACCGTCGAACAATTAGCCCACAACTATATCTACACGGTATGCGAGGAAAGAGTCTGATACGTTTCCTGAAGGACTGGACGCTGCCCGTATCCATGGGGACAGGAGCAGCAGCCTACCTGCTGTTCGCCTTCACGCCGCAGCTCGACGCTGCAGGCACGGCGATGGCTCCATTCTTCGCCGCCATCCTGCCCCTGTTCATGTTCCTAGTGCTGTTCGTCACGTTCTGCAAGGTTGACTTCCGTAAGCTGCGCCCCGTCATGTGGCACTGGTGGGTGGGCGTGTTCCAGGTCTTGTTCATCGGCGTGCTGATGGCCTTGATATTAGGGTTCCACATGACAGGCGACTCGATGGTGCTGATGGAGGCACTCCTGATGTGCATCATCTCGCCCTGCGCCACGGCGGCAGCTGTCGTCACCCAGAAGTTAGGCGGCTCGCTCGAGCAGATGACCACCTACACCTTCCTGTCAAACTTCCTCACGGCGCTGTTGGTACCCGTTTGCTTCCCGCTGATTGAGAAGGGTGCCGACATCACCTTCTGGGCCGCTTTCATGAAGATTCTCCACGAAGTGTTCCTCGTACTCATCGTCCCCATGCTGCTGGCCTACATCGTAAAACACCATCTGCACCGCCTGCATCGCAAGATTATCTCCATCCGCGACCTCAGCTACTACCTCTGGGCCTGCTCGCTGATGATTGTCACAGGCACCACGGTCAAGAACATCGTTCATGCCGAGGCCACCGTCTGGCTGCTCACGGCCATAGCCTTCCTAGGTCTCATCATCTGCATCGTGCAGTTTGCTGTAGGCCGCTTCATCGGCCATTACTTCGACCATACGCAGGAGGCAGGTCAGGCCCTTGGTCAGAAGAACACCGCCTTTGCCATCTGGCTCTCCACCGCCTATCTGAATCCCCTCTCCAGCGTCGGCCCCGGCTGCTACATCCTCTGGCAGAACATCGTCAACTCCATCGAGATTTACCGCCGACAAACGCCGTGAAAGACACCGTCTACTTAGTCAAAAAGTATCCATTTTGTTCATCACCCTGATTTTCTCCAGCATCATAGCGACCCACTGGGCATCGCCTGGTTTCTGGTAGCGCACATTTCCTGTGGCTGACGGGGTAAAGATGGTTTGAGCCTGCGGCGTAATGCTGATGGTGCCTCTTTCGCTGAGTGAGAAGAGCGCATCACCCTCCACGGTCTGAATGACACACATAGGGTCCCACATCCTCTGACCAGTATCGCATTCGCACGCCAAATACACCTGCTTGATAGGGTGGCGGTCAGTCCACGACACATCGGCGATGACCTGCTCAGGTGTGTAATCCACGTCCTGTCCCACTTCCATAGGCGAAAAGACCATGTCCACGTCCTTTGGCCACAGCTCAAAGAAAGTTTGCGTGAACGGGATGCCCTGGACAAAGTTGTAGTCGGCTTCTTCGGAATCACCGAAGACTCCACCCTGCAAGTAGATGCACTTCACCTTCTGCCGAACCAGTTCCACACCACTCAAGGCAGAGTATTCATCTGCTTCTGACTGTAGCAACTGCGCCAGACTGGTGAGGAAGCCTATCGACACAATGCTCACCGAGTGGTCGGGCTGCTGAGAAAGCAGACGGCGATAGAGCTGATAGCCGTCGGGGCGAATTCCGGTTTGGTTGGTGCGCTGAAACATCGGAGTGATGCCGTCTGCCTCAGTCATATAGGCTACATATGCATAGTCTATCCACACCTTCGGATTCTTGATACCATCCTTCACTAGTCCGACAGGAACATCCGGATGGCCGAAATACGTGTTCATCACATCGGCAAAATCAGCATTCTCTTCGCCCTCACGATCCACCACCACACCCAGAAACCGACACAGTTTCTTGTCATCGTAGCGGCAGAGCATCTCTAATGCGAAGAGGTCGTCGGTCGATGAACAGATGTCGGTATCGAGAATGACGAGCGGTACGCCTGTGTACGCTTTGTCTGGTGCCGAAGGCTCATCCTCATTCGAGCATGAGCTCAGCACCATATAACCGCAGACCAGGGTGACGGCAAGCACCCATAGTATCAATTTATTCATATTACTTCAAGTCAGCCAGCTCAATGACCTTGTCGACGGCAGCCGAGAGACCATCGGCGTTCTTACCGCCAGCCTGGGCGAAGTGGGGCTGCCCACCGCCGCCACCCTGGATGAGCTTAGCGGCCTCGCGCACCATCTGTCCAGCGTTCAACTGGTGGTCACTGACCATGTCGTCGCTCATCATGATGGAGAGCTGGGGCTTATCCTGGTACTTGGTGCCGAGGACACAGAGCAGGGAACCCTCGACGGCAGCACGAATCTTGAAGGCCAAATCCTTGGCAGCGGCAGGATCCAGAGGCATCACGGCCGTGACAACCTTCACGCCGTTGACGTCGCGGGCCTTCTCCACCAGCTGCTTGGCATAGCGCTCCACAGCCTGAGCCTGGAACGACTCAATCTCCTTCTTCATCGTGTCATGCTCCTCAATATACTTGCGGATGACGCCCTGCAGGTCCTTGGCGTTGTTGAAGAACGACTTGACGGCCTTCAGCGTATCCTCGATGTTATAGAGTAGTTCCTCACACTCACGGCCTGTCTTGGCCTCGATACGACGGATACCGGCAGCCACGCTGGCCTCGCTAATAATCTTGAAGAAGCCTATACGACCGGTAGAGGTGGCGTGGATACCACCACAGAGCTCGCACGACGGACCAAAGCGCATGACACGAACCTTGTCACCATACTTCTCACCGAAGAGGGCGATGGCCCCTAACTTCTTGGCTTCCTCCATCGGCATATCACGATGCTCGTCGCGGGGCAGGTCCTGACGAATCATATCATTGACCATACGCTCCACCTCGCGCAGCTGCTCGTCGCTGACCTTCTCAAAATGTGAAAAGTCAAAGCGCAGCGTGTCGGGCGAGACAAAGGAGCCTTTCTGCTCGACGTGGTCGCCGAGCACCTGCTTCAGGGCATAGTCCAGCAGGTGGGTAGCCGTGTGGTTGGCAGCCGAGGCATCGCGCTTGTCAGTATCGACGCAAGCCATGAACTCTGCCGAGGGATCCTTGGGCAGTTGCTTGACAATGTGGACGGTCTGACCGTTCTCACGCTTAGAGTCAATAATCTGGACGGTCTCGTTCTCAGAGACGAGCACACCCTGATCACCTACCTGACCACCCATCTCGCCGTAGAACGGCGTGTAGTCGAGGACGAGCTCGTAGTACTCGTTCTTCTTCTGAGTGACCTTGCGGTAGCGTAAGATATGGCAGGTGTATTCGGTGTAGTCGTAGCCGACGAACGTTTGCTCGATGCCCTCGGGAGAACCTCCGGGCACTGTGACCCAGTCGCTGTTCTCGACAGCGGCAGCATTGCGGGCGCGGTCTTTCTGCTTCTGCATCTCGACGTTGAACTGCTCCTCGTTGACCGTAAAGCCGTTCTCGCGACAGATCAGCTCCGTCAGGTCGAGGGGGAAGCCGTAGGTGTCGAACAGGCGGAAGGCCTGAACGCCGTCCAGTTCGGTCTTACCATCAGCCTTGAGCTTGTCCATTGCATCGTTGAGCAAGCCAATACCCTTGTCGAGGGTGCGCAGGAAAGCGTCTTCCTCCTCCTTCATCACCTTCCCGATGAGCGCTTGCTGAGCCTTCAGTTCGGGGAAGGCGTCGCCCATCTCCTCAACGAGCGTGGGCAGCAGCTTATAGAGGAAGCCCTCTTTCTGACCGAGGAACGTATAGGCGTAGCGGACGGCACGGCGCAGGATGCGGCGGATGACGTAGCCGGCTTTAGCGTTCGAGGGCAGCTGACCATCGGCAATCGAGAAGGCGACGGCACGAAGATGGTCGGCACAGACACGCATGGCGACGTTGATTTGCTCCTGAGTCTCATTAGTTCCATTGGCCCCATTGGCCTCATGGGCCTCATATGTCTCATAGGAAAGGCCGGTAATCTGCTGCTCCATCTTGATGATGGGCTGGAAAATGTCGGTATCGTAGTTGGAGTGCTTACCCTGCAGCATACGGACCAGGCGCTCGAAGCCCATACCCGTATCGATGACGTTCATCGAGAGCTTTTCAAGCGAGCCGTCAGCCTTGCGGTTATACTGCATGAACACAAGGTTCCAGATTTCGATGACCTGCGGGTCGTCCTGGTTGACCAGTTCACGACCGGGCTTGCCATTTTTCTTTTCCTCGGCAGGACGGGAGTCAACGTGAATCTCCGAGCAAGGGCCGCAGGGACCCGTATCGCCCATCTCCCAGAAGTTGTCGTGCTTGTTGCCGTTGATGATATGGTCGGCAGGCACGTGCTTCAGCCAGTAGCCGGCAGCCTCGTCGTCGCGCTCCAAACCCTCCTTCGGGTCTCCCTCGAAGACGGTGACATACAAATCCTCGGGATTCAGCTTCAGGACATCGACCAGATACTCCCAGGCCATATCAATGGCACCCTCCTTGAAGTAGTCGCCAAACGACCAGTTGCCCAGCATCTCGAACATGGTGTGATGGTAGGTGTCGTGGCCCACCTCTTCCAGGTCATTATGCTTACCGCTGACACGCAAGCACTTCTGGGTATCGGCACGGCGACGCGGTTCCGGGTCACGCGTACCTAATATAATATCTTTCCACTGGTTCATACCTGCATTCGTAAACATCAGCGTGGGGTCATCCTTGATGACCATCGGGGCCGACGGTACGATAGCGTGCTGCTTGGACTCAAAGAACTGCTTGAACGAGTCGCGAATCTCTTTTGCTGTCATCATTTTATTAACTTTTTATTAAAATTTTGGCTGCAAAGTTACTAAATATTTCAGAAAATTCGTATCTTTGCAAACATAAAATTAAAAATGATATCATTAAAAGATGCTTAACATGGGAAAAAAACTATTCCTTCTGGTCAATTTACTGTTGTTTGCGGCAGTGATTCAGGCAGTTCCCGTCAGCAAGTCGGAGGCTCAGAAGAAGGCCCAGCAGTTCATTTCGGGCAAGATTGCAGCGGCGCGTGGTACTAACGTCAGTACCCCCGACTTACAGTTTGAGGCAGCCGACGGCGACAACTACTATGTGTTCAACGTAGGCCAGCATCAGGGTTTCGTCATTGTCAGTGGCGACGACCGTACTCCCGGGATTCTCGGCTATAGCGACGAGGGAGATTTTGATGCTGAGAATATTCCCAGCAACATGAAGGCGTGGTTGCAGGGGTATGCGGATGAGATTCATGAGTTGAAGACTACGCCGGAAGTGGCGGGGGCAAGGAGTGCAGCCCGTGTTACAGAAAGGGATTGGGCAGCTATTGACCCGTTAGTTCAAACGAAGTGGGGTCAGGATGCCCCTTACAACGATGCCGTTAAACCAAATGTTACAGGTTGTGTGGCCACGGCTATGGCTCAGCTCATGTATTTCCACAAATGGCCAAAGGAAGAAACGACCGCAATTCCCAAATACGCCAATTATTCTTCATTAGAGCCAATAGTATTCGACTGGAATAGCATGAAGGAGACGTACGGCGGCTCAGAATCTGTTACAGCCAAAACGGCTGTTGCCACTTTGATGAAATATTGCGGCTATAGTGTGAATATGGCTTATGGATCAGGTAGTTCTTCTGCTGTTGCCAGTCTGGCCGTTAACGCATTAAAGAGCTATTTCAATTATGACCAGAACATCCGCTATATTGAACGAGCTTACTACGGCATTGACGAATGGGAGTCCATCATCTATGAAGAGTTAGCCAACGACCGTCCAGTCATGTATGGCGGTAGCACGGTCAGAGGTGCTGGACATGAGTTTGTCTGCGATGGTTACGATGGTAACGGTCTTTTCCACTTCAACTGGGGATGGGATGGTAATTATAATGGCTTCTTTGTCCTATGGTTAGCCAATCCCAAAGGTACCGGCATAGGAGGCAGCAATTCGGCAGACGGCTATTCGTCGGGGCAGAGCGCCATCATTGGAATACAAAAGCCGACAGAGGAACCTATAATAGAAGAAGTAAAACGGCTGTCAGTAAAAAACATTTCTGTTAAAGGAGGACAAGATTTCGTTTTTAGCAGGAGTTCAATAAACGAAAACTTCAGTGATGTTACTATATATTTTAATGTTGGCAATGCTACCAACGAGGCTTTAACTGTACTTTTTGGTCTTGGATTATATGATGAACAGGATCATTATGTATCGAACATTCTATCTGTTGATGGTGGAAGTTGCACTCCTGGAGGCTATTATAATACTGGATATACAATAAGTTTTGGTAAAAATATGACCGGTAATTATAAGATTATTCCTAATTGCCGTGTAGGGAGCTCTTCCACTTGGATAAAAGATGGCATGAGCGATACGTACTACATAGAAGCCACGTTGACAGAGACCAGCATGACGCTACGCGCAATGCCCACCGTTGACTTGGAAGTGACGAACGTAGTGTATACAAGAAATAAAATGGCTGGAATCCTGCAAGAAGTGAAAGCAACCATCATGAATCATGGTTCTGAGTATAATGGAAACTTATATCTGGTAATGAACGACAATAGCCGCTATTCATCAGCTGAACAGGTGGCGCTTCGCGCTGGTCAGGAAACTGACGTATACTTCCACTACACTCCAAGTAAAGCAGGTACAGACACTTGGCATATCGGAACGGGAACCAGCAGCTCAACGTGGCTACAGGGAGGAACGGGTACACAGGACATTGTCGCCTATGAAGCATCTGATGACATTGACCTTGATATGAAATTAACCTTTCATAATAAAACGAAAGAAGACATTATCTTTGGAGATGTAATATCTTTCTCTGTAATAGCCAAAAACAATAGCGAACAGGTTTACAGTGGTTCAGTTGGTTATCTATACGACAGTGCCATCATGTATCGTCCTTCAGTAATCATACCTGGAGATTCCATATTTTACGATTATACCATCAATGCTGAATTGGGGTCTCAATTCGTATTATCTCCTATTCAAAAGAAAAGTGGCAACTGGCATTTTAAAACAGAATACTACACTGCTGAGGAAGGTATGGAAGTAATACTGGCTGACGGAACGAGCGATATGGCGGTTGCCGAATCAAACTATCGTCCCACGCCTTCTGTTACTGCTGTTGACTTGAGAGGAATAAAATCGGTGAAATCAGTTGACACAGAATTTGCCGACCCCAACTGCCTCTTCGTGATTGACGAAGATGCTGACATCGAAGGTCTGGAGGACGCTAATGTCATCAAGGGGGCGAGTGCCGAGAACATACAACTGACCGACGAAAGCATCGGCTTCACGGCTCCAATTGACTTCACCGCCACGGAAATCAGCTACGAGCGTTCCTTCACCCAAGGTACCGACGGTACGGGTAGCGGTTGGACAACTATTATACTCCCGTTTGATGTACAGAAGGTGATGGTGGGTGAACAAGAAATTGACTGGTTCCATAGCAGCAGCGACACGGGCAAGCAATTCTGGCTGCGCCAGTTGGTCAGCGATGGCGAGGGTAGCGTTACCTTCGGCTATGTCAGCGAATTAAAAGCCAATACGCCCTACATCATTGCCGTTCCAGGTAACAGATGGGGAGAGGAATGGAATCTGACTGGAAAGACACTGAAGTTTATTGGTGCCAATGCCACTATCGTAAAAGATGCTGAAACAGAAAAAGAGGGCGAACACTATAGCTTTGTTGGTACAACCATCAGACAGGAACTGGACGACGTATATGCCCTGAACGATACAGGCTCAACCTTCAAGCACGGCAAAACTACGATAGATCCATTCCGAGCTTACTTTACGCCATTAGCCGACAGCAACGCTTCGCGCCTCATCATCCGCTCTGTTGACAATAAGACAACGGCCATCAAGATGCCGGAGATGGAGCCGATGGTGACAGGTGAAATCTACACGCTGGACGGCCGCAAAGTGAAGGGTAACCTGAAGAAGGGCGTCTATATTGTGAACGGTAAAAAGATGATTAAGTAAAAAAATGGATACGACTATGAAGAAGATATATATGACTCCGCTGACGGAGATACTGGACATGGAAACAACCGACGCACTGGCAGCCAGCCAGCCGTCGGCCGAAATAGAAGACCCGACGATAGACGGCAGCCGCGAACTGTACGACGCTCTGTGGGGAGAAAAAGAAGATTGAATGACTAAAGAATTGAAGAAATAAAGAATATATGGCACTGAACGCATATCAACCACAGAAGCTGTATTACAGCATCAAGGAGGTGGCCGAAATGTTCGGCCTCAACGAGAGTACCCTGCGCTACTGGGAAACGGAGTTTCCCTTCCTGAAACCCAAGACTTCAGGGCCGTCCAAGGTGCGCCAGTATCAGGAGAAGGATATTGAGCAACTCAAGCTCATCCATAACCTGGTGAAAGTACGCGGTTTCAAACTGTCTGCCGCCAAGAAGATCATCAACAACAACCGTCAGGGTGCCGACAAGACTGCCGACGTGCTGAGCCGACTGATTGGTGTACGTGACGAGTTGCAGGCACTCAGACGGCAAATGGACTTTTTACAGTAGCGGCACTACGGCACTGCGTGCCTAGTGAAAAGTGAGAAGTGAAAAGTGAGAAGTGAAAAGTGAAGAGATGACAAACCGGATCATAAACATCAGGTGGATAATACTCGCGGCATTATTCACTCTTCAATGTTCTTTTTTCGTTAGCCGCATAGCGGCGCAAAAGCGGTCGAAGTTCGAGTTCCGACGCAACCTGCCCGTCTATGCCGACTCGCTTCTGAAAGACCTCACCTACCCTATGGCGTGGGGCAACAGTCCCATCACCGACTTCGATGAATGGCGGCGTGCAGCCCGCCAGAAGGTCTTTGACTGTATGCTGACACCGCCACCACCTCCACTCACCACTCACTCTTCACCCTTCACCTCTTTCACCATCATCGCCGAGGAGCAACGCGACGGCTACCGAGCCCGGAAGATGGAGATACGACTGTCACGCTATTACACCGTTTCCGCCTATGTGCTTATCCCTGACGGCAAGGGACCCTTCCCCGCTGTCAACGCCCTGCACGACCACGGTGCCCACCTCTTTATCGGTAAGGAGAAGATGATACGACCGTTGGCCTGCGAAGACTCTACGGTCATCAAGGATGCCGACGAATGGGCTGCCTCTCTCTACGAAGGGCAGTTCGTAGGCGACTACTTGGCCCGTCACGGTTATGTAGTCTTTTCGGCTGATGCCCCGATGTGGGGTGAACGCGGTCAGGAGGAAGGACCGCGACGCGACCGCTACGACATGATTGCCGGCAATATGATGATGTACGGCATCGACCTCTCGGCCTACATGACCTACGACGACCTCAGCGGAACGGAGTTCTTAGCACAGATGCCTGAGGTTGACCCACAGCGCATCGGCTGTATGGGCTGTTCGATGGGATCCTACCGTGCATGGATGCTGTCGGCCCTCTCAGACCGTATCAAGGCCGCAGCCGCCATCTGCTGGATGACGACTACCGACGAACAGATGTCGTTTAAGTATAGCCGCACGGAGAACGGCGGCTTTGCCAACTGTTTCCCGGGACTGCGCCGCTGGTTGGACTATCCGCATGTCGCCTCGATGGCCTGCCCCAAACCCATGCTCTTCATCAACGGCTCCCAGGACAAGCTGTTTCCCGTCCCTGCTGCCGAGAAAGCCTTTTCCATCATGCATGACGTATGGAAAAGCCAAGGAGCCGACGACCGCTTAGAAACCGAGCTTTGGGACATTCCTCACAGTTGTCCGATGAAAGCACAACAACGGGTATTGGAGTTCTTTCAAAAATGGCTATAACGTAAAGGAAAAGTCTACGGACTTTAGGAACTTTATGAACTGCAACGCATCGTATTATTGCGTTTAGTCCGTTTGCCCTTAAAATCCGTAGACTTTTTATCAGCAAGAGTCCGTAGATAGCAGATTAATCATCCTCATACAAGTCGTCATCATCCTCCTCATCATCATCGAGCCACGAGGCTCTACGACTACCATTAGAATTGTTAGAGAATCCTGGGTCTGCTTGGAAACTGGCACTTAAGCTTTGGTAACTTGCCGTCAGAACTTTCTGCATCATGGAGTTAATCACTCGCAGGTTTGGTTTTATATATTTCTTTTTCATAGTCTCTCCTTTCTACTTAATTATGACTTTCTTTCCATTTACGATATACAGTCCCTGGTGGGGCTTGTTGATTCGCTGTCCTTGGAGGTTATAGTACTGGTTGTCGGCATTTGTCTGACGGATGTTACCAATTCTAGTTGTTGTACCATCGTCGGAACCTATCATGAGATAGTCGGCAGTAGCATACAACAGGTTAACAGGCTGGAAGCAGGCACGGAAGGGGGCTACAATTCCGCTCGTTTCTTTCTGGAATGTGTTACCCTGTTCGTTCAGCAAATAACAATCGGTGACACTCTTGCTCACTGTCGTGCCGTCAAACTTGTAATTGTTGCCACTGACCGTTGCGAGCCCCGTTGCAGAGATTACAACACTTGAGCCACTACCTTGGTTTTCATCTTTATAACTGTAGAAGGTAATGCTCCTGTGCGTCTCACCAGTGTCTGTCAAATCGTATTGTTTGCCCCACTTAGAGCCTGGTACTGCGATAAGATACGGCTTATTAGCTTTCCACTCGTTGGCAAAGCCGAAGTTAACCGCACCATTACTTTCACTGGCGAACTCCTTAAGCCAAAAGTCACCAGAGCTTGTACTATTATGGAACCAGTCGATGCCCGTTATGGTTACTTCATTATCCTTAATCTCCTTTACTTTCACTGAAACTACAGCGAATGGCAGTACAATGGTACTCCAACCATTAGTTCCGTCGGCACCTATCGTAAACTTGCGAGTATAAGCAGCCTTGGTAGCAATGAAGTCGAAAGGTGAGTAGAAACCGTAGTTGTCTTCCAATGTCAGTGTGGCAGCAGTACCGTTCTGCACCACGTTCTTACCACTGAGGCCATCGGGAATAGTCTCTCCTTTTACAATGTACAACGTATTGGGATTGGTATTTGGTATTACTGTTGAAACTCCAGTAACATCGATAGCCTGTGCACTTTCAGGAACAGTGATGGTTTCCTGCTTTTTGATGGTATTTATCGTGCCATCGGCAGCATAAGTGTCGAGGCCTTCAACAGGATAAAAATAAGCGCTTCTGCCTATTTCTCCTCCTCCAACGTATTGGTAAATAAAGTTACACTTATCGCCAAGATCTACACCATTCAATTCTATATCTAAAGAAGATTCACCTTCAGCATCTATAATTAAATCGTATGTTTTAATCTGAGTTGATGTGCCATTCCAATATCCATTACCTGCATCTACCCAATGGTAGAGACCAACACTTATTCCACTTGTATGTGCTTTATTGTTACTATTATTCCTCACTGTAACAGTAGCTTTAGCTATTTTTCCATATAACTCACCTTGATCAATATTGCCATTCTTCAAGACAGTGCTCACTATTGAAAGCGATCCTGTCGTTGCATCTGGGGCATTTCCAACAGTAATAGTTGTTGAAGCACCGGTAATGAGATTATCATCCTTATCCACCAATACCAATTCCGTATCTCCCACAGAGGTAGGAGTAAACGATATTTCAAATTCTTTTTCAACAGCACCAGCTTCGACGTCGATTTGACGAGCAGCTAGTAAAGAATAATTATTGCCACACTTCTCAACTAGCTGAATCTTTCCATTATACTGGTAGCCCGAGTTTGAAATTCTCGCAATCATTGTAACAGGACTGTTCACCACTGCGCTTCCACTTAGGGCAAGCGTAGCAGACAGATGAGGCGTACGATCTTGACTGATATTCTCCAGTGTCATTTCGTTACCTGTAATAGTGGACTTTACATAGATTATATCGCTGTCAAAACTTGGATACCATGTTTCTGTCCCATGTTTACGACTAACACTTATAATGCTGTATTCTCCGTTTTCCAATCCCTTTCCAAAATGAAGGGTTAAAGATCCAAATTCTTCTCTCCCTACAGGAAAATTGGAATATTGCCAGTTTTCAAGAAGTTGAACCATCGCCTCGCCTTTATAAAGAGCATAGCCGTAGTCAAAGTTCTGGGCCTTGCCTGTATTGTTTGAGATTCTATAATTAAGTTGAACTCCTATCATAAGAGTATTACCACTCATTTGGCCAAAGTCAGTATCAGAATACTTGATGAATGTAGTTTCTGGGCAAGAAAATTCTGCTATAGTTAAGCGTACATCCTCCGATGGACTTTCTCCATCATCCACAGGCTTCACATTCACCATAGCCTGTACATCAAGATTGAAACCATCGGTAGTAGCGCTACCGCCTATCCCCTGAGTATTGGGGGTCAAAGCCGATAGACGGAAATAGCCATCGCTCAAACCACCCCAGCCCCAATTGACGTGGAAAAAATCGGAATCGGAATAACCGTCGAGCACAAAGGCATGACCACTACTCATCGAGTTGCCCCCCAAAAGGACGGGGCCATTAGTTGATAGTTCCTGATAAAGGAGGTCTCTCCATTCTGTATAAGAATAGTTATCGCGATAGACAGTTTTGATGTCGGAATCATAGCCAAAATACTCAACAAGGAAGTCTGGCACCCTCTCATTACTGGCTGACGAAGACTCTCCATATTGCATTTGGACACCAGCACCTACATACTCCATCAAACGAGCAACTTCTTCAGCAGATTCATCTTTATCATTTTGGTTATAAGTATCACGCATTAATGACCAGTTAAAAACGCGTGCTGTTTTTGCAGAAACATTGTAGGTAGTATAGTAACTTGTATGTTGTTCATTTGCCCATTCTGCAAAAAGAGGTGTTTTTGTAGACCGATACGAAGGAATGTCCCGCAATATCTGGGTAGCAGAACCTTTCTTTATGCCATGATAATAAAGAACCTGGGCTGTCGCAGTTGCTACGCAACCTGTAGCTGCTGCGTTTAATCCTTTATTAGCATAATTGACAACAGGACAGTAATTATTATATGGTGAGTCCTGATTCCATTGACAAGTCAACAATGGGCTAATAGTCTCCCGAATATTACTCTCCGTCAAAGCACGCGCAGCGGCTACATCATTCTTCACCCCATGCTCTTGCATCCACTTAATTTGGTCGGCATAGCCCTGAAGCCATGCACGAAGGTTGTCGGGCATGTTTTCTGTAGTAATCTCTCCTCTGTCTGCATAGCCTAAAATAAGATCACCCGTGCAGTCATCACCACTGATGACGACAAAGCCTTCCTTCTGTCCAACATTAAATACGTGTAACTTTTCAACATCAGCACCATCTCGCAACTGCATTTCTAATGATTGAGCACCACGAGAAGCAGCCACATTGTCACCGCGTTCTGTAAGAAATTGTAACGCCTTTTTGCGGGCAGTTTCCTTTGTTATTGGGGCTGCCGTCAGCGTCAGAGCGACGAACAGTCCGAATAGGGTCAGCAGTTTTCTCTTCATAGTTTCCTGTTTTTAATCCATTATTCCGAATAATTGATGGTGCAAATATAGCAAAAATATTTTAAACGGCAATGGATATAGACAGAAAAACATGAATGACGTTTGGAAAAAGGCTATAACGTTAAGGAATCCACTCGCTTTGCTGCTTGAAAACATTGGCGACGGTTATCTGCTGCGCTTCTTTCTTCGTAAGCTGGCGGCTCCAGCCGACACGGGCATTAGTGGCCGATCCTTCTCCACGGTTATTATACTCCAGATAGCGGGCAGTCTGTTCGCGCTCCTTCTGCCAGTGATGCCAGCCTTCGGGACGAATCTCCTTTGGCAACTCGCAGTTCATGAAGAGCGTGTAACCATAGTCGCGCCAAGGACGGCCTAAATAGACTTTCCCGACATGGGCGGCAGCCGTAACCACGCAATTATTAAATATGTACCCGTACATTATATCTTGAGGCGTCGAGGCAGCGGTGATGTAGCTATCAGCCTTGCAGTGGATGATGCAATGCTCGAACCAGGCCGTCGAGGGGCCGAAGATGAAGTCGGTGGTACCCTCAATGTAGCAGTCCTTGAAGTAGAGGCGCGTATTGGGCATGCCGGTATAAACGGTGTCCTGATGACCCAGGAAGCGGCAGTTGAGGAAGACCAGGCGGTCGCCCTCGGTATGCAGAGCCACCGCCTGTCCTAAGCGAGCGGCGTTGTTCTCCACCGTCAGGTTCTTCAGCGTGATGTCGTTGGCCTCAATCTTCAGCGTATAAGTGCGGAAGGTTCCCATACCCTTGCCTGTCGGCGGATAGAGGATGTTGGCGTGGTCATCATAGGTGATGATGGTCTGGTCGCGATCCTCGCCGCAGAGTTCGATGTTCTGCAGCCACTGCGGGACGATAAGTTTCTCCTTGTATGTACCTTTCTTTATATAGATGACCTTATGGTAGTCCATAAAGGCGCGGCACACCTCGATGGCCTCGCCGATGGTGCGGAACTGGCCGGTGCCGTCGCGGGCCACCACGATGGTGTCGGGGTTGTCGTAGTCGGCTGCGGCAACGCCGCAGCACAGCCAACAGGTGGCGATGATAGTAGTTAGTAGTCTGTTCATATTACATGATTTCACTTATTTCCTTCAGGTCCTCCACGTTCTTCAGGTTCTCCGTAATCATACGGACGTCCTCGCGGTCGTGGACACGCAGTTCCAGCGTTCCGTCGAACATGCCGTCCTCACAGGTGATGGTGAGGTTGCGGATATTGACGCTCATCTGTGACGAGATAATCTGCGTCACCTCGTTGAGCAGTCCGACGCGGTCGATGCCTCCGATGCGGATGGTGGCAATGAAGTAGAGCTTCTTGTGCATGTCCCACTTGGCATCAAGGATGCGGTTGCCAAAGCCCGATTTCAGCTTGGCGGCCACAGGACAGGTGCGTTTGTGAATCTCTATCTGGTTC
The DNA here is from genome assembly GCA_937898415.1 of uncultured Prevotellaceae bacterium. GTDB lineage: Bacteria > Bacteroidota > Bacteroidia > Bacteroidales > Bacteroidaceae > Prevotella. Next base: position 21,314 of record CALDLA010000164.1, on the reverse strand, counting down.
TTGTTGTCGATATAGCCCAGGGCGTCGTCACCAGGTATGGGGTGGCAACACGAAGGGAACTTATACTGACGGATGTTCTCGTCGGTGATGTAGATGGGCTTCTTGCGGTTGAACTTCTCAGGCACGACGAAGAGTTCCACCTCGGGCACCTCTTCCTGTTTCTTCGCCTTGACGAAGGGCACGTATTTGCGCCATCCGCCACCGGCCGCCGCTTTCTTCTTGTTCTTGCCGGAGATCTCGTCCAAGTCCTTCTCACCCAACAGCACGGTCTTCTCGCCAAGTGCCTGGAAGAAGTCCTCGCGGCGCTTAATATCATGGTATTCAGCCAGTTGGTCGGCCAAGGCCAGCGAGAATTCGCGGTTGTTCTTCTGCAGCCATTCCGTCAAGATCTCCTCACCCCGCTTTTGCACCTCGCGGCCTAAACGCCGCAGGATGGCCTGAATCTTACCCTTCGCCTTGGCCGTACTGACAAAGTCAATCCATGCCGGTTGCACGTGCTGCGACTTTGAGGTCAGGATTTCCACCTGGTCGCCACTGTTCAGCTTGTGGCTCAGCGGCACCAGCTTGTGGTTGACCTTGGCACCAATGCAATGGCTGCCGAGGAACGTGTGGATGGAGAAGGCGAAGTCGAGGGCCGTACAGCCTGCTGGCATCGTCTTGATTTCGCCCTTCGGCGTGAAGACGAAGATTTCAGAGGCAAAGAGGTTCAGCTTGATGGCGTCGAGGAAGTCCATCGCGTCAGGCTGCGGGTCGTCCAGGATTTCCTTGATGGTGCGGAGCCACTCGTTCAGTTCGGCCTCGTCCTCGGTGTATTCCTCCTCGTCGTCGTCGCCCTCCTTGTACTTCCAGTGGGCGGCAAATCCCTGCTCGGCTATCTCGTCCATGCGGTCGGAGCGTATCTGCACCTCTATCCAGCATCCCTGCTTCGACATCAGCGTAACGTGCAGGGCCTGATAGCCGTTGGCCTTCGGGTGGTTCAGCCAGTCGCGCAGACGGTCGGGGTGGCTCTTGTAAATCTTGGAGATGGCCACGTAGATGTTGAAGCACTCGTTGACCTCCTCCTCACGGCTGCGGGGCGTAAAGATGATGCGCACGGCCAGGATGTCATAGATTTCCTCGAACGTCACATGTTTGTTCTGCATCTTGCTCCAGATGGAGTAAGGCGTCTTGATGCGCTCCTTGATGGTATATTTGATGCCCATCTGGTTGAGGGCATCCTCAATGGGCTGGGTGAACTTGTCAAAGAGTTCATGGCGCGAGGCCTGCGTGGTGGCCAGTTTCTTCTGGATGGCGGCAAACTCCTCAGGATGCTCGAACTTGAAGCTGAGGTTCTCCAGTTCGGACTTAATCTTGTAGAGTCCTAAGCGGTGAGCCAGCGGAGCGTAGATATAGAGCGTCTCGCCGGCTATCTTGTACTGCTTGTTGGCGGGCTGCGAGTCGAGCGTCCTCATGTTGTGCAGACGGTCGGCAATCTTGATGAGGATGACGCGGATGTCGTCACTCATCGTCAGCAGCAGTTTCTTGAAGTTCTCGGCCTGGGCTGACGCCTGTTCGCCGAAGATGCCACCGCTGATCTTGGTCAGTCCGTCGACAATCTGGGCTATCTTCGGGCCGAAGATATTTTCAATGTCCTCCACCGTGTAGTCCGTATCCTCGACCACGTCGTGCAACAGGGCCGAGCAGATACTGGTGGAGCCGAGCCCTATCTCCGAGCACGCTATCTGGGCTACGGCGATGGGGTGCATGATATAAGGTTCACCCGACAGGCGGCGCACACCCTTGTGGGCCTGACGGGCGAAGTTAAAGGCTTTCGTGATAAGGTCAACCTTCTTACGGTGGCGCGAGGACAGGTAGCTGTCCAACAACGTCTGGAACGCACCGTTTATCAGTTCATCGTCTGCTTGTTCACGTTTTCTCTCTTCTTCATCCATAGTTTTTCCTCCTATACCTTATTATATATCGTTATCTGCGCCTTTTCTTGGCGGTAGTCTTCTTCTTGGCAGGTGCCTTACGGGCCGTCGTCTTCTTACGGGCGGTAGTCCTCTTCTTAGCTGTAGCCCTCTTGCTGCGAGCGGTGGTCTTCTTGCTGCGGGACGCTTTGGCTTTCCTTCCGCGAACCGTCGATCTACGGCGTACTGTCTTCTTTTTCTTGCTGACATACGTGGGCACGTCGTCGTTGATGGTCACCTCGGCACGCTTGGTCAGCAGTTCGTCGGCCCTGTAGTTATAGATGGAGTCCTGGTTGTCAATGAACCGCGTGACGTCGTTCATGGCCAGCTTGATGGCCGAGGGCTTGGTCAGGCCGGGCACGATGTCGCGGCGGTACTCGGGGTTAAGGGTGCGCAGCATGTCGATGTCGAGTCCCAACACGCCGGCAATCTGCTCCAGGTGTACGTTGCGGCTAACCACGACGGTATCGGTCTTCAGCGGCAGCTTGGTGCGCAGCGGACAGATGTTGTGGGCCGAGTAGTAGGTCATGATGTAGTTGGCGGCAATGAACGCTGGCACGTAGCCGCGTGTCTCCTTCGGCAGGTAGGGGTAGATGTGCCAGTAGTCCTTGACGTTGACCACAGAGTCCTTGCTGGCAGCCTGAGCACGATGGATGGCCTTGTTGATGTTGCCCGGGCCGCAGTTATAGGAGGCGATGACCAGGCTCCAGTCGCCGAAGATGCTGTAGAGGTCCTTCAGGTAGTGGGCGGCGGCATAACTGGCCTTGATGGGGTCGCGGCGCTCGTCTACCAGTGAGTTCACCTCGAGTCCGTACTGCTTGCCCGTGGTCAGCATAAACTGCCAGAGTCCCGTAGCACCGACCCTCGACACGGCCTTCGGGTTCAGGGCCGACTCGATGACGGGCAGATACTTCAACTCTAACGGCAGCCCGTAGGCCTCAAGGGCTTCCTCGAAGATGGGCATGTAGAAGTTGCAGGCTCCCAACATATAGCTGACCGAGTAGCGCAACCGTCCGCTATAGCGCTCGATGAACTGCTGCACCACGTCGTTGTAGGGCAGTTCCATGATGGTAGGCAGGCGGCGCAGTCGCTCAATGAAGACCTCACGGTCGAAGGTGGGATTTTCGGCTGCCGTGCGGCAGTCGTCGTCCTGGCTCAGGTAGGTCTTCGACATATAGAGGTTCATCAGCGAGTCCAGGTCGTAGGTCATTGCCTCGGGGAAGTCTATCAGGTCCTCGTTGCCCTCGGCATCGATGACCATCAGTTCGTCCTCGGTCACCTCCTCGTCCTCGTCGTCCTCCACTTCTTCTACGACTTCCTCCTCATCCTCGTCTTCATCATCGTCCAACACTACCTGTGCCTGCACCATCATCGGCCAGACAAACATCATCGTCACTAACAGTATCCAGTATTTCTTCATATTTCCTTAAAAGTTCAATTGACAGTTGACGCCTAACGACGAGGCGTAGAGGGGATTGTTCGACAACGACGTGCTGATGACGGTGGGCTGCACCTTCAAGCTCAGGTCGTGCGAGATGTCGAATACCGACAGCTCGGCATCGACATAGGCGTCAATGACGGAGACAGCGTAGATGCCCACCATGATAAAGAAGCTCATGTCGCGCCAGCGGCGATACTTGTCCTTACGCTTCCTGAACACCTCCTTGTAACGGTCCTTGTTCTGGTCGGTAATCTGCCGCCCCAGATGCAGGAACTTGTTGTAGCTGGCCGTCATCGGGTCGTTGTCCATAATGTCGAGGTAGGCCTGCGAGTAGTCCTTGTACATCATATTGTTCCACGTCATGGCGTAGATACAGCCCATGAATCCGCCATAGACGATGGGCAGTTTCCAGAACTTGCGGTTGTAGATCTGTCCGGCGCCGGGAAACACCAGCGCCAGCCACATGGCCCGCTGCGGATTGGGCACCCAGGTGTTCCAGTCGCGCTTCTGCCGCTTGCCGGGAATGCTGTCGGGCGTCAACAGTTGTCCGGTCAGCCGTCCGGCATCGTTGCTCACGATGGTGTCAAGCGGCGCCAGATCCTGTTGCAGCAACACGGAGTCGCTGCTGATGGTGAAGAGCGAGTCGCTGTCAATGACCTCATGCCGCAGGGTATCGACCTGGGCCAGGCAGCCCACGCTGAACAGCAGCAGCATCCACGCAATGACCGTCATCCGCAACATCATCCTATTCTCTATCTTCAATGTTCTATTAACCTATCGAGCGCATTGACTATACGCTCCAGTTCTTCTTCACTGCCAAAAGCAATGCTGATTTTTCCCTTTCCCTTTGACGAACAGTTCATCTGTACCTTCGTCTGGAAGAAGTCCGACAGCCTGCGGCGCAGGGCGTCATACTCAGGCATCAGCGCCGCCTTGGCCCCGCTGCGGCCTCCCTGGACGTTCTCGCCGTTCTTCAGCGTCTGGACAAGCTCCTCGACCTTGCGCACGGAGTAGCCCTGCTTCTGCACCTCCTTGAACAGCTTGATCTGCTGGCTGGGGCTATCGAGCGACAGCAGGGCACGGGCGTGCCCCATGTCTATCTCCTTGTCCTTCAAGGCCATCTGCACCTGTGCCGGCAACTTCAGCAGTCGCAGGTAGTTGGTGACGGCAGCGCGGCTCTTGCCGACGCGCTCCGAGATGCGAGCCTGGGTCATACCTGAGTTCTCAGCCAGATGCTGGTAGGCCAGGGCTATCTCGATGGCGTTCAGATCCTCGCGCTGGATGTTCTCCACCAGCGCCATCTCCATCACGTTCTCGTCCTCGACGGTACGGATATAGGCCGGGATGGCCGTCAGGCCGGCCAGCTGCGAGGCCCGCCAGCGGCGCTCACCAGCGATAATCTGGTAGCGGCCGTCGGCCACCTGTCTCAGCGTCACCGGCTGGATGATGCCCACCTCGCGGATGCTGTTGGCCAGCTCCTGCAGGGCCTCCTCGTCAAACTCGCGGCGCGGCTGGTTGGGGTTGGGTTCTATCTGTGCAATAGCTATTTCGCAGAGGTTCGACGACCCTTGGGTCTTCACCTCCGTCGTGTCGATTAGCGCATCAAGCCCCCGGCCGCTTCCTATGTCGTCAAGCCCCCGGCCCAACACGCCGGTGCTTGCAAATTTCTTTCTTACTGCCATTTCTTTTACTTGTTCTTATTGATAATCTCCTTTGCCAACGCGAGATGGTTCTTCGAACCCGTAGAGTCGGCATCGTAGAGGATGACGGGCAGACCGTGACTGGGACTCTCCGACAGCTTCACGTTACGCTGGATGACCGTCTTGAACACCAGCTCCTGGAAGTGACGCTTCACCTCGTCGTAAATCTGGTTGGCCAGACGCAGGCGAGAGTCGTACATCGTCAGCAGGAAACCCTCAATCTCCAGCCTCGGGTTCAGCTTCGACTTGATAATCTTAATCGTGTTCAGCAACTTCGAGATACCCTCCAGGGCGAAGTACTCGCACTGCACGGGGATGATGACCGAGTCGGCTGCCGTCAGCGCATTCACCGTAATCAGTCCCAACGACGGCGAACAATCAATCAGTATGTAGTCGTACTCGCCCTGTATCGGTGCCAGCATCTGCTTGATGACCTTCTCGCGGTCGCCTAAGTTCAGCATCTCAATCTCGGCACCCACCAGGTCTATATGGCTCGGAATGATGTCCAGTCCTTCAATGTCGGTCGTGTAGATCGCATCGCGCACATCGGCCTTGTCGATGATACACTCATAGAGCGAGCAGTCTATCTGCTTGATATCAACCCCCAGTCCGCTGGAGGCATTGGCCTGCGGATCGGCATCGACGACCAGCACCGTCTTCTCCAGCGTTGCCAGCGAGGCAGCCAGATTAATGGTCGTCGTCGTCTTGCCCACACCACCTTTTTGGTTTGCTAATGCAATGATTTTTCCCATTTTCAATCCTTTTACTAAAAAAACAGGCTGCAAAGTTACGAAATTTTTTCCCATTTTTTGTATCTTTGCAGCCAAAAATTTATATTTTATGGAAAATAAACGCCCGTTAATACTCATTTCCAATGACGACGGCTATCAGGCCAAGGGCATCAACTGCCTCATCGACATGCTCCGACCCCTGGCCGACCTCGCCGTCTGCGCCCCTGACGGCCCCCGTTCCGGCTACTCCTGCGCCTTCTCGGCGGAGATTCCCCTCAGGCTGCATCTGCAGCGCAAGGAAGAGGGACTGCAGGTGTGGTCCAGCAACGGAACCCCCGTCGACTGCGTCAAACTGGCCCTTGCCCGCATCCTCGACCGTCGCCCCGATATGGTCATCGGCGGCATCAACCACGGCGACAACGGCTCCGTCAACAGTCACTACAGTGGTACAATGGGCGTCGTCATGGAGGGCTGCATGAAGTACATCCCCTCAGTCGCCTTCTCGCTCTGCAACCACGACCCCGATGCAGACTTCGAACCCCTCCGCCCCTACATCATCAAGTACACCCGCTACGTCCTGGATCACGGACTGCCCAAGGGTGTCTGTCTGAACATCAACTTCCCAGATGCCACGAGCTATAAAGGTGTCCGCATCTGCCGCATGGCCCAAGGCTCCTGGCACAACGAACTCACCACCTGCCACCATCCTCGCGGCTACGACTACCATTGGATGGTAGGCCACTATCAGAACGACGAGCCCGAGGCCGACGACACCGACAACTGGGCCCTCACCCACGGTTATATCGCCATCACCCCCACCACCTTCGACGTCACCGCCCATGAGTGTCTCAACATGACGTTCGAATAGTTTCTCGTTGACATATAATACTAAATTCAGTGAATTTACAAACCAAATTCAGTGAATTTACATTGTAATTTCAGTGAATTTACTTAGTAATTTCAGTGAATTTACTTAGTAATTTCAGTGAATTTACTTAGTAATTTCAGTGAATTTGCTAGTTAACACAGTGAATCAACACCATTACCGTAGTTGTCACATTATACTTCGCTTCAAATTGCAAAAGAACTGAAACGAAGACTTCGTCAAAAATTTCTTACCGAATCGCTTGGCGGTTCGGTTTTATTTTTGTATTTTTGCAGCCAGAGTGGGGAGGACCCGCTCGGCAGAAGAAGCGTTATGCTCCAAACTTGCGAAGCGGAAACCTGAGAAATTTTCAAAGCAAGAGCTGAATAAAGCAGGAGAGCGCAACGGCTTTCACGCTCTATGCGTGGGGCTGTGCTCCATTTTCTTTATTCGGGTTTTCTCAGGACCTCCACTTCGGAACTGGTAAGGCAGCTCCCGCTTCTGCTGTGGGATGAAGTGAAACATGTTAAACCAATAGATAATAACAACTATGATGAAAAAACTATTCCTATCTTTCGTGGCTTTGCTCATGGTGAGCATGACTGCTAACGCCATTACGATTAACAAAGCCTTGTTGCAACACAACGGTGAGGTGACGCTCTTCGACGGCAACAACATTCAGGATGCTGTCAATGCAGCTGTTGATGGCGACACCATCTATCTGACGTTGGGCACCTTCAAGCCCTTTACCATTAATAAGAAAATCACCATACGTGGTACGGGTGAGACAAGTATCATTGATGGTAACGTTACTATCGCCATTCCAAACCAGCAGACGCTTACAAGTCCTGTATTGGAGGCTCTTGCTGTTTCTGGAACAGTCAACGTTTCATCAGCTGTGAACGACATGATTCTCCGGAAGTGTAAAATAGCCAGCATGACGTTTGGTGCTAATGTGGATGGGGCTGTCATTGACCGTTGCTATATCACTGGAACGCTGACGCTCTCTTCGTATATTATGGGAATGACGGTTGTGAACACGAAACTATATAATGTTGGAGCTAATTCGGGAGCATCGAATAATACGACATTTGTGAATTGCAATTTCTATTATCTTAATTGCAGTTACTTTGCAGGTACCATTATTAACTCCGTTATAAACAATAGTAGTGGTATAAACAATACAATCAACTCTACAGTTCTGCTTAATTCATATATCAACAATAATCTTAGCATAGGTTCAAGTAGTGTAATACAAAATTGCTATAGAGGAACCGACGTAGGGATTAATAACAACTGTGAGTGTAACCGTGACACGAATTACCTTCAAACCAACAATTACCTTGGCACCGACGGAACTGTCGTCGGCATCTATGGCGGTGACACTCCCTTTACGCTTGAACCCTCCGTCCCCAAAGTCACCAGCAGCGACCTGAACCTCGACAACGAGAACAAGGTGCTGAACGTAACTTTGACCGTTTCGCCACAATAAACAGTTGACAGGTTATGAAGAGAGTCCTAACATGTCTGACCATGCTACTATGGCTGCTATCTGTGGTGAAAGCGCAGACGGTGAGCCGCTATGAGTATTGGACGGACGATAACTATGCCGACCGCACAACGGTAGAGACGACGGGAAGTGAAGTGACGCTCTCCGTCAGCACAGAGCAGTTGGCGGCGGGCATCCACTTCCTGAACTTCCGAGCCGTGCGCGACGACGGGGTGTGGGGTAACTACCACCGTTACCTCTATTATATCCCGGCGCTGAACAGCACATCGGCGAGAAGCGTCGCGGTGGAATACTGGTTGGACGACGACCGCACAGGACGAGGCAGCGAGGATTTGGACGGCAACCAGCTGTCGCTGGCCATCGACATCAGTCAGCTGACACCCGGCGTACACTTCTTCAACTGTACGCCGATGGGCAGCAACGGCGAACGCGGCAACAGCGAACGCTACCTGTTCTATGTGCCCCAGCCATTCGACGAGACAACCGTAGCCGCATTAGCGGGCTATGAATACTGGATAGACGACAACTATCAGCAGAAGACCGTGAGCCAGGACGGCGAGACGGAGCAGGTGCTGGCCATCAGCATCGACGGACTGTCGAGCGGCGTCCACTACTTCAACTGTCGGCCGATAAACGAACGTGGAGCCTACGGCAATCCTGTCCGTAAGATGTTCTACATTCCACAGACAGAGCCCGTTGGCAATGCCGCGTTGGCTACAGCCGAATACTGGATTGACGACGACTACGCGGCCAAGGTCAGCTTGCCGCAGAACAACGCGCAGCAGGCTTTTACGGTTGACATCAGCCAACTGGGCAGCGGCGTCCACTACTTCAACTATTACGCCATCAACGACCAAGGCCAGAGAGGCAACACCGTGCGGCAGATTTTCTATATGTCCAGCAGTCAGGAACTCTGCGGGAACGAACCGTTGGAGTACGAATACTGGATAGACGACAACACGGCAGGAAAGGTAACGGGCAAGAGCACCGCGAAGGAGTACAACTTCAGTATCGATTTGTCGGCCCTTGAGGATGGAAGCCATACGTTCAACTTCAAGGCCAAGAACGTGTTGGAGCAATGGAGCGACACGTTCACAGAATCCTTTGAATGGCTGAGTCCCGACGTCGTGATAACCATGAAGAAGGACATGATGACCTATACCAACAGCCGTGCGCTGGACTTCACAAGTCCCATTGAGGGATTGAAGGCTTACGTGGTGACGGAGGTTGGCGAGGGCAAGGCTAAGCTGCAGGAAGTGACCACAGCAGTACCTGCCGGCACAGGATTGTTGCTGATGGGAGCAGCCGACACATCGTACACCATTCCCTTCTCAAACGAGATGCCTGCGGCGGTTGAAAACATGCTGGTAGGCGTCACCGTTGATACAACCATCGGCGGCAACGACCTCGACTACATCCTGAAGGACGGGAAATTCGTCAAGGCCAATCTCGGAACGATTGCTGCTGGCAAGGCTTACCTGAGGCTCAACACGCCGCAAAGCCGCGATGTACTGTCGTTCAGCGGTGAGGCTACGGGCTTGAATGGCGTTTCCTTCAAGGGAGGCCAGTCGGAGGATGTGTATAACCTGAATGGCCAGCGGGTGGATAAGCCGGCAAAGGGCATCTACATCATCAACGGAAAGAAAGTCATAAGGAGGTAGGCGTATGAAAAGAAAGGTATATATGCAGCCCAATGTGGCTATCTTGGATATGGAACTGGAGCAGATGGTTGCCGCCAGCGACGGTTATGTGGATGTGGACGATGGTACTTCGGGCGATCCGGAAAATGCCGACAGCCGTCTGTTCTTTGAGTCAGACGACGTCCTGTAGAAGCATTTCTTGCCGCATTGCTTGGATTTCTCGAAAAGTCTTCGTAACTTTGTAGCAAAGATTTACGAGGCATGACACGAGAAGAGGTGATAGCTGCGGGATTGACGCCTGAGGAAACGAAGCATAACGGGCACCGGAGAGCGTATTTTCACGACTATAGCCGTCCCGGCGTTTATATGATAACGCTGGTGACGGAGGGACGGAAGCGCTTGTTTGGCTGTATCGTAGGACATACGAGAGGAGCAAGAGGGACGGCTGAGTTTCCTCATTTTCAATGCTCAACGTTAGGGGCCTTGATACTTCAGGAGGAGGTGGGGAAGATCTCACGGTTCTATCCGATGGTGGAGGTGTGTAAGGTGGCGCTGATGCCTGACCATATTCACCTCTTAGTGAGGGTGAAAGGGAGGCTGCCGGAGAAGAAACACCTGGGGAGCGTCGTTCGTGGATTCAAGACGGGATGCACAAGGGCGTGGTGGAAACTGCAGGATGAGAGCGGCGGAAGGAGGGCCGGCGGAGGAGAAGGAGAGACCGGCGGGAGGAGGCCAGGCGGAAATGCGCCGGGCACGGTAGAGGGCACGGTGGAGGGAACTGTGACCGAAGCTTCTCCCTCGGGCTGGCGGCCCGTCCTGTTTGAGGCGGGCTATCATGACCGCATCATCATCAGGGACGGGATGCTGGAGAACATCTGCCGGTATATGGACGAGAACCCTTTCAGGGCCAGACTGAGGGAGGAATGTCCGAACCTGATGCAACGCCGCCTACACCTATGGATACACAACCGCGAATATGCCGCCTTCGGGAACCTCTTCTTACTGAAGAACCCGGATAAGCTGCAGGTGTTTTTCCACCGCAAGAATGCACAAGGGACGCCGACACACCTGACTCCCGAGTATGCCCAAGAGAAGGCTCGGCTACTGTCATGCGCCGAGGAAGGGGCCGTACTGGTGACGCCAGGCATTTCCAAAGGCGAAAAGGAGGTTGCCACTGCCGCCTTAACAGGCCACCTACCGCTCATCATCCTACAGAAGGAGCCTATTACTGAGTATTGGAAGCCGCCCCAGGGGCGTTTCTATGCCTGTGCTGCAGGCCGGCTTCTGATACTAGCACCTTGGCAGATGGAGGGCGAATCGGACTATGCCCGCTTTCACACCTTGAACGATTTGGCACATGAAATCTGCATTGCTACGGATACTCGTCTACTGAGATTTGGTAGCGATGAGTAAGGCCGGTTGCGAAATAATTCCCATAAAAATGATGGCAATTGGGAATTTATTCGTAAATTTGCACCGATGAAATACTACCTGATAGCCGGTGAGGCGAGCGGCGACCTGCATGCATCACGACTGATGCGGGCACTGAAGGAGCAGGACGGGGAAGCGGAGTTCCGCTTCTTCGGCGGTGACTTGATGGCCGCCGAGGGCGGTACGTTGGTCAAGCACTATCGCGAACTAGCCTATATGGGCTTTATCCCCGTGCTGATGCACCTAAGAACCATCTTGAGGAATATGAAGCGGTGTAAGCAGGACATCACAGAATGGCAGCCTGACGCGGTTATACTGGTGGACTATCCGGGCTTTAACCTCAAGATAGCGAAGTATGTTCATGAGATGCGAGGAGATATATCTCCGAAAGTCTACTATTATATCTCGCCGAAGATATGGGCGTGGAAGGAGTACCGCATCAAGGCCATTAAGCGCGATGTGGACGAATTGTTCTCCATCCTGCCCTTCGAGGTGGCGTTCTTCGAACAGAAGCACCACTACCCTATCCACTATGTGGGGAATCCGACGGCACAGGAGGTGAGGGAGTTTTTAAGAGGAGAGAGGATAGAGAATAGAGGAGAGAGAAATGTGATTGCCTTGCTGGCTGGCAGCCGTCAGCAGGAGATAAAGGACAACCTGCCCGCTATGATTGAGGCCACACGGCACTTGGCTTGCGAGTATGACATCGTGCTGGCAGGAGCACCGTCGATTGACGAAGACTACTATAAGCAATTCTTGGAGGGCAGTCATGTACGGCTGGTGATGAACCAGACATATCCGTTGCTGGCCAAGGCCACCGCGGCCCTCGTCACCAGCGGTACGGCGACGTTGGAGACCTGTATGTTCCGTGTGCCGCAGGTGGTATGCTACTATACGCCGCTGAAACGGTTCATCGGTATGATGCGGCGGATAGTGCTGAAAGTGAAGTACGTTTCCTTGGTCAACCTGATAGCCGACCGCGAGGTGGTAACGGAATTAGTTGCCGAGACCTTCAGCGTGGAGAACATCCGCCGCGAACTGGAAAAGATACTGCCGGGCGGCGCTGAGCGGCAACGGATGCTCGACGACTATGAAGAAGTACACCGCCGGTTGGGCGAAAATGACGCTCCCAACCGTGCGGCGCACTTAATGATAAAACTGTTGAGTGTTACTCCTTGACGTAACGCGACTCGTCCATAAAAAGATACGAGGGCTTGTAGCCGCCGAAATCAACAACAATCTTCTCGAAGACGATGCCGGGATGACGCGGCTGGAGTGTCAGCTCATGCGTACCGTCCTTGCCGACGGGCAGTTCCACGGTCTTCTCGACAATGCGGCGGGCCACAGCGGGATAGAACTCCGAGTACATATAGGGCTGACGGTCGACCAGTATTTTGTTGAAGTTGACCGTCTGCGACTGCTGACCATCAAGGGTGACGACACACTCATGACCGCCGACATTGAGGAAGTCGAGCGTGGACTTCACCACAAGATGTACCTTCACCTGCTTCGTTCCCTCAGGCAGCGAGAAGCGGTAAGTGAGCGAGCCATCGCCGACAGGCTGCGTATAGGGCGTCAAGGCAACGGCGCTACGGGTACGGCCGTAATAGGGATAGATGGTCCACTCAGTTCCCTGCGCGGCATTGGCACGATAGTAGTGCTCGGCCTCGATGGATACGTAGCCGTTGCTGGGGGTAAAGGTGTAGCCGCCTGTCGGAGATGCGACAGGCACGGTAGTGGTTTGGGGGAGCATATCGCGGCGGAAGTTGTCGTTCCACGAGCGATAGCCGATGTGCTTCTGGGTCATCATGCCGTTCCACTTGCCTCCAGCAATCTCGGTGTTATAGGCCGCACAGAGCAGGGAGTCGCGCTTGAAGCAACGAGCCACCTCGGCTGCCCAGTCGTTGGCATCGGGACTTCCAGCCTTGGCCATATACTGGTTCATGGCCTGGGCGTAGTACATGTCATAGAGGTTAGCCATTGCCTGAACGGGGAAGAGCACCAGCTGGCGATAGAAATCGCGGGCCTCGGCAGGGATTTCCTGATAGAGGCGCAAGGCACGGAGTTCGAGACGCTGGTAGTCGTCGGCCACCTGTTTCCATTCACCCGTCTCGACGTTGTAGGTACGGGCGTCGAGCATTTCGGGGGTGACGCGAGCCATGTACTGGCAGTTGCGGTTGTAGATAGAGGCGGCTTCGTCGGCGATGGCCGCTGGAGATGCAGCGGGCACGGTGGCGATGGCCGCTGGAGATGCAGCGGGCACCGTAGTAGCGAGATTCTGGGCAAAGAAGCGGCGGGTGTGGTCGGTGACTGTCTGTACCGTGTACTCCTTAGGTTTCCACGCCATATCCATGAAGAGCGTGATGGGATACTCCATCGGCTTCAAGTCACCGACATTGAGAATCCACATACGCTGGATGCCGAAGTCGTAGGCCAGTGACAGTTGTTCGAACATCTGCTGCGTCTGGGTGACGTTGAGCCACTTGGTATTGCGGGGAGCGCCCACATAGTCAACGTGGTAATAGATGCCCCATCCACCCTTTCGACTACGCTCGGCAGCAGTAGGTACACGGCGGATGTCACCCCAGTTGTCGTCGCTGATCAGAATCATAACGTCGTCGGGCACGCGGAGGCCAGCATCGTAGTAGTCTTGCACCTCTTTATACAGCGCCCACACCTGCGTGGTCTTCTCGGGAGCCTTCCCCGTCACCTCCTTGATAATCTTGCGCTGGTTGCTGATGATACGGTCCATCAGCTTCGTGTCAGCCGTCTCGCTCATCGCTTCATCGCCGTCGCCACGCATACCGATGGTCACAATATCCTCGGTACCCTTCATGCGCTCAATACCTTCTCGGAAGAACTGGTCGAGTTTGGCTTGGTTGGTCTGGTAGTTCCAAGCGCCCCACTCCTGACGATGACGGGCATACTCCTGATGGTTACGAGCCATCGGCTCGTGGTGGGAGGTACCCATGATGACACCCATACGGTCGGCCAGCTTGCCATTCTCCGGGTCGTCGGCATAGAAAGCCCATCCCCACATGGCAGGCCAAAGGAAGTTACCCTTCAGACGGAGGATTAACTCAAAGACCTTCTCATAGAAATGGTGGTCGCCATAGTCCGTTCCGAAAGTGTTCTTCACCCAACCGGTGAGGCAGGGAGCCTCATCGTTGAGGAAGATACCGCGGAACTCTACGGCAGGCTCGCCATCCGTGTACGTACCTTTTATGACATAAGCCTCATCGTGCTTAGCGACAGGAGCGTCAGCCCACCAGTACCAGGGTGACACACCCAACTGGCGGCTCAGCTCATAGATACCATAGATCGTACCGCGACGGTCGCTGCCGGCAATGACCAACTGCTGGCCGACGGTGGTGATGATATACTTCTCGCGCTTGCCTTTCAGGTCGGCGAGCTTCAGGCGGTCGATGTCCTTGTTCTTGCCGAGGGTTCCGATGAGGATGGTGGGGGTGGGGCCCGATGGAGATGCATCGGGCACAATTCCGAGGACGCGCTCGAAATCGGCCTGCAGGTTACGGATGGCGATTTTTACACCCTCATTCTCCTGCTCACTATATCCGATGGTGGCCCCCTTCAACGGCAGGGCATCAGCCTGCGGAGTGAAGGTGACAAACGGTTCGGCAGCACGTAGCCCTGTGCATACAGCCAACAGGGCAAGCAGCGTCAAAATGGTCTTTCTCATCGTTTACAGCAGTTTGAATTCGTCAACGTCAATATATCCTCCGGCCTTCTTCGTGGCATAGTTGAAGATGGCAAACTTAGAGCCCATGAAGAAGCGGCGGTAGTCGAACACACAGCGGTAGTCCTTGGTACCTATCTGCGTCCACTCCTGACCATCAAGGCTATAGTAGAAGTTGGCAGCATCATTGTGGCGGGGCTGGAAGTCACCGTCAATGCGCAGCCAAATCTTTTGCGTCTTGAGCTTCGGCAGGTCAACGGTCTCAATAACCTTCTCGTCGACATTGGTAACAGCCTTCTCACGGTCGGTGAGACTGACCTTCTGCTCACTCATCTCGAGCGTTACCTTTTTACCATTCTTCTTAAGGGTCAACACGCCGGAATCGCCGTTGAAGGCCGTGAAGCCGGCACAGTCGCCATCCTTCATCTTCGTGAAGTCGATGCAGACGGCACCGCTACAGGTCGGGCCGAACATACGCTGTGTCAGCGTGTTAGGAGCCAAGTAGAGGTTAGGCACCACGCGATTGGTTTTCAGACGCAGGAACCCCGGACGCTCCGTCAGACTCCAAGCATTGTCAATCGGGTTATGGTTCCACTGCCAGTGGAGTCCTAATTTTGAGGCGCTGAAATCGTCAGCCAGGACAATACTCTTCGTGGGCTCGCCGCTCTTGTAGGGACGCATCACGTCGGGCACCTTGCCGTTCTCGTCGCCCAGCATTGGCCAACCGTCAATCCAGCGGACAGGCGACAGCGTCAGCACACGGCCTACACCGCCACGGTCCTGAAACATTATACCGTACCAGTCGCCAGACTCAGAGTCGACGATAGTACCCTGTGCCAGATAGGAGAAACCACCGAAGTCGCTCTCGAGGATGACGTTCTTCTCCCACTTGGCATTCAGGTCCTTCGTGCGGTAGCACACCTCACGACGATGACGACCAGGGGCATAGGTATGGGAAATCAGCTGTGCATAGTAGGTGCCACGGTACTTGATGACACGGGTGCCCTCCAACAGACCGCGCTCGTCTTCCTCGCGCTGGAAATAGTGACGGAGGCTACCCTCGACGACACCCTTCAGGTCGCGTGTCAGCTGGCACATCTCACCCGTTCCGAAGAACACGTAGGGTGTGCCGTCGTCGTCGAAGAACAGTGTAGCATCATGGAAATGGCGGAGGCGCGAGTGGATGGTCCAGGGACCCTCGGCCTTCGGTGCCGTGAAGATATAGGTATCGCCCATGGGACCGGCCTCGTTGGGAGCCAGGAGTGCCCAGAACTTACCGTCGTGATACTTCAGCGAGGTAGCCCACTGACCACGGCCATAGACGGTACCTTCCTGCAGGTCGTACTTCGGAGAGTCCGTCAGCTTGTCGAAGATATAGCCGACAGTCTCCCAGTTCTTCAGGTCCTTCGAAGCCATCACGGGAGCACCCGGCATCAGGTGCATGGTGGTGGATACCAGATAGAAGGTATCACCCACACGGATAACGTCGGGATCGGGAACGTCAGCCCACAGCATCGGGTTCTGGATTTTCTCCGTCAGAGCCGTCTGAGCCGTAGCACACAGCGGCAGCAAGGCCAGCAATAAACTTGTAATGATTGTCTTTTTCATACTCTTTTGGTTATTTATTAATTCTTACTACAGGAGCGATTTTGTTGACGGGCTGCTTCGGGAGGTCAATGACCAGTCCCTCTACCGTCTGACGAGCCTTAAGTTTTCCGTGTCCTAACAGGAATACTGAGGAAATGCTCTTCTTGAAATCGGGATTACCCTTTGCCAGCGACTTAATGACCAGACGGCCGTCTTGAGGCCAACCCATCGCGGTGACATAAAGGTACTTCTTCGTCTGGTTGAAGCGTATGTCGCGATAATCCATACCATTGTACTGGCCTTCATTGAAGCCCTGTGCATTGATATCAATCTTCTTCTCTGCCACAGGGCCCTCACCGAACTTCACCCAAGGGCGGGTACCAAAGATACTCTCGCCGTTCTGCGTCATCCATGCCTCCAGTTCGTCAAGGAACTGAGCAGCCTTCTCGTCATAGGTACCATCAGCCCTCAGGGGGATGTTGAGCAGCAGGTTTCCATTCTTAGAGACGATATCGACCAACTGCTTCACCAGATTCGTGGCGGTACGGTAGCCACGCTGATAGGTTCCCGTGTTGTAGTGCCAGTCGCCTATGCAGTTACACGTCTGCCAAGGCTGCTCCACCATCTGATTAGGAGCACCACGCTCCACATCCCAAGTCAGGGCTTTCTTCTGCTCATCATTCAGAATCTTACCGAAGACCACCGCACGCGGGTTCTTATTATACATGTGGGTAGCTATCTTCAAACCGCAGTCGCTGATAGGGTAAAAAGGCAGCACGGTGACATCGAAATAGATGAGGTCGGGCTGGTAGCGGTTGATGGCATCGAGGGTGCGGTCGTAGAAGTTCGTAACGAACTCCTTCGACGGCGGACAGGCACCGTTCTCCCAGCCCCACTGTGCATGAATACGGCCATTATCCCAAGAGCCCTGACTCATAGGGTGATTCTGCTGGTAGAGCATCTGCGGGTCGAGACCTTCCCACCATTTGCCCTTACCGTCTTCCTTGGTCAGGTTGCCGTCGTAGTAGACACCCGCCTTTTCACCCTTCAGGTCGTAGCGCTGTGAGGGTTCGAACCACGTCCAAGCATGGTCAGCATGGAACGAGATACCTAATGGCAGGCCGGCCTTCTTGGCGGCACGCGCCCACCCTTCGAGGATATCCTTCTTGGGACCGATGTTCTTAGAGTTCCAAGGTTGGTACTTCGAGTCCCAGAGGTCATAGTTGTCGTGATGATTGCCGAGCACGAAGAAGTACTGTGCACCGCAGCGCTTATAGCGCTCCACCAGTGCCTCCGGATCCCACTTCTCGGCCTTGAACAGGGGCAAGATATCCTTATAGCCAAACTCCGAGGGATGACCGTAGTGCTCTACGTGGTACTTGTACTTGCCGTTACCCTCCATATACATTTCGCGGGCCATCCAGTCGCCAGAGCCCTCTACACACTGTGCTCCCCAGTGGGCCCAGATGCCGAACTTGGCATCGCGGAACCATTCGGGCGTCTGGTGAGTCTCCAACGACTGCCACGTAGGTTCATACTTGCCCTGCAGCATGGGCTCATGGTCTTCTGAGACCAATACCTTATAAGATTGTGCTACTGTTGCGGACAGCATCGTCCACAGAGCTGCGGTGGTAAAAATTGCTTTTTTCATAGTCATTATTTGATGTATCGTTTCTTTCCGTTTACAATATACAGGCCGTGCTTCGGACTGCTGAAACGCTGTCCCTTCAGGTTGTAGATTACGCCGCTATTTCTATCATCGACAGATATCGTACTGATTCCCGTAAATCCATCCCCGGTAAACGGCAGGAAGGCATCGGAAACTGACATACTTGCATAGACACCGAAAGGCGACAATGTAGAGGCGGACGTCAGGCGGACAAGTCCCCACTGACCGTCCTGCTGTCCTAAGACATAGTCACCGGCAAAAAGCGGAGCGGCGGCATAAGTACCGCGCAACACAGCATCGAGAGGACTGGCGGAGTAGGAAACTTCGCCCTCACCAGTAAAGGTCAGTTCTCCCCGACCCTCAATCAGCACCGGCTGATGAGCAGGGACAGAACGCATCTCGACCAACGACAGGTCGTCGGTGATGGTATAGACCTTGACACCCTCAGGGGCATTGGCACTAAACGGCAACATCAGCAGGCGCAGGCCGTCGACTGTACAAGTGAACGTGGCAGCATCAGCCGTAAAGGCTGTAGCCGGACGGAAATCACCGCCGTCGGCCCGTAGCACAAGACTGCGGCAGACGGTTCCCGCCACAATGTTCGTTCCCGTCAGCGGCGTGCCCTCGGCAACGTAGGCCACACGGTTGCTACCTGTGAGCCAAGACAGTTCTGCTGGCAGGTCGGTGACGTTGCTCATATCAATACTGGTGCAAGCTGCATCGTCACTAAAGTCGAGTACATTGGAGTCGTCGGCCACGAAAGCGCCGCTGAGCTTACCCGCATAATCCTGGCCAAAATAGACATCGCCGAAGGTGATGCTCAGATGCGACTGGGAATTATCACAGGTCAGCGACAGCAGTCCGATGCAACCGTCCTGAAGCGTGGCAGGAGAGAGGTCGAATACGAGGTCGAAGTCCTGTCCCTTGCTCAAGTCCAAGCGTTCGTACTCATGGTTGACAGCCTCGCCCTTGGCGTTGACGTAATAGAGCGTAGGCTTGCCTGCCGTCAGCGAATTAGTGGAGGTCACCTTATTGATATGCATCACCAACTGCGAGTAGCGGTTGTTCAGGGCTACATAGCCGTAGGTAGTATTCTTGCGGCTGGAAATCAGCGAATTGGAGCTGTCGAAGGTTTTGGTCTTGCCCGACAGTTTATAAGAAGTTCCGAAGTTGGTCTTCGTTGTCGCCATATCATCGATGCGGTCGAAGCGAGTAGCCGTACCCTTCATGTTGGAAGGCTGGCGGTCACGTTTCCGGATACAAAGCACCGTGCAGACGCTTTGGGCGGCAACCTTCACGACGGGACGGCAGGTTTCCTCCTCATACGAGGACGAAGTCTTAGTATAACTCTTAGCCTTGGTAGTTGTGACAACAGCCGCCTGGTCGGTGTAGAACGGCAAGTCAAGGGTAGTCGTCAACTCGTCATCCGTCGCATTAGCCATGACGGCTACCACGGTATCACCCGACTGCGACTGATAAGCAGAGCCTTCCAGTCCGCCGCTGAACGTAGCGCCGATGCGGTCCATACCCGTCACGAACTTAGCGAAATGGGCCATGATGTAGCCGCGCTTGGTGATGGTGCCGCTGCTGCCCGCCCCGCGCTGACCGT
This sequence comes from uncultured Prevotellaceae bacterium, assembly GCA_937898415.1. Lineage (GTDB taxonomy): Bacteria > Bacteroidota > Bacteroidia > Bacteroidales > Bacteroidaceae > Prevotella. The sequence goes on along the minus strand of CALDLA010000164.1, from coordinate 1,485 downwards.
CACCCATCATACCGTAATAGCGCTTGGCAGCGTAGTGAATCCAGGCGTTGAAGTCGCCCAGCATACAGGTATTAATAGCACGGAAGAAGTTGAAGAAGTCCTTTGAGAAATCAAAGTTGCGGGTGTTGTTCTCAACCTCATTCCAGTTAATGAGGTACTCCGTCATCCAGATTTCCTTGCCCTTCTTGGCCAGGTTCTTGTAGGCCGTCTGGATGCCTCCATACTGGTGACCGCCGTAGATGTCGAAACAGTCGATGATGTCGGTCTTATTAAGGGCATTGGCGTAGCTGTCGCTGACAGCCAATGTCTCGGGAGCCATTACCTTACAACTAATGGATTTACCGTAGGTCTTCACAAAACTGGCTATATCGGTGGCCGACCACATACAACCGGCATAGGTTGCCTGCCAGTCAGGTTCGTTCTGGATGGAGATGGCGTCGAGCTCAACACCGTTCTGGCGCATATACTGCACATAATCCTCCAGATACTGGGCGTAGTCAGGCCAGTTTTCTTTCTTCAGGTAGCCTAAGGTGCCGTCACTGTTCTTGGCGTTGCTGGTGCCGTTGGTCTTCCACTCGGCGGGCTGTCCCCACGGCGATGCAAATACTATCAGTCCCATCTTCTTGGCCAACTTGGCCGTAGCCAACGACTGCGGCCAGGCATTCTTGCCGATGGGGATGTAGAGACGCATGATGTTACACCCGACAGTGCTCGACTCACCCCACACCTTCTTGATTTCAGACTCCGACATGTGGTTGTAAGTGAACTGCGGTGAGCAGACGAAGCCGCCGAAACCGGTAATGTGCTGATACTTGGTACTGGCATTGAGGCGTACCGTTGCCCGCTGGGCATAAAGAGCCGCCGACAGCAGGACGAAAGACAGTAGGAGTAGTTTTCTTTTCATATTTACAGTTTTGCGGTGCAAAGATAATAAAAAAATGCGGCAACTCGTGCCGCATTTTGTATCGTATTCTTTGAAAAATGTTACAAACGGTGTTACTTGAACAGGCTCAGAGCCATCTGACGGAGCGCACGGCGCCAAGTCAGGAATTCGTGGGCCGTACCTTCGGATACATGACCCTCAGCATTGAAGCCGGCAGCCTTCAGGGCTTCTACACTCTTCTTGATGGCATCGGGATTCTCCTTCGAACCGCAGCTCTCGAAGATGTACTTCACGACCTTCGTGTCCTTGATTTCGTCGGGAGCATACTGGCCACCGCTGAGCAGACCCCAGTAGCCGAACATCTCGGGACGGCGCAGGGTGATGAGCTTGGTCTCCATGCCACCCATCGACAGACCAGCCATAGCGCGGTTCCACTTGTCTGCCTTTGTCAAGAAGTTTTTGTCGATGTAAGGCACCAGCTCGTCGCAGAGCACGGCCTCGAACTCCTTGGCGGTGAACTGACCAATGGTGCCAAACTTGAAGTCGTTGGTCAGACCGTAGGCCATCACGACGATGAAGGGCTTGATCTTGCCGTCGGCAAT
>CALDLA010000163.1 GCA_937898415.1 uncultured Prevotellaceae bacterium | reverse complement strand
CGCGACCCCAACCTTGGCAAGGTTGTGCTCTACCAACTGAGCTATTTCCGCATTTCAAACCCCTTTCAGAGTGCATCTCTCTTGATTGCGGGTGCAAAGGTAATGCTTTTTTCGGAACTGACAAAACTTTTTCCGACTTTTTTTCAAAAAAAAGCTAATCCATCCGGTTTTTGTAATCTTCATAGCCGAATTCGCGCAGCATCTCCAGCCTTCCGTCCGTGTGAAGCATACCAATCGCGGGGTGCGAGATGCCATTGAACATCGTCGTCTTCACCGTCGTGTAGTGAATCATGTCCTCGAACACCACCTCCTCGCCTACCTCCAGTTCATGGTCGAACTGCCAGTAGCCCATGAAGTCGCCGCTCAAACAGCTATTGCCACCCAGACGGTAGCCGCCCTGTTCCACTTGGACGGCTCCTCTCACCTCCGGCATATACGGCATCTCCAGACAGTCGGGCATGTGGCAGGTGAAGCTCACGTCGAGGATGGCCGTCTTGATACCCCTGTCCTCGACCACATCCACCACATGGCTCACCAGCGGCCCCGTCTGCCAGGCGAAGGCGCTGCCCGGCTCCAGGATCAACTTCAGCCACGGGTAGCGGTCGTGCAGACCCCTCAATATAAGAATAAGGTGTTCCACGTCGTAGTCCTTGCGCGTCATCAGGTGCCCGCCGCCCAGGTTCAGCCACTTCAGCTGTGGAAACCAGCAGGCAAACTTCTCCTCGATATGCACCAGCGTCCGCTCCAGCACGTCGGCCCCGCTCTCGCAGTGGCAGTGGCAGTGGAACCCCTCGATGTCCGACGGCAGCTGCTCAGGCAGTTTGTCGGCCGTCACCCCGAAGCGGGTACCCGGCGCACAAGGGTTGTAGAGCGCCGTCCCCACCTCCGAATACTCCGGATTCACCCTGAGGCCGATGCTGACCGACGGCCCCACCCTGCCGTGCAGCCGTTCATACTGCGACAGCGAGTTGAATGTCAGGTGGCTTGAGCAGCGTGCAATCTCGTCGAACTCCCCGTCGGTATAGGCCGGCGAGTAGGTGTGTGCCCGTTCACCGAACTCCTCGAACGCCAGCCGCGCCTCGCTCAGCGAACTGGCCGTCGTCGAGCGGATGTACTCCCTAAATATCGAGAATGTCTTCCACAGGGCAAACGCCTTGAAGGCCAGGATAATCTCCACGTCGGCGCGTCGTGCCACGTCGCTTATCAACTGCAGGTTGCGGCGCAGCCTGCTCTCCTCTATTATATAAATAGGTGTATTCCGTTCCATGTTTGCTGTCGTCATCCTATGATGCTTGGTTTATGGCTACAAAAATACAATGAATTCTTGAATCAAGCAAATATTACTTAAAAAACTTGCATTTCAAGAAAATAAAAATTTTTCCGAATTATTTACAAGTTCAACTAAATCGCAGAAGAACCACCTATATCAGTATAAATCACTTCGTCGTCATTTATTAATAAATTGCACGTTACTTATTAATAACTTGCATGCTATTTATTAATAAATGCGATTTCAGCCTGTCTTATTCTAAATAAGACACACGGTCCAAGGTTTAGGCGTTTTTTTTACACAAAATGATCAGAGTCCCCTGGTCTCCTTGCTTGTTGAGATACCGAAGGGCCCGCCAGCATCGCGGCGACTGCCCAAAAAAGTAGTTTCTTCATATTTTTAATAGTTTGTTTACGTATTTGCGGGCAAAGTTACGATTTTTCTGGAAATGGCAAAGGATATTTCCGGAAAAAATCGTAACTTTGTCGCCAAATATGGCGCTGAATATGATAGCAAAGAGAAATAACAACAATATGAGAGATGCCGGATGGTACGACCTCGGCGGTCGCAAACTCTCGGGCAAGCCGACCCAGAAGGGCATTTATATCAATCAAGGCAAGAAACGCGTTATCAAATAGTGGAGAAGAAAGGACTCTTGGCGCTGTCGCCGTTGGCGGTGTTCATCACGCTCTACCTGGTCACCAGCATCGTGGCGGGCGATTTCTATAAGGTGCCCATCACGGTGGCATTCATGGCGGCGGCGGTGTATGCCGTCGTCATCAGTGGGGGCATGCCGCTGATGAAGCGCATCGACACGTTCTCGCGGGGTGCCTCAACGAACCAAATGATGCTGATGATATGGATCTTCGTGCTGGCCGGTGCCTTTGCCAGTTCAGCGAAGGCGATGGGGAGCATCGACGCGACGGTGAACCTGACACTATCGGTGCTGCCGCCGCAGATGTTGCTGGCGGGACTGTTCGTGGCCTCGTGCTTCATCTCGCTGAGCATCGGCACCAGCGTGGGGACGATTGTGGCGCTGACGCCCATTGCGGCAGGCGTGGCAGCCCAGACAGGCCTGTCGGTGGCCATGATGACGGCCGTCGTCGTGGGAGGCTCGTTCTTCGGCGACAACCTGTCGTTCATCAGCGACACGACGATAGCGGCTACGCAGACACAGGGCTGCAAGCTGAGTGACAAGTTCCGCGTGAACTCGTTCCTCGTGGTGCCTGCGGCGCTGGTCATCCTGGTGGTCTATATCCTGATGGGGGCTGAAGTGCAGGCACCGACGGACACTCTGACGCTGGAGCCGGTGAAGGTAGTGCCCTACTTAGTGGTACTGTTGACGGCGGTGTTCGGCATGAACGTGATGGCGGTGCTCACCTTGGGCATCGTGCTGACGGGTGTCATCGGCATCATCAGCGGAAGCTATGACCTCTACGGCTGGTTCGGCGCCATGGGCGAGGGCATCGTAGGCATGGGCGAGCTCATCATCATCACGATGATGGCGGGCGGGCTGTTGGAGCTGACCCGTCAGCAGGGCGGCATCGACTACCTCATCCGTCTGCTGACGCGCAACGTCAGGGGGAAGCGCGGTGCCGAGCTGTCGATAGCCGCACTGGTGTCGGTGGTGAACGTCTGCACGGCCAACAACACGGTGGCCATCCTGACCGTCGGCGGCATTGCCAAGCACATCGGCGACCGCTTCGGCATCGACAACCGCAAGTGTGCCTCCATCCTCGACACCTTCTCGTGCTTCACGCAGGGGCTCATCCCCTACGGGGCACAGATGCTGATGGCGGCCGGACTGGCCAGTCTGAACCCTGTCAGCATACTACCCTACCTCTATTATCCGTTTGCCATCGGTATCACAGCACTGCTGGCCATCCTATTGCGCTACCCAAGACGTTACTCATGAATATTATTGAACGAAACTTTTACCGACTGCTGCGTGCAGGAGCCTTCGGCACCGAAGAGCAGATAGAGCCACTCTCGGCTTGGAAGTGGAACCGACTGTACCAACTGTCGGAGATGCACGACGTGGCACCCATCACCTATCAGGGACTGGAGCGCTGCCGCGACCAGTTCTTCGTACAGGTGCCTGAGACACTGGCCGAACAGTGGAGCCGGCAGCGGACGCAGACCGATGACGAAGAGAACGACCTGCTGGTGGCCGACCACCTGACGAACCCCTTGCTGAACCACAAGCTGCAAAGCATCCTGGACGCTGAGAACTCGAACACGGAGACGCGGACGGCGCTGCTGCACCTCTCGGGCATCGTGCGGTTTATTATGAACGCGGGTATTCCCGTCAAGCGGGTGACGGAGTTCGGACAGTTCCTGCGACAGTCGGGAAACCGTATCGACTTCACCACGTTAGGCCAGTGGATCAGCCAACTGCAGTTAGACGCGATGGCTCAGATAGCTGCTGTCATGCTGGTGAAGATGCTGCACTTCGCCCCCGAGGAACTGCCGTTCATGAAGCCCGTGACGGACGAGAAGATGGAGAGCCAGATGCGCGAGATGTTCCGCCAGAAGAACTCGCACGCCGAGGACTGGTACTTCTCGCAGGGCAAGAACATCTTCGTCCACACGTCGAATGCCCAGGCTATGCTGTGGCACGTACGCCGTTCGGCCAAGTTCTTCAAGTACTGTCCGGCTGAGACGGTGACCAACTTCTTCACCTCGTTCGCCCACTCGCTGTCGCATATAGAGGAATAAAACAAAAAACCGATGCCAAATGAATAACAGAAGAGAACTTATCATTATGGTGTGCTGCCTCGTGTGCAGCATGCTTTGGGGACAGACCAGTTTCACGGAACCTACGACGCTGTTCGTAATGCACAGCAGCGGCAACCATCTGGAAAGGGGCAGCGACGGCGGCGGATGGATAGAGTCGCCCACGAAGAGCAGTCCGCAGCAGCTGACGCTGACGCCCGTCGGGCAAGGCTACTACAGCATTCAAGTGGCCGGCAAGCAGCAGTTCCTGTCGCTTACTGGGCAGTGGAACTCGACGTTCGCGGCCAACGCGTCGGCCGACGAGGCATTGTGGGCTATTGAGGCCGCTTCGGGGAAATTTGTCAAGCTGCGCTGCAAGGCCAACAACAAGTACCTGGGCACTGACAGCAACGACGGCCATCAGAAGGTATATACCAACAAGGAAGGCAACGACGTCAAGCACCTGTGGTACTTCAGCGACAACGTGCGCCAGACGCCGCCCGCCGATACGGCCCGCTATATGGTCAGTCCGCAGGTGGTACGCCAGCGGTTCGACGGCTGGGGCGTGTCGCTGTGCTGGTGGGCAGGCCAGTGTGGCAAGTGGTCGGACAAAAAGATTGACGAGATTATCACTTGGCTGGTCAGTCCCACGGGCTTGAACTACAGTCACTTCCGCTATAACATAGGCGGTGGCGACGACCCCGAAAACCGCCACTGCGACCAGCACCACATGGGGCGCGGCAAAGGCTTGCGTGCTGAGATGGAGGGTTTCAAGGACTTCAGCGGCGACGAGTACCACTGGAACCGTGATGCTGCCCAGCGCAAGATTATGCTGAAAATCAAGGAAAAACGTCCCGACGCCGTGTTCGAGGCGTTTAGCAACTCCTGTCCCTACTACATGACCTACAGCGGCTGCGTCAGCGGCAACGTGGATGGCGGCAAGGACAACCTGCGGCCTGAGTACTACGAGGAGTTTGCCCACTACCTGGTCGATGTCTGCAAGCACTACAAGGACGAGTACGGCATTGAGTTCAAAACGCTGGAGCCGTTCAATGAGTCGGTCACAGGTTTCTGGTATGCCAACGGTCCGCAGGAGGGCTGCCACTTCGACTACGATTCGCAGATTAAGTTCGTACGTGTGCTGGCTCCGATTCTGAAGGCGTCGGGACTCAACACCGTCATCTCGGCTGCCGATGAAACCAATGTCGGATTGGCTGTCGATGGCTTCAAGCGCTTCATCTCGGCTGGTGCCGACAAGCTTGTGGGGCAGTGGAACACCCATACCTACTCGGGCAGCAACGTCGACCGCGCCCGCTTTGCCCAACTGGCTCACGAGACGGGTAAAGACCTGTGGATGAGCGAGACGGGCAGTGGCGGCAACGGCATCGGCGGCAACCTCGCTATGGCTCAGCGGCTCATCGACGACATGCGCTACATTCAGCCCAAGGCGTGGATAGACTGGCAGTATATGGAGGAGGCCAACGACCAGTGGTGTACCATCCGGGGCAGCTTCGCCAACCAGACCTACTCGAAGGTGAAGAACTTCTATGTGCGTCAGCAGTGCTCGCGGTTTATTGGTCGCGGTTACGACATCGTCACGTCGCTCTGTCCGCAATCATTGGCTGCCGTCAATGCCGCCCGCGACACCCTTGTGCTGGTGGCCCTGAACGAAGGAGCCGCAGCCACCCACGTCATCGACCTCTCGCTCTTCGCTGAGCAGCCCGACCGCAGCACCATCCGTGCCTATCGCACTTCCAACAATGAGAACCTTGCCAACGCCCTGAACAGCGTCAACCTCTCAGGCAGCAGCCTCACCCTGAGCCTGCCCGCCCAAAGCATCACCACGCTCGTCATCCCTGTACGCTGTGCTGCGACGGCATCGCAGCCCTTTACCGACGGCTGCGAATACCTCATCATCCCTCGCCAGGAGACCACCCGTGCCCTATCGGCCACAGGCAGCAAGGTTACGATTGAAGACATTGACTACGGCGAGGCACAGCGCTGGCGGCTGACTGACGAGGGCAGCAGCACCTACAGTTTCCAGAACGCCCTCGGACTGCGGCTCACCGCTCATCGTGCCTCAGGCAGCTCATCGCTCACGGCTGTCAAGAACGAGGCCAGTGAACAGAACTTCTATATCGACGAGGTGGACTATCCTTACTTCAAGATATTAGCCAGTCGCGGGCGCAGTTACGGCTTTGACCTTTCGAATGCATCGTCGAATGCCGGCACTTCGGTAACCATCTGGCAATATGCCGACACCAACACCACGCCCACACACCGCCAGTGGATGCTCTTCCCGCTGACCTCAGCACCCGAAACCGACGGCATCGAGGATGTGGAAGACGGGAAACGGATGACGGACAATTCTATCTACGACCTGCAAGGACGCAAAGTAAAGACTACAATCACAAAGGGCATCTACATTGTCAACGGCAGGAAAGTAGTCAGAAAATAGAACCTACCTGATAGACCAACACAGAGACGATCCAGGCGACACAGGTGGTGTAAACACCTGCGATGACGGCCCAGCGCCAACGGCCCGTCTCATGCTTGATGGCTACGAGGGTGGCGATACAGGGGAAGTAGAGCAGGACGAAGAGCAGATAGGCGTAGGCCGTCAACGGCGTGATGGTGTCTAGACCGCCTATGACGCCGATGGTCGAGGCCACAATCTCCTTGGCGCCCACACCGGCAATCAGCGAGACGTCTAACTGCCAGTTAAAGCCTTGCAGCGAGAACAGCGGCTCGATGGCCTGCCCCATGCGGCCTATGAAACTCTCGGCCAATGAAGGTGCGGTGCCCGTCGGACCGAAGTAGCCCAAAGCCCAAACGATGATGCTGGCCACGAGGATGATGCCTCCCATCTTCTTCAAGTACTCCTTGCCTTTTTCCCACGTATGGCGGCCAATGGCTTTGGCGGTCGGCCAACGATAAGGCGGCAACTCCATCACGAAGGGCGTGTCCTCGCCCTTGAACACAAAGTGCGACAGGATATTGCTCACGATGACCGACATCAGGATGCCGACGGCGTAGAGTGAAATCATCACTAATGACTGATACTTCTGGGCGAAAAACATCCCAGTCACCATAATATAGATAGGCAGGCGCGCCGAACACGACATAAACGGTAGCACGAGCATCGTAATCAGTCGCGAGCGGCGGCTCTCGACGGTGCGCGTAGCCATCACGGCGGGCACGTTGCATCCGAAGCCCATCACCAACGGTATGAACGACTTGCCGTGCAAGCCCATCTTGTGCATCAGGCGGTCCATGATGAACGCCGCACGCGCCATATAGCCGGAGTCCTCCATTAGCGAGATGAAGAAGTAGAGTATGAGAATCTGAGGCAGGAATACGATGACAGAACCCACGCCGCCGATGACGCCGTCGACCAGCATCGAGCGCAGCGGACCGTCGGGCATCGTCGAGCCTATCCAGTCGCCCAACCACTCAATGCCCGCCTCAATCCAGTCCATCGGGTACTGGCCCAAAGCAAAGGTGGTCTGGAACATCACAAACAGGATGAGGAAGAAGACGGGGAAACCCACGTACTTGTTCGACAGCACGTTGTCTATCAGGTGGGTCATGCGGTAGATATTTTCTTTAGTACCCGTCTGGTAGCCAGCCTCCGTCAGCGCACCGTTGATGAAGCCGTACTTCGCATCCATAATGGCCGTCTCAGAATCGCTGGCAGTCTCCTCTAATACTCGGGCGGCAGCGTGGTTGCGAACGGCCAACAGCTTCTTGCGGTCGTCGGGGCGGTGCTCGTCGGCCAAGTGCTGACCCACGTACTGGGTGATGTTGGGGTCGTTCTCTAACAGTTTGATGGCCAGATAGCGTGTGGAATAGCGCTGGCGGATGTGCTCGTCGGCCTTCAGGAACTTCTGAATCTCACGAATACCAGCCTCTATCTCGTGGCCGTAGTTGATGTGGATATGGCGCGAAGCACCCTGGGCACCCTCATACACTTGAATGACGGCCTTAAACAGCTCCTTCACACCCCTACCCGTCTTGAACGACGTGGGCACCATCGGCATTCCGAAGAGCGTCGAGAGCACCTTCAAGTCAACGGTGTCACCCCTGCGCTCGAACTCGTCGAACATATTCAGGGCACAGACCATCCGCACGTTCATATCGACAAGCTGCGTCGTCAGGTAGAGGTTGCGCTCCAGGTTCGAGGCGTCGATGACGTTGATGATGACATCGGGCATCTGCTCGGTCAGGTGCTTGCGAACGTACAGTTCCTCGGGCGAATAGCAGGTCAGCGAATAGGTGCCGGGCAGGTCGGTCAACGAGAAGTCGTAGCCGTAGAAACTGGCCTTGGCCTCAGTAGCATCAACGGTCACGCCGCTGTAGTTGCCCACACGGGCGTGTGCTCCCGATGCATAGTTGAAGAGTGACGTCTTGCCGCAGTTAGGGTTGCCAACAAGTGCCACGTTCAGGTGGCGGCGTTCTTTCAGAGCACGGCTGCGCAGGTAGCTCTCGGTAATGACCTCGGTGTCCGCTGGTTCTCCAGCAGGTTCTTCCTTCAGTCTCTTTGTCTCAGCCTCGGAAACCACTTCTATTCTGTCAGCCTCCTGATGCCTGAGCGACACTTCGTAACCCATCACCTTATACTTCACAGGGTCTTGCAGAGGTGCATTGAGCAGCACCTCCACCGTCTTTCCCTTGATGAAGCCCATCTCCACGATGCGCTTGCGGAAGCCACCGTGACCCGTCACCTTGACGATGACACCTCTCTCGCCTGTCTTCAGCTCTGATAGTTTCATGGGTGCAAAGTTACGAATAATCTTTTGCAACTCAGTTGCATCAAGTGCCTTTATACGTAAAATACCTACAAATGATGAAGGTCTATCGGGTTTCGAGCTTCATCGTCACCATTTTGAGGGAGGGCGACGTGGCTGTGAGCGTCACCTTACCCGGTGTGCGACCTGCCCGCAGAATGACTGTACACGAGCCGTTATAGAGGCGGCGCTGATTGCCCACCATCATCTCGTCGGAGTTGATGTCGCCGTTGACGACACCCACGATGCGGGCATCACCGCTGATGCTGAAGGTCACATTCTCATCGGTCGTCTGCACACGACGGTCCTTTTTGTCGAGAGCCACGATGCGCACGTGTTGCAAGTCCTGTCCGTCGGCACGCCACTGTGTGTTATCTGCCTCGGCAGTCAGTTTGACGGCCTCGCCCGTCGTCTCAATCCTATGGCGGGCCACCACCTTATTATTATTGTATGCAACGGCCTCAAGCAAGCCTGGCTCGTAGGCAATATCGTTCCAGCGTATTTGGTTGCGCAGTTTCGGGTCTTTAATTTTGTTCTGCTTCTTGCCTAAGCTCCTACCGTTTAGCAGCACTTCCACCTCGTCGGCATTGGTATAGGTTACAAGAGACATTTGCTGTCCGGCCTGGCGATTCCAATGGTCACTCATACCCTCGTTACCTGTCTGCACACCGTTCCACATCTGGTCACCCTTACGGTCAATGATACCGATATGCACCACAGGCTCGTCAGGCAGGAAGAACGACTTCATATAGTAGGCCTTCGGCTTCGGCTCCAAAGCTATGTCGAACACACCCTGCGCCCAACCTTTGGCGGGCCAGCCCTGCGACTCACCTAAGTAGTCGATGGCGCCCCAGTAGGCCAGTCCGATGACACGGTCGAGATTCATCTCAAAGTAGTTCTGCCCCATAGCGGCCACCGAGGCCTCGCTCTGATAGAACGTCATCCAGGGGAAGCGACGACTATCGCCTGGGAAGTACATATAGCGGTAGTTATAAGCCTGCACGTCGGTAACCATCGCCAAGTCGCAAGGCAGCGAGTCGGTCTCCCAGTTGCGGTAACGGGGATGCATGGCTACCGTCACCAAGCGCGTCGAATCGTAGCGCTGGAGCAGGGTCTTCTGGAGTTTGAACATGGTGACGCCGAAGTCGTTGAACGGCTGGTTGGGGTCTTGCTGCAGTTCGTTGCCGAGACTCCACAGCACGACGGAAGGAGAGTTACGGTCGCGCTTCACCCACTCAGGCACGTCCTTCTGCCACAGTTGCTCGAAGCTGACGCGACCGCCCGTATGCTGGCGTGTCCACTTGTCGTAAAGCTCGTCAACAACCAAGATGCCGTACTTGTCGCACAGCTCAATAAACTCGCGACTGTAGGGATTGTGGCTGGTGCGTATGTGGTTCATGCCGAACTGCTTCATCAGCTGGATGCGCTTCTCGATGGCCCGCGGATAGGCGGCGGCACCAAGTGCTCCCAACGAGTGGTGATTGGCATAGCCTTTCAGCAGCACTTTCCGTCCGTTAAGTTTGAAACCATACGCAGGCCCGAACTCTATGGTACGGATGCCAAACGACGAACTGACCTCGTCAATCACGGTGCCGTCCTCCTTCAGCAGCGAGACGACAGCACGATAAAGATTCGGATGCTCGCAGTCCCACAACTGCGGGTTCTTGATTTCCACTTCCGGCAGTTGGGCTTCCATTGTGCGCGAGGCCGTCTTGCGGCTTTGCTTCGAGGTTCCTTCGTAAACCAACTGACCGTCAGGGGCATATATCTTCGTGCCGACGTTCACGCTCTTCTGCCGTCCGCGATTGGTGAACTCTGCAGAAATGGTAACGAAGCGATTATCGCGCGTCGTGATATATAGCGGATGGCGCTCGAAGTACAACTCACGATTGGTGGCCACCAGGCGGACGCTGCGTATCAATCCACCACCCGTGTACCAGCGGGAATTGTTGGGTTCACGGGTGTCGGTCCTGACGGCGATGACATTCTCCTGACCAAGCTTCAACTGGTTGGTCACATCAATCGCAAAACCCACGTAACCGTAGTCGGTGCCACCGATGCGCTCACTGTTCAAATAGACATCGCCGACATACATCATACCATCGAACTCAAGCAACAACCGCCTACCCTGTAGCGAGTCGGCAGGTGTCAGGTGCAGACGGTACCACCCGCAGCCCATCTCCTTGAAACCCCGACTCGACAGGCGACTCTTGATGTTGGCCGCAGGGTCGTCATTGTCGGCCTTTTCGTCGGCAGCAGGCGCCACCCACGGCTGTTCTATCTGGAAATCGTGGGGCAGGTCTACCGTGCGCCATCCATCATTATCAGCCAGCGATTGCTGGAGGTCGCCAGCATGGAATTGCCAGCCGAAATTCAGGTTCTCGACAACCCTCACCTGGGCAGTCGCCACCATCGCCGCCATGAGGAGGGCGGCTGTCAGTAGTTGCAGTCTTTTCATTGCTTTGTCTGTTTTAGTAGTCTCATTTCGGATGCAAAGGTAGGAAATAATTCCCAAATCGTGACACGGCAGGATATTAAAATTCCTGAATTTCTTGGTAAATTGAAGAAAAAACTGTAACTTTGCCGACTAATAAGGAAAAGGGAAGACTGAAAAGACATAAAATGTTCAAATACAGGCTACTGCTTACAACTATGTTTATCCTACTCTTACACACGTCTGTAAGAGCACAGCAGTTGCAAGCCTCCTTATTACACTATTCGACAGACGACGGACTGGCCAGCAACGCCATAGCCCACATCATACAGGACGACTACGGTTACATCTGGATAGCCACATGGAACGGTCTGTCGCGCTTTGATGGCTATAAGTTCTACAACTACAAGACAGGCAACGCCAGCCACATCCCCAACCTACACAACCGCATCTACAGCTTGGTAGCCGACCACCAGCAGAACATCTGGATGCGAATGTACGACGGACGCATCTTCGTGCTGAACCGCCAGACGGACCGCATCATCAACCCCTTCGACAACGTCAGCGGCAGCGAGGACTACCGCACGGACTTCCCGCTGTTCCTGATGAACAATGGCGACATCCTGGGAGCCTTCGGCAGCAGCGTCGGCATGTACCGCATGCGGCTGGAGAAGGGACAGCCCGTGATGGACCAGATAACGACGGCCAACATGACCGTCAACTGCATAGCCGAGGGTTATCACGACGACATCTGGGTGGGAACAGAGAAGGGACTGCACCGTATTGACCTCGGCAACCTGAGCATCGAGCGCAAGGGACTGTTCGAGAACGAGGTGGTCACCGCCCTCTACTCCAACGGCTTCAACGTCTTCGTGGGCTGCCAAAGCGGCGCCATCTACGTCTATTCCTACGGCCAGGAGCCTGAGAAGCTAAGGAGCGCGACAGGCAACGGCATCATGACCGTCTTTGTCGACAGTCATAAGCTGGTGTGGTTTGCCGACAGCCGGAGCGGCGTCAGCCGACTGACACCCGACACCCACAACGAGAAGCACTTCGAACAGATTGTGCTGACGCCTGAGCACGACGGCGTGGGCAGCGACTTCAATGAGGTGTCTGGCGTGCTGTGGACACGCATGAACCACGGCGGCTACGGCTACTACAACCGCGAGAAGGACGAACTGGAGTACTTCCACAACGACCCCTCGAACCCCTGGAACCTGTCGAACACCGTCAACGCCTGCAGGGAGTTGCCCGAGGGCGTCATCTTCATATCGACCACCCGCCGAGGACTGGAGAAGTTGGAAATCCTGACGGACAACATCACCCGCACCATGCTGGTGCCCAACTCGCAGTCGCCGCTGGACAATGAGATCCGCGGCATGTACTACGACCACAAGCGCAAGTTGCTGCTGATGGCCAACAAGAACAACGCCCTCTTCGTCATCGCCGAGAACGGTAGCCGAACGGTTGTCAATCACGACGACGCGGGTAACCCCATCGGCCGCATCTACGGCATCGCGGAAGACTCCAAGGGCAACTACTGGCTGTCGTCCAAGGACCACGGGCTGTTCAAGATGAGCCCCAAGACGGGCGGCGGATTCTCGCTCACCAACTTCCGTCACGACGAAAACGACAAGTATAGCCTCAGCAGCAATGCCGCCTACCAGACCGTGGAAGACCGTCAGGGCAACATCTGGGTGGTGACCTACGGCGGCGGCGTCAACGTGCTGACCCGCGACAAAAGCGGTAAGTACATCTTCCTGAACGCCAAGAACGAGATGAGGAAATATCCCCACAGCTCGCACATGAAGATGCGTACCATTGCCCGCGACAAGGATGGCCGCATCTGGGCCGGCTCTACGGACGGCATCCTGCTCATGTCGCTCAAGGACGGGAAAGTCAGCATTGAGAAGATGCAGAACTCAGAAGAGGAACCCGAGAAGATTCTCAGGAGTAACGACATCGTCTACATGATCAGCGACAAGAACGGATATATCTGGGTGGGCACCAACGGCGGTGGACTGGCTCACGCCACGGGCAAGGACTCCAAGGGTACGTGGCTGTTCGAGTCGTTCGGCACAGAGGACGGACTGCCCTCGGAGGAAATCAAGGGTATGACCTTCGACCAGCACGGCAACATGTGGTTTGCTACCGACCACATTCTCTGCTCGTACGACGTATCGAAGAAAATCTTCACCACCTACTCCAACCTCGACGGCGTCGACGAGACCCTGTGCTCGGAAGGAGCGGCCATCACGCTGCCCAACGGCAACATCCTCTTCGGAACACTCAACGGATACTACACCGTCGACCGCAAGAAGCTCATCACCAACAACGGCTCAATGCTGAAACTGCGCATCACCGACTTCTTTGTCAACGACGAGGTGGTCAGCCCGAACCTGAACGACTACTACGACTACTACGTCCCCGAAGCCAAGACGGTGACACTGCCGGCCCATAACTCCGCCTTTGCCTTCCGCTTTGCGGCCATGAACTACCAGCTGCAGCACCGCATGAACTACCAGTACAAACTCGAGGGCTTCGACATGGAATGGTGCAACGCCGACAAGAAGCGGTTGGCCAGCTATACCAACGTCCCCACGGGCACCTACCGCTTCAAGGTCAAGGCCTTCCTGCTGGAGTCGCCCGACAAGTACGACATGCGCGAAATCGAGGTCGTCGTTCCACCCTACTTCCTCCTGTCGCCGAATGCCATCTGGCTCTACATGCTCATCGTGCTCATCGCGGCCCTGGCATTCCTGTTCTGGAGACAGCACCATATTGCACAGCGCCAGCAGCTGAAGGTGCTCAAGCTCGGACCGCAGGAGATGGCCTTCATCCACGATGAAGACTATGACTTCATGAAGGCACAGCTGGACTGGCTCGAGACACAATACGCCAACCCCAACCTGAAGAGCGAGGCACTGATAGCCCAGTCGGGTATGGAACGCGACGAATACCTGAAGCAGTTCAAGGAGCTCACGGGAATGACACCCAAGGAGTTCATTGCCGACTTCCGTCTGAAGAAAGCCACCATGTATCTGGACAACACGTCGGACACCGTGGCTGAAATCGCCGAGAAGACGGGCTTCGGCGACCCCATCTACTTTACCCGCGCCTTCAAGCAGCAGACGGGACTCACACCGTCGAAGTACCGCGAACAGCTGGAACAGAAGAAGAAGGGCGGCACAGAAACAGAGACCGGACAACTGCCGGCAGAAGAAAAGACGGACGAATATGAGATAATAGACTGACAACAACATAGGGGGCAGAGTGCCGAACGATCGGGATACTCTACAATAAACAAAACCCCGGGCTGACTTCTCTTGTCAATGGCGGGCCACGTTATTACCCTGTATAGGGGAGCTTCGAAAGAGCCGGTGGATTACAACGACGGAGAGCACCCACAACGTGTGAAACAGGAGTTTTCACCAAATCATCGGTACGGATGCCCCCTTTTTTCCCCATCATTAAACCACTAAGAATTATGTTTTCCGGAATTATAGAAGAATTTGCCACCGTCGTCGCCATCAAGCGCGACCGCGAGAACATAGACTTCACGCTGACCTGCTCGTTTGTCGGCGAACTGAAAATTGACCAAAGCGTAGCCCACAACGGTGTCTGCCTCACCGTCGTCAGCATCGGCAGCGACCACTACACGGTGACCGCCATGAAAGAGACGCTTGAACGCTCGAACCTTGGACTGCTGCAAGTTGGCGACAAGGTCAATGTCGAACGCTCCATGCTGATGAACGGACGCCTTGACGGGCACATCGTACAGGGACACGTCGACCAGACGGCCCGCTGCACAGCGATGGACGATGCTGACGGCTCTACCTACTTCACCTTTGCCTACGAATTCGATGCTGAGAAGGCCCGCAACGGCTATTTTACCGTCGACAAGGGCTCGGTCACCGTCAACGGCGTGTCGCTGACTGTCTGCAACCCCACCCGCGACTCCTTCCAGGTGGCCATCATTCCCTATACCTTTGAACACACGAACTTTCAGGATATCCGCATCGGTACGGTCGTCAACCTCGAGTTCGACATCCTGGGCAAGTACATCGCCCGCCTGCAGCAGTTTTAGCGCTTGCTGCGGGTAATCATGGTTTTCACCTTATTATTATAGCGGTCGGCAGCCAGCAGCTGTTCGATGGTTAGGTGCATGCGCCATTGCCAGCGATTGTAAGGGTCGCTGGGCACGTTGATGCGCTCCTCGCGGGGGTTCTTGCGGCGCAACTCGCCGTCCATCGCCAGCCAGTCCTGCAGGGAGAGCAGGCAGAGCATGGAGGGACAGTAGAGGTGGCGGGCAATGATCTCCTCAGCCAGATGGGCAGGCAGGTGCTCCGGTGCCCGGCCCTGCTTCTGCAGCATGGTGACATAGTAGCGCTGTGTACGCTCAGGGCTCTCCTCCCACCACAGCCGCAACGGCGACATGTCGTGGGTGGCAAAGGTGCAGACCGAGCGGTAGGGGTTGGCATCGAGATGACTGAATTCGTAGCCCGTTTGCTTGGGCATGCTCTGAATCTCGAGGGTCAGGATGCGGAGGGCATCGAGCACGGGACTGACGCAGTCGGGCAGCATGCCGAGGTCTTCGGCACAGACGAGCATACGGGTGTCCTGCAGAGTGTCGGTCAGGCGGTGCATGGCCACGTCGCCCCAGAACATGGAGTGACGCTGGTAGAAGTAGTTGTTGTAGAGGCGCATATAGGCCTCCTTTTCGTCGCTGCCGAGGGCCTCATAGACGGGTTCCAGCCAGGCGTTGATGCGCGGATGGTACATATCAGGCTGTCGAGGGTCCTCGACGAAGAGCACGTTGGCAACGAGCCGCAGCAGACCGTCACGAATCCAGAGGCTGGTCTCGTCGCCCATACCGCCGAAGGCATTCATAATCTTGCGCTGGGTGTTGTAGTCCGACTTGAGGTTGTAGAGCCCGTAAGCCTTGACGGTCAGGAAGTTTTCGCGCACATACTGGGTATGCATACCGAAGAGCCGTTCCAGCACACGGTCGTTGATGAAGGGTTGCGTGAAGGTGGACTTGCGGAACGAGAGTCCGAAGTACTCAATCTCGCCGACGGTCATCGGCAACGCGGGCGAGAAGTGTCCCAGGATGCCATAGACAGCATCGTCGGGAATCTCCCAGATACGGAAGTAGCCCAGGACGTGGTCGATGCGGATGGCATCGAAATACTGTTCCATCCAGCGGTAGCGGCGGCGGAACCAATCGGTTATCGTGGAGGGTGAAGGGTGAGTGGTGAGTGGTGAAGGGTGAAGGGTGAGTGGTTCCCAGTTATAGGTGGGGAATCCCCAGTTCTGCCCCAAGGCTGAGAAGGCATCGGGGGCCGCACCCGTCGAGCAGTCAAGGTGGAAGAACTCAGGATGCGCCTTGACCTCCACGCTGTCGCGGCTAACGCCGATAGGCACGTCACCCTTCAGCACGATTCCCTTGGAACGGGCGTAGTCTGCGACGGCCTTCAATTGGAGGTGCAGGTTGTACTGCGTAAAAAATATCTCCTTTAACCCTCCACCCTCCACCTTCCACGAAGTAAAGGGTTCCAGCCACCATTTATTATCCTCGTACCACGCCTTAAACTCCTTCGTGGCCAGCAGCTGCTCACCACGTTCGGCGAAGGCGTCGGCAACATAGTCGCGCTTGACGCGGTCGACGGCCTCGTAGTCGCTATACGGTAGGGCGTTGAGCTCACGCTGCTGACGGCGGTAGGCGGTCATCTTCTGCTTGTCCTTCAGCGGTCCTAACTGCTCGAGATCGAGGTAATGGGGATGCAGCGCGAAGCAGGAGGTGATGTTATAAGGATAGGAGTCGTGCCAACGGCCGTCGGAGGTGGTGTCGTTGACGGGCAGCAGTTGGATAACCTTCATGCCCGTCGCCACAGCCCAGTCTATGAACTGGTAGAGGTCGCCGAAGTCGCCTACGCCACAGCTATGTTCACTACGCAGCGAGAAGACAGGTACGACGACGCCTGCCGCCCGCCACGTCCGCTCCTTCAGATGGAGCATGCCACCATAGAGCACGCGTACCTCGCCGTCGGCCAGCGGCTCGGTCAGCTGGCGATTGTCGCCTTCCTCCCAGGCCAGCAACTCGTGGGTCTGGTCACAGACCACCACATATTTGTATTCTATAGGCAGCTGGACGGCATCGACATTGACCGAGAGCATCCATTCCTGCTGGCCGATGTACTCCATACGTAGGTAGCGGGCGGTACTCCAGTTGCCGATGGCGGGATGACTGCCCAAGAGGGCCAGCGACTGTCCGGTCTCCAACTGCGGTGCCGAGACACGGAACAGCACCGTACGCCTGTAGAGGGGCAGACGGCGGGCCTCGACGTGCTCGTCATGGGGAGCATGGCGGGTGGTCAGACAGGCGTTGCTGTAGAGGTGGGAACACAGGGGACGGTCGCGCCACTGGTCGTCGAAACTGTAGTTCTTCGACGAGTCAAACCAGTAGGTACGCGGCACCTGCGTCCACTCACGGCGGATCACCCGTCCGTCGCTATCCTCCACCTGATAGCTGTAGGTAATGGCGCTGACAGGATGCTGGCGACTCTCGATGACCGCCGTCTCCAGCGACCACGACAGCCCGTCCTGCGTCTGCATCAGCAGATTGCTGGTGCGCCGCGAACCGTCCTGACTATGTTGGCGCAGTAATATATGGAGCGACTCGCCCCACTGCGTGGCATATTGTATAGTGAACTTCAGTTTCATCTTTTCATCGTTTTTCAGCGCAAAGATACAAAAAAATACGAATTACGAATGACGAATTACGAATTATTTTGTAACTTTGCATCGATTTTCGTCATTCGTAATAAAAATGATAGCATTAAAAGCCAAATATCTGTTAATAGCAGCAGCAGTGTGCCTGGTCAGTATCGTGGCCCTGGGCTGGTATTTCTTCCTGACGGACTTCTCGGACACGAAGGAGACCCGTTACGTGTATGTTGACGATGACGACACCATCGACTCGGTGCTGACCAAGCTGCGCCCCATCGCTACGGATCACGGGCTGACGGGCTTTGGCACGCTGATACGTCACTCGGACTACGCCAAGGCACCGCGCACGGGGCGCTACACCATAGAGCCGGGCGAAAAAACGTGGAAAGTCATGCGCAAGATGAAGAACGGACAGCAGCAGGCCGTCATGCTGACCATCCCGGAGGCCCGCACCATGCAGAAGCTGGCCGCCGTATTAGGAAACAAGCTGATGCTGGACTCGGCGCAGATTGCCGCAGCACTCATCGACGACGCCTACTGTCAGCAGCTGGGCTACGACACCTGCACCATTGCCGCCCTCTTCGTGCCCAACACCTACGAGGTGTACTGGAACACCACGCTCGACCATTTCATGGAGCGCATGGCCAAGGAGCACAAGACGTTCTGGACCCCCGAACGACTACAGAAGTGCGAAGTGGCCGGACTCTCTCCTGACGAGGTCTGCACCTTGGCCAGCATCATCGACGAGGAGACGGCCAACAACGCTGAGAAGCCAATGATAGCGGGCATGTACCTGAACCGCCTGCACAAGGACATGCCCCTGCAGGCCGACCCGACGGTGAAATTCGCCTTGAAGAACTTCGCCCTGAAGCGCATCTATCACGACATGCTCTTCTTCGACAGTCCTTACAACACGTACCGCAATACGGGCCTGCCCCCCGGCCCCATCAAGATTGCGTCGATAAAGGGCATTGACGCCGTGCTCAACTACGTCCAGCACGACTACCTCTATATGTGTGCCAAGGAGGACTTTTCTGGCACCCATAACTTCGCCGTCAGCTATGCCGAGCACCTACGCAATGCCGCCCGCTATGCCAAGGCACTTAATGAGAGGGGTATCAAGTAGAACACCCCTAAAAACTCAACCTTTA
>CALDLA010000162.1 GCA_937898415.1 uncultured Prevotellaceae bacterium | reverse complement strand
TAAGTGAGAATAAAGCAGAGCTCGCTCATGCTTTATCGAGCGTGAACGAGCTCGAGCTTCAGCTCAAGGTCGTGATTAAGTAAAAAGAGAGTATGATGGATAGTTACAGACCCCACCCTGCCCCTCCCCTTGATGGGAGGGGAGCGGCTACCGCTTTGTTCGCAACAGAGGAAGCCGCATGGCACTCCCCTCCCTTGTACTACTCTTTATACACATCTCTTTCATGTTTCTCATGACTTTGCACATGACTTTCATTGGTAGAATAATTTGCAAAAAGTGGGGTTTTGCTTTGGATAACAAAAAAATTATTGCTACATTTGCACATGTTAAAAAAACACCTTTTCGGGTGTTGGTAATGATGCCAGAATCGAAAATCGCATAGAATGGCTTTGCGACCTGATGGTGGAGAAAAGCTCCAGTGTGATCAACTTCTGCTGCGAGGAGCACTCTGAACGCGCAGCAGCGTATCGTTTAATCAATAATAGTAGACTCGTTATGGAAGACATGGTCAGCAGCTTGTCAAGTGCCTGTTCGAGGGGTTGCGAAGACCTCTCGCACGTGCTCTGCCTGCAGGACACGACGGAAATCGTGTTCAGCCATGAGGGCCGGTTGTCGCTTGACGACAAGGACTTCGGCTACGGCACGAGCGAGAAGGAGAAGTACTGCATCTTCGCCCACCCCGGCCTGGTGGTGGACGCGGCGAGCCGCATGCCCGTCGGCTATGGCCATATAAAGGTATGGAGCCGCGACAGGTCGGAGAATCGCCAGAAGAAGCAGCGGCGCGGCAAGGTGAAGCTGGAGGCGAAGGAGTCCTACCGCTGGGTGGAAACAGCCGAGAAGACGGTTGCCTCGCTGCCCTCCGGCGTGCGTGTGACGATGGTGGGCGACCGTGAGAATGACGTGTACTCCGTGATGTGCAAGACGCTGGCCTGCGGCTGCGACTTCCTCGTCCGCTCGGTGCACGACCGCCCGGTGGACTGCGACGTGGATGGCGGCAGCATGGGCATCAAGGCGTACATGCAGAGTCTGCCCGTCGCCCTCAACTACAATCTGGAGATGCAGGGCCACAAGGGCAGGAATGCGCGCACGGCGAAGATGCTGCTGCGCTTCGCCAGGGTCACCATCCACAAGAACGGCAACTGCCTCGACGACGTGCAGGAGAGCCTAACGTGCTACTGCGTCTACGCCGTGGAGGACGCCTCGTCCTGCTCTGGCGAGGCATGGAACTGGCCGTGGCCGAGGAAATATAGTAAAACTATAGATACTTCGGCGAGGAGGATACGGGAACAGGTCACACGGAAATCACGGAAATCACAGAAAGGGCTGGTGCGTGGTACTCGCTCGACGGCGGGGGCATGGACGGCAAGCCCACCCGCAAGGGCCTCTATATCCACGGAGGACGTAAGGTTGCGTTCCGCAATTATCCCTTCCCGTCCCTTTTTGTGTTTTTTATAGTTTTCCTGCGGCTATGTCGCAGAAAGTTAGTACCTTTGCAGCACTTTTTGGAGAAAGCACTGCGAGAACGGGCTGCACCTCGGCATAGAGCGAGTTCTCTGCACTCGGTTTGCACCGTCCTTGCACGCTGTAATCAAGAACATCATTAAAAATATACAATATGAAACCAAAACCTATCAGAATGATTTCACGGGCAGCGATGATGCTGCTCATGATGATGCTCACCGCCACCACGGCGGGGGCAACGATTACGGGCAGCGGCACCAGTGCCGACCCGTATGTCATCAACACCGTGAACGACTGGAACACAGCCGCCACCACGCAGCAGTACTACGACAATGGCAGCAACTATGTGTACATCAAGCTGGGCGCCGACCTCAACTTCAGCGGCAAGACGTTCAACATCTACGGCCTCTCAGCGTCTGGATTAGCAACAGCTCGTATGATACGCTTCGACGGACAGGAACACACCATCAGCGGCGTCACCATCTCCAAGTCCGGCAGTGCAGAAATAGCAGCCCTCTTCGGCGGACTGAGCGCTGGCGGTTCCATCAGCCACCTCACCGTGGCCAACAGCTCGTTCCAAGCCTATAAGTACGTGGCGGGCATCGTTGCCTACAACGAGGGCACGGTCAGCGACTGCCACGTGGCAAGCACCGTCACGCTGAAGGTTGGTTACAGCCATTGCGGTGGCATCGTTGCACGCAACTACACACCCAACAGCAGCACGGGGGGCACCGTCACCGGCTGCACCGTGGGCGCATGCTTACAGCTTCCCTCTCGCACGATGAACAAAACGGCGTTCGGCGGTATCGTGGGCGATCAGAACAGCGCGGGCACCATCAGCAATTGTCTTTTCAATGGCACGGTGACGGTCTATGACGGCACCAGTACCCTCTTCGGATGCATCACCGACTACAACTACGGCACCATCACCGGCAACTGCTACTGCCCCATAGGTACCTATCATGCCTTCGGGGAAGGCAGCGACACCGACGGCACCGCGGCCGTCAGCATCGTCAGCGGCATCCCCGACGGAGCCACCTTCAGCTCAGCCGCTACCTATACCTACGGCGGCAACACCTACTGCGCACAGAACGCCGCGACGACCATCACCGCCGCCACTAACACGGCCTTCAAGACGTTCAGCGTGAGCGGGGCGACGAGTAGCAGCGTGGCTGCCGACAAGAAGAGCGCCACCGTGAACCTCGGCACTAACGATGTCACCATCACGGCCACGCTGCAGACCATCGGTGGCTCGTGCGGCACCAGCGCCACGTGGACCCTCGCCCAGGACGACAGCAAGAACTACACCCGACTGACCATCAGCGGAACGGGACCCATGGATGACTGCGAATACAAGACCGTCAGCAACCTCTGGCGCACCGCCGCCGACTGGGGCTACGACCTGACCAGCGTCACCGTCGGCGACGGCATCACGCGCATCGGCGAGTTTGCCTTCATCGGCTGTCAGAACCTGGCCAGCGTCACCATCGGCAGCGGCGTGACCGAGATAGCCCAGGGCGCCATCAACCACTGCGACGAGATGACGCAGATCACCCTGCCCGCCGTGACCACCGTCGGCGAGTGTGCCTTCGAGAACTGCGCCAAACTCGAGCGCATCGACTTCGGCCACAACAACGCCGTGACCCTCGCCACCAGCAATGCCTTCAATGCCAAGAAGCTGCAGTACATCGTCTTCCCCAGCCCCGCCGGAGCAGTGGCCAACACCGCCACCTCGGGCAACTGGAGCGGCTACGCCTCGAAGCTGCGCGTCGCGTTCGGCAACCAGCTGTTCCAGGCCACCAACGAGGGAGGCACCCCAGCCTACAAGATAGCCACCGAGCAGGACCTGCGCAACCTGGCTGCCGTCATCAATGCTAACACTAATGCCTCTACTGCCATCACCGGCAGCGGCATGACCTTCCGTCAGACCGCTGACATCACCCTCAGCCAGACCTTTACACCCATCGGTGTCCAGGGCGCAAGCTACAAATGGTTCAGTGGCACCTACGACGGCGGCGACAAGACCATCAGCGGCCTCACTGTCAACACCAGTAGCCAATATGCCGGCCTCTTCGGTTTTGTCAATAAGGGGACGGTGAAGAACGTCCGCCTCATCAGTCCTAACGTCACCAACAATTGTAACAGTAGCCAATCGAATGCTTACGCAGGCGCATTAGCCGGCCGTACACAGAATTCCAACGTGGAGAACTGCTTCGTTTACAACCCCAACGTCTCAGCACCCAACACCTCACTTAAATACGTCGGCGCTATCGTTGGAAATCTGGAGAATAGTAGCTATCTAACCAACACCCATTTCTATAGCAATGCCGACTATGCCATTGCGGGCAATTACGATATAGGGAGCCTCACCAATTCCGGCCGTGCCCGCATGGTGACTCTCGGCAGCGGCGTCACCGGCGTCAGCCCCGCCGCCACGGCAGCAGACAACGGCTTCGTCTATGACAGCAAGACCTACTACCGCGAGGGCGTCACGCTGACACTCGCCAGCAACACCCCCGCAGGCTACGCCCCCGTCTTTACCGCCAACAGCACCACCTTCACCGGCAACACCTACACCGTCAGCGACGGCGACGTGACCTTCACTTTTGTTGAAAACACCCCCATCACCTACAACATCACCTACAACACGAACGGCGGCACGATGCCAGACAGCTATGCCACGACCTACAACATCGAGAGCGTGAACATTACGCTGCCTACGCCCACCCGCAAGGGCTACACCTTCGCTGGATGGTACGCTAACGAGGGGCTGACTGACCCCGCCGTGACCTCCATAACCCACGGTTCCACGGGCGACAAGCAGTTCTGGGCCAAGTGGACGGCCAATACCTACACCGTGCAGTTCGACGGCAACGGCAATACGGACGACGGCACGATGACCGGCCAGAGCTTTACCTACGACGAAGCGCAGAACCTCAAGGCCAACACCTATACCCGTGCCTTCACCGTGACCTACAACTACAACGGAGCAACGGGCGGCAACAGCGAGGGCAGCGCAACAGCAACGGCCACCTTCAACGGCTGGGCAACGTCAGCCGACGGTCAGAAGGTTTATGACGACAAGGAGAGCGTCAGCAACCTCGCCGACGCGAACGGTGCCACCGTCACCCTCTATGCCAAGTGGACGGACGCCAGCGTCACCCTGCCTACGCCGACGCTTACTGGCTATATCTTCGGCGGATGGTACGCTGACTCAGAATGGAATACCCGTTTGGGCTATGCAGGAGCATCCTACACGCCGAGCACGGACATCACCCTCTACGCCAAGTGGACGCAAATCGACTGGGCCACCGAGAGCACGGGCACCGAGGCCGACCCCTACGTCATATATTATAATGAGCAACTCGACCTGCTGGCACAGCGCGTCAACGACGCCACGGGCGACGACGGTGCCGCCAATGGCTACAAGGGCAAGTACTTCGTGCTGGGAGCCGACATCGCCTACAGACACGCCGAACAAGAGGGCGGCGAATACGAGAGCAACTACACCGCCATAGGAAACGGGAACACCTTCCGAGGCCACTTCGACGGCCAGGGCCACACCGTCAGCGGCATCCGCATCTATAAGGCCGGCAACTACGGGTCCGACGTTGACCAAGGTCTCTTCGGCAAGAGCAGCGGCAACATCCGTGGCATCACCCTCGCCGACGCACGCATCACCGGCTACAATCGCACAGGCGGCATCGTGGGCGAAAACTACGGCACCGTCAGCAACTGCCACGTCGCAGCCACCGTCACCATCCACGACATCCAGTCCGATACTTGGTACCACGGCGGCATCGTGGGTATAAACGGCGGCACCGTGAGCGGCTGCACCAGCGCAGCCACACTTACCAAGCCTGACAACACCGATGGCCAAGGGTACGGTGGCATCGCAGGCTTGAACGATGGCACCTTGCGCCACAACCTCGCCATCGGAGCCGTCGTGCCCGCCACCAACCACAACACCTACAAGTACGGTGCCATCTGCGGCATGAGCGACGGCGGCACCCTTGAGAACAACTACTACCACGCCTGCACCGTAGCCTATACGGCCAATGCCACCGGCAAAGGCTGTGGCAATGCCGACGTGACCGATAGCAACGGCGCCGTGCCTGCCTACGCCATGACCATCGGCGACGGCGTCGACTTCCTGACCGCGATGGCCGACAACCTCGGCTTCCGCTACGACAGCGACGGCGACGGCAAGGCCGAGAACTACTGCCCCGAAGGCGCAAAGTTCACCCTCAACAAGGCGGGCTACAATGACGCCGAATACACCGTCACCCAGACCGCCGACGGCACCGAAATCACCGGCACGGCCATCATCGACAACGTCCTCACCATGCCCGGCTACGACATCACCGTGAGCTTCAGCGGAGAGCCTATCGACTGGGCCAACGACGGACACAGCGGCACCGAGACCGACCCCTACATCATCTATAACAAGACTCAGCTCGACCAGCTGGCACAGCGCGTGAACAGCGGCGAGGGCGACGCCGCCACCGGCTACAGCGGCAAGTACTTCAAGCTGGGAGCCGACATCGCCTACAGCCACAAGACCGACAATGAGGCGGGCGCCGACACCGAGAGCAACTACACCGCCATCGGGAACAGCGGGAAACTCTTCTGCGGCCACTTCGACGGCCAGGGCCACACCGTCAGCGGCATCCGCATCTATAGCGACGCCGACAGCAACCAAGGACTCTTCGGCCAGACTGGCACTGGTGCCAACGTCCACCACGTCCACCTCACCGACGCCCGCATCAAAGGCTATGAGAACGTCGGCGGCATCGTCGGCCTCAAAAGCGGCGGCACCGTGAGCAACTGCACCGTCACCGAAACGGCCATCACCGCCACTGCCTACTACGGCACCATCTGCGGCAAAAACAGTAACGGCACCCTCACCAACAACTACTACCGCCACAGCACCGCGAACGGCAACGCCTACGGCGTGGGCTGCCAGGGTGACGACGTCACCGCCAGCAACGGCGCCATGCCTGCCTACGCCGTCACCCTCGGTGAAGGCGTCAACATCCTGACCGCGATGGCCGCCGGCCTCGGCTTCAGCTACGACAGCGACGGCGACGGTCAGGCCGAGAACTACTGGCGCGAGGGCGCACAGCTCACCCTCGCCGACCTGCCCACCGAAGTACCCGAAGGCTACGTAATCTCTTACACCGTCACTCAGACCACCGACGGCACCGACATCACCGGCAACGCCCTCAACGGCACCACCCTTACCGTGCCCTACGCCGATGTCACCGTCACAATGACACTGACGGCCATCCCCTGGAGCGGCACGGGTACCGAGAACGATCCCTGGGTCATCATCTATCCCAGCCAGCTCGACCTGCTGGCACAGCGCGTGAACAGCGGCACGGGCGACGACGATGCCGCTACTGGCTAC
This sequence comes from uncultured Prevotellaceae bacterium, assembly GCA_937898415.1. Classification (GTDB taxonomy): domain Bacteria; phylum Bacteroidota; class Bacteroidia; order Bacteroidales; family Bacteroidaceae; genus Prevotella. The sequence goes on along the minus strand of CALDLA010000162.1, from coordinate 13,161 downwards.
AAGGGCAAGTACTTCGTGCTGGGAGCCGACATCGCCTACAGCCACGCCGAACAAGAGGGCGGCGAATACGAGAGCAACTACACCGCCATAGGAAACGGGAACACCTTCTGCGGCAACTTCGATGGCCGGGGCCACACCGTCAGCGGCATCCGCATCTATATGGGCAGCGGCTGCCAAGGCCTCTTCGGCCAGAGCGGCGGCAACATCCGTGGCATCACCCTCGCCGACGCACGCATCACCGGCTACATCAACTACGACCCCAGCCTCGGCGGCATCGTGGGCGCGAATAGCGGCACCGTCAGCGACTGCCACGTCGCAGCCACCGTCACCATCCGCGCCTACTTAAATCATTACTATTCATATAAACTCGGCGGCATCGTGGGCGAAAACAAGGGCACCGTCAGCGACTGTACCAGCGCGGCCACGCTCACCACGAATGAAAGCAGTCTCGCATACCACGGCGGCATCGCAGGCTACAACTACAGCGGCACCCTGAGCCACAACCTCGCCATCGGAGCCGACGTGCCCGCCGCTGACAACAGCCACGGTGCCATCTGCGGCATAAGCGACGGCGGCACCCTTGAGAACAACTACTACCACGCCTGCACCGTGGCCGGCACAGAGAACGCCACCGGCGTGGGCTGCGGCAATGCCGACGTCACCGACAACAACGGCGCCGTGCCTGCCTACGTCCTGACCATCGGCGACGGCGTCAGCTTCCTGACCGCGATGGCCGACAACCTCGGCTTCCGCTACGACGGCAACGGCGACGGACAGGACGAGAACTACTGGCGCAAGGGCGCACAGCTCACCCTCAACGATGCGGGCTACAATGACGCCGAATACACCGTCATCAAGACCGCCGACAACAGCAACATCACCGGCACGGCCATCATCGACAACGTCCTCACCATGCCCGGCTTCGACATCACCGTGAACTTCAGCGGAGAGCCTATCGACTGGGCCAACGACGGACACAGCGGCACCGAGACCGACCCCTACATGATCTATAACAAAGCTCAGCTCGACAAGCTGGCACAGCGCGTGAACGGCACCCACGGCGAGACCGCCAACGACTACAAGAACAAGTATTTCAAGCTGGGAGCCGACATCATCTACGACACCGAGGGTATCGGCGCCACCGGGAGCAACTACACCGCCATCGGTAACAGCGTGACCCCCTTCTGCGGCCACTTCGACGGCCAGGGCCACAGCGTCAGCGGCATCCGCATCTATAGCAACGCCGACAGCTACCAAGGACTCTTCGGCCAGACCGGCACCGACGCCTGCATCCAGGGCATCATCCTCACCGACGCCCGCATCACTGGCTACGCCAACACCGGCGGCATCGCTGGTAGCAACGGCGGCACACTGAGCCATAACCGCGTCATCGGAGCCGTCGTGGCCGCCACCACCGACAACAACAACGGCGCCATCTGCGGCGCTAACAGCGGCACCCTTGAGAACAACTACTACCACGACTGCACCGTGGCCGGCGTGGAGAACGCCACCGGCAAGGGCTGCAACAATGACGACGTCGACGACAACAACGGCGCCATGCCTGCCTTCCTCGTCACTCCCGGCGAAGGCATCACCATCCAGACCCCGATGGCCGACGACCTCGGCTTCAGCTACGACAGCGACGGCGACGGACAGGACGAGAACTACTGGCGCAAGGGCGCACAGCTCATCCTCGCCAACCAGTTCGCCAACGTACCCGAAGGCTACACCTCCTCCACCATCACCGTCACCAAGACCGCCAACGGCATCGACATCACCTCCAACGCCCTCAACGGCACCACCCTCACCGTGCCCACCGCCGATGTCACCGTCACGGTGACACTGACACCCATCCCCTGGAGCGGCACGGGCACCAGGGACGATCCCTGGGTCATCAGCTATGCCAGCCAGCTCGACCTGCTGGCACAGCGCGTGAACAGCGCCACGGGCGACTATGAAGATTACGGCAACCGCGGGAAATACTACTACAAGTACAAGGGCAAGTACTTCGTGCTGGGAGCCGACATCACCTACAACCACGACGACGACGCGAACGATGCCGTATATGCGAGCAACTACACCGCCATCGGCTGCGACTTCGGTAATCAAGTGTGCTTCTTCAGCGGCCACTTCGACGGCCGGGGCCACACCGTCAGCGGCATCCGCATCTATAAGGGCGCCTACCTCGCGTCCATTAACCAAGGCCTCTTCGGCAAGAGCAGCGGCAACATCCGTGGCATCACCCTCGCCGACGCACGCATCACCGGCTACTACAACACCGGAGGCATCGTGGGCCACAACGAACGCGGCACCATCAGCGACTGCCACATCGCAGCCGACGTCTATATCCACGCCGCCCAGTCCGGTGCTGACTACCACGGCGGCATCGTGGGCGAAAACGGCGGCACCATCGACCAGTGTACCAGCGCCGCTACCCTCACCATCGCCGACGCCGACAACAGCTATTGCTACGGCGGCATAGCAGGCGACAACTACGGCACCCTGCGCGACAACCTCGCCATCGGCGCCACCGTGCCCGCCGCCGCGGACAACAGCTACGGCGCCATCTGCGGCATGAGCGATGGCGGCACCCTTGAGAACAACTACTACCACGCCTGCACCGTAGCCGGTACAGAGAACGCCACCAGCGTGGGTTGCAACAAGGCCGACGTCACCGACGGCGCCGAGCCCGGCATCATCCTCTATGACCACTCATCGAGGACCGACATCAACAGCTCTATCCTCACTAAGGTGGGCAACGTGGCCGTTCCCCGCGTCGCCATCGCCGGCCGCACGCTCTACCAAGACGGCGACTGGAACACGCTGTGCCTGCCTTTCGACGTCGCGCTCGCGGGTTCACCCCTCGAGGGTGCCACCGTCATGGAGCTGGACAACCGTGAGGGCAGTGGCACGGGCTTCGATGCCACGACGGGCATCCTCACGCTCAACTTCGTCGATATTTCCCCTTCAGGGGAGCAAGTGGGGCTAATGACGGCTGGCCGGCCCTACATCGTGAAGTGGCCCTCATCCATAGCCCGCACCATCAGCTCGACGGACGACTGGCACAACTTTGCCGCCGACGTAGCAGGTGGCAACACGTATGAGGGCAAGGTGGTAAGGCTCGCTGACGACATCGAAGTCTCGGAGATGGTGGGCACAAGCGAGCACAAGTTCAAGGGCACCTTCGACGGCCAAGGCCACACGCTGACGCTCAACGACCTGTCGGCCTCGGGAGAGGCCTGCGCCCCGTTCCGCTATGTAGAGGGGGCCACCATCGCCAACCTGCACACCACAGGCTCCGTCATTGCCGACAAAAACAACGATTCTAAGTTCCGCTCGGGGCTGGTAGGCCAGTCGGACGGCAACACCACCATCCTCAACAGCTGGAGCAGCGTGACCATCAGCAGCGGCATTTCGGGCGACGGCACCCACGGCGGCTTCATCGGCGTGTCGAGTTCCGGCGACGCCACCATCAGCAACTGCCGCTTTGACGGAAGCTTCAGTGGCAGCAGCACCAAGTGCTGGGGCGGCTTCGTGGGCTGGAGCAACAGCGCGACCAGCATCCGCAACAGCGTCTTTGCACCCGAGGGCATCACGATAGATCAATCCGGCAGCACCACGTTCAGCCGCAATAAGGTGAAGACCACGAACTGCTACTACTCCGTGGCTCTTAATAATGACAACCCCAACGGTGCCACAGCCATCGGCACGACAAGTGCCGACGACCTGGCCGCCGACCTCGGCAGCGGATGGCAGGTGAAGGACGGAAAGGCCGTGCCCGTGACCACCTCCATAGGCATCACCAACCCCGTATTCAGCACCGTCACCATCGACGACACCAACCGCGACGTGGCCTTCTCCGGCGGCAGCTTCAAGGGCACCTACCAGACCATCGCCTTCGACAAGGAGGACCAGAGCATCCTCTTCCTCGGCGCGAAGAACACCCTCTACTATCCGCAGAAGGGCGCCACCATCAACGCCTTCCGCGCCTACTTCCAGCTCGCCGGCAGCGCAGCAGAGGTACGCGAGTTCAGGCTGAACTTCGGGGACGAGGATGCCACGAGGATAGGATCAATAACCATGAACCGTGAACCATTAACCAACAATGCGTGGTTCACCCTCGACGGTCGCCGCCTGCAGGCCCAGCCAACGAAGAAGGGACTGTACATCCACGGAGGACGCAAGGTTCTTGTCCGAGACAAGCGGTAAACCGAGCGGCGATTAAGTGAGAGAAGTGAGAGCTCGCTCGCACTTCCGAGCGTGAAAGGCTACGGGTAGGCGCGTCAGCGGGAATGCAAGCTCGAGCTTTAGCTCAAGGTCGTGGTGCCCTAACGAAAAAAATCCGCGAAGCGCACCGCCGTTTCGCGGATTTTTAGTACCTTTGCACCCAAGAACAGAAAACGAACAACGAACATGGGCATCTATATCAACAAGGGCAACGTCCTCTTCCGCCAGAGCCGCAACAGCGAGTACATCGATAAGTCAGGGCTTATCGCAGTGGTCAACCAGACGCTTTTCACCAGGCAGAGATACACCTGCGTGACACGCAGCCGCCGCTTCGGCAAGTCGATGGCAGCAGAGATGCTTGCCGCCTACTACGACAAGTCGTGCGACTCGCGCTCGTTGTTCGCCGACCTGCAGATAGCGCAGCACCCCACCTTCGAGGAGCACCTGAACAAGTACCCCGTCATCTACCTCGACCTCTCGGCCTTCGCCATGGAGCTTGGTAAGAGGGACATCGTGAACCAGATCATGAAAAGACTGATAGCCGACATCGCGACGGCCTATCCCGACGTGGAGGCGAAGGCCGACGACACATTGATGGACTACCTTCAGCGCATTCACGCCGCCACGGGCGAAACGTTCTTCTTCATTGTCGACGAGTGGGACGCCATCCTGCGCGAGGCAGACACGAGGGCGGGCAGGGACGGCGAGGCCATCAAGGACGACTATGTGAACTGGCTGCGCAGCATGTTCAAGAATGTCGCCGGCATGGAGGTCTTCGCCGGCGTCTATATGACCGGCATCCTGCCCATCAAGAAGTACCGCACGCAGTCGGCCATGAACAACTTCTTAGAGTATTCGATGGTGGAGCCACGCAAGATGGCCACGTTCTTCGGCTTCACCAAGGAGGAGGTACAGGCGCTGGCCGAAGAGCACCAGATGGACTTCGACGAACTGGAAAAGTGGTACGACGGCTATCAGATAGGCCCGCAGCCCTCGATGTTCAATCCCAACTCGGTGATGCAGGCCGTGGACATAGGTCGCTGCCGAAGCTTCTGGGCCAGCACCGGCACCTTCGACGCCATCGCCAGTTATATCAAGATGAATTTCGACGGCCTGAAGGAAGACATCGTAGAGATGCTTGCCGGCGGGCGGGCGAAGGTGAACACCACCAAGTTCAGCAACGACCTGAGCGACATCCGCAGCCGCGACGACGTGCTCACCGTGCTCATCCACCTGGGCTACCTGGCCTTCGACTGGAAGAAGCGCGAGTGCTACGTGCCCAACTACGAGGTGTCGGAGGAACTGGCCAACGCCGTAGAGGAAACCGGCTGGACCTCCATCGCCAATGCCCTCCAGCAGTCGGAGCGACTGCTTGATGCCACGCTGCGCCAAGATGCCAACCTGGTGGCCCGACTCGTGGAGGCCGCCCACCAGGAGAACACCAGCATCATACGCTACAGCGACGAAAACTCGATGGCCTGCGTCCTCGCCATCGCCTATTACTACGCCCACGGCGACTACATCTTCCACCGCGAGTACCAGACGGGCCGCGGATTCGCCGACCTCGTCCTCATTCCCCGCAAGAACGTCGACACGCCCGCCATCATCGTAGAGCTGAAATACACAGGCACCACCGGCACAGCCCTCGACCAGATACACGACCGCCACTACCCCGACAAGGTGAAAGAGTACGCGGGCGACATACTCCTCGTCGCCGTCACCTACGACCGCAAGACCAAGGAGCACCGCTGCGAGATAGAAGCAATGAAACTTTAAACAACCAGCAATATGAAACATCAACTCTTTACCATTCTACTCGCCCTCTGCGCCCTCGCAGGGACGCCGAACACGGCCTGGGCCAAAACCATCAAGACATATCTCTTCAGCGGTTCACAGAGCGGCACCACGTGTCAGGGCTACTTCTATGAGGAAGACAATAGTGAACAACACTACACTTGCAATCCTTCGTCGTGGACAGACGGCACCGAAAGCATCAGCTTCATTCTGGCAGATGGCATCACCGTAGCATTCGCCAGCTCACAAAAGAAAATCTACGTCCAAAACAGCAACGCCCTCAGCGTGGATGGCGACGTCACCGTCACGGTGGGCGGTGGCACGCAGAACTACTACATTTGGAGCATCGAGTTATTTACCACCAACAGCGACCAATCGGTCATCACGGGGTCCAACTGGGGGAGTGATGTGGTGGAGAACACCCACACGTTCAGCGAGACCATCGGCGCAGGCGCTTTCTCCAAGATAACCATCACCTACTCTGATCAGGACATCTTCCTCATCGACCAATCCACCACTATTATCGATGGGATGGACACCCGTTATCAGTTTACTGGCTCTGCAATATGTCCTGAACCCACGGTAGTCTGCAATGGCAGGCAGCTCAACAAGGATACAGAATATGCCGTCAGCTATTCTGATAACGATGCCCCAGGCACTGCCAGAGTTGAATTCACAGGCAAAAGCCCCTTCCACGGCAGTGTATCGAAGGATTATATCATCGAAGTAAATACGATACGGCTTCCGCCCGGCAATAATGTCAGGGTGAGAGCGGAGCAGGACATGGTCGTTCCAGACATCATCAGCGGCACCGGCAACGTGACGTTCCAGATAAACGAAGGTAAAACACTGACAGCCCTATGTGGCATCACCATCGCCAACGGTGCGACGCTGACGGTGGAAGGGCCAGGTACACTGACGGTCTTTAACAACATAAGGGGAACTACGGGAGAAGCCGGCACATCCAATATAGAAAACGGCGATGGCGGCGATGGCGGCCCAGGCCTTCCGGGTGTCAGCGGCTCGCTTATTGTCAAGAGCGGAACCGTCAACATTACAGGTGGCCAAGGTGGCCGGGGCGGTGTATCCTGCAATAGTGGCAAGGGCGGCAAGGGCGGCAAGGGCGGTACGGGTGTCAGCGGCTCGCTCACCGTCAATGGCGGAACCGTAAACATCAACGGCGGCGATGGCGGCGAAGATGCCAATTCCGGCAGCTTCGGCGAATCCGGCGATAAAGGCATAGCTCTGTCTGGCACGGTGACCTGCACAGCTGAAAACTACGTCATCCAGGAAAGCAGCAACAAAACGACTTGGAGCAACCTGGCCTCGGGCAGCACCAGCGAGAAGCCCTATGTGCGGGTGATTGAGACCACACCTCTCGACCTCCAAGACAACACCGACAATGCTTCTGCCATCGAGGCGGCTGCGGGCGACGGCAAACCCTGCACCGTCACCCTGAAGGGCCGCACCCTCTACAAAGACGGCGCATGGAACACGCTCTGCCTGCCCTTCGACGTGGATCAGTTTAATGGCACGCACCTTGACGGAGCCACCGTCATGGAGCTGGACACCGACGGCAAGTATACTGCCGACGGCACGCTTGACAACGAGAGCGGCACGCTACAAACGGGCTTAGATGCCAATACTGGCATGCTCTACCTCTATTTCAAGAGTGCCACAAGCATCAAGGCCGGTAAACCATACATCGTGAAGTGGGAAACTACGGGCGACCCCGTCGAGGCCCCGATATTCTATGGCGTGACCATCGCCAACGCTGCTCCTGTCGATAATATCGTGAGCCATGACGGTGCCATCTCATTCATCGGCTCCTACGACTCCCGGAGCTTCGACGCCGACAACAGGAGCATCGTCTTCTTGGGCGGAAATAATACGCTGTACTGGCCTACGGAGGGTACACGAATCGGTGCCTGCCGCGCCTACTTCCAACTCACAGCCGGTGACATCGCTAATGGCGCACGCCTCTTCTTCGGCAGCACCGACACCCAGGGCATCATTTCAATTGATCATTCAATTTTCCGCCCGGCTTCGCCGCTTGATAATGAGGCCGGCTCCTGGTACACCGTCAGCGGCGTGAAGGTGGAGAAGCCCATGCATAAGGGTCTCTACATCAAGAACGGCCGCAAGGTGGTACGCTAAAAGCAGGCTTGTATTACTGAATCATGGGGTCGGTTCTCCTGATCATTTTTGAAGTTTCTGAATGACTCCAAAAGAAACACCTGTCAGTCTTGAGAGCTGGCGAATGATCAGTAGAACCGACCCCGTGATTCCCGTGATTCCCCCCCACCCCCAACGAAAAAAATCCGCGAAACGCACCGACGTTTCGCGGATTTTTCGTAATTTTGCACGCGAAAAGCGTGCGAGCCTGCTCACGTTGGCTATGCCGACCTCTGTCACGACTCGGCCATTCAAGCGAGCTTGATGGCGCTCACTGCTCCATCGGTTCGGCCATTCAAGCAAGCTTGATGGCCCTCGCTTAATCGCAGCCTTGCAGCCGAAATCCGAGAACATTAAAAATATCGAAGTATATGAAACAACATCAAACAAACTCATTCATTTCACGGGCGGCCGCCATGCTGCTCACAGTAATCATGGCCTTCGCAGGAGCGCAGACGGCGGGGGCGCAAAAACCGTGCTACGTCACGTTCGACATCAGCAGCGGGGGCACGGTCGAGTACGATGATGGCTCCGTCACGAACGGCCAGACCATATTTTGCACTATTCCGGATGCCGACGGTTTGACCATCACGCCCGAGACAGGCTATGTCGTGTCGAGCGTTACTTATGAAGCTACAGATGGGCTAAGCATTTTGCTGAGCCAAGATGATAATTTCAAGTGGAGTTTACTTATTAATTCGTATGAAGGCTCTGAAACGCCGACCATCACCGTGTACATCGTCTTCGATAAAGTCGGCGGAGCGGACGAGGCTTCGGCCGTGGCGCTGACGGCGGACGATGATTTCCACCTGGCTGGCGGATGGTACAAGGTGGAGAGCGACCTTACCCTCGGCCACACCGTGAATCTCCACGGCGACACCCACATCACCATTGCCAGCGGCGCGACGCTCACCGTCAGTACTTCCGACCAGTATGGCTTTTCAGGCTCCGCGCTCACCGTCAGCGGCGAGGGCACGCTCAATGTCTCGGCGAGCTATAGAGCCATAAATGTTTACAACTACACGCAGACGGGCTGCGCCGTCACGCTGAGCGGCTCCTCTTATGGATTACATGCCACGAACGATGTCAGCATCAGCGGCGGCTCGCTCACCACGAGCGGGGCAGGCTACGGCATCAGAACAGGTAATGGAGCCATCACCATCAGCGGCGGCACCGTCAGCAGCTCGGGTAAACAGTGCGGACTGCTTGCTGCCAAGGCCATGAATATCACTGGCGGTACGGTGAGCGCCAGCGGCAATAATTATGGCATCAGAGGTTATTCAGTGAGCATCACGGGCGGCCAGGTGACCGCCAGCAGCGGCGGCATCAGGAGCATATTTGGCGACATCACGCTGGGCTGGACCTCTGCCACCGACTACATCACGGCCAGCGGCTTCACGTTGGAAGAAGACTTTTATGTGAAGATTGCCGACGGGCAGAAGCTCTACGGCGGCGGCTTCCCCTCAGCCTCCTTCAACGGCACCGTCGGCGACCCGTCGGCGCTCAACGGACTGATGCTGCGCCCAACAGCTGCCGTCACGGAAAGCGGCACCAACGAGTACACCATCAGATACGCCGACGGCTGGGATGCCTTCTGCGACATGCTGGAGGCCGGCGAGACGTTCAGCGGCAAGACGATAGTGCTGGCCGGCGACATCGGCACCCCGGAGGCCCCCGTCACACGCATGGGCAGCAGCACCACCCAGTTCCAGGGCACGTTCGACGGCGCAGGCCACACGCTCACCGTGCAGTATGGCACAGCCTCCGAGCCCGTCAACCAGCAGTTCGTCGCGCCCTTCCCCAACGTGACGGGCGCCGCCATCTTCCGCAGCCTCACCATCGCGGGCAGCATCTACAACGGCTATGACACCAGCGGTGACAAAGGCACGGGCGGACTCATCGGCCACCTCTTCGGCGGCGTCACCGTGGAGCACTGCGTGAGCACTGTGACCGTCAATGCTGCCAGCGACCGCGCGGGCGGCTTCGTGGGCCTCTGCGAGCACGCCGTCACCTTCACCGACTGCGTCAGCAGCGCCATCGTCACCTGCACCGGCAGCGGCAGCGGCTTCGTGGGATGGAGCCGAGACAGTAAGTATACCATCGCCTTCTACGGATGCCTCTTCAGCGGCAAGGTGCTCAAGCAGGGCAACGTAGGCAGCGGCAACGGCAGCTTCGTGGGATGGAAGGGCTTCAGCAAGACCGTCGAGATTACTAACTGCCTCGTTGACCCTGCCACCGATGAGAACATGGCTACGGACAACAGCGCCACCTTCTGCCGCTACAGCGCCACCAATGACAATGGGGAAACCGACATCACCAACTGCTACTACACCGCCACACTGGGCAACGCCCAGGGCAATGCCCGCCACACCGTCACCGCCGGCACCGACGTGACCGTGGCCCACGCCGGCGTGGCCACCCACTACGCCACAAGCGGCATCACTGCCTACAAGGCCAGCGCCGACAGCGACACCTTCATCGCCGGAATCCTATATAATAATAATGTAGTGGATGTGCTCTATGCCGGCAGCGGCGATGTAGTCAGCCTCACCCTCAGCAGCACCGGCGCACCCCTCGGCTACCAGTACGGCTACACCGCCAGCGCAGGCACCCTCAGCGGCACCACACTCACCATGCCCGATGCCAACGTGACCGTGAACGTCGATACCGAAACCCTCCGCAGCGACGGACAGCAGCACGTAGTCAGCTACATGACAGCCGCCGGCACCACCCGGACGTATGACGCCATCGCCCTCGACGGACATGAGGCCGTGGATGAAAATGGCTACGTATGCCTCGACGCCGGCATCTACTACGTCGGCACTGACATCGCCTACGCCAACCGAATCCGGCCCACCGGCAACATCACCCTCATCCTCGCCGACGGCAAGACCATGACCCTCAACGGCAACATGTGGGGCATCTATGGAGGCTCCTACCTCACCATCTACGGCCAAAGCCTCGACGCCGCCACCGCCGGCACCCTCCGCTACAACGGCAAATCGGATGGCATCAATGTGTACAAATACGAGCAGCATAGCGGCAACGTCAGCATCACCACCAGCGGCTCCTTGGTGAGAGGCATCGTCGCCGACGTCACCCTCCGGGGCGGCACCCTCACCATCTCCGCCAACAGCAATAACGCCTACGCCATCTTAGGCACAAGGCACAGCATCCTCGGCGGACAGCTCACCGCCACCGCCACCGGCACCAACGCCATCGGCATCTACGCCTCGGCCACAGGCGGCACCGCCCTCACCCTCGGCTGGACCCGCCCCGCCGACCGCATCACCGCCAGCAGCATCAGCACCTACGGCGGCACCGTAGCAGTAGTAGCCGAAGGCAAGACCTTCATCGACGAGGCCGGCCAAACATACAGCGGCATCATTGCCCAAGTGGACCAAGCCTACGCCATTGACGGGAAGACGCTGTATCCCTACATCGAGGGCAGCGTTCCCTACATCGACGAGAATGGACAACGGCAGTTGTGTACACAATACACCATCTTTGACGGCCAGACCACGCTCGGCACAGGCTGGTATGTGGCCGACGGCACGCACGACTATGGCCAGGCCATCACCATCAACGGCGACGTGCATCTCATCCTGAAGGACAATGCCGTGATGAATGTCGGCTGTGAGGAAAATCCCATCCACGGCCACGGCATCCATGTCAAAGGCCCCTCCTTCAGCATCTACGCCCAGAGCACTGGCGAGAGCCAAGGCCAACTCCATGTGATTGCCAGTCATTTCGATTCCTCTGCTGCCTGCGGCATCTATGCCGAAGGCAGCAGCATCACCATCAACGGCGGCAAGGTGACGGTCAACGGAATTTACGTTTCCGACATCTACATTGATAATGGCTCTGTAACCATCAATGGCGGCCAAGTATACGCCGACATCTATTCTAATAATGAGTCCTCTGTAACCATCAATGGCGGCCAAGTGACCGCCGGCAACATCGATGCCCCTTCCGGTGTAACCATCAATGGCGGCCAAGTGACCGCCAAATACGGCGGCATTAATGCCATTTATGGCAATATCAAACTCGGCTGGACGAACCCCACCGACTACATCTATACAGACCGTTACAATGTCACAGGCACCCTCTCCATCGCCGAAGGCAAGGCCTTCATCAACGCCGAAGGCGACATCTATGAGAGCGGCACAGTCAATGCTTCAGCCATCAACGGCAAGACGCTGCGGCCCTATAGCAATAGCATGCTCTTCCTTGCCGACGATGCCGACAACACGGCCATCATCAGTAAGTTCAACGACCAAACATACAATGTCACCCTTGCAGGCCGCAAGCTCTGGAAGGACGGCGCATGGAACACGCTCGTCCTGCCGTTCGCCATCGCCAACATCGAGGCCGACGGCTGTCCGCTGAAGGGCGCCACGGTGCGCGAGCTCAACGACGCCAGCATCACCGGCACCACCCTCACGCTGAACTTCAAGAACGCAACCACGGCGATAGCAGCCGGCACACCCTACATCGTGAAGTGGGACGGCGGCACCGAGGGCGAGTACACTGAGAACCCCGTGTTCCAGGGCGTGACCATCGACGCCACCACCCACAGCTATGACAACCAGGCAGGCGGCGACACACAGGTCCGCTTCATCGGCACCTACGACCAGAAGACCGTCAACACCGAGGACCAGAGCATCCTCTTCCTCGGCGCGGGTAACACCCTCTATTACCCCAGCGGCTTGAACGGCGGCGTGACCATCAACCCCTTCCGCGCCTACTTCAAGATTGGCTCCGGCGCCGCCCTCGCCCGCCAGTTGACGGGCTTCAATTTGAATTTCGGTGACGGGGAAACGGGCATCGTGGAGATTACCGACCCCACCCCCGACCCCTCCCCTGCATGGGAGGGGAGCGCGGAGTGGTTCACGCTCGACGGTCGCAGGCTCGACGGCAAGCCCACCCGCAAGGGACTGTACATCGTTAATGGCCGCAAGGTCG
>CALDLA010000161.1 GCA_937898415.1 uncultured Prevotellaceae bacterium | reverse complement strand
CGTTGAACTTTATCAGTTAAAACTGGCAAGTTAGTAACTTGCGAAACTTGAATTAAGATATTACCATTTTGTAGAAAAGAGGCGAGGCGTGACATTGAGCGACAGCCACCCCCAGCTCAGTTTGTCCCGTTCGCTCGACCGCTTCAGCCGCTCCATCGTGTCGGTACCTTTCATGTAAGAGTAGCCAGCCGACAAGTATATGTCCTTGGCTAATTGCCAGGATGCTTCAATCTCTATCTCATGCCCCAAAGGCTTGTCTATGTCCTTTAAGTCTGAAGCTATCGTCAGATAATGGTACTTAGCGCTGAGTTCAATATTTTTATGCGGTTTATAAGTGCCGCCAACGTATGCGTTCTGCAGGCCTGGAGTAAAACCATTGACGTAAGTGCTGACGTAGAAGAAGTCCATGGCACCGTAGAACTGATGGTGAGAGCCATAAACAGGATTGAAACCCTTTATGGTCTTATGATGAACGATGCCTATCTGACCCGCACCGGGCACGGCAAACTGGTCGTCACCGCTCATGTAGTCGTAACCTACCACAAGGCTGTAGCTGGCGGCAGGCATAAGCTGTAGTTTGGCGGCCATCATCCAGGCGTCAATGTCAATATGCCCTTTTTCATACTTGCCCATCTGACGGTAGTACGACAACTCGGCTGACCAATGTTTAGGAGCATATTTCACGTAGCAGCCAAGCAGTTGCTGGTATTCCGTACGCTCATCTGCGCCTTTTTCACCTGCCTGCATACCGATATTCATGAAGAGCAGGGAGCCGCCAAGTGGCAACCGGGGCACATCGTAATGATACCATACGGTTTGCATCGTCTTATATGGCTGCGAACCACCCTGATAGTAGGAGCCGCCAGCAACGTTGACGGCGTTCTGATTGTAGGCTAATATGACATGTGCCTTATGACCATGCCCCTCATAGCCCACACGGAGCACGTCGTGCGAACGGGAGGCCATGGCCCAGTCGTTAGGACCGATGATGCGTTCGTCATCGTACGATAGTGCCTGGCGGCCTATCTGGGCGAACCAGCCCTGAGGGGCTGACAGCCGTACCCACGTTTCATAGAGGTTGAAGGATTGGTTGTCTGCCGCCCCCCACACGCCCGAGTTCTGCCCTACGACCTTGGCTTCAAGCCCCGGCCTTTCATAGTTGATGGTCAGTCGGGTGCGCCCCATGACAAAGGCGGCATGGTCAACGCCCTCTTCTGAACCATTGCCCATAAGCACATTGCCTTTCTGCTCAACAAGTCCTCCATTACGCGCCTCACCATGTCCCAGGACCTGAAGACCGACATCAAGGCTGTTTTCCTGGGCTGACAGACCGTCGAAGGTCATGAGTGCTAAGATGGCGGTGCAAAGTTTGAGTCCTCCTGTCATAGCCTGTCTATTCAAAGTCGAAAAGCGAATTGAACCCCGTCAACTTAAACACATTCATAATATCGTCGTTGACATGCAGCATGGTTACTTTACTGCCACTGGCTCGTGCTCCCTTCAAAATACTGATAAGGATGCGCAGACCGCTGGAAGAGATATACTCCAAATTCTCGCATTCGATGCATACATCCTTGCCACTGCTCTTGTACAATGGCTGTAACACCTCCTCTACTTCAGCGGCTGCTGCGGTGTCAAGCTCTCCTTCTAAGGTGGCCATAAACTTATGGTCCAATTCTTGAATCGTTGTCTTCATTGCTCTTTATTGTTTAATGTGATTGTTTTCTTCAACGTCAGCACGTTCATGCCGTCTGACCGTTCGTAGTTGATGCTGTCCATCAGCTCACGCACTAACAGGATACCAAGTCCACCGATGGGACGGTCTTCTGCCGATAACGACGTGTCAGCCTTCTCTTTTTCTGTAGGGTCGAAAGCCACCCCCGAATCCTTGATGACAAACCTCAGGCAATGATCGTCAAACGATGCCTGCACCGTTATATCGCCCGTAACACCTTTCGGATAGGCATAGTCGATGACATTCACAACGGCCTCTTCCACAGCCAGCCGCAGTTTCTTGGCCAATGACGGCTCAATACCTAACTGACTCATCACCTGCTTGACAAAGTCATTAAGTTGCCTTACTTGACGGACATCATTTTGTAGTGTAAGTTCCTCGTCCAACGTCAGGTTGTGGACGACAGGCGAATAGCGGAAGGCTAACATCGTCAGGTCATCACTCTGCTCAGCATCCTCTACGAAAGCATGCACCTCGTCCGTCACTTTTTCCAGCAGCTGTTTTGGTGGCAAGTTGGCAAAACAGTCTAATGCAGTCATCATACGCTCTAATCCGAAGAGATCATGGCTACTGTTTTTGGCCTCAGTAACTCCATCAGTATAGAGGAAAAGCGTCGAGCCGCCCTCCAATACCAACTCCTGCATTTCGTAAGTAAAGTCACCAAACAAACCCACTGGCAGGTTGGCCTTGGCGGGCAGGGCTCCATACCCCACAATCACAGGCACGTCATGCCCAGCATTGCAATAGCGCAGACGACCTGTAGGAAGGTCGAGGATACCGATGAATAATGTAACGAACATATTAGACTCATTCCCTTCGCTTGCGGTCTCGTTGATAGTCTGCATAATACGGGCAGGGTTGTTCTCGTGGGCTGATGCCATACGGAACATCGAATGGATGACTGCCATCACCATCGCAGCAGGCACCCCCTTGCCACTGACATCGCCGATACAGAATGCCAGCTTCTCATCACGAAGATAGTAGTCGAAGAGATCACCACCCACCTCACGGGCAGGCAACAGTAAACCGCATACGTCAACGTCGTCACGTTTCGGGAATGCTGTCGGCAACATCTGCCCCTGAATACCATGGGCTATGCGCAGTTCACTCCCTATACGCTCCTTCTCCATATTGACCTTCTGTAGCCTGAGGCTGTTCTTCACATAACGGTTGACAATGAGTGCCAACACCAAGAGTCCCACAAGCATCAATAGCCCAATGTTCATCCTCATCGCATTCAACTTCCCATAGACTTCCCTATCATAACAGACAACGGCTATCTTCCACTTCGGGAAACCCTTAAACGTGGCAAAATACACATGCCCTTTATCACCGCCGGAGTCATTAATGGTGAAGTATTCGCTCCGGCCGCTATTGCTGCGAGTCTTCTCAACAGTGCTGTCATTGATCATCCTAATAATCTCCTCCGCATAGCTCCAGTTGACCTTGTCTTTCTGAGGCCCCGCAATAAACTCCCCCTTCTCCGTCAGCAGCAAGTCAAAGGACGACGGATAGATATGCCTGTAGTTCAAGGTATCGCCCAACCAATCAAGCGCAACGTCAAGTCCGAACACTGCTACGATTTCATGCTGCTCATTATAAACAGGACGACAATAACTCACTATCCGCCGTTTAGAATTATAATCATCATACGGAGCAGTCCAATAAGAAGTATTACGCTTGATGGTTTCCTTATAGAAAAGCAACTGAGTATAATCATGAGCGTCTGAGCCAAATTGTAGCCGTTTAAAGTCTTCAGATTTCTCTTTCCCTATTTTATTTCGCCATTCTCCTCTATAGACATAGGGTTCATAGAGTCTACCCTTTTGGGGGTAGAAATATGGTGAGAAGGCAATGCCACAGCCCAATAGATTCGGATGAGAACGCAATACCCATTCCGCTACTTCATACATAGCATCCGGGTTGGCGATGTTACGCTCCAGGTTCGAAATATGCCCATTAAGAGAATTCTCCGACATATTTAGCGTGTTCTTAACGATAATAGCCTTGGTCGTCATTTCCGATTCAGCCCGATTCTCAAGCTCCTCAGCCAGCAGACCTCGTGTGTAGTAATATTGCACAGCCGAGATGAACTGCAGCAAAATAGCTGCAGCAATAATTACAGATAGACTTGTATTGGCTCTAAGCACACGTAATAGCCTCTTTAGAGAATCCATCATGGCCATAGTATTTCATTTTATTGGTGCAAAGTTAAGAAAAAAAAATGAGTTTACTCGAAAAAAACAAAAAAAATTACTACCTTTGCAACCGTTTTACATAAAAACAGAAAAAATGGGAAAAGTAATATTGACTGGCGACCGGCCTACGGGGAAGCTCCATTTGGGGCACTATGTGGGTTCGCTTCGCCGCCGCGTAGAACTGCAGAATGCAGGCGACTACGACCGCATGTTTGTTTTCATGGCTGACGTACAGGCATTGACTGACAATGCCGACAACCCAGAGAAGCTACGCCAAAGCATCATCCAAGTGGCACTCGACTACCTCTCGGCTGGTCTCGATCCTACGAAATGCGTTATCTTCATACAGAGCCATATCCCCGAACTGGCTGAGTTGACGACCTATCTGATGAACCTCGTCTCGGTAAGCCGCGTACAGCGCAACCCGACGGTGAAGACAGAAATCAAAATGCGCGGTTTCGAGGGCGAAAGCGTCCCCTTGGGCTTCTTCTGCTATCCTGTCTCGCAGGCCGCTGACATCACGCTTTTCAAGGCTACAACGGTGCCTGTAGGCGAGGATCAGGAACCGATGCTTGAGGTGACCCGCGAACTGGTAAACCGTTTTAATAATACGTATGCTCCGGTCTTGGTGGAGCCCAATATTATGCTGCCGGAGAACGCAACGGCCCGACGTCTGCCAGGAACGGACGGTAAGGAGAAAATGTCGAAGTCGCTCGGCAACTGCATCTATCTCTCTGACTCGAAAGATGAGGTATGGCAGAAAGTACGCTCCATGTACACTGACCCCCTGCACTTGAACGTTAGCGACCCCGGCCATGTGGAGGGCAATGCAGTGTTTACCTATCTCGATGCCTTCTCCTGCGACCAGGACTTTGCTGATTTCTGGCCTGAGTACCAGAACCTCGACGAACTAAAGGAGCACTACACTCGCGGCGGACTGGGCGACATGAAGTGCAAGAAGTTCCTTAACGAGGTGCTCAACAAGTTCCTCGACCCGATGCGCCAGCGCCGCGCAGAACTGGAACAGGACATTCCCGAAATCTGTAATATATTAAAGAAAGGTACGGAACAGGCCCGCGAGGTGGGTGCCCAGACAATGGACGAAGTGCGCCGCGCCATGCGCATCGACTACTTCAATGATGCAGAAATGTGGAGAGTTTGAGGAGCTGCTCTTAGCTCATGATATTAAGCCAACGGCAAATCGCATTGTCGTGGCTAAGACATTGGCCGCTGCTGAGCGGCCAATGTCGTTGACGGAACTGGAGTATAAAATCCTATCTATTGACAAATCGGGCGTCTTCCGGGCACTTTCGCTGTTCCGAGAGCACCATTTGGTACACGTCATTGAGGATGGTGGCGACGGCGTACGCTACGAACTGTGCCACAGTCACGACGGCCATATCGAGGATGACGACCAGCACGCCCACTTCTACTGCGAGCACTGCCACCGCACATTCTGCCTTGCCGATACCCCCATCCCCACTGTACAGCTGCCTGCCGGCTACGAACTGACAAGTATTAACTATATGGCTAAGGGGCTGTGCCCGGAATGTCAGCATACACGAACTAACACAACAGTTAAATTACATTAAAGATGAGAAGACATTGTATCCTTATTCTGACCCTGCTGATGCCGCTTTTCGCGATGGGACAGAAGAATCATAATTTGGACGTTGCCAAAAATCTGGACATCTTCAATCAGGTGTACAAGAATCTGGACTTGCTCTACGTAGATACATTGAATCCTAACGAGGTTGTGGGAACGGGCATCAAATCAATGCTACGCTCGTTGGACCCTTATACGGAATACTACCCTGAGAGCGAGACAAAGAACCTGAAAATGATGCTTACCGGCAAGTATGCAGGTATCGGGGCGCTGATTCGTTACCACCAGAAACTGAAGCGGGTGGTCATTGATGAGCCTTATGAGAACATGCCTGCAGCTGAAGTGGGACTACGGAAAGGGGATATCATCCTGAGTATCGACGACTCGACGATGACCGACAAGGATGTCAGTTATGTCAGCAGCCGTCTGCGAGGTGATGCCGGCACCAATTTCGTTTTAAAGATACAGCGCCCGTCAACAGGCAAGAATATGAACTTCAAGATTACCCGTCAATCCATCAAACTGCCCGAGATTCCTTACTACGGTATGTTGGAAGGTAATGTGGGGTACATCAACTTGAACCAGTTTACCGAGGGTTGTTCCAAAAACGTGCGTCGTGCCTTTGTCGATTTGAAGAAGCTGGGTGCCACCTCGCTTATTTTCGACCTGCGCAGTAATGGTGGTGGTTCAGAGATGGAGGCAGTAGACATTGTCAACCTCTGGGTGAGGAAAGGACTGACCATCGTCGAGAACCGAGGCAAACTTAAGCAGGCCAACCGTGAATATAAAACGCGAGTAGAACCTGTTGACACCATGATGCCGCTTGCCGTACTGGTGAATGGAGAGACGGCCTCGGCCAGCGAGATTACCAGTGGTTCACTGCAAGACCTTGACCGCGCCGTTGTCATAGGGACACGCACTTATGGTAAAGGGTTGGTGCAGATACCGCTTGACATGCCTTACAATACGAATCTGAAGGTGACTACCTCAAAATATTACATCCCTAGTGGGCGCTGTATTCAGGCTGTCAACTACAAGCGAAACGGTACGGGGGGCTATCTGGAGCGGGTGCCTGACTCATTGACCCATGTCTTCTATACGGCAGCCGGCCGTGAGGTACGCGACGGCGGTGGCATCAAACCCGACGTAGAAGTGAAGAATGACACCATCCCCAACATCGCCTACTATCTGTCAGCCTCGGGCCGCGATTCTACAGAAGTGATGTTCGACTGGATTGTAGAATACATTGCAAAGCATCCGACCATAGCTCCGGCCGTTAACTTCCGGCTGACGGACGAGGACTTCGCTGACTTCAAGCAACAGGTTATCAGAAGTGGTTTCACGTACGATCCCGTCAGTGAAAAACAATTGAAGGAACTGGTAAAGACCGCCAAGGCCGAAGGCTACTACGAGCAAGCCCGCGAAGCTTTTGAAATGTTGGAAAGCAAGTTGAAACATGACGTAGCGACTGATTTGGACAAATACAACGAAATCCTGCGTCAGATGCTGGAACTTGAAATTATTACAGCCTATTACTATCAGGCTGGAGCCATCAAAGCAGGACTCAGGAACGACCGTCAACTGAAGGAAGCCATCCGGCTGCTACAGTCGCCCGAGGAGTACAAAAAACTATTGTCTCCTAAAAAAACAGATTAAAAGTTTGGCAGTTTCGCAAATTATTCGTACCTTTGCAACCGTTCAGTGGAATGAGAGACTCGGAAGGGTCTCTCATTTGCATTATAATTACACAATTAGATGATTAATAAAGAAGTTGTAAAAACATTAGTGGATGAGTGGTTGCAGGGCAACGACTACTTCCTGGTAGACATTTTTTTTGGTACTGACGACCGCATCGTAATTGAAATTGACCATGCCGACGGTGTATGGATTGAAGACTGCGCAGAGCTGAGCCGCTTTCTTCAGGAGAAGTTAGGCGAGGAACTGGGTGATTATGAGCTGGAGGTCGGCAGTGCAGGCATTGGCCAACCCTTTAAGGTGGAGCAGCAATACAAGAACCACATCGGCGACGAGGTGGAGGTGCAGCAGCAGGACGGCTTGAAACTGAAGGGAATCCTAAAGGCTGTTGACGGCCGACAGTTCACCATCACCGTGCAGGAGAAGCAGGCAGTGGAGGGAAAGAAGCGTCCCGTAATGGTTGACGTGGACAAACACTACTCGATGGATGAAGTGAAATCCGTCAAGTATCTGTTAGCATTCAAATAATAAAAAAAGAGATAAATGGCAACAAGAAAAGATGCGAAAGGACCCTCAATGATTGAGACCTTTCAGGAATTTAAAGAGACCAAGAACATTGACCGCACCACGTTGGTGAGCGTGCTCGAAGAAAGCTTCCGCAATGTGATAGCCAAGATGTTCGGATCTGACGAAAACTTTGACGTGATTGTGAACCCCGACAAGGGTGACTTCGAGATTCATCGTAACCGCATCGTCGTAGAAGACGGTGAGGTGAAGGACGAGAACAAGGAGATTGCACTGAGTGAGGCTCAGAAGATTGAACCCGACTACGAGGTTGGCGAAGAGGTTTCCGAGGAAGTGGACTTCCAGAAGTTTGGACGCCGCGCCATCCTGAACCTTCGCCAAACACTGGCCTCAAAGATCCTGGAGTTAGAGCATGACTCGCTCTACCAGAAGTATAAGGACAAGGTAAATACCGTCGTCAGCGGCGAAGTCTATCAGATGTGGAAGCGCGAAGTGCTGCTCATGGACGATGAAGGCAACGAACTGCACCTGCCGAAGAGTGAGCAGATTCCCGCCGACAACTACCACAAGGGAGAGACGGTGCGTGCCATTGTCAAGGAGGTACAGAACGAGAACAACAATCCACGTATCATTCTATCGCGCACCAGTCCAGTTTTTTTGGAGCGTCTGTTGGAGGCCGAAGTGCCCGAAATCAACGACGGTCTGATTACGATCAAACGCGTAGCCCGCATGCCGGGCGAACGTGCCAAAGTGGCCGTCGAGAGCTATGACGAACGCATCGACCCCGTAGGAGCCTGTGTCGGTGTGAAGGGTAGCCGCGTACACGGCATCGTTCGTGAGTTAGGTGGCGAGAACATCGACGTCATCAACTATTCAAGCAATATACAACTGTTCATCCAGCGTGCCCTCAGTCCTGCTAAGGTGTCATCCATCACGCTTGACGAGGAGAACCACAAAGCTGAAGTATATTTGCAGCCCGAGGAAGTGAGTTTGGCTATTGGTAAGGGCGGTATGAACATCAAGTTAGCCTCCATGTTGACTGAGCACACAATTGACGTCTTCCGCGTTGTCAGCGAAGGCAGTGAAGACGAAGACATCTACCTGGATGAGTTTGCCGATGAGATTGACCAGTGGATTATCGACTCTATTAAGGCCATCGGTCTGGACACCGCCAAGGCAGTACTGAATGCCCCGCGTGAGATGCTTATCGAGAAGGCTGACCTAGAAGAGGAAACCGTCGACGAGGTATTGAGCATCCTTCGTGCGGAGTTTGAGTAATTTTCAATTTTCAATTTTCAATTTTCAATTTGAATAGATGGGAGTAAGATTAAATAAGGTATTATCGGAACTGAATATAGGACTTCAAACGGCAGTTGATTTCCTGAAGAAGAAGAGCAGCCTTGGCGAAATCAAGGACGATGCCACCCCGAACACCAAGATTAATGACAGCCAATATGAGGCGTTAGTCGGCGAGTTCAAGAGTGACAAAGCCATCAAGAAGCAGGCTGAGATGATTTTCCCGAAGAAGAAGGAGAAGGAAAAAGAGAAGAAGAAGGAGGAAGAAACGCCGAAGACGGAACCGCGCCAACAGTTCAAGCCACTCGGAAAGATTGACTTGGATAGTTTGAACAAGCGTCCGGCACCGGTAGCTACCCTTGGTCCTAAAGAGACGACTGCGCCTGTGGCTGCTGCCGAAAGCCAGGTGAAGGAAGAGGAGAGAGTAGAAGTAAAGGAAACGGTTGAAGTCAAACCTGAGCCCAAGCCAGAGCCAGCCATTGAAGCCTCTAAGGCTGAGGATATGACTGTTGTGGAGAAACAGTTCAATCCTGAACCTGAGAAGGTTGTGCCTGAGACACCCGTCAACGAACCTGAGGAACAGTCGGATGAGGCTCCAGAGAACAACAACGAGCCGCAAGAGACGACGCCCACGACTCCAGTTGCACCCAAAGTGTTCACCCTAAAGAGCGAAGCTAAACTGGCTCCGAAAGTAAACGTGCTTGGTAAGATTGATCTTGACTCGCTGAACCAAAGTACTCGTCCGAAGAAGAAATCTAAGGAAGAGAAAAAGAAGGAACGCGAGGAAAAATTGGCTCAGCAGCGCAGCGAGAAAAAGAAGCGTGTGCGCATAGGCAAGGAGCGCGTTGACATTGAAGCCGAAGCCAAGAACGATAGCCAGAACAAGAATAAGAAGAACAAGCAGAAAGGTGGCAACCAGAACTTCAATGACGGTGGAAGCAACCAACAGCAGGGTGGCGGCAAGAATAAGAAAAACAAGAACCGCCAGCAGAAGCCTTTGGAAGTCAACGAAGAGGACGTTGCACGTCAGGTCAAGGAGACATTGGCTCGTTTGACCACGAAGAACCAGAACAAGAAGGGGGCCAAGTACCGTCGTGAGAAGCGTGATGCCGTTGCAGAGCGCATGAATGAGGAAATGGCTGCCGAGGCAGCACAGTCAAAGGTGCTGAAGTTGACGGAGTTCGTGACCGTATCAGAACTTGCCACGATGATGAACGTCGGCGTCAATCAGGTCATTGGTACCTGTATGTCCATCGGCATCATGGTGTCTATCAACCAGCGTTTGGATGCTGAGACCATCAATATTGTTGCTGAGGAGTTCGGCTTCACCACTGAATATGTCAGTGCTGAGGTGCAGAACGCTATCACCGAGGAGGAGGACGACGAGAACGATTTGATGAGCCGTGCCCCGATTGTGACCGTCATGGGTCATGTCGATCATGGTAAGACGTCGCTACTTGATTTCATCCGCAACACCAACGTTATTGCTGGTGAGGCCGGTGGTATTACCCAGCACATCGGTGCCTATAATGTGAAGCTAAAGGATGGCCGACAAATTACCTTCCTTGACACCCCTGGTCACGAGGCCTTCACTGCCATGCGTGCCCGTGGTGCTCAGGTGACGGATATCGCCATCATCATCATTGCTGCCGACGACTCGGTGATGCCCACTACCAAGGAGGCCATCGCCCATGCTCAGGCAGCCAATGTGCCGATGGTATTCGCCATCAACAAGATTGACAAACCCGGTGCCAATCCCGATAAGATTCGCGAAGACCTAGCCAACATGAACCTACTCGTCGAGGAGTGGGGTGGTAAGTACCAGTGCCAAGAGATTTCGGCCAAGAAAGGCATGGGAGTTGATGAACTTTTGGAAAAGGTACTGCTTGAAGCTGAGATGCTCGACTTGAAGGCCAACCCCAACCGTAAGGCTACGGGTAGCATCATTGAGTCATCGCTCGACAAGGGCCGCGGCTATGTTTCAACGGTGCTTGTATCGAACGGTACGCTGAAGGTTGGCGACATTGTCGTTGCCGGTACCAGCTATGGCCGCATTAAGGCGATGTTCAACGAACGTAACCAGCGCATTGAGAAGGCCGGTCCTGCCGAGCCCGCCATCATTTTAGGTCTGAACGGCGCTCCGACAGCTGGTGACTCGTTCCATATCATGGATACTGAGCAGGAAGCCCGCGAAATCACCAACAAACGTACCCAGTTGCAGCGTGAGCAGAGCCTGCGTACGACGAAGACCTTGGGTCTCGACGACATCTCGCACCGTATTGCCTTGGGCGAGTTCCATGAACTGAATATCATCGTCAAGGGTGACACCGACGGTTCTATCGAGGCTCTCTCTGACTCATTCATCAAACTCTCTACTGAGAAAGTCCAGGTCAATGTCATCTCAAAGGCTGTAGGTCAGATTTCAGAGAACGATGTCATGCTGGCTTCGGCTTCCGATGCTATCATCGTTGGTTTCCAGGTACGTCCCAGCGGCGAGGCCCGTCGTCTGGCCGAACGCGAGGGTGTGGAAATCAACACCTATTCTATTATCTATGATGCTATCGACGAGGTGAAATCTACCATGCAGGGCATGCTTGATAAGGTGAAAAAGGAAATCATTACTGGTGAGATTGAGGTTAAGCAGGTATTTAAGATTTCGAAGGTCGGTACTGTGGCCGGTGGTCTGGTTACCGAAGGCAAGGTTCACAACAAGGACAAGGCTCGCGTCATTCGCGACGGTATCGTTATTCATACCGCCAACATTGATGCGCTCAAGCGTTACAAGGACGATGCCAAGGAAGTAGCAACGGGTCTGGAGTGCGGTATCTCACTTGTCAACTACAACGACATTGAGGTGGGCGATATCATTGAGACCTTCACCGAGATTGAGGTAGAACAGAAACTTTAATGGAAGAAAAGAATGAATTTGTCCGTCAAATAGCCGAACAGAAGTACGAGTTTGGTTTCACGACGGACGTACATACGGAAATCATTGAGAAGGGGCTGAACGAGAACATCGTTCGGCTCATCTCAGCTAAGAAGGGGGAGCCGGAGTGGATGCTTGATTTCCGCCTGAAGGCCTTCCGCTACTGGGAAGAACAGACGGAGCCGAAGTGGGGACATGTCCATGTGCCTCCCATTGACTATCAGGCTATCAGCTATTATGCAGACCCAACCGCAAAGAAATCCACAGTGCCCGAAGGGTCTCCATCGGGCATCGCCCCTGAGCTCGAGAAGACTTTCGACAAGCTGGGCATTCCCCTTGAGGAGCGCCTGGCGCTTTCAGGTAATACTGCCGTCGATGCCATCATGGATTCTGTCAGCGTCAAAACGACCTTTAAGGAGAAACTCCGTGAGAAGGGTGTTATCTTCTGTTCCATTGGTGAGGCTATCAAGGAGCATGGCGACTTGGTACGCCAATATCTTGGTACGGTGGTACCTTATCGCGACAACTTCTACGCTGCCCTCAACTCAGCAGTATTCAGCGATGGCTCATTCGTCTACATCCCCAAAGGCGTTCGCTGTCCGATGGAACTCAGTTCGTATTTCCGCATCAATGCAAGGAACACGGGACAGTTTGAGCGCACATTGATTATCGCTGACGACGATGCTTACGTTTCGTATCTCGAAGGCTGTACGGCTCCGATGCGCGATGAGAACCAGCTGCATGCGGCCATCGTCGAGATTATTGTTATGAATCGTGCAGAGGTGAAGTACTCAACGGTTCAGAACTGGTATCCCGGTGATGAGCAGGGTAAAGGCGGTGTCTTAAACCTCGTGACAAAGCGTGGTGACTTGCGCGGTGTTGACTCAAAACTGTCGTGGACTCAGGTGGAGACCGGCTCCGCAATCACTTGGAAATATCCCTCCTGCATATTGAGGGGTGACAATTCGCAGGCCGAGTTCTACTCAGTGGCCGTTACAAACAACTACCAAGAGGCTGACACCGGCACGAAGATGATTCACATCGGACGCAACACCAAATCGACCATCATTTCGAAGGGCATCTCGGCCGGACACTCCCAGAACTCCTATCGCGGACTGGTACGCGCTGCCGCAACAGCCGACAATGCCCGCAACTATTCGTCGTGCGACTCGCTGCTCCTTGGTTCCGACTGCGGTGCCCATACTTTCCCTTATATGGATGTGCATAACGACACGGCTATCTTCGAGCATGAGGCAACGACCAGCAAAATCAGCGAAGACCAGCTATTCTACTGCAACCAGCGCGGCATCCCTACGGAGCAGGCCGTCGGTCTCATCGTCAATGGCTATGCCAAGGAGGTACTGCAAAAATTGCCTATGGAGTTTGCCGTCGAGGCGCAGAAACTGCTTAGTGTTTCTCTAGAGGGAACCGTAGGTTAACTTGTAATAACGAAATAACGTGATAACTTAATAACGAAGAAAATGTTAGAAGTTAGGAACTTACACGCCCGTATCGGCGAGAAAGAGATATTGAAGGGTATCGATCTGGTGATTAATGATGGCGAGACCCATGCTATAATGGGGCCGAATGGCTCTGGTAAGTCCACGCTGTCTGCCGTATTGGTGGGCAATCCGCTCTATGAGGTGACTGAGGGCGAAGCATGGTTCAACGGCAAGAACCTGTTAGAACTGAAGCCTGAGGAACGGGCTCACGAAGGACTCTTCCTTTCGTTCCAGTATCCGGTGGAGATTCCTGGCGTCAGCATGACCAACTTCATGAAGGCAGCCATCAACGAGCGTCGCAAGGCGCAGGGACTAGACCCGATGAACGCTGCAGAGTTCCTGAAGCTGATGCGTGAGAAACGCAAGATTGTTGAGCTGGATTCCAAGTTAGCCAACCGCTCTGTGAACGAGGGTTTCAGCGGCGGTGAGAAGAAACGCAACGAGATTTTCCAGATGGCTATGCTGGAGCCTAAACTCAGCATTCTCGACGAGACAGATTCAGGACTCGACGTTGATGCCATGCGCATCGTGGCCGAGGGTGTGAACCAGCTGCAGCGTCCTGACACGTCGTGCATCGTTATCACCCACTACGACCGTCTTTTAGAGATGATTCGTCCGCAGTTCGTCCACGTGTTATATAAAGGTAGGATTGTGAAGACCGGTGGTCCCGAACTGGCCAAGGAGATTCAGGAGCACGGCTATGACTGGATAAAAGAGGAGATAGGTGAAGAATGAATAGCGAACAACAATATATAGATTTGTACGGGCAGGCGCGCGAGATGATTTGCAGCCATAGCTGCGACGTGATGAACACCGTACGCGACGAGGCATTCAAACGGTTCGCGTCAGTCGGTTTCCCCACACGAAAGGTAGAACGTTACAAATACACCGACCTGCAAAAGCTCTTTGAACCTGACTATGGGCTCAACCTGAATCGTCTGACGATTCCTGTCGACCCCTACAAGACATTCAGCTGCGATGTCCCCAACCTCTCGACGAGTCTCTACTTCGTCGTTAATGACCATTTCTACTCCCAGGCGCTGCCTAATGCCCATTTGCCCGAAGGTGTCGTCATCGGCTCACTCAGGGAATTTGCCACCACACCTTACTACAACCGTCTGGCTGGTAAAGATGGTGATGCCGTTACTGATTTGAATACCATGCTGGCCCAGGACGGCCTTTACGTCTATGTTCCCAAGAATGTGAAGGTGGACCGCGCCATACAGGTTATCAATATCTTGCGTAGTGATGTCGACCTCATGGTCAACCGCCGCGTACTCATTGTTCTTGAAGAGGGTGCAGAGATTAAGTTACTGTTCTGCGACCATGCTGCCGACGACCGCAACTTCCTGGCAACACAGGTCATTGAGGCCTTTGTAGGTGATAACGCACAGTTAGACCTCTACTGCTTGGAAGAGACACACCACAAGAACGTGCGCGTCAGCAATGTCTATATCGACCAGCAGGCCGACAGTCGCGTCACGCATAACGTCATTACGCTGCACAATGGTGTCACCCGCAATAAGCTTGATCTGACTTTCTCGGGCGAAGGTGCCGAATGTCATTGTTATGGTTGTGTCATCGCCGACAAGCAGCAGCATGTGGATAACAATACGCTCATTACCCATCGGGTACCCCACTGCACCTCTAACGAACTCTACAAGTATGTGCTCGACGACAAAGCTACTGGTGCCTTTGCCGGACGGGTATTGGTAGAGCACGGTGCTCAGAAGACCGCATCGCAGATGACCAACCAGAACCTGACGGCCACCAAGGAGGCACGGATGTACACTCAGCCCATGCTCGAAATCTATGCCGACGACGTCAAGTGCGCCCATGGTTCGACGGTAGGTCAACTGAACGATGCAGCTCTCTTCTATATGCGCCAGCGTGGCATCTCACTCAATGAGGCCAAGGTACTGCTACAGAATGCGTTTATCAATGAGGTGGTTGACAAAATGGAACTTGCACCCCTCCGCGACCGTCTGCATCACCTGGTGGAAAAACGCTTCCGTGGCGAGCTGAACAAGTGCGAGGGGTGCAAGCTCTGCAAGTAATCGTCTTTCGTTATTTGATGACTTTCTCGCCGCCTACTACGTAGACGCCCTTCTTCATGGTGCCGTTCGCCTTGTGACCGCTCAGGTCGTAGTAGTCGGCACCTTCTATCTGTGACTTCTTGATGCCGGTAATAGCTGTCACCTCACTCATGTTAGTCAGATGCTGAATCTTCAGGTCTGTGGCGGTTGAAGCCTGCTCATCCCAGGTGAAACCGCAGCGGGTTGGTAGGAAGTTTTTGTCGGCATCCGTCTTGATGAGCACACTCTCCAGAGGTGTCACATCCTGCTGGGCAGGAATGCCATAGCGACCTGCCTTCTTGATGTTCTCCCAACCACTGCCGAAACTAATCTGGTTGCCGTTACCGTCTCTCAGACGGATAACCTTCAGCTCCGTGTTGATTTTCATTGATTCCGTGTTCACGACATTCATGGTCTGCGTGGTCGGCGAGAAAATCAGATAAGGTACCCCTGCCTCGATACCATCTTCCGTACAGTCAACGAAATACAGGTTCAGCGTCGCTCCTGTCTGTTTGATGGCTACCAGTCGTTCCACCTTCAGGTCCTTGGCGGCTTCGGCCAGCTGGTCAGACGTCATCGACATGGGCAGGCAGAGTGTGTTGTAACCGGCAAACAAGTGACGGCTTAAACGCACTTGCTGTTCGTAGTTCTTCAGTTGCTCTACGTCTAGCTTTAAGGTATTGGCACTCATGCTCTTTACTTTACTCTGGGCTGAGACCTGCGAGCAAAGAGCGGTAGCTGCAATTAGTGTAAGTACAAATTGTTTCATAAGCTGTAATTTTAGGTCTGTTTAACTTTTTGCCTGCAAATATACAAAAAATATGGGAATCTGCAAACGTTTGGCCGCTTTTTTTGGTGGATAGCGGAAAAATGATTAACTTTGCGGCATGATGACAGAAAAAGAAGACTTAAAAATAGAGATATACGACGTCCAAAAGGTACGCGAGGACTTCCCCATCCTCCAACGTCAGGTATACGGTCGCCCGCTGGTTTACCTCGACAATGCGGCGACCACGCAAAAGCCGCTCTGTGTGCTCGATGCCATGCGCGATGAGTATTTGAATGTGAATGCCAATGTACACCGTGGCGTCCATTACCTCTCGCAGCAGGCTACCGACCTGCATGAGGCAGCCCGCGAGACGGTGCGCCAGTTCATCAATGCCCGCAAGACGGAGGAGGTCATCTTCACCCGAGGTACCACGGAAGCTATCAACTTAGTGGCTACCACCTTCTGCCAGTCGCAGATGAAGGAGGGCGACGAGGTGCTGGTGACCGACATGGAGCACCACTCGAACATCGTACCCTGGCAGTTGCAGGCCATGCAGCGCGGCATCGTGGTGCGCCATCTGCCCATCACCGACGACGGCCGTTTAGCATATCGCGATGGCATTGCAACATACTTAACAGAGAAGACCCGCCTCGTGAGCATCGCCCACGTCAGTAACGTCCTGGGAACGGTAAACCCAGTGGCCGACATCATCAAGTCCGCCCACGAGCGGGGCATCCCCGTATTGGTAGACGCAGCCCAGAGCGCACCCCACATGAAGATAAACGTCCAGCAGTTAGACTGCGACTTCCTTGCTCTGAGCGGTCATAAGATATACGGTCCCACGGGCATCGGCGTACTTTACGGCAAGGAGGAATGGCTTGACCGCCTCCCCCCCTATCAGGGTGGCGGTGAGATGATTGACAAAGTAACGTGGGAACGCACCACTTTCGAGCGCCTGCCCTTCAAGTTCGAGGCGGGCACTCCTGACTTTGTGGCAACCCACGGTCTGGCTACCGCCATCAACTATCTCTTATCCGTAGGCCTCGATTCTATTGAGGCTCACGAACGTAAACTGACACGCTACTGCATGGAACAACTACAGTCCATTGATGGACTGACGATTTACGGACCGAAAGATATGGACCACAAGGACGCCGTTGTCAGCTTTAACGTGGGCGACATCCATCATTTGGACATCGGCACCCTACTCGACCGGCTTGGCATTGCCGTCCGTACGGGGCACCACTGTGCCCAGCCACTGATGGATCGGCTGGGCATCAGCGGGACGGTACGCGCCTCATTCGCAATGTATAACACCAAAAAGGAGATTGACACATTAGCAGCCGGACTGCGCCGCATCATACAAATGTTCTGACCATGCTTGCTACTCATTATTACGAAGGGAAGATTGAGGCCGGATGCGACGAGGCCGGACGGGGTTGTCTGGCCGGCAGCGTCTATGCGGCCGCCGTTATCCTGCCCGCCGGCTACGAGAATCCGCTACTGAACGACTCGAAACAGCTGACGGAGCGGCGACGCTACCTCCTGCGTGAACAGATAGAACACGATGCTGTGGCCTGGGCCGTGGGCATCGTCACCCCTGAGGAGATAGATAAGATAAACATCCTGAACGCTTCTATCCTGGCCATGCATCGCGCCCTCGACCAACTGAAGGTACGACCCGAGGCCATCATCGTCGACGGTAACCGCTTTAAGCCCTACCGCTCTGTGGTTGACGGTTCCACCGTCAACATCCCCCATACCACCATCATCAAGGGCGACGGCAAATACATGGCCATAGCTGCTGCCTCCATCTTAGCAAAGACCTACCGTGACGATTATATGAACCAACTGGCCGAGGAATACCCGCAATACGATTGGCAAAAAAACAAGGGTTACCCGACGAAGAAACACCGTGAAGCCATCCGGCTGCATGGCACCACCTCCTACCACCGCATGAGCTATAATCTCTTGGGTGACGGACAGCTCTCACTGGAGTTTGCGGAATAATGAAACAACATTTAAACATCATAACATCAAAAAAGAAAAGAACTATGAAGAAAATGAAGTCATTTGCATTGGCAGCTGCCACCATGTTGGTCGTGAGCTGTGGTACTATGGGAACAGCCGGCAACGGCTCTCAGACAGGCAGCATCCTTGGATCAGTACTCACTGATGTACTGCAAGGTGGTACCATCAGCAATGTCATCACCAGTGTCATTGGCGCACAGACCGTCACCAAGGCCGACCTTATCGGTTCGTGGAAATACGCCTCTCCTGGTTGCGCCTTCACCAGCGAGAACTTGCTGGCAAAAGCAGGCGGCGAGGTGGCTGCTTCACAAATCAGGACAAAGGTACAACCCTATTATCAGCAGATAGGCATTACCAGTTCTAATACCTTCATCACGTTCAACGAAGACGGCACCTACTCTGCCCAGTTCCGCGGCACCCCGATAAGCGGTAACTATACCTTTGACGAGAAATCCTACAAAGTGACCCTAAAGGGAATGTTGCTGACCTTCAACTGCTATGCCAAGCGCAATGCCAATGGCATCGGACTGCTTTTCGAAGCATCGAAGTTGCTGACCCTGCTCCAGACAATGGCGGCCATGAGCGGCAACACCAACATTCAGGCCGTGGGCGAAATCAGCAAGAGCTACGACGGCGTACGCTTAGGCTTCGACTTCACGAAATAAAAGCGTACAATCGAACACCAAAAAGGGGGGCGTGCTTCTCAGCGCCTCCCCACCTTATACTTAATTTTGACACAATAAAAAAACCTTGGACCTCACGGCCGAAGGTTTATGGTCAATTTTTCGGGCTCTCTTACTTCCCTCGCGGGACCTGGGAGGATTTACATTTAACACTAATCCTTGGAAACCTCCAAGGTCAAAAAAAACTATAGATAATCTTTCAACATAAATTCGGATGCAAAGGTAGTGATAATTTTCCTTCCCTCCAAGCATTTCAGCCTTAAAAATTGTTAGAAAGTCAAATTATTTCTGAATTTACCCCCTAACTACGCATTTTTTCACTATCTTTGCAATAAAAACCAACAGATATGAAACGACTATTGACGACTTTTGCACTCGCAACCATCATGATGGGAAGTGCAGCGGAGAACTACATCATCCAGACTGACCAACCCCGACAGACCATCCGGCACTTCGGTGCCTCGGATGCCTGGTCGATGCAAAACATCGGCACGTGGGAGGAAGAACAGGAACAAGCGAAGATTGCCGACTGGCTCTTTTCACTGGAGTACGATGACAAAGGGCAGCCCCGAGGCATCGGTTTGTCGCTGTGGCGCTTCAATCTCGGAGCGGGCAGTAGTGAGCAGGGGCGAGAGGCACAGATCAGTCGTGGCACCCGTACGGAGTGTTTCCTGCAAGCCGACGGCAGCTACGACTGGACGAAGCAGGCAGGACAGCGTAAGTTCCTGCACATGGCTAAGGAACGTGGTGTGCCTCACTTCCTGGCTTTCCTCAACTCACCACCCGTCTATTTCACGCAGAACGGACTGGCCACCAATACGGGGCGCGGCGGTACGCTGAACCTGAAGGACGACTGCTACGACGGCTTTGCCCGTTTCATGGCCACCGCCATGAAGGGCGTAGAGGAGCATGACGGCATCCACTTCGACTATCTCTGTCCCGTCAACGAGCCCGACGGTCACTGGAACTGGCAGGGGCCGAAGCAGGAAGGTTCGCCTGCCACCAATCGCGAGATTGCCCGATTGGCGCGTGAGACGAGTCAGGCCCTGCAGCAACAGGGTGTCACGACACAGGTGCTGGTTCCTGAGTCGAGTGACCTGCGCTGTCTGCTTGGCATCTACAAGACCGACTGGCAGCGTGGCAATACCATCAGCACGTTCTTTTCAAAGGACAGCACGGCCACCTACTTAGCCGACACCCCGCAGGTGCCCCGCCTGATACTGGGGCACAGTTACTGGACGAACACCCCCATCCCCTATATGAAAAAGGTGCGCGAGGAGTTGCGCGACGCTTGTCGCAAGTACGGTGTCAAGTTCTGGCAGTCGGAAATCTGTATCATGAGCAACGACGAGGAAATTGGCGGTGGCGGGGGCTACGACTTCACCATGAAGACAGCCCTCTACGTGGCACGCGTCATCCATCACGACCTGAAGTACGCCGATGCCGAAAGTTGGTCGTGGTGGCGGGCTTGTGGCGGCGACTATAAGGATGGACTGATTCGCGTTTGGGATCGTGAACATAGGGCACAGGACTCCAAACTGCTATGGGCTATGGGCAACTATAGCCGTTTCATTCGTCCAGAGGCTGTTCGCTACGAAGTTAGCGGAGCAGAGGATCCTTACGGCATGATGGTCACGGCCTTCCAGAACAAGGATGGCCACTGGACATGTGTCGTCATTAACTACGGAACTGATATTAAGGACTTTAGCCTCAAGACTTCCGACGGGAAACATCACCGCTGGATAGCTTACCGTACCAGCGATGCCGAGGGCGAGAATTTGAAGCCCATAGGCGAAAACGACGGCAAAATAAAACTTTCTGCCCGAAGTATTACGACATTTGTGGAAAAATGATTATCTTTCCTCTATAAATAGAGAACAAATTGCCCCGCTGATGTAACTCAATCCGC
>CALDLA010000160.1 GCA_937898415.1 uncultured Prevotellaceae bacterium | reverse complement strand
AGTCAAATGATTTAGTGACTCTAGTCACGCTGCAATCGAATCGTTTCTTTTGTCACCTTAATTCCGCAGCGATTTTTCTTTGAGAAACCGCAAACCCTTTAGGAACAAAAGTTCCCAAGGATTTGCGTATGTCAGAATTTTCACTTACCTTAGTGCTGTCAAACCAAAAAGGATATAATTCTAACATGGCAGCAAAGGTACAAACAAAAATCGAGAAAGTGAGCGCGAGGGCTGGAATTTTTTGTGCTGAGAGCTATTTTCATGGCTTTCAGCTGGACAATCTCCTCAATGAGGTGCTTGGAGTGCGTAGTAAGGCTCATAATGGTTTCCAGTGGAGCGAAGTGATTCTGCCTTTGTTTGACACCTGCCTGTGCGTTGGCGACTATCTGGAGGACGTGAACGAGATTGGGAATGACCTCCGTCTTGCTCCCGGTGCCCATGTCCCGAGCAGCGACACCATCGGCCGTGCCATCAAGGAGTTGGCCGTCGAGGACATCTGCTACACGGCCAAGTGCTCAGGGCAGAGCTATGCCTTCAACACGAATCCGAAGCTGAACGGGCTGCTGATGGAGTCTGCCATCCGCATGGGACTGCTGAAGAAGGGGCAGATGGTAGACGTTGACTTCGACCATGTTCTCATCCCCTGCGACAAGGCAGATGCCAAGTACTCCTACAAACAAGCCTACGGCTACTTCCCCGGTGTCTATTCCATCGACGGCGTGATAGCCTACGTGGAGAACCGCGACGGCAATACGCCTGTCAAGTTCCGGCAGGCGGATACCCACAGGCGTGCATTCTCGCTTTTCCGCCAGAAGGGGCAGACCGTCAGGCAGTTCAGGGCCGACTGCGGATCCTACTCTGAAGAGGTTGTAAAGGTCATCGATGACAACTGTCTTTCCTTCTACCTGAGGGCAGCCAACAGCCAGAGCCTGTATGCACAGATACAGCGGGGCACGCGGTGGACTCCCGCGGAGATCAACTACCAGAAATGCGAGGTGGCCTCCGTCATGTTCTCGCAGTTCCTTGAGGACCGACACTACAGACTCGTCGTACAGCGTACCAAGGTCGAGGACGGGGAAGGCATGGAAGACCTCTTCGGAGGCAAGTACGTCTATCGCTGCATACTCACCAATGACTGGGAGAGGACGGAGCAGGACATCATCACCATCTACAACAAGCGCGGAGCCAGGGAGAGGGACTTCGACTCGCTGAACAACGACTTCATGTGGAAGCACCTGCCATGCTCATACCTCAAGGAGAACACTGCCTTTATGATTCTCATGGCCATGTGCAAAAACTTCTTCACGGCACTGATGCGGAAACTCTCAGGCATCTTCCATGGCATCACCCCAAACGGGAGGCTCAAACGGTTCGTCTTCCACTTCATTACGGTGCCAGGGAAATGGATAAGGACTGCCAGGACATGGAAACTCAAGCTCTACACAGACAGACCTTACGAAAAACTCGTGTCCACATAATCCAGACATCTTTGTGGGAATCGCGTTCATCCCCCTAATGGGGAAAGGGGGAACTGTGTCGTAAGAATAACTGGATTTTGTCATCCCATGAAAAAATCACGAGCACGCACAATACAAATGATTACGAAACTGCCATACTATTTGGCTGCGGAAATAAGGATGTAATTAACGAAGGCGAAGATAATGGCGGGCGAAGATGCGCGTTACGCTATCTTCGCCCGCTTTTTGCATATTTTACTGGTAAAACGATGAATAATTGAAAAAAATGTGTAACTTTGCAGCGAATTTATTAAATCATGCGACACTCCCTATACCTTATATTATTCTCCGTTGCGCTGACCATATTGGGTTGTACCAGGAAACAAGCTGGTGACGGCAAGGAGAAGATGACCGAGGCCCAATGGACGGCGCGGCACTATCATGAGTTGGGCATGGAGTATGACTTCCAGCGGCACCAGATGCGGATAGCAGAGCTGTACTATCGAAAATCCTATGAGATACTGAAAAATGACCCCTCGCAGGCATTGGATGTCTATGCCGACACGGGCTACCGCTATGCCTGTATGCTCATTCAGCAGGGCGACACGGAGGGTGCGTTGGCCGTCGCTAATGAAATGCTGGAAAAATTGGAGGGCAATGACGATTTCCCCGGCTCACAAAAGGCTTTCCTACTCTCTTTGATGGCACAGTGTCAGTTACATCTGGCGATGCCTGAGGCAGCGAAACAGACCTTCGGCAAGGCCTATGAGCAGCAGCTAAACGTGTTGGGCGGCAAGGAGAAGGGCGATTTTAACCTGGCCATCCTATGCAGCAACATTTTCTTTTCATTCTTCGAGATGGGAGAATACGAAGAGGCCGGGAAGTGGCTTGGCCGCTACGAAGAGGAATTCCGCGCCTGTGAGCGTCTGGGCGTTGGCGACTCGCTCATTATCCCAGAGCACAACGGACTGTTGGCGTTGTATAAGGCGCAGTACCTGCTGGCTACGGGCCAGACCAATGAGGCCGCCGCCGTTTTTGCCAACATACCACGGAATCAGCTCGAAAACCCGTCGTGTATCGAGACTGCCACCGCCTATCTGATGGCCGCTGGCCGCTATGCCGAGGCCGCCGATATGTATGACCGCCTTGATACCACTTTCGCAGCCATTGACAGTTCCGCCTTCACCTTCGATATCATCAGCACGAGCCTTGCCCCACGCTATATGGCTAACCGCCGTTCCGGACGTGTTACCGAGGCGCTGGAGTTGGCCGATAGTGTCTGCTCTGCCATCGACTCTGCCCTCGTTTGGCAGAAGCAGAACGATGCAGCCGAACTGGCGGTCATCTACCAGACGCACGAAAAAGACCTTGCTTTGGAGGAGTCGGAGGCACGGGCCACCATCTATCACATCATACTTGTCAGCGCCGTCATCATCATCCTGCTCATCGCCTACCTGCTGCACCGCGCCTATACCTACAACAAGGTGCTGACGGAGAAGAACCGCCGACTGCTGGCCGAGATAGAACAGCGTGAGCAGGAACAGCAGCAGAACATCGAGCTGCTGAAAGCAAAACCGGAGGATGTGCTCACAGCCGAGCAGCAGCTCTTCCGTCGTATCTGTGACCTCATGGACTCGTCAGACCACATCTATACCGATGCCGACCTGGACCGCAGTCGTCTGGCCCAGCTCCTCGGTACCAATGAACATTACGTGACCGACGCCATCAGTGCTTGTGCCGATGGTAAGAGCGTCAACGGCTTCCTCAACGAGTACCGTCTGCGCCATGCTGCCCACCTGCTGGCAACCACAACAGAAGCCGTGGCCATCATTGCCGAGCTATGCGGCCTCTCCCGCCGCACCTTCTACCGCCTCTTCAGCGAGACCTACGGCATGTTGCCCACCGACTACCGCAAGGTGGCGAGAAAGTAGGCAAGCACGCATATTTTCCCGATTTGGCACAAACTTTTCCCGTGGTGGCACAACAGCCATCACGGTTTTTAGTACATTTGCGGCCGTAAATGGGCAAACAGCCAAATAAACCGCAAATTCATAAATCGTAAATGGACATTAGTCTCATCCTCACCGTAGCCCTCGCCGCCGCCATGATTGTCATCGTGCTGGTGTTAGTGTCAGTCATCGTCTATCAGCGGTGGCAGATTGGCGACAAGAACGCCACGCTGGCCCGCTTCATCGACGAAAACGAGAAGATGCGCCGCAAGATAGAGCGCACAGGAATGGTATAACATTTCTACCAATACATAAATATAGTAACAAAAACAAGAAAAAACAGCTCACAATGAACGTTTTTCGCAGAATAATGCGTATCTTTGCAAGCGAAAACGTGCCTGAACCGGCACGCATAGCATCGGAAGCGTTATGCTTTTTCCACACCGAGAACTTCGACAACTCTCATGAGAAAATGGAAAAGCGAAAACGTTCTTCCCTTGGCGTTGATTTCATTGGCCCCGTTCCATTGACGTCATACAAGGGTGTGAGCTGTTCTTCTAATCTTTTCTCTGGCAGTCGAAGGCCATCGGTGGATTAGCGGACACAGAGTCACACCTTCTTTTGTTTGTGTCTCTCATTCAAGCAAGTTAAAATCAAACTATAAACGTTATGACAACAAGAACTCTAAACATTAAAGACTTGGCGAGGCGGGCGATGCTTACCCTGCTCCTCGCCCTCGTGACCACCGCTGCGGCGTGGGCGCAGAACTCACCGACCGTGCGTGTCGAATCGCTCGGTGGACTGCATGGCTCTATCCACGTGAAGGGCTGGTGCGAAGACCCCGACGACCCCGATACCCCGTTGGAGGTGCAGGTCTATGTGAAGGACAACAACAGCCAGCCCGTCAGCGGCTACGACCCCCTCTCACTGACGGCCGACCAGAAGCGCTTCGGCGAGGACAACCAGTGGCACTACAACGGCTTCGACCATTACCTGCCCATCACCACCGCCGGCACCTACAAGGTTGATTTCGTATTCGTTGATGCTACGGGCGACGGCAGCCCCATCCACTACTATTCTGGCATACAGGTCACAACGCCCTACACCGTGACCTACGACGCCAACGGCGGCAGCGGCGCACCCGCACAGCAGCAGAAGAGCGAGGGCATAGCGCTCACACTCAGCAGCACCGTGCCCACCCGCGACGGCCACAACTTCCAGCGCTGGACCACCGCCCAGAACGGCGGCGGCACGGCCTACAGCCCCGGTGCCACCTACACCGCCGATGCCGACGCGACGCTCTACGCCCAGTGGGTGGCCTCCGACTTCCCCGGCAGCGGCACCGCTACCGACCCCTACGTCATCAGCACCGCAGGACAGTGGAACCTCTTTGCCAGCAACGTGAACAACGGCAACAGCTACAGCGGCAAGTACTTCGTCCTGGGTGCCGACATCAACGTCTCGACCATGGCAGGCACCAACGACACGCCCTTCGGCGGCACCTTCGACGGCGACGGCCACACCATGAACCTCGCTATCAACGCCACGGGCACTGGCGGCGGCCATCCCAACATCGCCGCAGCTCCCTTCCGCTACGTCAACGGCGCCACGTTCCGGAACATCAACCTCACGGGCACCATCACGCGCAGCGACTACCCAAGCGATACCAACGTGTCGCTGGGCGGGCTTATCGGCATCCTTTGGCAAGGACGCAGCGCCACCATCACGGGCTGTCACAGCAGCGTCAGCATCAACTACAGCTTCTCGTGGGACAGCGACGGAACACCCGGCGCTACCTACTTCACAACGGGGCACATGGGCGGCTTTATCGGTTGGAGCGACGGCAACGCCACCATCACCGACTGTCTCTTCGATGGCACGCTCGCTGGTCGTCCCCTCCATGAAGGCGGCTTCGTGGGCTATCTGTGCTGGGGTGGAATTACATTCAACAACTGCCTGATGAGCGGCACCAGCAGTGCAAACAGCACCTATAAAGGCAACTTCTTTGGCAGAGACAACAACGGCGGGGCAGGCTCGCTCAACAACTGCTATTATATAAACAGCATCGGCAGCCAAGGCACCCACACCACCGCCACTGGCGAGACCCTCCGCGCCCTGCTGGGCAACGGCTGGATAGTGAACGGCAGCGGTGCAGTGGTGCCCTGCCCGGCACTCTCCCTTGATGCCGAGGTTGACAACCGCGCGACCATAGCCGAAGCAGCAGGAGTCGGGACCACCTTCAACCGTGTGCAGATAGACGGCCTCACCCTCTACCGTGACGGCACGTGGAACACCATCTGCCTGCCCTTCAACCTGGCCACCCTCAGCGGAACTCCCCTTGAAGGTGCCACGCTGAAGACCCTTGCATCTTCCAGTTACACCACGCAGAACGACGGCACGCTGACCCTCACCTTCACCGATGCCACGAGCATCGAGGCAGGAAAGCCTTACATCATCAAGTGGAGCAGCGGCAGTACCATCGAGAATCCCTTGTTCACCAACGTCACCCTCAGGGATGCCACAGCCAACGTCGAGACCACCTACGCCACTTTCAACGGCAGCTACAAGCCGTTTGCCAACAGCCCGCTGGTCGATGCCCACAACACCAGCCGCCGCGCCATGCACGCCGCACTCAGCATCACCGACCCCTCGAAGACCGGCTACACTCTCAGCGGCTGGTACACCGATGCCGCCCGACAGAACGCCGTCACCACCATCCCCTTCGCCGCCGACGGCACTGTGACCCTCTACGCCAAGTGGACATCAGGAGAACAACCCACCGGCATCCCTTACCTAAAGTACAATACGGGAACAGGGGAGTTTCAGACGCTCTATGCCGCTTCCTATACCGTTGTCACATCGGGAACCACAACGTGGAGCAATAGTAAATGGTATGTGGTGAGCGGTGATGTCACCGTGAGCAACCGTATAAATGTAAGTGGCACGGCACACCTGATACTCCTCGACGGTGCAACGCTGACGGCCTCTGCCGGTATCCATGTGGGCAGCGGCAAAACGCTCAACATCTATGCCCAGTCCGACGGAACAGGTAGCCTCATTGCCAACGCCAGCACTAATCAACAGGCAGGAATAGGCGGCAACAGCAGTGAGAGCTGTGGCACCATCACCATTCATGGTGGTGAGATTACGGCAACATGTTCCGGTGGAAGTGGCTCTGGTATCGGCGCAGGAGGTAATCCTACTGGAAACAATAATATGTTTACGAATAACGGCCGGGTCAATATTTATGGCGGTACGATTACTGCCACAGGTGGTGACTGGGCCGCAGGCATTGGTGGTGGAAAGTATGGAACAAGCGGCACCATTAACATCACTGGCGGCACAATTACCGCCACTGGCGGTGCCAATTCGGCGGGCATTGGTGGTGGCCACGATGCCAGTGCCAACACCATCACCATCACAGGCGGCACCATCTACGCTAAAGGAAGCAATGGCCAGGCCATCGGCAAAGGAAGTGGAAGTAGCACTACTGCAGGCACCCTGACTTTAGGAGACATGAAGGTGTACGCCGGTGCGAACGACAATACACCTGTCAACGCCTCGAACCGTGTGAGCACATGCCGTTCCTCCTACGCCAAACTCTTGCTCTGCACCGAGCACACCTGGAATAACGGCACCTGCAATTACTGCGGCACCTCATCCCGTCATGTCACCTATGACAGCAACAACGCAACCCTCGGCACCGTACCCACAGACGCCACAGACTACGGACCGAATCAGGTTGTCACCATCCTCGGCAACACGGGCAACCTGGAGCGCACTGGCTACACCTTTACAGGGTGGAACACCAATGCCGACGGCAGCGGCGTGACATATACCAAGGGCGCAACGTTCATCATCAAGCAGAACATCACGCTCTATGCCGAATGGACGCCCATAGTGGAACTGGCCGCCAATGCCGACAACGGCAGCGCAATCAGTGCAGCGGCTGCCGACGGCAAGCGGCACCGCGTCGTCCTCGGCGACCGCACGCTTTACCGCGACGGCACATGGAACACGCTCGTCCTGCCCTTCAACCTCGCCTCCCTCGACGGCACGCCCTTGGAGGGATTCACCGTGAAGACCCTCGAAACTTCAGACTTCAGTGACCAAATGCTGACGCTCGGCTTCAGCTATGTCACGAACATCAAGGCTGGTAAGCCCTACGTCGTGAAGTTTGTCCCCGACCTCGTCATCAGCTCCACGGCCGACTGGAACGCTTTCGCCAACAGCATGAGCACAGAATCCTACGAGGGCAAAACCGTAGTGCTGGCAAACGATGTCACCGCTGACTACAGAGTCGGTGTTTACCAGAGATTCAAGGGAACCTTCGACGGCCGCGGCCATACGCTGACCTTCAACAAAACTTGGTACGACCAAGTAAATATTGCTCCGTTCTGCATGGCAGAAAACGCCACATTCAGAAACCTGAGAATAGTCGGCACCATCAACACCAGTGGCAAATTTGCTGCAGGGCTTGTCGCTCTCAGCTATGGCGACTGCACCATCGAGAACTGCCAGTGCAGCATCGTCATCAACTCGTCCATCAATGGCGACGGCACGCATGGCGGCTTTATCGGCTGTTGCAATACAGGTGGCGGCACGAATACCGTCTCATTTGTGAACTGCCTGTTCGACGGCACTATCAGCGGCAGCAATACCACCAGCTGTGGAGGCTTCGTGGGATGGCGAAACTCATCATTGACCTTCACCAACTGCCTTATGGCGGGCACGATGAGCATCAACCAGACCAGTGGAAGTGCCATCTTCAACCGTAATGGCGGTTCTACCTTCACTAACAGCTACTACAAAGGCTCCTTCGGCTCGATTACAACCCAAGGCACCAACGCCAGCAGCATGTCCGCCTCTGCCCTCGCCACTGCCCTTGGCTCTGCCTGGCAGGTGAGCGGCAATAATGTCGTTCCAAAGATGCAACCCACCATCGTGAGCCCCGTGTTCGAAGATGTCACCCTCAGCGCCACCACCGCCAACGTTGAGACCACCTACGCCGACTTCATCGGCAGCTATGCGCCCATCACCGGCGACGGCCTCTTGCTTGACAGTCACAACCCCGACGGCGACGCCATGCACGCCGCCCTCAAGGCTAAACGAGAGGGATACACCTTTGAAGGTTGGTACTCCGATGCTGCACTGACCACGCCCGCCACCACCATCCCCTTCGACCAGAACGGCAACGTGACGCTCTACACCAAGTGGACACCCACAGACTACACCATCACCTATGACCTCAACGGCGGCACCAACCACCCCGACAATCCCGCCATCTACAACATAGAAAGCGCCACCATCACCCTGCAGACCCCCACCAAGACGCACTACACCTTCGGCGGATGGTTTGACAACGAGGAATGCACCGGCAATGCCCTGACCACCATCGCCACTGGTTCACACGGCGACATGACGCTCTACGCCAAGTGGCTGACAGAAGAACTGGCATTGGCCAACAATGGCGACAACAACGATGCGATAAGCACGGCAGCGGCCAGTGGCCTGTATCATAACGTCACCCTGGCAGACCGCACCATCTATCGAGACGGCGACTGGAACACGCTCTGCCTGCCGTTCAGCCTCGCCACCCTCGACGGCACGCCCTTGCAGGGATTCACCGTGAAGACCCTCGAAAGCACAACCTTCAGCGATGGTACGCTGACCATGAACTTCAGCGACAACCTCACCAGCATAGAGGCCGGCAAGCCCTACATCGTGAAGGATAACGCAGACCTCGTCATCCGCACGGC
This sequence comes from uncultured Prevotellaceae bacterium, assembly GCA_937898415.1. GTDB lineage: Bacteria > Bacteroidota > Bacteroidia > Bacteroidales > Bacteroidaceae > Prevotella. Next base: position 11,293 of record CALDLA010000160.1, on the reverse strand, counting down.
AAGCGACTGGAACACATTCGCCACGAATGTCAACAACGGCACCACTTATCAGGGCAAGGTAGTGAAGCTCGCTGCAGACATCAGCGTGACGACGATGGTGGGAACCAGCAGCAACAAGTTCAAGGGCACCTTCGACGGCTGCGGACACACGCTGACTGTCAGCTATAACGTGACTGCGGACTATGTAGCCCCCTTCCGCCAAGCGGACGGCGCAACCATTAAGAATCTGCATGTTGCAGGTACTATTACGACAAACCAAAAGTTTGCCGGCGGTCTGATGGCACAGCCTTCTGGTAACTGTAATATCAGCAACTGCCGTTCGAGTGTTGCCATTACCGGCAGCAAGAGCGGCGACGGCACCCACGGCGGAATAGTAGGAATACAGGATAATAACGTATCGCTGACAATCACAGACTGCGCCTTCAACGGAAAGCTGCTCACCACCAACGGCACCAGTCACGGCGGTGGCATCGTGGGTTGGAGAAGAAACACCAACGCCTCGCTCACCATCAAGAACTGCCTCTACGCACCCGCCGCAGCGACGGGCAGCGAGACATGGATGAGTAACACCGAATGTGCCACCATCTGCCGCTATGACTATACAATCCAAGCCCCCACCATCGCCAACTGCTACTACACCCAGACCTTTGGCAGAGTCCAGGGCACTGATGCCAGCGGCATGAGCAACGAAACTCTTGTTGGCAATCTCGGCTCTGGCTGGGAGATTCGTGACGGCCAAGTCGTTCCGAAGATGAATCACGACATTGTGAATCCCGTGTTCAAGGATGTTCCCATCAGCACCGCCTCCGCCAATGTCTCGACCACCTACGCCGACTTCATCGGCACCTACTCGACCACTGTCATCTACGAGGACGGCGACGAGAAGCGCAACCTCTACCTCGCCAGCGGCGACAACCTCTATTACCCGTCGCGCACGGGCTACAGCGTGAACGCCTGCCGCGCCTACTTCCGGCTGAACGGCCTCACCGCCGGGGAGCCTAAGCCTGGCAATTCGAATGATGTCCGCGCCTTCGTGCTGAACTTCGGCGATGACGAGGATACGCAGGGAATCCGCACCCTCACCGCCGATGACAGGACATCCAGCCCCTCCCGCACAGGCATCTACACCCTCGACGGCCGCAAGGTCGGCACGGCCTCGGATGCTTCAGACTCAGAGAAGCTAAAGGCCCTCCAGCCCGGCATCTACATCGTCAATGGAAAAAAGACAGTAATCAAATAAAAAAACAAATAGTCATGAAACACGTCATCAATTTTAATCGCTTGCCCAAGCAAGAATACATGAAGCCCCAGATGCGCACCGTAGAGCTGCGCCACCAGTCCCACCTGCTGCAAGCCAGCGACCGACAAGCCACGTCAACAAGCGGCCCCCTCAACTACCGCGGCTCCGACGCATCATTCGAAGAGGAGGAAGCACGCTGAGTTCACATATAATATAAATAATAAGGTATAAGAACGATGAAACAGCAGAGAGAGTACATGCGGCCGACGATGCAGAAGGCTGACGCCCGGACACATCAATCCCCCGCCGACGTGCGGCGAGGGATGGTGTCTCAGTCTGCGGATGCAACGCTACTTGTCGTCGTAATGCCCGTAGGCGTTGAGGACAAGAACGATGACCTCCATGTCCTGAATGGTATAAATCAGGCGATGCTTCTTCGTGATGCGACGGCTCCACTGCCCGGCGCGGTCGCCCTTCAACTGTTCAGGCTTGCCGGTGCCCGTCTTCGGATGCTCCTTCAGTTCGTCAATCAGGGTCTGAGCCTTGGCGTATGCCTTCGGTTCGCTGTCTCTCAGCCGAATCAGGTCAGCAATGGCCTCGTCGGTATAGTCGATAACGTATGCCATCAGCCTACCCTCCTCAGAAAATCGTCCAGCGACTCACCCGGTTGCATCCTGTGTACCCGTCCCTGCCGGGCCTGTTCCAGCGACTTGTCAACCTTGGCAAAGAACTCCTCCTTCGTCATCAGCGTAGGGTCCTGCTTCTGCGCCGTCAACTTCTTGATATACTTCATCAGCTTGGCTGACAGACTCTCGTCCTCGGCGATGATGCTCAACTGGCGGAACAGCTCCGCGTTCATCTGTATTGCTGTCATAATCCTAACAATTTTGATTTTTCGGCGACAAGGACGGTGCAAGCCGAACGCAATGGAGCTTGCTCCGATTGCTGAGGCGCAGCCCGTTCTCGCACGTTTTCGCGTGCAAAGTTACGAATAATAATTGAAATAACAGAAATAGTAATAAAAAAACTAACGTAATGAACAAGAGAACCAACATTAAAGACTTGGCGAGGCGGGCGACGATGCCCCTGCTCCTCGCGCCCTTGTGACCACCGCTCCAACGTGGGCGCAGAACTCGCCGACCAACCAATATTAACAAAGACAATAAAGTTATGATGATCGTTTCGAATGAGGCCGACTGGCGCTTAGGGGATCTCGTAAGCCTCAGTTGGAATCACAAAGAGATAAAAAAGAGTGGCGATAAGACTTACGCCTACTATGCCTTGTCGCATTACGTCTGTGTCCGCGAGGCAACCGACGGACAGCGCGGCATCCTGTTAAAAGGTCTGGGCAAACTCCAGCGCGAGCGCGTCATGCTGGTGAACGGGGAGCCGTTCTGCAAGGACGAGCGCGAAGAGCTGTTCATGGGCAAGCGCTACTTCAGCTTGCCTTTCCCGACGGCAGACGAGTTGAAGGAGGTGTTGGATATTGTCCGCTTCGACATGAAGATACAGCAAATACTGATAGACAATGATATGTTCTTCAATCCCAACGGCACCTTCTGGGTGAGCGACACCAAATCGCAGCTCTTTGGACTGAAGCGCAGCCCCCAGTATTATGACCCGTCAACCGGCTGCTTAGCCACAGCCAAGCGCCTTGACGAGCGCCACAACCGCATTACCATCGCCTACTTTTGACGGACAGACATTTCAACAAGCGGCCCCCTCAACTACCGAGGCTCCGACGCATCATTCGACGAGGAGGAAGCACGCTGACAACACACCTTCTCTTGTCGAGGTAGACCAGGGGACGGTTCTCTGAACCATCGGGGAAACAGACCCCACCCCCAGCCCCTCCCCTTGAAGGGAGGGGAGAGCGGCGGAGAAGCCCCTTGGTGGGAGGGGAGAGCGGCAGAGCCGAGTGCGTGGAACATTACATGATAATTACATGTTAAAATAGAGAGAGATATGAGCATGTCACACCCTTTAGACGGCGGACGCCCTCCGCCTGTGCATCGCGGAGGCTTGCAACGGGGCCGAAAGTTTTCGAAACGGGCTCCTGTCAGGCGACAGAACGGCCAAACGGATTGAAAAGTGGCTCCTGTCAGGTGACAACTCGAGGAAATGAAGAAAAAAAGTGCGTCCTGTCAGCTGACAACTCGCGGAATTTTTTTAAAAGTGGCTCCTGTCAGGTGACAACTGCCGGAATCATGATCTTTTCATGCTTTTTTGAGATAATCTCCCACAAAATGTCAAAGAGCGCCGTTATTATTGTTTTCTTTTATTCCACTGGGCGCACACAAACGCGGCGGTTCTTTTTGTGTACGAACTGAGTCTTATTCGAAAATACCCCAATAACATTTGGCCGTCTGCTCATGTCTGGACTACTCGGGTGTTCACGCCCGAATATAACTTCAGCTATCCTGGCCACGTGAAGAACCTGTTCGACTGGCTGTCGCGCCCCCTCGTGGCCAGCGACTATGAGACGCCCACCGTCATCAACGGCAAGAAGGTAGCCCTGAGCGGTGCCGGCGGCAAGATGGCCACCGCCAAATGCCGCAAGAAGCTGACGGAACTGCTCACCTTCATCAAGGCTGACGTGATGGAACAACAGACAGGCATCGTCCTCAACATGGAGGCTTGGACGGAAGGGCGCATGATTTTAAGCGAAGAGCAACGGGCCGAATTAAAGGCACAGGTTGAGGCGTTCCTGAAAATCGTATAATCAATTGCAGAAGATTCCACTTAGTCACTACGAGACACGATTGACGGAACAAGTCAGAAGAGAGCGCCTCACTCATGAAGCGCTCTCTCCGCTATTATATCGGCCGTCAATTACCAATCTTCCTCGTCATCATCCCACCAATCTTTGGATCTGCGCGATGCAGGGTCAAGTTCACCCTCTTCATCAATGCCGCCATACTTGATGGGGTTGATGACACCAATCGCTTTAATAACGTCGCTGCTACTGTTTGCCTGCATGATGTAAGGTTTCATAACGATAACCTTTGTTGCAGGAGCAAAATAGTTCTTTTTCATATTGGCGGTTCCTCCTTATTTTATGATTACCTTCTTACCGTCCTTCACATAGATTCCCTTGGCTGGCTTTACGACATGGCGTCCCTGAAGGTCGAAAACATTATTTGTTTCGTTCACATGTTGTATCTTACTAATGCCTGTCATATCGTGCTCCACAAAAAATGAAATACGCGACGAGGCATTTTCTACATCTGAGAGTACGTCCTCAAACCAGAAATAGGCACGAAACGCTTTGCAACGCGTCTTGCCCACGGAATAGTGGAAATTATTCCCGTTCAAGAACAGGTTATCAGCGGGAATCACCGTCCCAGCATGCAGTGTGCCTGTGAAGGTTCCAACCGTTCTTTTGTTCTTGCCCTTTCCTGTTTCGTATTCAGCTATAGCTTCGTCCTCGTGAGGTTTGACTTCAGCCGTAACTTCAAACGATGTTACATCGGCGGATGTCATAATGAGATAAGGCCAGTTAGCATAGAGGCCTTTTGACATATCCGTTTCATAGAAGTTCACTTCAATGCCACCGTCATCATTTACCTCATACGTATCAAACTCTGCCAACTGAACATCATTGCCAAACGCGTCATACAAATCATCCTCTGTCATATCGAACGGCAGACAGATAGTACTCCATTCGCCACCCTTGATAGTGCGTTTAACCAGAAGATCAACTACGCCGTCGGTAGCCATAGGCACGACGGGCGAATTCTCGTCGAGCACCATCTTGTCGGTTATGGTGACCGTAAAAGCACGATTGCTCATTGTTTTTCCCGTCTGGGTTCCATCCGAGAAAAGTATATTAGTCACACTACATTCCAAAACTGTGCCCACCTCCAAAGTCCCATCGCTTTCAATGGGCATGGAAAGCAGTACGTAGTTGCCTGCAGGAATACGGGGATTTCCCATCTTCGTCGCAACAAACTGATACGTGGTGTATTCGCTTGTTTTACTAAGCACACTACCCACGATGTCAAGTGCTGTGTACGATTCGGCCGTCGGCTTGCCATCGCTGTTCAGGGTAATGGTAAGTCCCTTAGGCAACACCACTTCCAACTGGTAGCCAAAGAATACATCGCTCTCAAACGCGGTCTCTATAGCTAGTATTGCTTTGCCGTTGCGGGCGACAGTCACGTCTCTTACGGTCAACTCATCATCGGCATAGGCATAACCCATACCAAGAATCAGGGACAGAATGATAACAATTTTTCTGATATTCATTTCTACTTGCTTTATTTACTAATTCGAATTTACTGGGGGTCTATCAACCATTCTGCGGAGCGGCTTTGTGCTTGGCCGTTACCATTCAGAATAATGTCGATGATGTTTGTTACGTCCACAACATTAACACCATCGTTGTCGTTGGTGTCGGCCGCTTCCATGATAAACTCCGAAGGTGGTTCACCCAATATATAGCTGATGGTGTTGGTCACATCAATGACATTCACCACATCGTCGCCATTAGAGTCGCCATTCTTATACACGCTCAGTCGTCCATTGCGGGTTGAGGCTGTGGTCACCGTATTGTCCGTCTCTGTCACCTCTACCAAGTTAATCTTTACGGGATAATCCAGAGCTGTAATAATGTCATCGGACACATTGATAGTGAACACTAAAAGAGCGGCATTGCCTGCAGGCACCTCACCACCAGTCAGCGTGAAGGTATAGTTCTTCGAGTCCACCTGATTGAATGAGATAGTGTAGCCCACAGCCTTTTCAGACATCACCACTTGTGTAAAATCAGGAGTTAGCTCTTCTGGAAACTCCAGCTGGAAAGTCATGTCCCTTAGCATCCTAACGCTCGACAGATAGACGGGGAACTTCACCACGGCACCAGGTTTTGTCACCTTATTCATCAGGTAGAACGAGTGGCGCGTTGTGGTAGGCATGCTAGGCTCGTTAGGATTACTCGGATTGAATGTGAAGCGTGCCTCAAAGTCCTGGCCATAGGCATCAGTAACAGTGTACGAGAAACTCGATAGCTTGGTATACAGCTCACCATGCAAATACCAGCCATCAAAGTCGTAGCCGCTATTTTTATAAGCACTAAACGATATGCTGTTACCAATAAGCACACGTTGCGAACCGAAGTTCACACTTCCACCCTCGGTGGCAGTGGCTGTCACAGTACGACTAACAATAGGTTCATTAGGCTCCCCTGGGCTGTCAGGATTAAACTGGAAATGAGCTGTTATTGAGCGGTGTTTGGCCGTGGTGGTATAACTGAACGATGTATTAGTGCTGAGTTCTTCCCCAGTAGCATCATCGTACCACCCTACAAAGTCAAAATTCGAGTTGGCATTGGCATTCAACGTAATAGTCCGTCCTGCCAAATAGCGGCCACCGCCACTAGCATAACCACCTTCGGTAGCGTTTACCTGCAACTGATAGTACATAATGTTTACAGGGTCATCAGGCTCAGATGGGTTTGATGGGTCAAACACATAATTGGCCGTCAACGTTTCGTGCCCCGCCCCCTTTGTATATACATAACTCGTGGTTGTGCTCAGTATCTCACCAGCACTGTTAGTCCAGTTGACAAAGCGGAAACCTGTATTTGTGTAGGCGGTCAGGTTTACCGACGCACCCTCTACGTAGCGTCCGCTTCCTGATACGGAGCCAGCCTCAGCAGGAACAACCTTCACCTGCAGCTTCATGGGCGGCTGTCCTGGTTCTGGCGGATCGGAGGGGTCGAACGGCTCTTGTGCCCACATACTGATGCTGCCTATCAGCAGCATCAGCAGGGTTAGATATCTTATACGTATCATACGCGCGTTCTTTATTGTTACTTAATGATGACCTTCTTGCCCTTTACAACATAGAGACCCTTTTGCAACTGGCCAATACGCTGGCCGTTCAGGTTGTAGTAGATCTCCTCGCCAGCAGCATTCTGATGCATGGCATTGATGTTGGTAATCACCGAACTGCCGGCATAGAGCATAAAGCGATTGTTGTGAGTTCCGGCATTGGCGCTGAAGGTGTAGCTGCCTTCCGAGAGATTTGTCTGTATACTGGTCTCGTTGTCATAGAGGATGATGCTGTTAAACTGGTTGCGCGGAGCGCTGATAGTGTACTGTCCATTGGCTGCCACTTTTATACCTAAGTCTACAACACCTTCACCTATGGGACGCTCGTTGATAGCCAGCATCACGCCATCCTCAATGGTGTAAATCTGGGGAACGCCAGCATCCAACGACATGAACTTCGTAGCGTCGCAGTTTACCTCGTAAGCCAGCGAAGCTTTTGCATTCAGCACGAAACGAGTCTTGTCTGTCTGCTCGCCATCGCTCAGTTCTACATCTACCAGTTTACGGTCGCTGGCCTGCATGGAACGTGCCGCATTTTGGCTCTCAATGACGTTCGTCAATTGCCGACCGTCGATTGGGAACGAAATGCTGCTAATCTCATCAGGACACTGCACAAAGAGAGCTTGTGACGGCTCGATGGCATAGTCATCATCAATGATGCTGTATGCATCATATCTGTTGTTTTTAATACTCCAAACAGTGATAGGAGCCGTGAAGTTCAATTTATGGATGTTATAATAGGAGAGCCAGGGATTGCCCACTAAGTTCCAACCCTTGTTGGCATTGACGTCTGAGGCGTTTGCTGCAAGTGCTTTTACAAACTCGTTGTTACTGAACACATAGTTCTTTGTATCATTGTCCTCGGCCACGAAGTTACTCCAACAATCGGCGCTGGTCTGGTAGATGAAACCCGTACCGGCAGGAATAATATCATCCTGTGCATAGTTCTTCCAGTTGCCTCCAGTTCCATTAGTAGCGCGTGTGGCACCATCGTAGTAGCGTACTGCATGACTACAGCCAGGACTTGTCATGTTGCTTACTTTCACGTCAAAGGGCAAACAAAGGAAATACCATTTCTTGGCATCTGTATAATATGAATAGGTGTACTTACCGCTGATACTCACGTTGTTGGTATTACTGATAACCTGTGCTCGAACATCCGCAGCATTACCATTAACATTAGTAAAGAAGTTGTTCAATGTCATGGCATCGTCTCCATTGATGGTAAATGATGTACCACCCCGCATTGTAACATTAGGTGTACCCTCAAAACGGTCACCTGCTGGCAAAACAACACTAATCTTGTTTGTAAAATACCAGTCAGTGATGTCAGCGGTACTGAATCCTACGGGATTATAGTTATACCAGTATGGGTCAAGCTTATAAGCTGATACCAAGAAGGATGGAACGTGAATAGTTAGATCTTCGGCAGTACAACCACTGAAAAAGTAATTCTCATAAGGAGACACTACTGCTGGTGCTTTAAAAAACACATCTTTCAATTTTTTACAGCCCATCACAGGAGAATACACAGACTGTTCTCGAGTTTGAACCGTATATGTGGTAGGGAATTCTGCATAGACTAAATTTGGGCAATTTCTAAATGCCTCATAGCATGTGACTCCTTCCGGAAGTATCAATTGATCAATGCCGGAATTATCAAAGGCATAATAATGTATTGTTTTCATCGTAGAAGGAAAGCGTGCATTGAACTGGAGGCAATTGCAAAAAGCATAACTCTTTATTTCTGTGACCCCTTCTGGGATGGTGAAAGTACGCAGATTATAACAATTGTAAAAACATTCCCCAGGAATGATTGGGGCAGTGGACGGCCAAGTGACATTCTTCATATAAAAACATTCTTCGAATGCACTAGATCCCACGGAAGTCATGCCTTCTGGCATGTGTGCTGCCTTAATTTTTGAGTTGTAGAACGCTGAACTACCAATACTTTTTAAGGTTGTGGGGAAGGAAATCTCATTCTCGATATCCGATTCATAAAATGCGCTACTACCAATATCTGTCAACCCTTGTGGCAATTTGAAGTTATGAAGGAACGGGAACTTGCTTCGGGTAAACATACTGGCCGGAATACCTGTAGTTGTTGTAGCTCCTGACATATCAATACTCAAGGCATTCACCATCATACCGATGGTTGTCCAATCTTGTTCTCCAATAACACCGTTCAAAATAATTTTCTTTACATTTGCTACATTATCGGTCAGTTTCAATATCTCAGTACCTAATTGGCCTTCTACAGTGGTAGTTGCGGGAGTCATCGTCGGTGTATTTTGTACGCCAATTTCAGTGATGTAACTATAGTAATCACTATTATTGTTAGCACTGGAACCTAAGAATTGACACACCCACTTGATGTCGTGCTTTCCAGCACCCATCTCTACATAGTAACGACGTTCCTTGTCGGCACTGTTGCATGTGTTATTACTAATCGTTTGTACCAGTTCATCGTCAAGATAAACTCGGAAGTTGCTATATGAGTTACCTGTGTAACACTTGTAGATGAGCGTCACATCCTCATCCACGTTAACAGTTGCCATCAGTGTAGAAGTCGCATCAACACCCGTACTGCGCTTCTTCCAATACAAACGATTGGAATTGCTGGAGAGTTGCCAGAGATTGTTGCTGTTGTTTTGGAATAGGATAGGATAGTCAGTCCAACTAGGTGAAACATAGTTTGCCGAGAGTTCCAAGGCATTTTGTAGTGTGCTCTGTGCCTGATCCAATTCAGCAGTCGTACTAGCGGCATTGTTATAAACTGCATCATACTGTGTGACGTAGAAGTTATAGCTGTCTGCAGCCTCCAAATAGGTGTATAGCTTGTGCTTTGCAAAATAGTATTCTGCATCAGCCACCGTCATTAGTTGCCAATGAATGCTACCCTCAGCCAAAGCGGGATTCAAGCGATCACCGTTGTTCCCGTTGAAACCAATATACTCGTCAGCTTTATAGTAATTGGTGTTCGATGGCGAACGTTGAATCGTGTAGCCTTGTGCAGACTCTACGATGGTAAACATACTAGTCTTGCTATTTTTGCTTGAACCAGAATAGACACTAGCATTCTCGGCATAGAAATAGTAGTTGTTGCTTGCCCATTGAATAGTATATTCATCAACATTGTCTGTTGCCGTGATGACAACCTTGTCACCATAGGAACCAATTGCAGGATAGCTTGTACTGGTGGTGCTACGACAGAGGAACTTGCCTTCTATCACATTGTAAAGATAGTAGGAGGTTCCGCTTTCCAATGTCTGAGCCGCAGGCAGCTCTGGTGCCACTCGGTCTGCCCATGCACTATGCACAGAACAGAAACAAATTACCAATAAGGTAAATAGAGTTCTAAGTTTTCTCATAATCTTTAGTTTTAAGTGAATAAATATTGTTGTCGTTATTGATTTGCCCTATAGAAACGTACATATACGCAGAAACGTGGAATTGCTATTCTTCCACATCTCTGATTCGAGGTCCTGAGAAAACCTATACAAAAAGATACAGACATAACAAGTCCACGCCTATACGCGTGAACCATTGTTACTCCATCTTGTTTGTATTCAGAAATTTCTCAGGTTTCGAATCACAAGATAGAAGCACAACGCTTCATTTTTATTCCCACGAAAGAAGCCCCCGCCCTGCTCATTGATACCGCCACCGGCATCTGCAAATACGTTAGGCTGCCCATCCTGTCGTTTACAACGACACAGGTTGACGGGGACAAAGATACGACAAAAAAGCCAAACCGCCAAACGAATTGGCTATTTTTTCTTCAAGAACTACATCTTTGTATAGTTCTATACAATTATACTTCATCAACTCAGCCATCTTGTTCAGCAGGTAAATAGATGCTCTTCAAAAGGTTCTGAAGTGCGGTTCAAAATGTATGAAGGGCTGACTAAAGTTAAAACGGCGCCGATGAAGGAAATATACTTGGTGTGATATTGTCAAGATTTCCGACGAGATTTCAACTGAATTGCGAAGAACCATTTCACTATACACTTTTTCTCTTCATTAGCTGATTCTGTAGACGGTTATGCAGTTGTCATACTGAATCGATAGACAAGCGAAATAGCAGAAAAGTGCCCCCAAATAATTGGCTCGAGCCAAAACCCTATTTAGCTCGAGCCAAAACCCCTTCTGGCTCGAGCCAACTCCCCTATTAGCTCTAACCATTATTTTTCTTGAAAGAAAGGCTCAAAAAGGAGCG
>CALDLA010000159.1 GCA_937898415.1 uncultured Prevotellaceae bacterium | reverse complement strand
AAGGAGTTAAGGAGTTAAGGAGTTAAGGAGTTAAGGAGTTAAGGAGTTAAGGAGTGAAGAGTGAAGAATTAAGAGTTAAGAATTAAGAGTGAAGAGTTAAGAATTAAGAAATAAATCAGACGCGAAAATGAAAAAAGGACAATTCATGATGGCTGCGATGGTGCTGACGGCACTGTGCGGCTGCGGAGAGAAGAAGCAGGCTGCCGTTGAGCAGACTGTGAGAGTGAAGGTTCAGCAGATTCAGGCTGAATCGGTGAATGGTGAGCAGGGTTTCTCGGGAACCATTGAGGAGGCCAGCGGAGCATCCCTGTCTTTTGCCGGAACGGGTACCATCAAACGTATCCACGTGAGTGCCGGACAGACGGTCCGTCAGGGACAGTTGATAGCGGAACTGGACCCGACGACGATGCAGAATGCCTATACCATCTCAAAGACGGCTTTGGAGCAGGCTCAGGACACCTACAACCGCATGAAGGAACTGCACGACGGCGGTTCGCTGCCCGAGATGCAGTGGATTACGATTGAGAACCAGCTGAAGTCGGCTACGGCTTCTGAGGCGATGGCCCGTAAGTCGCTGGCCGACACGAAGCTCTATGCGCCCTTCAGCGGCTATATCGCCAGCAAGGATGCAGAGATTGGTCAGAATGCAATACCAGGTATGTCAATCGTGAAACTGGTGAGCATCGGCAGCGTGAAGGTGAAGATCTCTGTGCCCGAGGATGATATACAGCGCATCCAGAAGGGCTCGTCGATGAAGATCATCGTGCCCGCCCTGGGCAACCGTCAGTTCGAAGGCCGCGTGACGGAGCGCGGCGTGAGTGCCGATTCCCGTTCACGTACCTACGAGGTGAAGGCCACCATCGCCAATCATGACGGCCAGCTGCTGCCGGGCATGATCTGTCAGGCGTTCACCAACTACATGCAGGGTGCCACAGGCGTGTTTGTACCCGCCAATCTGGTACAGCTTGACTCTGACAACAAGACCTTCGTCTGGGTGGTCAACGGCGGCAAGGCCGTGAAGCGCGAGATATTCATCAGCAGCGAGACGGCGCAGGGCGCACAGGTCAGCGGCGGGCTCTCTGACGGTGACCAGCTCATCGTGGCTGGACAGCAGAAGGTTAGCAACGGGATGAAGGTTGAAATCGTCCATTAGCCCCCTAAGTTAGGGGGATGGGGGTCTGAACAAGGCTCCCTTACCGAATAGAATAATAAAGTATTAAATACAGAATGATTTATGGAACAAAAACAATATACAAACGCTGGTTCAGACCCCCAACCCCCTAACTTAGGGGGCTCGGAGGAGGAGAAGAAAGAAAAGAAGATGAGTCTGCAGGAGTGGTCGATGCACTACCGGCAGATTATCATACTGCTCGTGAGCTGCATGGTGGCTCTGGGCATCTATGGCCTCGCGAACATCAATAAGAACGAGTTCCCGGAGTTCACCATCCGTCAGGGCATCGTCGTCGCCGTCTATCCCGGCGTGACGGCGCAGGAGATGGAGGAGCAGGTGACGAAGCCGTTGGAGAAATACATCTTTACCTATCGTGAGGTGAAGAAGGAGAAGACCATCAGCTACTCGAAGGAGGGGCTGAGCATCATTCAGGTGGAGCTGAACGACAACCTGACTGACAAGGACGGATTCTGGTCGAAGTTCAAGCACGGCGTGCAGGACTTCAAGGCCCAGTTGCCCTCTGGCGTGCTGGCCATCCAAGTGAACGACGACTTCGGCGACACCTCGGCCCTGCTGCTGGCGATGGAGTCGAAGGACAAGACCTACCGCGAGCTGAACGACTACATGAACCAGCTCATCGACTCGCTGCGCATGATTCCCAGCGTAGGTAAGATGAGCGTCTTCGGCCTGCAACGCGACCAGATCAGCATCTACCTGAACAGCGACAAGCTGTCGCACTACGGCATCAGCTACGTGACCATTGGCAAGCAGCTGAAGTCCAAGGGCTTTGTGACTACCGCCGGCCGCGTGAAGAACGACGGCTACAAGTCGCCCATCTATGTGGACCACGCGCTGAACAAGATATACGACGTGGAGAACACCTTAATCTATACTGACGGCAAGGGAAACAATGTCCGCCTGAAGGACGTGGCCACAGTGAAGCGCGAATATGCCAAACCGAAGTCGTACATCACCAACAACGGCACGAAGTGTCTGCTGCTGTCGGTGGAGATCAAGAAAGGCCAGGACGTGTCGAAGATGGGTACGGCAATCAACGAGAAGCTGGCCAACATCAAGCAGCACATCCCCGCCGACGTGCAGCTGTGTACCATCACTGACCAGAAGCAGGTGGTAGACGACTCGATTGACAACTTCCTGCACGAGCTGCTGATAGCCATCACGACGGTCATCCTCGTGGTGATTCTCATCATGCCGATGCGCGTGGCGATGGTAGCCGCAGGCACCATGCCGATTACCATCTTCATCTCGCTGGCCGCCTTCTACATGCTGGGCGTAGAACTGAACACCGTGACACTGGCTGCCCTCATCGTGACGCTGGGAATGATTGTGGACGACTCAATCGTCATCATAGACTCCTACATGGAGATGATGGCCGAGGGCAAGTCGCGCTGGCAGGCCTCTATCGATGCCACCGTCCACTTCCTGAAGTCCATCTTCACCGCAACCTTGTGCATCTCAGTGACCTTCTTCCCGTTCCTGCTCGTCATGACGGGCATGGGCCACGACTTCCTGCTGTGGTTCCCGTGGGCCATCTCCATCGTTCTGTTCATCTCGATGGTCATTGCCCAGACGCTGCTGCCCATTCTGCAGTACTTCTTCATTAAGAAGCCCATTGAGGCCGCCAAGCCGAAGAACGGCAAAAAGCCCTTCAACCTGCTCGACATCATGGACAAATACTATAAGGTGTTGCTCAACTGGTGTTTCCGCCATCCCTGGGCCACCATCGGCATGGGCGTGGCAGGCTTCTTCGCCGGCGTGTTCATCTTTACCCGGCTGCCCCGGCGACTGATGCCTACAGCCGACCGTAACCAGTTTGCCGTGGAGATCTATCTGCCCATCGGCACGGGCATCGAGCGCACCACGGTTATTGCCGACTCCTTGGAGCACATGATCAGCAAGGACGAGCGCGTGTTGGGCATTGCCTCGTTCAAAGGTTGCGCTTCGCCACGCTTCCATACCGCCTACGCCCCGCAGTTTGCCGACGAGAGCTACGCACAGTTCATCGTCAACACCACGGGCAACGAGGCCACCGTGCAGTTGGTGGAGGAGTGTACGGCCAAGTACACCAATATGTTCCCCGAGGCCTACGTCAAGATTAAACAGCTCAGCTACGCCAACAGCCCCAATCCCATTGAGGTACGCCTACAGTGCAGTGACCTCAACTTGCTGACGCAATACGCCGACAGCGTCGTCGGCATTCTGCGCCAGATGGACGACCTGCTGCTCGTGCGCAGTAACATGCTGGAGCCGCTCAGTACTACGCGCATAAAAATTGACGACGAGAAAGCCAGCCGACTGGGCATCACCAACCAAGACGTAGAGTTGCAGATGGCCTTCCGCTATGGCGACGGCATCACCGTCAGCACGGCATGGGAGGGCGACTACGACGTGAACGTGAAAATGAAGACCGAAGACGCCGACCAGGCCACCAAACAGGATGTCATGGACGAGCTGATTCCCATTGGCCTGGCAGCCGCGTTGCCCACCGACCTCAACTCGCTGCGTAGCATGGCGGCCGACGGCAACTTCCAGCCCAGTGTACCCCTGCGCCAGTTTGCCGAGACCGTTCCCGCATGGCAGTACGGCCAAATATGTCACCGCAACGGTCTGCGCACCGTCACCGTCATGAGCGAGGTGGCCTGCGGCGTGAACGTCGGCAACAAGACCAACGAGGTCATCGACCGTCTGGCTCAGCTTAAGTTGCCCGAAGGCATGTCGATATCGTATGGCGGTCAGCACGAGAGCGACGGTGAATCCGGCCCGCAGATTGCCAGTGCCCTCATCATGTCTATTATGATTATCTTCTTCGTCCTGCTATGGCATTTCAAGAGCATCAGCGAAGCCGTGCTCATCATGGTCAGTCTGGCACTCTGCGTATTCGGCATGGCCATGGGCCTGTTCATCCAGGGTATCGAGTTCTCGCTCACCAGCGTCCTCGGCTTCGTCTCGCTTATGGGCATTCTGGTGCGCAACGGTGTCATACTCTTCGACTATGCGGCGGAAGTCAAGGAGCTGGAACAGCTCTCGCTCAAGGATGCCATCCACGTAGCAGCAGAGCGCCGAATGCGCCCCATCTTCCTCACCTCGGCAGCCGCGTCGATGGGTGTTGTCCCGATGATTCTTGGTGGCAGCGGTCTCTGGGTGCCCATGGGTGCCGTCATCTGCTATGGCACGCTCATCACTATGTTCTTCATCCTCACCGTCATGCCGATAGCTTACTGGAAGGTGATGGGAAAAGGTGAACAATTAAAAAGTAAAAAAGATAAAGAAGCATGAAAAAAATAGTGTTACTCATGGCGTTCTGTATAAGCTGCGGCTCCGTCGCCGCCCAGACGCCCTACACCCTCGACCAGCTGAAGCAGCTGGCCGTCGAGAACAACTACACCCTTCGCTCAGCCCGCAACGCCATAGAACAGTCGAAGGAAACCAAGAGTGAGGCTTTCACCAAGTACTTCCCCACCGTCTCGGCCGTCGGAGCGGGCATGGTGGCCAACAAAAATTTGATTGAGATGGAGCTCAACGTACCGGAAAAACTGGCTACTATCATTCCCGCCTTGTCGCAGCTACCGTCAAGTGTGGGCATGATGAAGGACGGTATGCTCGGATCCATCACCGCCATGCAGCCCGTTTTCATGGGCGGCCTCATTGTCAACGGCAACAAGTTAGCAAACCTCGGCGTCGAGGCCAACGAGATACAGATGGAGATGTCCGAAGACCAGGTGGAGCTGACTACTGAGCAGTACTACTGGCAGATGGTCTCGCTCAAGGAGAAGCTGCTGACGCTCGGCACCGTCCACGACATGCTGGTCCAGTTGGAAAAAGACGTAGCAGCCAGTGTCAGAGTGGGTGCCGTCAACCGCAACGACCTCCTACAGGTACAGCTGCGCCGTGGCGAGGTGGAGAGTACCCAACTGGAGGTAGAGAACGGGCTTGCCACCGTCGGCCAGCTCCTGGCCCAGCACATTGGCAAGCCTGGCGAGACCATTGCCGTCGCCTCGTCCGCCCTGTCTGTTGAGGCACTGCCGCAGCTTCCTGTACGCACTGACCACCAAACGGCCCTGGCCGCCACCCCAGAGTACCGCCTCCTGCAGAAAAACGTCGAGAGCCAACAGCTGCAGCGTAAGATGAAAGTCGGCCAGAATATGCCCAACGTAGTCGTCGGCGCCACCTACAGCACCAACGACCTCATGGACAGCTGGCGTAGTAATGGCATGCTCTTCGCCACCGTCAGCGTTCCCATCACCAGTTGGTGGGGCGGTTCCCACGCCATCAAGAAGCAGACACTCGCCCTCGAGGATGCCAAGGAGCAGATGCTGGACAATGGCCAAAAGCTCGTTATCCGCATGAACAACGCTTGGGCTGCCGTGGAGACTAGTCACAAGAAACTCCAGATAGCCCACAGCGCCATTGAGCAGGCCGAGGAGAACCTGCGGTTGAACCGCGACTACTACCGCGTCGGTTCGACGAAGATGACCGACCTGCTCCTCGCCCAGCAGCAGTACCAGCAGGCCCGTGACCGCTATACTGACGCCTTTGCCGACTTCCAGACCAAATTGTTGGAGTATCGTCAGGCTACCGGCCAGTAGTGTTAAACAATGTAAAAGATTGCGTTTTTGGAAGAATAGAACATCAGGAAATGGGGGTTTTTTCCTATCTTTGCAGAAATATTGAAATATCATTAAAGAATTGAAACTATGGCAAAGATTAAGACTATTGGTATCCTGACGTCGGGCGGCGATGCTCCCGGCATGAATGCAGCCATCCGTGCGGTGACTCGCGCAGGTATCTACAACCAGTTTAAAATCAAAGGTATCTACCGTGGTTACGAAGGACTGATCAACGATGAGGTCAAGGAGTTTACGACGGAAAACGTATCGGGCATCATCACCCGTGGCGGCACCATTCTGAAGACTGCCCGCTCGAAGGACTTTATGACGCCCGAGGGTCGGCAGAAGGCCTACGAGACGTGTCAGAAGGAGGAGATTGACGCCCTCGTCGTCATCGGCGGTAACGGTTCGCTGACCGGCGCCTGGAACTTCGGCGTGGAGTATGACTTCCCCGTCATCGGACTGCCCGGCACCATCGACAACGACCTGTACGGCACGGACTCCACCATCGGCTACGACACGACGATGAACACCATCATGGAGTGCGTGGACCGCATCCGCGACACGGCTAACTCGCACGAGCGCATCTTCTTTATCGAGGTGATGGGCCGCGACGCCGGCTTCCTGGCTCAGAACTGCGCCATCGCCTGCGGTGCCGAGGCTGCCATCGTGCCCGAGGAGACCACGGACGTTGACCAGCTGGCCGCCTTCATGGGCCGCGGCATCCGCAAGTCAAAGAAGTCGTGCATCGTCATCGTGTCGGAGAGTCCCAAGTGTGGTGCCCTGTTCTATGCCGACCGTGTGAAGCATGAGTTCCCCGGCTTCGACGTGCGTGTCTCCATCCTGGGGCACCTGCAGCGCGGCGGTACGCCCTCGGCCCGCGACCGCATCCTGGCATCGATTACCGGTGTCGGCGCCATTCAGGCCATTCTGCAGGGTCAGCGCAACGTCATGGTGGGCGTGCGCAACAACGACGTGGTGTACGTGCCCTTCTCGGAGTGCATCCGCACCGACAAGCGTTTCGACAAGCGACTCATCACCGTACTCGACGAACTAAGCATTTAAGCGCTTCGCTAGTGAAAAGTGAAGAGTGAAGAGTGAAAAGTGAAAAGTGATGAGTGAAAAGTATGAATATGAGAAGAAATATGTGTTTGGCCATCCTCGCGTCGATGGCCTTTCTGAGTAACAATGTATGGGCCCAGAAGTTTCCCGTGGGCGTCGTCAGCGTGCAGGACACGGTGAAGAGCGCACAGGTGGGCGTCATTTCATCGGTGGCTGCCGAAGGTGGTCACGGGGTGCAACTGTCGGGTATATCGAATGTGTCTGCACAGGAGTTCAACGGCCTGCAGCTGAGTGGCATCAACAACATCACAAACGGCATGAATCGCGGCCTACAGCTGTCGGCCATCTTGAACGTATCGGAATCGAAGATGGGCGGCTGGCAGTTGGGAGCCATCAACTTTGCCGACTCCCTGAACGGCGCACAGATTGGCGTGTTCAACATTGCCCGCAAGCGTCCGAAGGGCTGGCAAGTGGGAATCGTCAACCTGTCGTCTGACAGCATCGGTCACAAGATAGGACTGGTGAACGTCAACCCCATGACCGTCCTTGACGTGATGCTGTACGGCGGCACATCGACAAAAGCGAATCTTGCCGTGCGCTACCGCAACAAGTACACCTATAGCACCTTGGGTGTGGGAACTCATTTCATGGGACTCGACTCCAAGTTCTCGGGAGCCTTGTTCTATCGTACGGGTCTCTATAAGCAGCTGTCGCCGAAATGGAGCCTGAGCGGTGACCTGGGCTACTACCACGTAGAGACGTTCTCAAAGGAAAACAGCTCAAAGCCCGAACGACTGTACTCCCTGCAGGCACGTATCAATGCCGACTACCAGTTCAGTCAGAAGTACGGAGCCTTTGCCACAGTGGGCTGGGGAGTGACGCGCTACTACGACCGTAACGAGATCTACCGCCACCGTCCGCTGTTTGAACTGGGACTGACCTACCGTCAGCCGCGCAATCAGCACGACACATGGAAACGCGCCTGGGACGAGAAGCGTCATTCGTTTGTGGCCAGCGACTCTACTATGGCGCTGCCCGTAAAGAAACGCCCGTGGCAGGCTTTGGCTGAGGTGACGGGAATCAACGTAGGCGTACAGTTGTTCGACCGCTACGCCCTGAATTCCGACTTCGCGCAAACCACGCTGCGCACGCTGAAGCGCAACTTCACCGACGGCATGGTGTGGGATAACGACTTCTTCATCACCAACCTGTTTGCCCATCCCTATCACGGCAACCTCTATTTCAATGCCGCCCGTACCAACGGCCTGACGTTCTGGGAGTCGGCACCCTACTCCCTGCTTGGTTCCGCCATGTGGGAGTTCTTAGGCGAGACGGAGCCACCCGCCATCAACGACATCATCGCCACCACTTGTGGCGGTATGGCTATCGGCGAGATGACACACCGCCTGAGCTTGACATTGCTCGACGACCGCACCCACGGCTTCCGCCGCTTCCTGCGTGAGGCTGGTGCCGCCATCGTCAACCCCATCCAGGGACTGCACCGCATCTTCAGCGGCGACGCATGGCGCATCCGTAGCAACCACTACCGCTATCACAACTACGACGAGAATCCCGTCGATGTGTCAGTATCGCTCGGCTGGCGCTATCTGGCCGACGACGGTGCCCTGTTCCGCGGCGTCCATGCCCCCTACATCAACCTCACGCTGATGTACGGAACGCCTGTTGACGGCGATAAGCACACTACGCCTTACGATTTCTTCGACATTGAGTCGAACATGGCCTTCGGTGGCGGGCAGCCATTTATCAACACCCTGAATATCGTGGGCCGACTGTGGAGTACTCCCGTCCTCGACGATAAGGACATGGCAGGCGAGTTTGGTATCTATCAGCACTTCAACTACTACGATGCCGAACCCATTGAGGACGGCTCAGAGCTGACACCCTACCGCATCAGCGAGGCTGCAGGCTTCGGCCCAGGCTTCATCGTCTCGCTGCCCTCGAAGGGTGTCCTGTCCAAGTGTGAACAGCGCTTTTTCGTCAGCGGCATCCTGCTCGGCGGTACCAAGAGTGACTACTTCAACGTCATCGAGCGCGACTACAATATGGGTAGCGGCTTCAGCGTCAAGTCGAAGACGCAGCTCGAGTTCGGCAAGTACGGTCGCTTGGTGCTCAACGCCAAATTCTTCCGTCTCTACACTTGGAAAGGCTACGAAGACAAAGACTTGGATGCATACGTCAGCGGCGAGAAGGACTTACACTACCTGAACGTTCAGGGCGACCGCGGCAATGCTGCCCTGCTGGTCATCAATCCCGTCATAGAGATGCACCTCAAGGGACCGTGGTCTATCACCCTTTCAGGAGCTTACTACTCACGTCGCACGTTCTACAGATACTACTACGACAGCACGCTGACCCTACAGGAGAGGGGTTCGGTACATGCCAATACGTTTGAGACCAAGATAGGACTGACCTGTAGGCTGTAGTGTCCTGTGGCCCCATGAATAGTGAAGTGTGAACAATTAGCTACCGCAATGAAAAGGATAATTACGATGATGGTTGTCGCGTTGATGTGTGGCACGGCAAGTGCCTCCGAATATAGCGACAGCACGAGGAACGATACGATAGCAAAGGCCAAGCAGAGATTGGGAAAACGCATCAACAAGAAGCTTAGCACCAAGTACTTCAATACGAAGTACGACACCAGCTACGTGGCCCGCCCCAAGGAGAAGTGGCTCTTCAGACTCTTGGGCAACCAGACCGGTAACTACATCCACGCCAAGGGTACGGTGAACGATGTCTACTCGAGGTACGACCTTCACACCAAGACCAACTACACCGTGGGACTGGAGGTGAACTACTGCGACATTGCCGCCACATTGTCGCTCAACCCCGCCAAGATAGGTGGCGACTACAACGACTACGAATTCAACTTCGAGTACCACGGGCAGAAAATCAGCTTTGACATCAGCTACTTGCGTGCCACGTCGCTGTCTGGCGACATCAAGCTTCGCGATATCGACCATCTCGATGAGGACGGCCTGCGCATGAATGAGTTCAACATCTCTGCCTATTACGTCTTCAACGACAAGCGTTTCTCCTTTCCGGCAGCCCTCTTCCAGAACTACTACCAGCTGCGTTCAGCCGGTTCCTGGCTGGCGGGCCTCAGTTTCCAGTCGGGAAGTATCCGCACCACCGACGAGCTGAAGGCGCGCAGTCCGATGGCCCCTGAGGTTCACCTCACGTTCGCCAATGTCGCCCTCGGCGGTGGCTATGGCTACAACCTCGTGCTCGGAAGCCGTTCGCAATGGCTGCTCCATCTCTCGGCCATGCCTTCTGCCGTGCTGTACAAGCATAACCGACTGACGGTGAATGGTCATGAGCTGAAGGACCACCGCCTGTGCTTCAATATGATCTTCAACGAGCGTGCCGCCATTGTCTATCACTTCACGCCCCGCTACAATGTCGGTGCCTCCATCATCATGAGCAACTCCATCTACGATAACGGCGACATTAAGATTAACCAGAACAAATGGCTTACCCGTGCCTTCTTCGGCGTACGGCTTTAGACAATGATTTATAACCTGTATGCCAGAAAGCAACAATAACAATAGTAATCGTCGCCGGCAGCGGACGCCGCAGCCGGTGGATAATACGTACGGACACCTGCAACCGCAGGCACTGGATGTGGAGAAGACGGTGCTGGGCGCGCTGATGATTGACAAGGACGCCTACAGCGTCGTGTGTGAAATCCTGCATCCGGAGAGCTTCTATGAGCCGCGTAACCAGAAGATCTATGCTGCGATACGTGAGCTGTCGATGAAGGAGAAGCCCGTGGACATCGTCACCGTGACAGACCAGCTGTCGAAGTCGGGCGACTTGGAGGATGTGGGCGGTCCTGTGTACATAGCCGAACTTTCAGGACGTGTGGCGTCATCGGCCAACATCGAGTATCACGCCAATATCATTGCCCAGAAGTTCCTGGCTCGCCAGCTGATATCGTTTGCCAGCGATGTGGAGACCAAGGCTTTTGACGAGACCATCGACGTGGACGACCTGATGCAGCATGCCGAGGGTGCGCTCTTCGAGCTGTCGCAGAAGAACATGAAGAAGGACTACACGCAGGTGGACCCCGTCATCAAGAATGCGCTGGACATCATCTCGAAGGCTGCCGCCAATACCGACGGCCTGACGGGTGTGCCTACGGGCTATCATAAACTTGACGAGTACACCAGTGGCTGGCAATCCTCGGACCTGGTCATCATTGCCGGACGTCCGGCCATGGGTAAGACCTCGTTCGCCCTGTCGCTGGCCAAGAATATTGCGGCCGACTACAAGCAGCCCGTTGCCTTCTTCTCCCTGGAAATGTCGAACGTGCAGCTGGTAGACCGATTGATATCGAATGTCTGCGAGATACAGGGCTCACACCTGCAGAGTGGTCAGTTGACGCCCGATGAGTGGGACCGTCTGGACAAGCGCATCAATGGCCTGTATGGGTCGCCGCTCTTTGTGGACGACACGCCGGGTCTGTCAGTCTTTGAACTGCGCACCAAGGCTCGCCGACTGGTGCGTGAGCATGGTGTGAAGCTGATAATGATTGACTATCTGCAGCTGATGAACGCCAACGGCATGCGTTTCTCCAGCCGTCAGGAAGAAGTGTCGACCATCAGCCGTTCACTGAAGGGACTGGCCAAGGAACTGGATATTCCCATCCTGGCCCTCTCGCAGCTGAATCGTGGTGTGGAGAGCCGTGAGGGCTTGGAGGGTAAGCGCCCGCAGCTGTCAGACCTGCGTGAGTCGGGTGCCATTGAGCAGGATGCCGATATGGTGCTCTTCGTGCATCGTCCAGAGTACTACCATATTTATCAGGATGATAACGGCCGCGACCTGCACGGTATGGCTCAGATTATCATTGCCAAGCACCGTAAGGGTGCTACGGGCGACGTGCTGCTGACGTTCCGTGGTGAATATACGAGATTTGAAAATCCCGAAGACACGAGACTGGGTAGTCATCGGACTTCGGGAGGTGGTGAGATTGTGGGGTCTAAGATTAACGGTGAGTCCCAGGGGGCTGGCTTCATGCCTATGCCTGACCAGGGTGACCCCTTTGGTGGCAGTCCGCTGCCCGATGCCGGGCCGGGGATGCCCTTCTGAGGCGGCTCTCTCCTCGTTATTTGGCGTATTTCTCTATCAGATCATCAGCCTGCGGGTCACCCAACTCGCGGGCTTTTTGCAGGTTCTTCAGTCCTTCCTCCTTCTGGCCCTTGATGCACAGGGCGACGCCGAGGAACAGGTAGCCGTCGCTATGCTCAGGGGCGATGTCGATACATTCGCGGGCTGTGTCGATGGCCTCGTCCGTCATTCCCACCCGTAGCAGCAGAGACGCCTTCTCGGCTAAGTAGAGGTCGCTGCGTGGTGCCTTCTGGATAGCCTGGTTAATGTCGTTCAGAGCCTGCTGATAGAGACGGCCGCCGATTTCAGCCTGGAAGCGCAGGTAGTAGAAGTTGGCATTGACTGAGGCCTGCATCAGCTTCTCGTATTCATTCAGGTCGTTCACGGCCTTGCGGTATTGTGAGGCATCAATCAGAGCCTGGGCACGTGAAAGGATGTAGGGTGCAGCCTCTTTGAGATAGGGTTGGCTGAACGTGGCCACGCAACTGTCAAGAAGGGCAATCTGTCCGATGGTATCATTGAGTGCCGTCTTACAACGCGAAGCCTCGTAGAAGAGTTCTGCAGAGCGTAACTCGCTGTTGAAGAGTGAGGCATAGACATCGTAAGCCTCGCTGTACTTCTTCTGGGCGAAGAGGACGGCGGCCTGCTGATGGCGGTAGATGGCCAGCGGCTGCAGCCGTTCAGCCTCCTTGGCCTCCTCCAATGCCTTGTCCAGCGACCAGGCTTCATAGGGCATGTCACTCATATAGACCTCCTTATGGAAGATGAGTTTGGAATAGGAGTAGTGGATTTCGTCTTTCTTGCTGGCCACGCTGATGGCTTTCTCCATGTCGCGGGCGGCAGCGTTGAAGTCCTGACCGATGACCTCGGCTTCGGCACGGTAGGTATAACCGTCAGGTGCATCAGGGAAACGTAGGATGAAGTCGTTGACAAGCTGGGCGTAAGCTGCTGAGTCGAGCGACGTCTGTGCCATGTAGAGCATCAGTACGGCCTGTTCCAGTTCGCGGGGCAGGTCTTTCTTGATGTGCGTGCTGCGCAGCGTGGCATCGTTGATGCTCAGACCGCTGATGGCCAGCGAGTCGGCATAACGGGCGCTGACGGCATAGCTCAGTGTGTCGCCCTGCTTGTAGGGCTGCTGCATCAGTCCGATGGCCATTCCCTCGGCATTGATGAGCGGACAACTCGTGGTGCCCTCGGGCATGCTCAGGGCAACGGTGTAGTAGGCGTAGTTGGCACCGAATTTCTCGGCTTTGCGTACCGTCCCCTCTTTCACGTCCTTCGTCTCGCGGTAAGGCAGCAGCCACACCTGCGTGTCCTCCGTAGCATTGGCGGCAGCGATGGTCAGCGGAGTGGTCTTCTTGGCAGCTACGCGGAACTTGGCTACATCGTAGGTGTCGTTGGCTCCAAGCATGCACTCCACGGGCATCTCCTTGCCCTGGGCGTCGATGACTACTGCCGAGTAGGCTCCCTTGAAGGGACTGAAGCTGCTGACGCCCTCGCCCTGTTCGCCTGTGAAGAATCCGCAGGTACTGCCGATGAGCGACCCGTCGGCAGCAAAGGTCTTCACGGTGAATACTGACTTTGTGGCCTTCTTGACCCAGCCGGGCTGAGCCGTTACTACTGCTGCTACCAGCAGCATACTCATCATTGTATAGAGTCTTTTCATACGTTCAAAAGTTGTTTTGCATTTTCTATGGCGGCTGTGGTGACGTTGCTGCCGCTGAGCATCTGTGCTATCTCCGTAATTCGCTCCTGCTGAGTGAGTTCTATCATGGTGCTTGACGTGCCGCTTGAGGTCTCTGTCTTGGTCACTTTATAGTGTGATGTGCCCAGGGCGGCTATCTGCGGCAGGTGGGTGATGCTGATGACCTGACGGTCGGCCAGCCCCATCTCCTGCATCATCTTGGCCATCTGCTCGGCTACCCGTCCGCTGACACCCGTGTCTATCTCGTCGAAGATGATGGTAGGCAGTTTCACGGCTCCGCTAATCATCGCTTTGAGTGACAGCATGACACGGGCAATCTCACCACCTGATGCCACCTGAGAGACAGGCTGGAGTGGGGTAGAGGTGTTGGCCGAGAACAGAAACTGCACCTTGTCCTGTCCGCTGTGGTTGAGCTCGGTCTGCTCCAGTTCGATGGCAAAACGCACGTTGGGCATGCCTAAGGGCACCAGCCGTTGCTGCATATCTTTCTCGATATGACGGGCAGCCTTGGTGCGGGCCTGCGTCAGTAGATCGGCCTGCCGTTGGCAGTCGGCTTTCAGCTGTTCGCACTTGTCCGTCATCTCCTGTAGGGCCTCGTCGCTGTTCTCAATGTTCGAGAGCTTCTGCTTCAGGTCTTCTTGGATGGCCAGCAGTCCTGCTATATGGTCCGTGTGATACTTCTTCTGCAGGTCATAGATGCGGTCAAGGCGGCTGTTGACGTTGTCCAGTTCGGCAGGGTCGAAGTCAACGTTCTCCAAGCTGCTGCTCACCTCCTGGGCAATGTCTTTCAGCTCGATATAGGCCGAGTCGGCACGTTCAGCCAGTTCGTTGGCAGTGGGGAATACGCGGCTGATGCCCTTCAGCGCATGGACGGCAGTCCGCAGCGAGGCAACGATGCCCGTCTCATCGCCCGACAAGGCATTGTCAGCCTCATAGAGCGCACTCTTGATGTCCTCCGTATGGCTCATGGTCTCGCTCCGTTGCTCTAACTCTTCCTGCTCGCCGTCCTTCAAGTTGGCACTCGTCAGCTCGTTGTACTGGAACTGCAGGAAGTCCGTGTTCTGGCTGTTACGCTCGATGTCCTCCTTCAGCTGCTCCAACTGCCGCTTAGCGTCGCTATATGCTTTAAATGCCTGCTGATAGTCCTGCAGTTGACGGCTGTCGCCCACAATGATGTCGACTACTGACAACTGGAAGTCCTGCTTGTTGAGCAGCAGGTTCTGGTGCTGAGAGTGTACGTCGACTAAGCGTTCACCCAGTTCCTTGAGCATGGTGAGGGCTACGGGTGTGTCGTTGATGAAGGCACGGCTCTTGCCCGACGACAGCAGTTCACGGCGGATGATGGTGTCCGAGTCGTCATACTCGATGTCGTTTTCCTCGAAGAACGCCTCCATGCCGTATCTCGACAAGTCGAAGTGTGCCTCAATGACGCACTTGTCGGCTCCCTGCTTGATGCTTTTCGAGTCGGCTCGCTGTCCTAACAGTAATCCGATGGCGCCGAGGATGATACTCTTACCGGCACCCGTCTCACCCGTAATGACCGAAAAGCCTGGGTGCAGTTCAATGTCGAGCGTGTCTATCAGCGTGAAGTTCTTGATATAGAGTTGTTTCAGCATCTCTTTCTTGATTTTTGCCTGCAAAGTTACTTAGAAATGCTGAGACGGGCAAACGATTAACCTTTTTTATTTGTCGGACGTAAAAAAGAACCGGGAGGCATCATCGCTACGGATGTGCCTCCCGGATTATTGAGTTTTTGTGTTTGCATTATTACTTACACGA
Organism: uncultured Prevotellaceae bacterium; assembly: GCA_937898415.1. GTDB lineage: Bacteria > Bacteroidota > Bacteroidia > Bacteroidales > Bacteroidaceae > Prevotella. The sequence continues at coordinate 5,090 of CALDLA010000159.1, read as the reverse complement.
TGTTTATCATTCATCGTGCTAACCTTGGCTTCGCCGAGCTTACACAATGCCCTGAGCCATCATGGCCTTGGCAACCTTCATGAAGCCGGCCACGTTGGCACCCTTCACGTAGTTGATGTAGCCGTCCTTCTCAGTACCGTACTTCACGCAGTTCTCGTGAATGTCGGCCATAATGCGCTTCAGATAGTCGTCGACCTCCTTGGCAGTCCAGCTCAGACGCTCAGAGTTCTGTGACATCTCAAGACCAGATACTGACACACCACCAGCGTTGGAAGCCTTACCAGGAGAGTAGAGAATCTTGGCATCCTGGAAGATCTTGATAGCCTCGGGCAGTGAAGGCATGTTGGCACCCTCAGCAACAGCAATCACGCCGTTGTTGACCAGAGCCTGAGCCTCGTCACCGTTGATCTCGTTCTGTGTAGCGCAGGGGAGGGCAATGTCGGCCTTCTCGTACCAGGGGCGCTTGCCCTCGTAGTACTTGGCTGTGGGATACTCCTCGACGTACTCCTTGATACGTCCACGCTCCACGTTCTTCAGCTCCATGATGTAGTCGAGCTTAGCGCGGTCGATACCATCGGGATCATAGATGTAACCGTCAGAGTCAGACATTGTCATAGGAATAGCACCCAGCTGCAGGCACTTCTCAGCAGCATACTGAGCCACGTTACCAGCACCAGAAATCAGCACCTTCTTGCCCTTGATGTCGATGTTGCGGGTAGCCAGCATAGAGCAGAGGAAGTAAACCGTGCCGTAACCAGTAGCCTCAGGACGGATAAGTGAACCACCGAAGGGGATACCCTTACCTGTGAGCACACCCTGGAACTGATGGGTCAGCTTCTTGTACTGTCCGAAGAGGAAACCAACCTCACGGCCACCAACGCCGATGTCACCAGCGGGAACGTCCTCATCAGGACCGATGACACGATAGAGCTCGTTCATGAAGGCCTGGCAGAAACGCATCACCTCAGCCTCGCTCTTACCACGGGGAGAGAAGTCAGAGCCACCCTTGGCACCACCCATCGGCAGGGTTGTCAGAGAGTTCTTGAAGGTCTGCTCGAAGGCAAGGAACTTCAGGATACCGAGGTTCACAGACTTGTGATAACGGAGACCGCCTTTGTACGGGCCAATGGCGTTGTTGTGCTGGATGCGGTAACCCATGTTGGTCTGTACGTTGCCCTTGTCGTCCACCCATGTAATACGGAACTCGCATACGCGATCGGGGATGCACAGGCGCTCGATAAGGTTAGCCTTCTCGAACTCGGGGTGCTTGTTGTACTCTTCTTCGATGGTGGGAAGAACCTGACTGACGGCCTGGATGTACTCCGGCTCGTTGGGGAAGCGCTGCTTCAACTGCTCTACAACTTGTGCTGCATTCATAATTTTTAGTTTGTTTTTTAATTGTTAAATTATACTTGTTTTAAATTTTGGTTGCAAAATTACATCAAAAATCTGAATTGGCAAACATTTTATCACTTTTTTTATCGAAAAACTATCTTTTTGTCATCTTTTTGATATAAATCAATTGATAAGTGATACTTTTTTGGGCGATTTATGTGCCCGCAAACAAGTAAGATGAGTCATGTAATAACGCAGAAAACCGGAAATTCCGTGGTTGGAACTTCCGGTTTCTGAGAGGTGCCTAGCAGATTCGAACTGCTGTAGACGGTTTTGCAGACCGTTGACTAAGCCACTCATCCAAGGCACCTTGTCTGTTTTGCGGATGCAAAGGTAATGCTTTTATTTGGATTGGCCAAATTTTTCGCATGTTTTTTTATCATTCAGGCAATTTTTCATTTTGCAGTCCAGCTCACAGCCCCTGCAGCCGCAGCATGGATCGTGCTGCTGTCTGACCACTTTGCAGATTCGCCATCCTGCGTACCCCACGGCTGCGGCAACGGCGATGACGACGGCTGTCAACTGTATCATAGCTTGGATAGTTTCCTGAGCATCAGTTTGTTGATGACCTGTAGCCGATGCCCCCGTTTCTCAATGTCCTCGCGTACATTATTTATATTATTAAAGAAGTCGCTGAACGCGTTGAGCAACGCACTGGGCTGGGCGGCGTCCTCAGTAGCCTCAGGGTTGGTGACGATGCGCAGTCCTAAGTGTTCGATGCTGACGTCGATGTCCGTGCCGGTCATGATGGGGTCGCCGTCGTAGTGGATGGCTCCTGGTGACTTGCGGTGTATGTGCAGCCGCTGCGTGCGGAACGTTTTGATGCGTGAGTTGTTGGCCAGCGTCTTCATAAACAGGTCGGCGGCTATCTGCGGAGCCTCCAGTGCGTCGAACGGTTCCATGATAATCACGTCCATCTGGCCGTCCTTCATCGTGGCTCCAGGCGCGATGTAGGCGTTGTTGCCGTATTGCGAAGCATTGGCACAAGCTATGAGGAACGCCTTGTGGCGGTGGGTGCCGGTGTCGTCTTCTACCTCGTAAGTCTCAGGTTTGTATTTCAGTCCTTCCTTCAGTACATTCTCCACGTAAGTAATAGGTCCACGCTTGCCTGCCTCGGCAAACTTCAGCGAGATAAACGCATCGAAGCCCATGCCGCAGGTGCAGAAGAAGGGCAGGTCGTTGATGATGCCGTAGTCAAACTGGTCGATACAGCACTCGTTGATAATGCCGACGGCCTTCCTCATGTCCAGGGGCAGACACAGATGACGGGCTAGCCCGTTGCCTGAGCCGCAGGGCACGATGGCCAGCGCCGTCTGCGAGTGTACCAGCGAGCGCGCCACCTCGTTCACCGTGCCGTCGCCACCAACGGCAGCTACCACGTCGACACCCTCGTCCACACACTCGCGAGCCAGCACGGCGGCGTGTCCGGCATACTCGGTATAGATGATGCGCCACTCAAAGCGTTTCTTGTCCAGCACCTGTTCGAGGATGTCGGGTAGAGCATCCTTCGAGTTGGTGCCCGAGATGGGGTTGACGATGAACGTAATACTCGTTTTTGTCCGTTTCATAGTGCAAAAGTACAAATTTCGTTGCATATTTTCCTATTTTTATCAATAAAAATCCCTAAATCGAACATTTATTGCCTAAAAGATGCACGATTTCATAAAAAATGTGTAACTTTGCAGCCTGTAAGAAAAAAGTTAGAACTATACCAAAATCGGAATGGGACAGTTACAAGAAAGATACAAGCTATACCGTGAGCCGCAGAAATATATGGAGGCTGACGTATACCCCTATTTCCGCGCCATCGAAGGAAAGCAGGGCACGGAGGTGGAAATGGGTGGCCACAAAGTACTCATGTTCGGCTCGAACGCCTATACAGGCCTCACCGGCGACCAGCGAATCATCGATGCCGCCAAGGCCGCACTCGACAAGTATGGCTCAGGTTGCGCCGGCAGCCGTTTCCTCAACGGTACGCTTGACCTCCACGTGCAGTTAGAGAAGGAAATCTCCAAGTTTATCGGCAAGGACGACTGCCTCTGCTTCTCGACGGGCTTCTCCGTCAACCAGGGCGTCATTCCCGCATTGCTCAGCAAAGACGACTACGTCATCTGCGACGACCGCGACCACGCATCCATCGTCGACGGACGCCGTCTGGCCTTTGCCAAGCAGTTGCACTACAAGCACAACGATATGGACGATTTGGAGCGTGTGCTTCAGAAGCTGCCTCAGGAGGCCATCAAACTCATCGTCATCGACGGTGTCTTCTCGATGGAAGGCGACCTTGCCAAACTCCCCGAGATAGTCGAGCTGAAGCACAAGTACAACTGCTCTATCATGGTTGACGAGGCCCACGGTATCGGCGTCTTCGGACGTCAGGGTAGGGGTGTCTGCGATCACTTCGGACTTACCGACGAGGTAGACCTCATTATGGGCACCTTCTCGAAGTCACTCGCCTCCATCGGCGGATTCATCGCTGCCGATGCTGACACCATCAACTGGCTGCGCCATACCTGCCGTACTTACATCTTCTCAGCCTCCAACACGCCCGCTGCCACCGCAGCCGCTATGACCGCCCTGCACATCATCCAGCAGGAGCCCGAGCGCATTGAGGCATTGTGGAAGGTCACCAACTACGCCCTGAAGCGCTTCCGTGAAGAAGGCTTCGAGATAGGCGACACCGAGAGCCCCATCATCCCCCTCTACGTTCGCGATGTGGAGAAGACGTTCCTGGTCACCGCCCTCGCCTTCAAGGCTGGCGTCTTTATCAACCCCGTCATTCCTCCCGCCTGCGCACCTCAGGACACCCTCGTCCGCTATGCCCTCATGGCTACCCACACTACTGAGCAGGTTGACCGCTCCGTAGTAGCCCTGAAGAAGATATTCGTAGAGCAGGGAATTATTAAGGAGTGAAAAAAATGAAGAAGTGAAAAGTGAAAACGTTAAATAATGCCAAGGCGCAGCAACTTTTCACTTTTCACTTCTCTCTCTTCATTTCTTTTTATTACCTTTGCAGCCGCAAAATCGAGGTGTAGCGCAGTTGGTAGCGTTCCTGGTTTGGGACCAGGCTGTCGCAGGTTCGAGTCCTGTCACCTCGACTCCCTTAAATTCAAGCCGCTGATTCATCATGGATCAGTGGTTTTTTTATGCTTTTTTCGGACTGAGCCTTAAAAACTTGGGGCAAATATGGTGATAATTGCTGAATTATCGCTATTTTTGCAGCGACAATTAGGAAAGTTTATGAAGAAAAGTACAATTATCACAGCATTAGCAGTTTCTTGGGCGGCGCTCTTTGCAGTAGGAGATCAGGCTCAAGTAACGATTGATATCGACACCCAGCAGCGGGGGGCGAAAGTGAGTCCGATGCTCTATGGCATCTTCTATGAAGACATTAACCATGCTGCTGACGGCGGTATCTATGCAGAGTTGATACGCAATCGATCGTTTGAGGACGGACCTCGCTATGGTGCGCCTGCTGACATGCAGGGATGGTTAACTTATGCAGCAGCTCCGTCGCAACTCACGGCAAGTCTCATACAACCTACTAAAAAGACGCCGCTGCTTAACAGTGTGCAACACAACGCTTTGGCACTTGACATCAAGGCTTCGCCCACGACGCCTGTCTGCCTGGTAAACAAGGGGTACTGGGGCATTAATGCTGTCCAGGGCCGCACTTATCGTCTGTCGTTATCTCT
>CALDLA010000158.1 GCA_937898415.1 uncultured Prevotellaceae bacterium | reverse complement strand
TCAATCTCGTGTACCGACTGTTGCACACAAGCCGCATTCTCCTGATTAATCTCGCGCACTAAGTCGTTCACGTCGATGATGCCATGTGCCAGCTTCGATTCTGCCGCCTTTCTCACAGCCTGTCGCAGCGAGATAATCTCCCCGTCGTGGGCCATCAGTTTCTGGTAGCGCTCTATATTCTCGTTCTGCTGAATCTGTTCCAGGTTATTATTGAAGAGGAACACCTCCCGACTGCTCTCCGTCATATCACGCTGCAACTGCAGTTTTGCCTTGTCGTTCTTGCGGGTATAGAGGGCACCGATAGTCCATGTCACCCTTGCACCGACGAGGCCATTCAGGCTCCATTTGTGGCGCATCATGTCTTCGAACATATTCAGCCCCGGATAACCATAGAAGCCCTGAGCAAACACACCCACCTTCGGCATCAGTGCTGCGTTGAGTGCCTTCTCCTGAGCATTCAGCACACTGATCTGTGCATCCAGCACCTTCAGTTCTGGTCTCTGGTTTCCTGTCGCCAGATTTCTGCCATCAGACTTCACTTGTGGCTTCTGTATGTTGTTGATCTCGATACCACAAAAAGTGCTCAGCATGCGTTGTAGCATCTGTTTCTGCGATACCAGCTCAGTGCCCTTCTGCACCGCATTCAGTCTCTCTGCCTTCACACTCTGCAGGTCGCTTTCGGCTGCTGTTCCGCGCTTGGTCATCGACTCCAGTTTGCGTTCGTTGCCTGCCAACAATGTCTGCAGGTCAGTGTTCAACTTGATTTGTTCGTCAATCAGCAACAGCCCGAAATACATCTCATTCACACGCTTGCGAACATTATAAATATTGACTTCGTTCTGTGCCGCCTGCACCTTGCCCTGTTCACGGGCTATACGCTTCTGACTGCCTATGACACCACCGTCGTAGATAGTCTGCTGCACATCGATACCCACTCGGTACTGATCCTTCGTCAGTCCTCTCATGTCGATGCCCATACCGCTCATCATCGCTTTCATCTCACTGGGCCACGCCGTCACATCACTCTGATACGTGGCCTGTGCCTGAGCCGACACTTGCGGTAGCCACCCCTTCTGGATGTTGGCAACCGTCAACTGGGTGGTCTTCTCGATGAGACCATACTGCTGTATCAACGGGTAATTCTTCTCTGCAGCCTGCTGACAATCGTCCAATGTCTGTCCCTGAGCCAGCATCGGCAACATTGTCAAACTTAAAACTAATTTCTTCATATTTTTATTGTCATTGAATTCTGGGTGCAAAAGTACGATGTTTTTTTCATCGTGGCGTTATCTGCAGGAATGGAAAGATGTTCTTTTTGTTCGATTTGCACGAAAATAGAGCATTTTTTCACGGAAAATGATTATCTTTGCCAGCAAAAAGGACTGATTATGAACAGACAACCGCAACTGATGGACCGTTCGCAGATGCAGCACATATTAGCTCCTGATCTGCAGAAGATACGCCAACAAGTGTATTTTGATAATGAGCTTGGCATCGTGCATGGAGATTCGACGGTGTTCAAACTCATTATGAAGCAGAAGCCACCATTCATTATCAACGACCACCGACTGGGTGTTATTCTGAATGGCGAGGCCAGCATCAACTTCAACCTGCAAGACCGCCACCTCACTGCAGGTACATTGGCCTATCTGGGGCCTGGCACCATCATCATGCCTCATCAGTTCTCGAACAACTTTGAAATTCGTGGCGTGATACTTTTCAGCCAGTTTCCTATGCCTTTTGCCCCAGGACAGATGCCGTCGGCCTTCAACGGACAGGTGCGCGATTTCCAAATACCCCCCAGCGAGAGCGACCAGCAGACGGCACTCGACATCATCGAAACGCTTTGGAAGATGGTGCATCAGCCCGAATACCATCATCCCACAGCCAGCGCACTTGTGGCAGCATTAATGCAACATTACGACGGATGCTATCGCAAACAAGCTGACCGGGCTATTCACTCACAATCGCGCGAGCAGACTATCTTCGACCGTTTCCTTCAACTGGTCACCCAGCATTGTGCCGAACAACACCAGATAGGCTACTATGCCGAGCGTATGTGCCTCACTGAGCGCTACCTGACCACTGTCATCCGCCAAACCAGCGGCACCACCGCCAAAGACTGGATAGACCGTGCCCTCATCACTCGCATCAAAATAGAACTGCGCCACACGGACAAGCCGGCAGCGCAGATTTCGGAGGAGATGCACTTTACCAATCCCTCGTTCTTTTCCAAATACTTCCGTCGCCTCACCGGCATGACGCCTAAGGAGTATAAAAGGTGAAAATCGGAGAGACGAGTGAAGTACCTGATACAGAATTACGGCTGATTACTTTCCCACAAACTTACTGGGGGTGAGCCCTGTAATACGCTTGAAGAGGCGGGTGAA
>CALDLA010000157.1 GCA_937898415.1 uncultured Prevotellaceae bacterium | reverse complement strand
CTATCCAAATTGAGAATATATCCGAAGCTTTATACCTGAAGTATCATCATTTATTCATAAATTTTTATTATGTTATCTATATCTCCTTATGTACCTGGAGAACATGATCCTTTATACATTCAATTGCTTCTTCTCTATAGCGCATATTCATATGGTGTTTATTGTCTTTTGGAGTTCATCGAGGAATCGGGCGGCGTGTCCGCCGTCCATCTGCACGTGGTGGAACTGGAAGGAGATAGGCAAGGTGGTCCTCAGCCAGCCCTTGCGGTAGCGGCCCCACATCACCATCGGATTGCAGAACTGGTCGGTGTATTGGTTGACGATACTGTCGAGTTCGGTGACCGTCATCGCCGATGTGCCTATCACCATCGCATCATCTACGAAGGAGCTCTGGCAAGACGTGCTGGCCGCCTGTGTCAGATTCGTATAGTCTTGGCCGAACTGTTCCAAATCATCTGTATACAAGATGTCGCACGAGTTGATGCCACCTTCTTTGTTGTTCACTATCACGTTGATGGCAAGCCGATCGTACTTATACAGTTTCCCTTGCTCAGGCAGCAAATAGAACTCGTCCATCCGACTGGCAACTTTGCCGATGCACCAGCACAGGAGCATATTGAATTTCATATCCCGGCTACGACTTACCTTAGGCAGTCGCGTCACATCGAACGTCTTCGTGAGCGTCACCATCGGCATGGGTGACTTCATCCACAGTTCGAATGCTTGCGCCCGACAGGTGTCCTTGGGATCGATTTCCAGTTTCATCACTCAATTACAAAACTGCGTGGATAGAAATCACTATAGAATCGACCATCGGTGGCGGTGAACTTCAGAACGCAGTAGTTCGGGTCGGTGACACCACCGGGATAGTACTGCTCGTCGCCATCGCGCCAGATCATCTCCTTAGAGGCAGGGTCGGTTAGTACCTCCATCGTACCACGCAGCATCATACCCTTGAAACCCTCGGCATCGCAGAAATAGATACTGGCCTTGGGGTTTACCTTGTATTGAGCCACACGTATTGAGAATGTGTTGGTTGTAAAGTAGAAGGTTTTGATACCCTCGCGTTTACGTGGCTTCAGCATGGCCTTGGTCCAAGGAAAACCTTCTTGATCTACTGACGAGATGTAAGCAATGGGCTGTTTGTCGGCCATCTGTGCAATGAGTTCTTTAACGCCGGCTAAAGCGGGATGAGCATTCATCGCTTCATCGTTATTCACATCCAGCGTATGGCGCCAACGCTTAAGCTGGGGAAAGTACGATTTCATTATGCCGATGTACTCCTCTTTGGTAATTGGTTTTTCCAACCCTTCATTAACAGCATTCACAAATTGAGCACAATGTTCAATCATCTCTTCCATCGTACAATCCTGCAGGAACTTCCCGTCCTTATAGCAGTACATGCAGTAATCTTCGTTCTTACTTCCATCGGCATTGGTACCGAGGACTTCTTCTGTGAGCGGCATGCCGCAGCTCTGACAAAATTTCTGTTTCATTCTATTATCGTTTTATACGTTTCGACGCTACAAAAGTACATGTATTTGCCAAGACTGCCAAACATCTGGGATAAACTGCATGGATTTGTGACGAATGGTACGAATTAGGGGCAATATATCGAATGCAAAAAACGATAAGTCATGAATTTCGCATTAGTCAACGACCTTATCCCTATATAAAAGAATATCGAGCCAACCATTGTTAGCCCGATACTTTCTATAGTGTTTTAGAATTATCAATGAAGTTATTTTTTATAGTATGACAATTAAAGTTTCTTCTTTGCCGCCGCAATGATTTCTTGTATTTTTTCGACGGTACTTCTCTGCAATTGAGTAGTTTTTTCTTTGCCTTCGTCCGTATATGTCACATATAAAGTGTTGCCGCTTATCTTAAACTTTAGGACTTCAGTGTCAAACTCGTCGGATGATATCTCGTCGAAGTTCGTTGTTTGTGTCACCACGTCATTTTCAACCGACCATCTGCCATTCTCTGATAACTCGATGTAGGTCTCTTTATTTAGGGTGTCAGTAATAACGTCTGCTTCAACGAACGCGCCGCCCTCCTTGTACCACAAATAGGCGACGGCATTCACACCAGGCATGGGCGCATCATCGTAATAAATAGGATGTGGCTCGCTTACCCATACGCCCGTGATAGATGTTTCTTCATTGGTGTTGTTGTCATCATTTTCACTGCATGATACTATCATCAGGCTTGCAAGTGCCATGATGAAAAGTAAGATGTTTTTAGCATGCTATTCATAAAGCTATTCTTCTTATTGTTTTTATAAATATTGTTTTCGTTCTTATTCAAAGCGGATAGCCCGCCAGTCGGTCGGTCTATCCGCTCATTTATTATTCGTTGTCGTTAGATACTACTTCTTCGTCTTGTCCACCCAGTTTTCAATCCTGATACCCCGGATGTTCTTGAAGTCGTCCACGTTCTCTGTCACCATCACCATGTCCTCCTCCACTGACGTGCAGCCGATGAGCAGATCGAAGTCACCTGTCGGTGTACCTGCCAAGCGTAGCCGTGCTTTCTCAGTGCCGTATCGCTCGAATACGGGAGCAACGGGCAATACGTTGATGTCCTCAAAGAACTGCTCCAACTTCTCGTCCCTGTACTTCGGACTGCCTTTAAGTTTGCCGTATTCGCGGCCGTATATTAACTCTGCAACGGTGATTTCAGAGATATAGCAGTTCTCCATACCAACCTCGTTGACGCGGTACTTGATGCCGAACTTGTCACGCAGCCAGAAAGCACAAATGTTCGTGTCGAGCAAATAGCGTTGATGTTTCATGGCTCAGTGAAAAATTGTTCGAGGAACTCGTCCCTCTTCGGGTTATAACAGCGGGCATCATGAATCTCTTTCACCAGTTCATCTGCGTCCATATACTCTTCGTCGCTCCAGATACCGGCATAGTCACATGCATCCAGCTTCCTTTTCTTGACCTCGGTCTTGGCAGGCTTCACGCTTTCCACAAGCATTGTCACCAACTGCAACTTCTGGCTGTCGTCCAAGTCTTTCAGCATCCCCCAGTAGTGGGTGATGGGGCGTCTGGTCGTCCGTTTTCTTACTGTTCCTTCCATATTCTCAATGTTTTGATGTTTCACTTTTCGGCGACAAAGATAAGCATTTTCTTTCAATTATTCATCGAATTTGCCCTAAATCTTCACCTGAACTATTATAACAGGGCATTTAGGATCATGGGGTCGGTTCTTCTGATCATTTTGCCAACTTTTGAATTACTCCAAACGAAACACCAGTTAGTCTTGACAGTTGTCGGATTCCTGCCCCCAAAGAGAGCATAGTCCTAAGCACTTCATTGCGTCTTGATTTCTCAAGACTTTGAACCATAAGAGGATTAACAATTCCTTGACTATCAACAAGAAATGATTTTATTTCACTGTCACTGACTGGCTTGCTACAGTCTGTGTCAATATCAAGTATCTTTTCGCTTCCCTCTACGGGAGTGTAAACCAGCTCTCTCAAATCTTCCTTTGAGATGCGTGAGAAAACAGCTCGGGTAGAACAGAATGTATTCGAATTGCTGTCAAATGCATATTCCTTCCAACTGCTCCAAGGGTAGTCCAATATATTATTCACAATTCCTGCTTTCAGTGGATTCTGGTGAATGTACCTCAGCAGGGTCACGAAATACTCAAGGCTGTCAACAGGCTCACTTCGAAACCTGTCTTGAAACAGATGACCACTACGCTCGTATTTCTTGTTGAAATAGTGGGCGTATGTCACGCCGATTCTCTTCACAACATCACTGACCTCCTCTTCTTGTTCCCGTAGTAGCAGATGAAGATGGTTGCTCATCAGACAATACGCGTAAAATATTGAGAGCGGCGGAAGCCTCAGACCTTGCTCGTCATGCCTATCGGACAGAGCCCTGAGGATGGAAACCATCTGTAAATAGTCTTCCTCGTCCTCAAAGATGTCCTGACGGTTGATGCCTCTGACCATCACATGGTAAATTCCCGTTCCGCTTTTCTTCCTTAACTGTCGTGCCATATTCGCCCCAAGATATTAGTCTTCGACGGCAAAGATACAAATTTGTTCTCAATTCTACAAATATATTACCTTGTAAAATGATCACAAGAACCGACCCCGTGATCTCCTTAATAAATTGCTGCAAATATACAAATAATCCGCTTTCCAAGCAAGAATTCTTCACAAAAACATGCTAGTGAATTTCCATTAAGAGCCAATCGGGGAGTTGGCTCGAGCCAGAAGGGGTTTTGGCTCGAGCT
>CALDLA010000156.1 GCA_937898415.1 uncultured Prevotellaceae bacterium | reverse complement strand
CCGAGCGGCTCAGGATTTTGCCATGTCAGATTTTTCACTTACCTTAGTGCTGCAATTCAAGACAAGCAAAATCATCAATGACAAGGCAAAGGTACAAATAAAATCTGAGAAAGTCACTCCTTTTGGAGGAATATTTCACGTAAGAGAGCTTTTTTCCCGTTATATGGCTCCGATTATCGACAAAGTGCTGGGGCTGCGATGTGCGTCGTACGGCTATCAGTACAGCGAGATCGTTGGTTCACTGTCAAGCGTCTACTTCTGTGGTGGAGACTGCGCGGAGGATGTGACAAGCCACCTGATGCCCCTTCTCTCGCTTCATCCCACTCTGCGCACATGCAGTTCCGATACAATCCTAAGAGGTATTTCAGAACTGGCCACGTCTAATACGTCCTACACTTCCGACACAGGCAAAAGCTATGATTTCAATACTGCTCCCAAACTGAACAGCCTGCTCGTCAAGACTCTGATAAACACAGGCCAGCTTGTGGCTGGAGAATCATACGACCTGAACTTCGACCACCAGTTCATAGAGACGGAGAAGTACGATGCGAAGATGACCTACAAGACGTTTACCGGCTACAGTCCCGGCGTGGCTGTCATTGGCGACCTCATCGTGGGTATAGAGAACCGCGACGGCAATGCCAACGTACGTTTCCACCAGCAAGACACGCTGGAGCGTATCTTCTCAAACCTTGAGTCCAACGATATACACATCAAGCATGCCAGGATGGACTGCGGCTCCTGCTCACGCGAGATTGTGGAAACCATTGAGAAGCACTCGGAGCATTTCTACATCCGTGCCAACCGCAGCGGCTCACTCTACGACTGCATGCTGGCACTGCGTGGATGGCAGCGGGAGGAGATAAACGGCAACGAATATGAACTGAATTCCATCATCACGGAGAAATGGGAGGGCAAGGCATATCGCCTCGTCATACAGCGGGAGCGTCGCATGGAAGTGAGACCATAGTCCTCGGCTCGCAACAATATACTCAGAAGAATGGTAAGGGAAAGGCCGATGTCTTTGCCAATGCCATTAAGCATGACTTCAGAAGTCCGTCGCCAACCACGAGATGGTCTGATGTAATCCGGCTCAACGCAAAAGACGAGAAAAAGAAGGAATGAAGGGCTTTTTAGTATGCCTTTCTCCCTGCATCCGTCATCAGTCCACGACGTTCAAGGTCTTGGCATCTTTGCCTGTTCAGTTCTGTCCAATGACTGCCTTCCCGTCTTGGTGACAATCGCTGTGCCAATCGTCCATCTAGGAGCTTCTTCAGTGTAGAGTCAATCCAACCGAAACAAAGTGCTTCTTCAACGATTTCTATGTATGGAAGAGTCTCTGGCTTTGGAGCCTTTGACCTGTTACATGCCACCCAACAACACTTTTCTGAAAGATGATTCTGCTCAAACCATTCCCTCAGCTGCTTTCGTTCTGAAAATGACAACAGGTTTGTTACTTCCATGTGGTATGCAATCTTTTCTTCTCCCAGTCAATGTGTGCCAGGTTCCATTTCTCACTGTGGCTTCCTAATGCTCCTATCTGTCTGGGATGTGCAAGTGGAAGGACGTTTATGGCCTGGCCATTTATTACAACTTCGGATTTGTAGCCGTAGCCGAACAGGTCAACATACTCTTGCAAAGAAGAATAGTCTATATGGGTAACTCTACCAAAGAACTGCTTAATAGGTATATCCCCAAGCAATACCAATAACTCAGCCTGTGATTCTTTTAGTTCAGCAAGGATCTCCTCACATCTTTTTGAATCACAAAAAACTGTTGGCCGATTGGGTATGGTAACGGGATTAAGTCCGTATTGCTCAATTTTGGGATTGTATTTCTCTTTAATCACCTTTGCCTGACTAGAGTTGATTCTCGTTTCAGGCAGCAAGTCACATAGCCATGCGTCTTTCCTTGTATATCCTAATGGTGCAAGGATATGCTCATCGAGGACTTTTGCTGAGGGCCCGTTAAGATGGTTTCCTGCGGGTTCAAGCGTGCCAAGCTCTTTGGGAATATGTATTCTGCCAATGATTTCAGCAGCTTCTTCTGGATTCCCGTCCCAGAATATTCTGGGTTCGCTGGCCACTGCTAATGCCTGGCATATGATCTTATTGCCTTGCTTCCATCTTGCATGAACGGCACTGGCATATACACCAAGGACAAATACCTTCTTGGGTGTTCGATCCTGTTGAACTAAAGGATGTACTGTCTCTCCAAAGGGATAATAGTAGCTCATATCTTATGATCCTAAATTCCGCAGTACTTTAGTTTAACTTTATTTATAAGTTCCTGAGCAACAAA
>CALDLA010000155.1 GCA_937898415.1 uncultured Prevotellaceae bacterium | reverse complement strand
ACGGCTGAGAAAGTGAAGAATGCCTTCCTCGGTCTGGAGTATCGACAGCATACGTTGATGACGATGTTTGCCCAGTGGAACGAAGAGTACAAGAAGATGCACGATGGCGGTCTGCGATCGAAAGCCTCGCTGCACAAGTACCAGGCCGTCTATAAGCATGTCGGGGAGTTCCTGCGCCAACACTATAGAGTGTCGGATATGGCGTTAAAGGAAATCCAACCCTCCTTCGTCTCGGACTTCGAAGTCTATCTGAAAACAGAGAGGAACATCTCGCACAACACCTGTATCCTCTACAACAATGCCATTATGATGCTGATGCACCGTGCCCATGAGAACGGTTGGGTGTCGCGTTATCCATTCAGTGACTACCACATCCAAAAGGAGGAAACCGAAAAGGGTTTTCTGACCAAGGAAGAGTTGAACGCCTTAATGAACAATCCGAGGCTCACACCGCGACGCGCCTATATCCGCGACCTCTTCATCTTCTGCTGCTTCACTGGCTTGGCTCATGCCGACTTGAAGAACCTGAAGAATGAAAACATCGTGAAGAATCCTGCTGATGGCAGTTGGTGGATTCACACCCACCGTCAGAAGACGGGCGTGGCCGAGAACGTGAAACTGCTGCCTATCCCGCTGGCAATCCTCAAGAAGTACAAGGGACTATGCACGGACGGGCATGTCTTCGATGTGCCTAACCACAAATCCTGTTGCAAGAGAATCCGTTTTGTTGCCAAGTTGTGCGGAATTACCAAGAATCTGACCTGGCACATGGCCCGTCACACGATGGCAACGGTTGTCTGCCTGTCGAACGGAATGCCTTTGGAGGTCGTCGGCTCCGTATTGGGCCACAAGTGCATCGAGAGCACTCAGGTGTATGCCAAGATTACGCAAGAGAAGTTGGGCTGCGAGATTGATACGCTGGCCACGAAACTGGCAAAGATCCAGCAGTTCTCGCCCAACATCGGCATGGTAATATAAATAAGGTGGAGGGCACGACTATGATGAAGAGAGACCTCATCGTGTTTGAGCACGAAAGATTTGAGTTGACGGGCTACGACGTCTGGATGACTGCGGGCGAGATAGCCAGTCTGCTCGGCGTGACCATCATGAAGGTGCGCAGCATCATCAATAGGATGCGTAGGCAACTGGCCGTCAACCTCGATTTAATCAGCAAGTACGACCTCCTGGAAAGCGGCTACAAAGACGAACTTTACAACCTTGAGTGCGTCATCGCCATCTCCTACCACGTCCACACCGGACTTGCCTCCGAGTTCCGCCGTTGGATATGCGACAGGGTGACGAGACGCAAGGAGCGGGCAATGATAGTCTATCTCTGAGAAAGTCGAAGCCTCGGGCGACTCACATCGTTCGGGGCTTCTGAATATTGTATGAACAGACACTTTTTATTTCCTTCTCAGTGAGATATGTATGTCCTGGTCAATCCTTTCCTCTAGCATGTTACGCATCCTGCTGAGGAAATACGTGCGGTTGCCGTTCTTCGTGGCCCGCTGCTTGATGTCGATATAGATACGCGAATAGATCCTCGGCTGAAGCCCGAACAGGGGGAATATGCGATTGCCGAGTTCCTCAATGGGCAGTTTCCCGTCGTTCAGGCATTGCATCTCCTGTAGCCCATACATCAGTTCCACAAGGTTCACGATGTCACCAGTCCAGTTCAGTCCCGTCTTGGCAGATTCCGCTATCTCCGAGGCAGGCATCTGTTCCACCACCTTCTGCATCTCGCCGATGAACGCCACAGCCTTTTCCAGCATCCGATTCCCCTTGCCCATTGCCTTCAGTTCTATCCCTGCGAACAGCAGAGAGGCAACGGCCGTTGTCTTGCCATTCTTGCAACCGCACACGTCCACAACCTTTTCGATAAACTCACCATAACAGGCAGTCATATCTTCGAGGCTTCCGTTTTGGGCGGCACGGAAGAAAGCCGTTTCAGTCAGAATATTGTATTTCATC
>CALDLA010000154.1 GCA_937898415.1 uncultured Prevotellaceae bacterium | reverse complement strand
AACCGAAGCTCTCGTTGGTAGCAGCCTTCATGGCAGCGTTGATACCCTCAACAGTCACCTCACCCTTCACAACAGCGTGCAGGATAGTGGTAGAACCAGTGGGAGTCGGAACGCGCTGGGCAGCACCGATGAGCTTACCATTCAGCTCGGGGATAACGAGACCGATAGCCTTGGCAGCACCAGTTGAGTTAGGAACGATGTTCTGAGCACCGGCACGAGCGCGCTGAACATCACCCTTGCGCTGAGGACCGTCGAGAATCATCTGGTCGCCAGTGTAAGCGTGAACGGTGGTCATGATACCGCTCTGGATGGGAGCGAAGTCGTTCAGAGCCTTGGTCATAGGAGCCAGGCAGTTGGTGGTGCAAGAAGCAGCTGAGATAACGGTATCAGCAGGAGTCAGGGTCTTGTGGTTTACATTGTAAACGATGGTGGGCAGGTCGTTGCCGGCAGGAGCAGAGATAACAACCTTCTTGGCACCAGCCTGGATGTGGGCAGAAGCCTTCTCCTTTGAGGTGTAGAAACCAGTGCACTCCAGAACGACATCAACACCCAGCTGACCCCAAGGCAGCTCAGCAGCGTTAGGAATAGCATAGATAGTAATCTCCTTACCATCGACGATGATAGAGTTGTCAGTGCAGTCCACAGTGTGCTTGCCCTCACCGAACTTGCCGCAGAAACCACCCTGAGCGGTGTCATACTTCAGCAGGTGAGCCAGCATCTTCGGGCTGGTCAAGTCGTTGATTGCTACTACTTCATAACCTTCAGCCTCGAACATCTGACGGAAAGCGAGGCGACCGATACGGCCAAAACCGTTAATTGCAACTTTTGTCATTTTACTTGTTTGTTATTAAAAGGGTTAAAATATAAGCTGTTTTGCGATTTACTTTTTACTTTCAGGCTCTAAAAAGCAAGAAAAATCCCCCTTCTGAGCACTTTTTTTCTGTTTCGAGCGCAAAGTTACGAAAAAATTCTTATATTTGCACTGTTTTTCTATCTTAATTAAAGTGAAAAGTGAGGACAGGAAACTGAAAACTGAGTTATATCAAGGCGTAAAGCTGAGATTGCAAAACGCAGATTACAAATTTAATCATTCTATACGTTAAACATTAAACAAGTAAAGATTATGGGATTTATTAGTGAATTCAAAGAGTTTGCCATGAAGGGCAACGTGTTGGACATGGCAGTCGGTGTCATCATCGGCGGTGCGTTTGGTAAGATTGTCAGCTCACTGGTTGACGATGTGCTGATGCCTGTATTAGGTATGTTGACCGGCAATGTAGATTTCACCAGCCTGGCACTCAAATTCGGTGAAGGCGAGGATGCTGCCGTCATGAAGTACGGCAACTTCATCCAGAACACGGTCGACTTCCTGATTGTAGCTTTCTGTATCTTCCTGATGCTGAAGGCCATCAACAAGCTGAACCGCAAGAAGGAAGAGCCCGCCGAGCCTGCTGCTCCCGCTGGTCCTACCCAGGAAGAGCTGCTGGCCGAAATCCGTGACCTGCTGAAGAAGAAGTAAACTGCGGCAGGGCTACATGAGCAGACGCTCCATCTGGGGCACTTCAATGCGCCCCCGATGGAGCCGTAACAGACCGTCACCCTGCAACTGGTTCAAGGCGCGACTGACGTCAAGGCGGCTGTCGCCGAGTTCCTCGGCCAACTGGGTCATCAGGATGCAAAATGTCTTGGGACCGGCAGGATAGACACAGCGACTGCTGAGAAAGCAGATGATACGCCCGGCCAGTGTGTCAGGACGGCGGCGCCACGGACGGCGCAACAATTTCTGCGCCTCGGTGGCATAGAGATTCAACAAGTTCAGGCGGAATACGAGGAATTCCTCGCTAAGCCGCCTGACTTCATTTTTATCAATGGTAATGAAACTGCACTCCTCAAGGGCTATGAAGGTGTGGGTATAACGCTGGTTGTAGCCGTAAATGGCCTCCGGCTGCAGCAGGTAAGGAGCCGCAAGCTGTTCGACGACCCAATAGGAGCGGTCGTCAGAGCGGGTCTCCACACGCAGCGAACCTGACAAGAGGAAATTGAGGCTGACGCAGGGATCGTCCTCACTGACGACGGTCTGTCCGGCGGCACATTTCAGGAACCCGAACTTGGTATGGCCGACCACTTGTGCCAAGTTGTCGCGGCTCATGCCCTGGAACAAGGGGAACTGTATCAGGTGGTCGTAGAGTTGCATGGCGGCGTGTCTTATTCTTCAATCTTCTTCTTCAATGTAGGCGAGAACCATACACTGTTCGAGCCGTCAGGCTGGGCATAGATGAAATAGGCCATCAGCTCAGGATGACGGTCGAGCACGGCCTTGGCCCGCTCCATACCCATGACCATGAACGAGGTGGCATAGGCATCGGCCGTGGCACAGCTCTTGGCCAGGACAGTGGCCGACAGCAGGGAGTGCTGAACGGGGTAGCCTGTCTTGGGGTCGATGGTGTGGGCATACTTCTTGCCGCCCTTGTAGTAGAAATTGCGGTAGTTGCCGCTGGTGGCCATCGCCATGTCAGTGACATTGAGCACGGTCTGCAGCTCACCGCTCACGGAGAGGGAGTCGTCGGTAGGCTTGGTAACGCCGATGCGCCAAGGCAGCCGCTTGGCACTGACGCCCTGGGTGACCACCTCGCCACCAATCTCGACCATGAAGTTGCTGACGTCGCAGCTACGCAGCAAGCGGGCCACCACGTCAGAGCCATAGCCCTTGGCAATAGCTGAGAAGTCGTACTGGTTACGGATCTTCAGCAAGCTGTCAACCTGCTGACGAGTGGGCATCTGCTCGTGCTTGAAGCCGAAGCCCCAGGCGTTGACCAGCGGTGCGACGGTGATGTCGAAGGCCCCCTCGGTCTCCTGATGGACGGTCTGTGCCAGCTGGAACACCTCGTTGAACATGGCACTACGGGGAGGCTGCTCGCCACGATTGATGCGCGAGACTGTCGAGGTGTCGTTGAACATGGAGAACTCCGCGTCCACCTGCATCAGGGCTGCCTCAATCTCAGCCTTCAGGTTCTGCTCGCTCTGATAGGTGACGCTATAGACCGTACCAAAAATAAAGCCCTCGTCATGCTGGTATGGCATGGAACGCTGCTGACGTATAATCAAAACAGTCCCCACGATGAGGAACACCAACAGTGGCAACTGCCACAGCATCTTTCGCTTCCGGCTCTGCTCCATGCCCATAAACGGATCAAATGTCAATGATTAAGTTAAACGTACCGCCCAGTGCAGACGAATCCCACGTGCCGTAGCCCGGTATGTACCAGGTCTTGCCTGTGACGCCGTCCTTGTGTGACAGGCGCTGCTTGTAACGCAGGCTCCACCCCAAGTGGACGGGGCCGAACACCTGGGCATCGATGCCGACAACGGCCTCCACCCAATGCTGCGAGCATTGTTGGTCGCGGATGTCGTAGTGGACAGGCCACATCCATGCTGGGTCAGGAAACTCTGCGTGCCAAATATCTACTTTATAAGAGGTATAGGCGTAGCGGAGTCCCATCAGCAGGCGGTTGGCCTGATGCTTCTTCTTCAGCAGGTTGAAGTCCATGCCAACGCGGAAATAGGGTGCCTGGGTCTTGTAGGCAATACCCGTCACGACGTCCTCATCATAGTCGGACTTGCCGTAGCCCAGCTCAACGATGGGGAACCACTGGTCGTGCAGGTTCAGTCGGAGGGCAGCTTCGTACTGTCCATAGTCGCCCAGCATCATCTGTGCGGCACCGAACAGGTCGAACGACACCTGGAAGCCTCGCAGCAGGGGGATGCTGTCCTTCTCGAGCTTGAACAGCTTCTGTGCGTCGGCCGACGTCCAACAGCCTAGCAACAGCAGCAGGCTAATCGCGGCTCTTGAGATAGAGGTGGAAATGAACTTTCTGAGGGTCATAGTCTACCGTGGGGTTATTAATGATGACAGAGTCAATAGCGTGGTGGGTGGAACGTACTGCCGTGATGTTGTGGTAGTACGTGGGGGTGCAGTCGACGGACTCGAAGTGCGGGGTGTCCTCCTTCTTGACCCATACGGTGTCAACAGCAGCATAGCCAGTGTTGCTAAACTTGAAGCAGAGTGTGTCCTCCGGGTTGGTATAGCTGACGGTCACTGAGAAGTTGGTCAGTCCGATGCCCTTGTTCAGCAGCAGCGTGTCCTTCCCGTCCATCCGCCGCGTGGTGATGTTGAGCGTGTCCCTCAGCGTGTCGGTAGTCAGGCCAGGCAGCATCAGCGAGTACTTGGTCATGACCAGATGGTCCAGCGGACAGTCAATGCTGGTGCAGGCCGCCAGCGTCAGGAGGCAGGACGAGAGGAACAGAACGGTGGCTTTCTTCATATCGTCTCCTCTATCTGATAGTCGTTACGGCCTGACGACGAACGACTGATGAGGTCGCCTATGAAGCCCGTCAGGAAGAGCTGCGTGCCAATCATCATCATGGTCAGGGCGATATAGAAGTAGGGAGAGTCGGTCACCAGTCGCTGGGGGATATGGTTGGCCAGACACCAGAGTTTGTCGGCACCAATGACAAAGGCGGCCACGAAACCGATGAAGAACATGATGGTGCCTAAGAATCCGAAGACGTGCATCGGCTTCTTGCCAAACGTCGAGAGGAACCACAGCGTCAGCAGGTCAAGATAGCCGTTAACAAAGCGGTTCAGGCCCATGAACTTCGACTGGCCGTACTTGCGGGCCTGATGCTGGACCACCTTCTCGCCTATCTTGTCAAAGCCGGCCTGCTTGGCCAGATAGGGAATGTAGCGGTGCATCTCGCCGTAGACCTCAATGTTCTTGACTACCGCCTTGCGGTAGGCCTTCAGACCGCAGTTGAAGTCGTGCAGGTTCTTAATGCCGCTGATCTTGCGGGCGGTGGCATTGAACAGTTTCGTGGGCAGCGTCTTCGACAGCGGATCATAGCGCTTCTGCTTGTAGCCCGAGACGAGGTCGTAGCCTTCTTCCATGATCATGCGATACAGCTCTGGAATCTCGTCGGGCGAGTCCTGCAGGTCGGCGTCCATGGTGATGACCACGTCGCCCTGGGCCTGTGCAAAACCGCAGTAGAGGGCGGGACTCTTGCCGTAGTTGCGGCGGAACTTGATGCCCTTCACCTGCTCGGGCTGCTTCTGGTGCAGTTCGTTGATGATGTCCCAGGAACGGTCGGTAGAGCCATCATTGATGAAGATGACTTCGAACGTGAAGTTGTTGGCTTTCATCACCCGCTCTATCCAGGCGTAGAGTTCGGGGATGGATTCGTCCTCATTATAAAGAGGTATTACTACTGATATATCCATTTCTTTGAGCCCCCTAAGTTAGGGGGATGGGGGTCTGAACAACCTTATTGTTCTCTCCCTCTATTTAATTTGTTAATACTTTTGTTATGATCTCAATCTGATTAATTCTTACGTCTGTTCAGACCCCCATCCCCCCAACTTAGGGGGCACACGGCGCTGCATGAAAGCGGCAATGGGCAACCCTAAGACGATACCCGCCAGGATGTTCATCGTCAGCACGTTCAGCGCGTAGTCAATGGGACGCATCTGCCCCATCGCCTCCAGACTGTCCTTCATGGCCTGCTGCATACCGTACTGCTCGACAATCTTCTTGAACTCGGGCGACGACATGGTGCGCGAGAACGAGAACAACATGTAACCTTGGTCGATATAGGCAAAGTAGACGTACTGCGCCAAGGCCAGCAGGACGGCTGCATAGAAGAACACAAACACGGAATAGGCCCAGCCCCGACGGATGGAGATGACGCCGTCGCGACCCACATCACGGAACTTGCCCAGACGCTGGCCTACGAAGAAGGGCGTGAACACCATCAGGCACAGGGCTATCATCGCAAACGTGGGATTGGCCATGCCGACGATGTAGCAGGCAAAGCTGGCCACCCATATCACAGAAAGCAGGGCACCGTCAACACGGGCGAAAGCCTTCAACTGAACATATTCTGCTGGTGTCATTTTAACATTCTCGACTTTTCGACTGCAAAATTACGCATTTTCCATCACATAACGAGCCGTTTCCGCTAAAAAATAGTTAAAACAACAAAATTCTTAATTCCTAATTCTTAATTCTTAATTTATTTGTGTACCTTTGCAGCCGCTTTCGAGCAAACATGGGCAAGTCCTGTACGGCCAGCTCCCTCGGAATCCTCCAGGACGGGAACGTAGCAAAGGTACTTGGTTGTAGCGGCGCGATACAGCAAGCTTGCCCACCCGCCTCTTTAGCTCAGTTGGCCAGAGCACGTGATTTGTAATCTCGGGGTCGTTGGTTCGAATCCGACAAGAGGCTCAAAAAAGGACAGGCAATATGCCCGTCCTTTTTTCTTTCCTTCACTCTTCACTCCTCACTTTTCACTTCCTCCAAAACCTATAAGTGATATCTTCAAACGTACCGTCATCCGCCTGACGGTACATTCGCTGATTGGTGGTCGGCGACTTGAGCGGCCCCAGGTGGCGTATATACGGTCCCACCTTAATATAGTCGAAGTCGGTCTTGTTGACGACGGAGGGTATGCGGATGCGGCCCGAGTACCAGGCCACCTTTAGCTGAGGATACTCCTCGTGGATGTACTGTGCCAGCATGTTGACCGACTTCGGGTCAGCGTCGCCCCCCATCATCGCGATGCAGGTGATGTCAGAAGCCAGCCGTCCTACAAACTCGTCGATAGCCGATGTATCCAGGGGAAGCCCGACATCGTCCCACAGGTAGTGGCTGTGACAGCCGGGACAGCGGCAGGGACAGTTGGCTATGTTGATGGCCAACGTCACCTCGTCGGGTATCTCCTGGAATACAACGTCAGTATTTACATACTTCAACATTCCTGCATCTGCTTCTTCTTCGCCGTCGCATAAAATCGGCGTGCAGCTTCCTCCTGACGAGGCTGGGAGAAGTTGCTCACGCGCTTCAGGTAGCCGATGATACGGGTCATGTAGTCGATGTTCTTAGAATGGCAATGCGGACACTCCTTTAGATAGCGCTTATCGATGGTGCCGCAGTCATTGCACACCGTGTTGGGGATGTTGAACGTGAAGTAGTTACAACCCTCCTGCGCAGCCACCTTCAGCAACTGCAGGTACTGCTGCTTCGACAGGTGCTCCTCC
Source organism: uncultured Prevotellaceae bacterium (assembly GCA_937898415.1). GTDB lineage: Bacteria > Bacteroidota > Bacteroidia > Bacteroidales > Bacteroidaceae > Prevotella. The sequence goes on along the minus strand of CALDLA010000154.1, from coordinate 1,135 downwards.
AGGTTCATGTGCAGGGCCGAGCCGCCCGTCAGGTGCTCAATGTAGGGAGCACCGTGCAGCTTGAACTTGTCGATGATGGTCAGCGAGTCGTCCTCCACCACGTAGAAGTAGGAGTTATAACAGTCGCGCGGAACGAAATAACCGTCCTCACGATCCCACTTGGCATGCTTCACGCCGACGTTCTCGGCGGGAATCATCTCGCAGTTGAACATCACGTCCTTCGTGCGGTACTGCTTGTTGTACTTCTCAATCAGACCTAAGATACTCTGCACGAAATGCAGGTAGTCGTCGTTGGGCGTAATCTTCAACCCCATGAACTCAGCAGCCTCCACCAGTCCGTTGATGCCAATGGTCAGGTACTGGCGCCCGATGTTGATATAGCCGGCGTCGAACAGCGGCAGCATGCCGTGGGCCTGCAGCTCCTTCAGGTTCTCGTTGTAGGCCAGCTGCACCTTGTGGCACAGGTCGATAATCTGGCTCAGGTACTCCAGATAGTCTATTTGATGATTGACGGCATACTGGATGCAACGGTTCAGGTTGATGGTCAGCACACTCTTCGAGCCCGTTGACACACCGCCTGCTCCCAGCGTGTAGCTGAAGCCGTTGTCCGTAATCTCATTGCGCAGACGGCAGCACGACGACAGCGAGTCGGCATTGTCACTCATATAGGTGAAGAACGAGTGTCCCTCAGCATACATCTCGGCCGTGAACTCGCCCCACTCCTGGTCCTTGCAGTCGCCATTGCCGTCGGTCAGCAGCGCCATCGTCTCAACGGGGAAAGTCAGCAGCGTCTTCGTACGCTCCTTGTTAAACCACTTCATGAAGCGCTTCTGCAGCCAGCTCAGTCCGTCCCAATCGGGTTTCGACCCATCGGGGAAGTAGAAGTCACCAAAAATGCTCTCGAAGTAGTAGCGGTCGTAGTAAGCTATGTTCCAGAACACGGCCTGATAGTTGCGGGCACCCGTCGGCTGGTTCAGCGTATAGACAATCTGCTCAAAGTAGTCGGTGATAATCTTGTCTATCGTACGCTTCTTCAGGCTCAGGTCGGCCTGCTCGTCGGCGCGCTTCCAGTAGTCCTGGCCGTACTCCTTGCCGATGAAGTAGTTCATGTACATCAGGAACTCAGGCGTGGCAC
>CALDLA010000153.1 GCA_937898415.1 uncultured Prevotellaceae bacterium | reverse complement strand
AAAAAGTGAACGGATATCACCGATTTGGGTGGGTGGATATCATCCGTTTTCAGCAGGGCCGCCATAAAATTCACATGACTATTAAAAATCACCTTCAAATCATGCTTGGCACTTTCTCCGATTATCACTTCTGGCTTCGACTCCATTATGCCTGAGGCAATCTCCCTCATCGCTTCTACAAACAGTTCAGACTTTGCGATCCAGTCATTCATATTTTCATTCATGGTTGCCAGTTCATGCTTACCATTCTCTATTTGTTGCAAGCCATCCTTCACTGTCAACAGTTCGACACCCAACATGTTGAGCATCTCGTTGAGAGATTCCAACTCGCTATTAAACTCTTTCTTTTTCTCGGCCTTCTGGTCGAGGTGATTCATCATGGCCTCTAAATCGAGGCTCTCCTTTTTTATATTATTATTCATAAAAGGTCTTTTTTTTTATTTACAATCCTCGTGAACGACGTATAGGACGTTGGTGCATCTGACGTGCCTGTCGAGCGCAGCGACGCGCCCACTCCATATCATCCTCATCGTCTTTTCTACCCCAGTTGCTTTCAGTTGAGGCACCACCGCCACACGACTCTGCAATCTCTGTTGCGGCATCGAGATAGTTGGCAAACAGCAGGAAGGCTGTTTTCTGAGCATCCACTATCGTAGCACACAGATCCACTTCCATCGTCCCAAGTTCATCCAACAATGCTTTATCTGCTTCAATAGGGATGTCAACGGGATGGATTCTACCATTCCATTCGATATCGTGATGAACCATCTCAGGAGTATTCTGCTCAGGTTTTATTATAGGGAGCGGCTCATCTCTTGTCGGCAACTGCGGTTTCAGTTGTTGTGTATTTACTTTCACAGGAGCAACAGGACGGGAGACTGTCCGCATACTTTTCGAAGCAATCGTCTGGGTGTGTACACTCTTGTCCTGATGCAGTTTGACCCATGTGTTCTTGATGCGAGATGGAGTGAGGCTTCGGCTGTGGCCTAACAGTGTGGATTTGTAGAAGGAGTTACCCTTCTTCACTACATAGCCGACAACTTTGCCGTCATTACTGCGTTTTACATTCACGCCATAGCCCTTTGCCTTTAACTTAGCCTCGTAAGTGTTCCAGTCGAACGAGTCCATCATCTTTAGGGCATCAATACAGGCATTGGTCACTTCGTTTATGTTCCAGTCGCGCTTTTTCATCGACTGAATCCAACCACGCTGCTCGTTGATTTTGTTCGCAGCAGCCATTGCGCGTTTACGTATCATATAAGAGTTGTTCGTATTACCCTCCATGTCGATACGGTTGGCATTGATATGAAGATGAAGAATCTGTCCCTTGCTGTCACGATGAAGTGAAACGACATACTGGCTATTCGCAAGATTGGTATGTCCATTCTCCTTACGACCATCGTTCTTCAAGTACACCTGTGCATCGAACTCTCGAATGAAGTCATCGGCCAGTTTCTGCCAATCGGCCATCGTCCAGTTCTCCGTCTCTTCCTTGGCGGGAGAGACTTCGATGCGAATGGCTGTCTTGTAAAGATGGTTATAGCGATTGATTTTCTCGCGATACTTCTGTTGAAGGATGAGCATTCTATCCCACATTGAAGAGGGAGTGATGTTCTCTGGCAAGCAGTGAACCATCACAACCTCACTCTTCTCCTTATCCACGGAGTAGCGTACCGCATTACAACCGTGTGTGATTACGTCAGCTAATGCTACCATATATTCTATAGTTCAAGTTCATACTAATCTCTCATTTTATTAAGGATTTCATCCCACTGGGCAATGACTCTGGTGATAGCTCTTACCCACTGACGCATGAAGTCATCGTCATCAAAGTAGCATCTGATTTGTTCCTGCGTTTTGCCTTTTAGGGCATTACGGACATGCACCATATCGCCACGAGCATCTGCCAGTTGGTTATACGCTTCAATCTCACTGTCCGTCAGATGTAGCTTCGGCTCATGGCAGAGCGCACACCTGCGGCTGTAGTCGCCTTTAGTAAGTCCACACATAGCGGCCTTCTCAGCTATCTGGGCATCTTCGATGTCATTGACACGGTAGTCAATATGATGAAGCCTCGGGGGCTTCCTCTGAATTATACGCTTTCTCATATCGTAAAACAAGTTTCGTTTTTGTGCTGTGGGGCAGTCCAATGCGAGCTTGCGAGCATTCGAGAATCCATTGGATGGACAAAGCGGCTATTGCCGTTTTCGTCCGACATTGGTACCTCTTGCAACAACGGTTTGAAAAGCCGTCGGACAATCTACACTTAGGCTGAGATGCTCGGTGTAGTGTTTACGCTCAAAGCTAAATCGCTTTGCCCGCAAGGGACTGCCATTAAGTCTATTTGTCTCCCATTTCGTTCAAGTTGTCTTTTCTGAGGTAGTTATCAAGTTCTTTAATTTGTCTCAGGTATTCGAAGGCCTTTTCCATACCGTGGCTTGCATTATTCTGCGATATGTTATCAACTTTGACTTCCGCATATTTCAATGCCATCTGGGTCTGATAAATACTCTCTTCTTCACGCAGTCTTTGATCTTGACATCTGGAATTGAAAACAGTCTTCCCCTTGTCATGAATTTCATCAAGAAACAGCAATGTATGAATACTGACAGAGCTGTTAGACATTGTTGAAATTAGCCCCGAATTATTCAACATTCTGATAATGTCAGAGACGGTTTCAACATCACAATTACAGAATTCAGCAAGGTCTGCATCGGATATTAATGTCTGACCTGAATGCAAATAAAAATTCCATCCTGGTCTGGCATAATCGTAACCAATATCAGTACATGTGTGCTTTAACAACACAGTCAGCACCTTCATAATATTAACACCATTCTTGCTCTCGGCAAGAAAATCAACCTGACTCTCGGTCAGGACAAAATCATAAAAAATATTCATTGTTTAAATAATTTATTCCCATAAATAATGTTTATGCGTCTTCTATTTAGCATATTCCTTCAATAACGCATCTCTAACGAACAGCAAACGTCCTTGCTTGTTGTTGCCATTCTTGATATGAGGGAACTTGTCCTTAATACGCCGCATGTGATCTTCGGATATTCCGAGTATTTTCGCAGCAACACTTACAGGCACCATCTCTAATTGAGGTTCCTCACACTTTTTTAACTCACTCACAACTATCTTTGCAGCCTTGTAGGCTATAGCATCGATAGAGGTCTGATCTAGTTTAAAATAGTCCATATCTTCTTATCTTCTATTTTTAATTTTGCTGCAAAATAAGTGAATATCTCAGACATAGGCTACTTCTGAAAATTTCTATTCGTGAATTAACGTTTCACGAAAAATATAAGACCAGAAATAAGCAAAAAATAATCCAAGAACGCCAGATGGAGACGTTCTTGGATTAAAAAGGAATGGTAACTATAAACCTTAATTCAGAGATGAAACGAGAGTTAAATTTTGCCATCTATCTTAGCCATAGCATCTACAATGGACTCGTCGAGGCGTTTGGCATATACCTGTTCCGTCATACGTTGAGATGCATGTCCAAGGATGTGCTGCACAATATTCATAGGGACATCACCACTATTAAGAAGCAAAGTGGCTCCGGTATGACGGGCCCAGTGCGAGCTCACGGGTTTGTCAATACTCGCATTCTGAGCCACCACCTTCAAGTACTCGTTATATTTCACATTACTTATAATAGGAAGGTGGTTATTGTACTTCTTCAAAATGGCAAGTGCTGGCTTCAAAAGTGGAATGGTAAAGGTCTGGCTTGTCTTTGCACGCGTACCTATATATACTTTCATACCCTTGACTTTCTCAATCTTTTCAGCATCGAATGTACTCAGGTCAACATAGGAAAGGCATGTGTAGGTCTGGAACACGAACAAGTCTCTTACTCGTTGAAGGCTTTCTGTTGGCAACTCCATGTCTCTCACAGTGGCAAACTCCTGGGGTGAGAGGTATTTGCCAATGCCCCCCTTCGACTTTTCCTTCTCAATGCGCACCCACTTGTAGGGATTGCGTTTGATGTAGCCTTCATCAATAGCATCAAGAATGAAGGAATTGAGGAAACGATGGTAGTTGTTCCACTTCGAGTAGGGTTTCAAACCTCTCGCAGCCAGATGTTCGTCAAGAGCGATGATGTTCAGGTCGGTGATGTCCTCGAATTCCGCAATCTTTCCCCAGCCTCTGAAGAACTTCATGAATCGGGTGTAGCGTTCCTGGCTGTCTTCGGCTTTGCCATACTGTCGGATCTTCATTCGCTTATCACAGAAATCAAGAAAGTTGATGTTGCCAGACCTCAATCGTTTCAGCCTGTCTGGAATGGTGAAGATGTCGATGCTACCTTCGGTCATCATGTTGACAACGACCTGTCGCACATCAATCATCAGCTTCTCCAGTGTCTGGTTCAACTGGATAGCATCAACGCGGTTAGTTACTGTACCACGGTGCCACTGCTTCGGAAGGAGCCTGACGCCCGTAGTCATATACTTCTGCTTTCTTTCGAAAGTAACTCGCAGCTCAACTGCTGCTTCTTTTGTGGCCGAAGCCGTCTTGTGTCTGTTGTACACAAATTCTACTAATGGTGTCTTATTCATATAAAAATCATTAAATGTATTACAATTCTATTTTGTCGGTCGGGGTTGTAATACATCCTGTAATACATTTAGGCTTTATGATGTCGTAAGACCAACCATGATGCCGTATGCATTTTCAGCGGTGTCCATCCCCTTATTAGCCTCGCTTTCAGCGGGTTAAACTAATAAGGTGCTGGTAATCAGATACTAAAAATGGGAACCCGTAAGGTTCCCATTTGTGCTATTTGGCGGAGAGAGAGGGATTCGAACCCCCGGCACCTCTCAGTGCGGCAGTTTTCAAGACTGCTGTAATCGACCACTCTACCATCTCTCCGAGTCGATAACTTCTGAAAAGCGGGTGCAAAGGTACGAATATAAATTAAGAATTAAGAATTAAGAATTAAGAAAATATCTATTCTTAAAGAATTTTAACACTAAAGGTATTCACGCGTAATTACTCAGTCCTCATTACAGCTTCAGTAATCAGCAGGTAATTACTCAGTCCTCATTACAGCTTCAGTAATCAGCAGTTGGATGCCGTTAAT
>CALDLA010000152.1 GCA_937898415.1 uncultured Prevotellaceae bacterium | reverse complement strand
GAGTTTCGCGGGTAACCCGAAACCTTTTGAGTAACTCAAAAGACATCTTGCTATGCTCCTGAGGGCATAAGTAATCCGCCTTGCGGACGGATTAGTCGCTTCAATAGACCAACATCGGTCGTAACCGATATATCCGTCACCCACTGATTGGCATTTGCGGCTGCAAAGGTCTGCATTTCCGATGAGTCTTTTTCACACCTTTTTAAAACGGTGGTAAGAAAAAAGTTGGGTGGTGTCCTCAATGTCCCTGTTTCGATGGGACTTCCAGGGACACTTGCCTTGTTTATTTGGCTGGTTGGCAAATTAGCCGTTCCTTTGCACCGTCAAAAGGCTTCTGAGCCAACTGGTCAGATGTAAAACTGCCCGAACATATGAATGTTTGTATGACTGAACATTTGAACGTTTGAATGTTTGAACAGACGGTTATGAGCCTAATGAAACATATTCACGACTGGCAACATATAAAGTCGATCGTATGTGATAATGAACATAAGTTGAACCTATTAAATAAACAAATGACTGAAAAAATGAACAAGACAACATTCGTCGCGTTCTCCACACAAAAGGGAGGGGCTGGCAAGACAACGCTGACGGTGCTGATGGCAAGCTATCTGCACTATGTGAAGGGAATCAATGTTGGGGTCATTGACTGTGACTTCCCGCAGTACAGCATCGATGAAATGCGCAGACGCGACTTCAAGACCATTGAAGAGAATGAGCAGTTTCGCAAACAGGCTTTCGACCAGTTCAAGCGCATCAGAAAGAAAGCCTACCCTGTGATTATGAGCCGTCCCGGGGATGCCATTGATGCTGCCAGAAAACTTCAGGAGATGGAGAATGCCCCTGAGATTATCTTCTTTGACCTGCCTGGCACAATGGACAACGAGGGAGTGCTGAAAACGGTTGCCTCGATGGACTACATCTTCTGTCCGGCAATTGCGGACCGTGTAGTCATGCAGAGTTCCCTCGCATTTGCGAAGGCCATCAACGACCACATGATTACCACGGGCAGGACCAACATCAAGGGCCTGTACTTCGTATGGAACATGGTGGACGGCCGTGAGAAGACGGGACTCTATGACATCTACGACAAAGTAATGGCGGAACTTGGCCTTTCTGCCCTGAAGACATTTGTCCCAGACAGCAAGCGATTCCGCAGGGAGGGTGAGAAGGAGGAAAACCGTCCGCTATTCCGTTCGACGCTGTTCCCGCCGGATAAGACGCTTATCAGAGGGAGCAACGTCAGGGAACTAGCAGAAGAGGTGTTGGGAATCATTAACGGTTAATGGCAATGGACAAGAATACCGTTCAAGAGGTTGACTTTCATGACATCATCGAAGGCATCCGTCCTGATGCTCCGCCAGATCTGTCCCGGCAGAAAGAAAAAGAGGCTGCGGATGCCTTGCGGAATCAGGAGAATGTACAGAGACATAAGAAGTCGAAACCGCCAAAATCAAAAGTGCGGAAAGATGACAGTCCTGACAACATCCCAGATGAAGAATGTTCCCCGGAGGAGTTCTTTCTGAGCCATTTCATCAATACGCCAATGATGAAAACGCTGGCAAGACAGGGGAAGATGGTGTATATGCGGCCTGAGTATCATGAGCGGATCCAGAGAATCATCAGTGTGATAGGCAATAATCAGTTGAACATCTCGACCTACGTTGATAACATCTTCGCCCACCACTTCGAGGAGTTCGAGGAACCGATCAGGAAACTGTACAATAAGAACTATCATGATGTGTATTAACGTTCAAGCGTATTAACGGCCAACCGTATTAACAATTAAATTTATTAACATTCAAACGTATTAACAATCAAACGCAATGACAGCATTACAAATCATTTTGCTGCTGATAATATATGCTATAGTAACAGCAGAGACCTACCTTCTATGGAAAGGTCAGAAAAACAAATCCCGTGTACAGGAGTTGCCGGATGAACATCCCCACAACGCCGTAAAAGCGGATGATGATGAAAGATTCCATCTGGCACCGCTGGGCAATCTCGACGAGGAATACATGAACCTATTCTCCAATCCTCCAATGGATAAGGCTGCACGACGTGGTAAGTCTGCCTATCTCCGTGATGCCTACCATGACCGTATCCGTTCCATCGTGAATGCCTTGAACATTGAGGACGTGAACATTTCCTCTTACGTGGACATGGTGCTGACAGACCACTTTATGCGGTATGAGTCTCAGATTGTCCATCTGCTCCAGAACAGTTTCAATGACACCCGTAAAAAGCATGGCAAATGGCAACCGTCGTAATCATTGGGATATTGGCCTTTATCGCCTATGAACTGGCTATATTCAATCATTATCAGAAGGAGCCTCCGCATGGCGGGAAGCAAGCAAATTCAGAAACAGAAGTGTCACCTAAAGTAGAAGATGCGGACATCATCGGCAAAAGTTCCTTCAACATGAAAGCTGAGATGGAGCGGATGCGCCAAAGACAGGAAGAGGCTAAACGAAAAGAGGCTGTTGCCAAAGGCGAGATGACAGAGGAAGGCAAGGAGATAGCCAAGCCTGTGAACCCTGAGGACTGCGAATTTGAGCAGAAGAAAGTCTGGAAGCAGGTGCCAACGGAACAACTCAATAATCTGTTCGACGAACCTGACGAGCCTGAAGAACCTTATGCAGAAGGTGCCACGATAGATGATATCGACCTTGCCTTCAAGAATGTGGGCAGAAAGGATATGTCTGAGGAAGAAGAACGTTCCGTAGTGAAGGTGTTCAAAGGGCTGGAGGGCACAGAACTGTTCGACACCGTCACCAAGGACTTCCCGCATATTGGTGATCGTATCAACGACTTGTTTGACAAGTACGAGAATAAGCCAATAGAGGATGCTGTTTCAGACAGGAATGACGTAAAGGCTGAGCCGAAGGAAGCGTTCTCCATCCCTGAGAGATTCGAGGATTTCAATATCCACGACTATGTATAAACAGTAACGAATAAACGACAAGAAGAAAAATGAAACAGAGAGACTACGGATAGACGTGCGTTTCTGCAACCACTGAATCCAACAATTATCCAACCAATCAACAACAGTATTAACAATTTAAACGTAAACGAAAAAATGAAAATGAATGTAAAGAAATTCGCTAACAAGAAGCTCGTAGCATGTGCAGCCCTCATTGCTGCAGCAACAACTACCGCTATGGCCCAGGGCAACGGCCTCGCAGGTATCAACGAGGCAACAAGCATGGTGACCAGTTACTTCGAGCCGGGCACGAAGCTCATCTATGCCATCGGTGCCGTCGTGGGACTTATCGGCGGCGTGAAGGTGTACGGCAAGTTCTCCAGCGGCGATCCCGACACCTCGAAGACCGCAGCCTCATGGTTCGGTGCCTGTATCTTCCTTATCGTGGCAGCAACCATCCTGCGCTCGTTCTTCCTATAAGCCTATATATAATAA
>CALDLA010000151.1 GCA_937898415.1 uncultured Prevotellaceae bacterium | reverse complement strand
TATACAGATGAAAGAAATATTGTACATATTGCTGGATAATTATGCAGAGCACGAAATAGGTTTTATGCCAGGTGCAGTGAGCACCGATGCCACAGGCTTTCGCAAGGAGCCTAAGTATATTAACAAGATGGTAGCCCCAACGATGGAGCCTGTAAAATCGATAGGCGGTATGCGAACCCTGCCCGACTATTCGTTCGAAGCCATGCCTGAAGATTATGCTGCCTTGGTCTTGATAGGTGGTTTCGGTTGGATGAATCCCGAAGCTGAGCGTGTATTGCCCATTGTTAAGGATGCACTGAGCAAAGGTGTTGTTGTGGGGGCTATCTGTAATGCCGCTTCGTGGATGGCCAAGCAGGGACTGCTGAACAACATCAAACATACAGGTAATGGTATCGACCAACTGAAATTGTGGGGTGGCAACAACTATACCAACGAGGCCGGTTATGTGAACGAGCAGGCCGTAACTGATGGTCGTATCGTTACTGCCAATGGCTCGGGATATCTTGAGTTTACACGCGAGTTGCTGAAACTGCTTGAGAACGATACGCCAGAAATGATAAATGGCTGGTACACGTTTATGAGCGTCGGACTGGTAAAGTTGTACTCGCCACGTCCTCGATTCAAATTCAACACCATTGGCCTTTTTACCAGCAACAATAAGGCTACTGTTGATTTCTACACGAAAAACTTTGGTTTTACCACCGATTGGGATGGCATTCAACCTAACGTGGAGATGATGCTGGGTGACATGCGTATTATTCTCTATCCTCGTAGTGATTTCGAACAGATGGTATCTTACAAATTTCAATATCCAATGGGGTTCAACGGCTCTGTTGAATTAGCATTCGATGTTCCTTCGTATGCCGATGTTGACAAGGAATATCAGCATGCCCTCTACCATGGAGCGATACCTGTTCTTCCTCCCACCACAGAACCTTGGGGCCAGCGCACCTGCTATGTGGCCGACCCAGACGGAAATCTGATAGAGATTGGTTCGTTTTCGAAATAGTTCATAAAAACAGATACAATGAAAATGGGCGTCATCCATGCCACAGCTACTACTATGACTTTGGCAAAAAGTAAAATTAATGACGATAAAATGGAAATAGAAAATTGGTTCAAGGGTTTCGAGAAAGGTCTGGAGCGTCTCTCTCCAGAGCAACGGTCGGTCTTCTTTTCGGAATGCGGAAGGAACTGTGTGAATGGCGGTACGCTGTCTGTTTACCAACAGCTCCATAATCGTGCCCAAGGCGACATGGACACCTTCTTTCAGATGGCTAATGAACTGCAAGGTGTAAGAGGAGGGGTCGTTGAGAAAGGACGAGTTTATCGCCTTGTTTTCTTGGAATGCACCTGTAAGTTGTGCAAAAAAGGATATGTCACCACTCCATTGCTCTGCGAGTGTTCACGCCAAAGCGTGATTTATTCGCTGCAATGTCTATGGAAAGAGAAACACTTCACCGTGACGCTTTGCCATTCCATCTTGCGTGGCGGAACAGATTGCGAAATGAGAATCGAGGTTGGAAAATAAACTCAAAAAGATGAAAACTGAGATACAGCCACACGAAAACATCCGTGCTGAAGCATTCCGTATGTGGATGGCATCGCCCATGCCGATGGTGACATTGGTGAAGACGTTGGATGTTTGCCGCTTGGTAAAGGTCAGCAAAAGGAACGGCATGAAGTTCACCATGATGATGTGCTGGTGCATAGGCAAGACGGCAAGCCAGGTGGAGGAGTTCTTTACGCTGCCTGTAGATGGAAAGTTATACCGCTACGACAAGCTTCACGTTTCTTGGACATATTACAGAAGGAAATACTCTTTTTGTGTTAATGACTTTTTTAATGTCAATGACAAATGAAAACATTAGTATTAAACACATTAGGTAAAGACTATACCGAGCAGATAACGGCTCTGATTAAAGTCAAAGAGGTGGAGATTGTTGATACCTCAGACATGAAGATTGTACATTGCATGGGCTGTAACCAGTGCTGGCTGAAAACGCCTGGCATCTGTGCCATAAAAGACGATTACGAAGAGATTATAAAAAAACTGGTAGAGACTGAAAACATGTGGATCGTATCCGATACGCGTTTCGGATTTCTGGATTATAAAGGCAAGCGGCTGATGGATCGAATTATGCCCATGCTGAACATGACAGTAGGCATTCGCGATGGCTGGATGCGTCATGAGTTGCGTTACCATCCGCTCAACATCGGAGTCCTATACAATGGTGATGCCGACCAGGCGATGATAGAAGATTGGTGCAAACGTACGGCAGTAAACATAGGTGGGCAGTCATTTGGTGCTATCGCTTTGCAAGTGAAAAGTGTAAAGTGTAAAGTGAAAAGTGAGGCTGTCGTATCACTAAACAATAAACTTTCTCACTTGGTCATCATCAACGGCAGTCCACGTGTGGCGAAGTTCAGCAATACAGACAAGATTATTCATTCGTTTGTCAAAGGTCTGGAAGAAGCAGGCATCACTTGGGAACTTCACAATCTCTCCAGCCGCAAGGAATGGGAAACAGCACGTGAAGCCTTCCTTTCACACGAGCGTATCCTCATTGCTTTTCCGCTCTATGTGGAGTGCATGCCCAGTATGATGCTGGAATTTCTTGAAACGTTGCCATCAGAGCGCAAGCAGCCTGCCCTGTTGTCTTTCCTCCTTCATGGAGGCATGGACGAAGGTAATGAGTTCCGTTTCTGTGAGCGTATCTTGCAAGAGCTGCCCGCACAATTCGGTTGCAGCTATGGCGGCACGCTGATTCATGGCGGTAGTTTTGGCATCCGAACCAGAGAGGATGCTGTAAAAGCCAAGATTGTTGCTCCTTACAAAAAGATGGGACGGCTGTTTGCGCAGAACGGCAACTTCCTCATCCCAGAAGCAAAGAAGTTCACAGGCCCAGAGCAATACCCTTGGCTGGTACGTAAGATGGTGAGCCTGCTATTCCTGAAGAAGGTCAACAAGGGCTTTGAAGACTTCGCCAAGAGTTGGGGATGCACTCGTCCACTGGATGATAAACCGTATAATTAAAAATGAACGCAGTAATATACATACACGGCAAAGGCGGTAGTGCAGCAGAAAGTGAGCACTACAAGCCACTGTTTCCTGACAGCGAAGTGATAGGCTTGGACTTTCAGACGTTCAGCCCTTGGGAAACAGGCAAGGAGATACACATAGCCGTAGAAAAACTCAAACGCAGATATAATAATGTTATTCTGGTTGCCAATAGCATCGGGGCATTCTTCAGCATGAATGCTGACATTGACGATATAATTCAGAAGGCCTATTTTATCTCTCCTATCGTGGATATAGAGAAACTGATTACCAATATGATGCAGTGGGCCAATGTTACAGAGCAGGAACTGGAATCAGAAGGTGTGATTCACACTGACTTTGGTGAAGATTTGTCGTGGGAGTATCTGAGTTATGTTAGAAGTCATCCTATTACGTGGCATGCGCCAACACAGATCCTATACGGCAGCAACGACCATCTGACATCATTAGATACCATCACTGACTTTGTCAACAAGCATCAAGCCACTCTAACTGTTATGGAAGGTGGCGAACATTGGTTTCACACAGAAGATCAGATGCTGTTCTTGGATAGATGGATTAAGAAATTGATATTATGCCCATAACCGAAGACAGACTCAGACAAACGTTCAGCGAGGGCGGTGCTCAGGAAATCTACCAGGATGTGAAGGCAAATGGTGATTTCCTGGGTTTTGCGCGTCAGTATGCATTCAGTGAGGATTATCTCGTAGCTAGGAGCGCTTTATGGGGACTGACCAAAGCCAGCAAAGAAGACTTGTCCCAGCTGCAGGTGATACAGAACGAGCTTATCGATCAGGCAATGAAGACAAAAAACTCATCCGTCAGGCGACTGTCCTTGAACATCGTTGAACGATTGGATATGTCAGAAGATGACCTGCGGACGGACTTCCTCGATTTCTGCTTCGAGCACATGATAGATGTCGAGGAGTTCCCTGGCATTCAGTCCGTCTGCATGAAGCTCGCCTTTCGCATGTGCAAATTCTTTCCAGAACTGATGGATGAGTTGAAACGCACCCTCGAAGCAATGGAGATTGACTACTATAAACCTGCCGTAAAATGCGCACGAAGCAGGATTCTAAGTGGTAAGCTCAAATAAAATGAGGACTATGCCACTCGGCTATGCCGCTTGCAAAGCAAGAACTTTTATAAAGAATAGTGCGTCTCGGTCAAGAAAAAAAGTATTTTTCTACCATTGCTTGCAGCAGTTCTGGAGTAAGGTTGGCAATGCCACTCTTCTCAATCAGCGCAAACTCTTCTTTGTTCTTGCCTATCACGAACTTACGTTCCTTGCCATCAATCTCAACAAGCAGATGGTAGTTACCTTTGTATGCCTGTTCCATGCGGATGTTGGAAACCGAATGACCGTTCATTGAGAACTCAGGCAATTCGGATTCATCCCATTCTCCCCATGCTTTCAGGTGACCGATAATGGTTGTCTCCACCCTACCCGTCCATTCATCAGACACACCGTATTTCGTGGCGATAGAACGGAACTGCTTCAGTGATGCAGCCACATCACGGATGATGGCATCAGGCCGGCGAATGCCATTGTCGCGGGCAAACTGGATGGCATCCTCACGGGTAATGCCACGAAGCTTGGCCCTGATATACAAGCAATGGTCTTCGTTAGGCAGGAAACCACCATTATCTATAATATAGGTGATATCATAGGCTGGTGACAGTCGCCAACTGCCATCCTCATTCATGATGAACAAGAAGTTCTTATTGTGGTCATCGGTGTTGTTGGCCAGAATATTGAAGACCATCCTGCGGAACACCTCCTGACAGTCGGATTCGGGCAGATGAAGTTTACGGCAAACGGCTATCAGTTGCTCATAGCTGTCAGCATCTGGACTGATGGCAGCTAACGTTTGGGTATAAATCTTCCTCTCACCGTCACGATCGAAACGCTTGGTGATGAAATGATTGTTGCCGTCAACGGTATATAGTTCCGACGGCATCATGCGGATTCCTGCCATCATAGCCAACTCATAGTAAGCCATCTCCAGTTCAGCTGAGCTATACAGTGTATTGCCGAACTTCAGCAGACAGTAGTCGTAGTTCTTCAAACCAGATATCTGCCCACTACGAATCTCGCCAGTCTTTCGGTTGATGGCAATGATGGCCTTTGGCTGACGACCACCAGCAGATGTGCCGACAGTCAGCAACGACTGCATAGTAATGCTTTCATCTGGCATGATACGTGCCTGTTCCCTCTCCGTGTAGATGCGTTCTGCCAATTCAGCCAAGGATTTCATATCAATCTTCTGAGCCTTCTGTTCACGAGCAAACTCAGGCTGGAACTCCAAAGCTCCCATACCACGTTTGCCAATGAACGAGAGTTTGTCCAAAGGAGTGATGTCAGCATTGGCCAAATGGTTCTGCTGTCGCCAAAGGTCAAACAACTGATTACCCCAGGCATCAGGCAAAGAATCAGCAACGAATGCGGGGAGCTTCTGGTAGATCCTGGCATCCTCACCCCAAACGGGTGCAAGTCCTCGTGCTCCATCGATGGGTGCAACCAAGGGAGAGATATTCAGTCCTCGCTTGATCCACTCAGGGTTGTACATGAAATAAGCCAGCCTCCTGCGCTCATCCCATGCCAAACGTCCTATCTCTTCTCCCCAAAGGATAACTTTCAATGAACTTGTCATAACAGCCTACTTCTTATTTGTGTGACGTATTCTTTGTGCCTTCTTCTCTTCCCTACGAACAAGGTAAGGTGACTCTGGCAGCTCTGGCAGCACATCGTCCAAAGCATTCACCTGACCAACCACCCTGAGAA
>CALDLA010000150.1 GCA_937898415.1 uncultured Prevotellaceae bacterium | reverse complement strand
CCGTGAGGGTCAACATCGCTTGCCATCGGGGGTCAAACACGCTCGGCTTTTCCATGAAGTTCGACTTCTGAATATAACTATAGTATTAACAATAAAAAGTAGAAATTTCAATGAAAGAGAAAGTAACAAAAAAACTATTAGTTGAAGTGGCGAAGCAACTCTTTGCCACAAAAGGTATAGAAAACACGACGATGAATGACATCGCTGAATCTTCAGAAAAGGGGCGACGCACGCTCTACGAGTACTTTAAGTCGAAGGAAGAAATCTATTACGCTGTTATTGAGAGTGAGTTGGATAAACTTACTGAAAAACATATCGAAATAGTTACGCAAAAGATTACATCGCAAGAAAAGCTCATTGAACTCATCAATAACCATCTTGGTATGATTGGTGAAACGGTGAAGAAGAATGGGAACTTGGAAACAGGCATTTACCGAAACTTCATGATGGTGGAGAAAGTCCGTAAACGCTTCGACTCTGTTGAATTGGAACTTTTCCAAAATGTATTAGCAGAAGGTAAGAGGAATGAAGAATTTGATATTGACAATATCAAACTTACAGCCAACTTTTGGTACTACTTCATCAAGGGGCTGGAAGTTCCCTATGTATTCGGTTGTATTGATCAAGAATACACCAAGCAGTATATGAACAAGCTCGTCAATGGCGCACTATGCTTCCCTGTGGGTCAGATGCGAAATACTGTCAAGTAATTATTAATATAAAATTGAAGATTATGAAAGAGAAAAGATTTTGGGAGATCATTAATAAGATTAACTGGTCTCATTACTGGAAGTGCGAAAAGAACGATGAGATTTGCCGCCAGAGGATGCTGGAGGCGTGTACTCGAGACGAACTGAAAGAGTTCGAGGATATGGCAAGTGTTATGCGTTCCAAACTAGAAGAACGCATCAAGGAGTACTATCGTACTATCAGCAACGGCGAATACGATTATATGTGTCCGGAAGGGTTTGCTAATAATAATTGGATTGGTAACGATACAATGAGCGATGGCCTATGGCATATCGTCGGTAAAGGTAAATATACCTATGAAAAGGTCATGAAGAATCCAGATGAGTTCTGGGGGGTATTTGGTAATGTTTACAGCATGATTGATACAGAGTGCTTCAGCTACATCTTTCACGAGTTTGAACAAAAATATTATTATCGACATTTAATACAACAAACAACAATAAATAAGGATTTTATTTTCGATTGTAAAGAGGTTAAGAGCAACCTGTTAAGGGAATTGGGTATTACACCAGATGGGCTGAAACTTTTTATCAAGAACGGCTGGATGGAGTTCGACCATAGTGACACGTTTTCGGACAAGTTCATTAATAATGCTAAGTATGATGTAGACGGTGTAGAGTACTGCAAGGAGTCTGTACTTGAAGTAATCAACTACGCTAAATGGTCAGAAGAGAAGAAAGATAATCTTGATTTCTATTATGAAGTCGTATCTGAACTTGTTAACGAAATCCGCTATCATGCAGAGGTTCCGGGTTGCTGCATGCTAATCATAAGAGAGTATGTGAATGAGACAAAAGAAACTCCCATCACAATTATTACACTTGACGAGGATACTTACCATATGTACTGTTATGAAGTCTATTACTATGGTTGGTACAACGGTACTATAG
This sequence comes from uncultured Prevotellaceae bacterium, assembly GCA_937898415.1. Classification (GTDB taxonomy): domain Bacteria; phylum Bacteroidota; class Bacteroidia; order Bacteroidales; family Bacteroidaceae; genus Prevotella. Next base: position 33,300 of record CALDLA010000150.1, on the reverse strand, counting down.
ACATTCTGGCTGCGGACTCATATGAAAGTTTCGAGGAAGCGTGTAAAGAGGCAGAATACCATGTTAAAGGATGCGAACAACTCCGCGAAGCTGACAAGAATGACCTCTATTTTGAATGCAAGCTCGAAAAAGGAGAGTGTATTGCAGTCGTGCGCAACTACGATGGCGATAACTTGTATTTCACCAAGATCTGCCGTCAGAAGGAAGATGACGCCCCAGAAGAGTTTTACGAGCAGAACAAATTGTTTTAACTCAAAATTCAGAATTACAATATGCAAAAGTATTATAACTAATAGTAAAGTTCATTATTACCCATAAACATAGAATTATGAAAAAGACAAAGTACTATTTACTTAAGCAATTAGTAGAAGCACCTTACCGTATCTCTGGCATTACAAAATGTTCTAAGGTCCACGATTTTCTTGTGGAACTCTTAGAAAATGGTCATGCGTATACAGGATTCTATAGGGGAAGCGGTAGGCGTACGACCGCCGTCGACTATACAAACGAAGTCTGCGTTCAACTCAACAAACTTGGCATTGCTTACAAGACTGGTAATGATGCTCCACGTGGTGGTGTTCATGGTAATTATGTAGAGATAACAATGCCTGCTTTCATAAAGGAAGTGAAGAAGGCTATGGCGTTACGTAAGGCCGAAGAAGCTGAACGTAAGAAAATAAAAGAGCAACAAGCCGCTCATCAAACATGGATTGAAGATGAGCTTGCCAAACTGGATATTACGCGCGAAGAAATCACTGCAATTTTCACAAGTAAGATGGGATATGAACTTCCCACCTCATCATCTATATTTTGTAATACTTTCACTTGTAGAAATCGAAGAACTGTCATCTGGCTCCTTAAGCAACATCACAAAGACCTGGATAGTAAATGTCTCAACCATTTGCTCCACGATTATCATATTGTGAGATTTTAGGAATCGTGAGACATAGACTTTCTCGGTCACAATCGTTGAGGTGTGGCCGAGAAATCATATTTTAACTTCAAATAAAACAGGGTATCAGAATATTGCGAATATTAATCATCCATAATTCTGCTGTACAACCAGCAGTCGTTTAAGTATGTCCGACCATAGGTTGTATTGGTTTAGTTGTATCTACTATAGTTTCCATTCTCGATGCTTATAAATAATCCCCATATAAAAAGAACTCTCTTCGAAACTGGAGTACAATTTAAAACAATAAGATTGTACGCCAATGAAGACAACGAAGATTATTAAAAACAAGAAAGATGTGATGAAGGAACTTCTCACCACAATGTACGAAAGTGCATGCGCACAGAAAGAGTTGCTGGAATTACTCCTAGAAGAATTTGAAACAGAAGAGACCAAGCAGACACCGTTGGAAGTTGAACCGCGAGAACTCATCAAAGGTGTCAGCGGGCTTGCTGATTTCCTTGCCTGTGGAAACACAAAGGCCCAAAACATTATCAACTCCGGCATCCTGCAGGAACGAGACATAGCCTATCGTGCAGGAAACCGCTGGCGTTTCAACAAAACACTACTAACAAGATTGCTGGATGAGGAACCTGAGATACTCAATAGAGTCTGCTCAGAAGCTGAAGCGGCATGACTTTTCAGTCGTTAATATACGACTTGGTAGACATATCGTAGTACAGTGCCGCAAGTTCCTGTAAAGTCAATCTCTCCACAGAGTGTTCGATGATGCGGATTAGTTCTTCACGCCGATAGTCATCGTTCTGACCGAACTTATTCAAGTATGCCATAGTTCTTAATTTGTCATTAATATGATTACACCGCTGATGCAGATGTAGGCATAGACGATGTATCGGAAAATGCGATTGGGGATATGCTTGAAGACGTAGGCGCCCAGCATCGTGCCTATGATGACACCGCCGAGGCCATAGAGATAATCAACGGCGACAGTCGTAGTGAAGAAGCCGTTGTAGGCTCTCACACCAGTCATCATCACATTGCCAATCAGAAAATAGGTCTGCGCCATTGCCATATAATGTTCCTTCGTTGGCTCACTCTGGATGAAGTAAAGCACGGCTGGAGGGCCTTGCATACCAAAGAAACCGCCCATCAGTCCACTCAAAGTTCCAGCACCTACCTGCACTTTTTTCGTGGTTGGCAACTTGATACGCTGGCTGAAAAGCATAAAGTAGATACTAATCAAGATAAGTGCTATGCCAAGGATGCGACGCAATATGTGGTCTTCTATACGTGTCAAAGCAAAGATGGCGATGGTTGAGACGAGGATAAACGTCAGCAGAATCGGCCAAAGCCGTCGCCAAGTGACGTAGTCCCTTAACCGCCATACGATAGCTGCAGAAGTTGTGATAGCCAGCAGTCCTGAGAGTGTTGTTGCCTCGCCATACGTGGACATAAGGAACGGCAGCATCGTCATGATGAAGATGCCGAATCCGAAGCCTGTGGTACGCTGGATGAAACTCGCGCCAATGCTCAGTAGGAATATGGAAAGGGTGATACTACTCATTGCTACAATATCAGATGTTTCATGGGGTGACCGCCCCAATGGCTATCATTTACATATCGGAATCCGACAGAAGTGTATAATGCTTCGCCGACGGGATTATTCTTATCTGCCAAGAGACCGACACACGGCAAGCCCAAACGATTAGCCCGTTCTTTAGTAGCCAACAACAGTTTTTGGGCTATACCCTGACGACGATATTCCGAAAGCACTGCCAATGAGTCAAGATATAGTTCACCTGCTTGAGTTTCATCATCCATACCGGAGTGATCCTTGCCGATATATTCCTTAGCTGCATCGATAAAAGTGCGACGAAGTTCGTGCAGACGGCTACCGTCATAGCAAACAGAAATACCGACAACTTTATTACCATCCTTTGCTACCAAAGTGTTCTGATAGCTGTACTGCGAATTCTCGCATTCAACAAGCTTCGTCATCATCTTCCGGAAATCATCAAGTCCGTAGCTGTCACCACAGAAGTACAGACAGCAATCATCTGTCATTGCCATCATTATCAGGTTGGCAATCTCTGCTGCCTGGCTCTTTGTTGCTTCTTGAATCTCTATCATCTGTACTTCTCCAATTCCTTAATTAATCTCAAAACCAGGCACAAAAGTACAAAGAAATCTCCAAATATCAGATGAAAGCACTAACTTTGCAACAATCTTTAAAAAATAAGTAATAGTAACTTACTTTCAAGGAATGATAAACTCTGAAAATAATATAGTGATTCGCAAGGCAGAACGCCAAGATGTACCGTTGTTGCTGAAGTTCATAAGGGGCATTGCCCGATATGCACAGATGGAGGACGAGGTGATTGCCTCGCCGGATGTTCTGGAGCGAGAAATGTTCGACGAGCACAGGGCAGAGGCAGTTTTCGCTGTCGTGGACGGGCGAGAGGTCGGCTTCGCGCTCTACTTCTACAACTTCTCAACATTCATCGGACATTCAGGACTGTATCTGGAGGACTTGTTTGTTTGGCCAGAAGAACGTGGTAAAGGCTATGGAAAGACCTTACTGCTGCATCTGGTAAAGACTGCCCATGAGCACCATTGCGGAAGAATGGAGTGGATGAGTCTCGACTGGAATAAGCCCAGCAATGACTTCTATCGCTCACTCGGTGCCGTTCCTATAGACGATTGTACGGTGTATCGACTGGATGTTACTGCATTAGAACGATTATCGAAATGAGTATGATTCAAAAGAACTATGCAGATAATACTAGCTTCCGCAAAGATTATGAATGACCGCTCGGCGACGAAAGGAGACGCTTGCCAGAGCAAGAAGGTGAAATCCGTTCCGGACATCAACCTCTCAACACCTCGTTTCCAGAATGAAGCATATAGCTTTGCGAAGGATATGGCTCAATATTCAGCTGAGACGATAGCCGAAATGCTTGGCTGCAGTCAGCAGATTGCCGCTCAGAACAGGTTGCGGTATATGCGGTTCTTCGATGATGCCACGAAACTTCCAGCTATTCTTGCCTATCAAGGCCAAGCATACAAGCATCTGAAGGCTGAGACTCTGAATGTCGACGACCTCAATTATTCACAGGGCAAGCTATGGATTACCTCTTTTCTATATGGGCTACTTCGACCACTTGATGCTATTCTGTCTTATCGGATGGAGGGAAATGTAGAACTTCCAAGTGGAGAAGGGAAGAACATGTTTGGATTCTGGAAAAATCGCCTGACAGATATACTTATAGACAGTGTGAAAGCAGATGATGGCATCCTGATACATCTTGCCACCGAGGAATACCAACATCTGTTCGATTGGCATCGAGTCCGTAAAGGAGTTCGTATTATCCAACCATTGTTTTATGTCCGTAAGGGAAACGACCTGAAGATGCAAGCAGTATGGGCCAAGACTTGTCGTGGAGCCATGACACGATTCATCATAGAGAATCGAATTGACAAGCCCGAGGATCTGAACGCTTTCAGTTATGAGGGCTTTACATACAAGCCGAATCTTGGAGAACCAGATTATCCACATTTTATAAAATGAGAATCTAGTCAGCCATATTGAATCTAAAAGTAAAGGCAACCTATCTGTTTATCAGATACATACTTTAACATCTCCTTGGATAGTTTAGGATTCGCTATTTTCAGAATTCTCCGAGTTTTGGATGAGATTTGGGTCTGATTTTGGGTAACGGAGAAATAGAAAATCCGCATAACTTATTGATAATCAATTCGTTATGCGGACTTGTCAGCGGAGAGAGAGGTATCTCTCGCGGAAGGAGAGGCTCCCTATATTTTTCCGTCTAACACATTGAGAACCAGCACCGTTAGCATTTGTCCCTATGTGGTTCGATTTCTCATCTGTAATTAATTTGTAAACTCTTCTTTTTCGGTCAGATTTCGCTTGTTTTCGCTTATCATAACCTTTTCGACTGCAAAGTTACGAATAATTTTCGATATGCGTACCAATTGGAGCAGAAAATATCATTTTTTATCTTTTGTCCGTTCCCTCTACCCTACCTCATGGTGATCATTGAAATGGGAAAACGACAAAGACAACTCGCGAATTAGACCATAATAATCTATACCATTGAATTACACTCGGGGGAAGGCTTCGCCATGGGGGCAGACAGTCCCCATTGAGAGATAAAGAAATCACAAAACTGCTGTCCCACCTTATTATATATATGGGACAGATGTTTTGACCAATGTCAATCGTGCCAATGTTAACGTGTCGTCAGACCGACATCTTTGGCACGACTTTGTTCGTGGATTAAATCTTTATCTGGATAAAGTGACTAAGGTTTTTATTGACTTTGAGAGAATCTCCAAATGGTTTGGGTATCGACTGGTCGTTGCTCAATGACGGGATGACCATTCCAGTGTCAATGTGCTCACTGTTCAGGGCGTGAGATAAATCCATCTTGACGCACGGACAGAGCAAGGACATCAAGATTCTGATTGACGGCGAGTTCTACGATGCGAAGTTGAAAACCAGAACTTCGTGCAGAGTAACTGGGCGGGGCATAAGAACATCATTCAGATTCGCTATGGCCGCCAATCGCTGTTGGCCGTCAAACTGCGTGCCACGTTCCAGAAGAGTTATGCGTACCTGTATGTGCAGAAACAGTAACAGGAGAAGAACAAGCGGCAGATTCCACTGCTCGACGACCTGCTGGAGTACATCCGGCTCTATCTGACCTCGTCGCCCAACGTGCTCTGCATGGAGTATTGCTCAAGTTCAATCGCAAGAAGTCCCAGTTCGAATTCCAGAATGGAGAGGTGCTGAGGTTGAAACTGTATGAGCATTTGAGGGTATAATCCGTTTTTTAATGTGCCAAAACCTTAACAGAGGTTAAATTTTAGCATAATTGGAATATTTTTCTCATATATGTTTCTTTTTAATGGAATATTTTTAATAAATTTGTTGCCAAATTTAAATATAGCAATTTATGGAATATATAATTCAGCAAGATTTGTTTGGTGGCAAAGGTGCCTTTGACCAACATGAGTTTTTCGAAAAGTGTGACGTTGAAACTTTGGGTAGACTATTATCTCAAGGTGTTAGATTTGCTTTCGCATCATTATCTGTTGAAGATTTAATAGACTCTGATTCTACAAAAAGTAAGGTGTTACACGAGAGAGTTTATCGATATGTAAAAGATTGTATTAATCAGTCTACGTTGTATAATGATATTTCGTTCCCTGATAATAATGCAAACAATCAACGTTTGCTGTTTTGTTATAATGATTATGTTTTTATTTTTAAGAAATCAGGTGCTTCTACTAATGAAGATTCAAGAGTGACTATTGCTATTAATGAGCAATCTCATTCCCAACATATTCTTATAGTTGAATATACCGTGGATAGAATGTGGACAGAAATAACATCTATAAAGATATTATATAGGATTATGGGTGACACTATATTTTTATATTCAATACCTCTTGCAGATGCATTATATATTGAGCAAGGGTTTAACGATCCTGATGATCCGACTCCAATAACACCAATATTAAAGAATACTCAAAAGAAAGAAGGGGATGGAACTTCAAAATAATCAATGGTTAACGGTTGCTCGCACATTACGTCATATGACGCAAAAAGAGGCGGCAGAACAGATTGGCATTTCTCAGGGGAAGTTATCAAAGGCAGAACATTGTATTCAAGATTTGGAACCTTCTGTTTGGGATAAGGTCTCTGATGTATATGATTTGCCACTATCATTTTTCAGACAGGAATGGGATTCTTCTCTTAGTGCTAATTCATTTTTTAGAAGAAGAATTACAGTCTCATCTAAAGATGTGGATTCTTTTGTTTCAACTATCAAAATTATAAAAGTAATTCTGGATCATCTAACAGAACCTTTTGAAATGCCAAACTATTCGTTACGGACATATTTGGTTCATAATGGAATAACTCCACAAGATATTGCAAAAAAAACACGTTTAGACATGGGATTGTATAGGGGGCCTGTGCCAAATCTTGTTACTTTATTGGAAAATTGTGGAGTAATTATTATAAGAATGGATTTTGGAACAGATAAAATGGATGGTCTTTCTACTTCCACCAGTCAAGGTAGAAAGGTGGTTTTTTTAAACAATCAGATGCCAAATGATAGAATAAGATTTTCTCTTGCGCATGAATTAGGTCATATTGTTATGCATCTTGATGATATAATTTCTGAAGATAGAGATGCAGAAGAAGAAGCAAATATCTTTGCATCGGAATTTTTAATGCCATCCGATGATATTAAGCCTTTGCTGTATAATTTGAATATGGCAAAACTTGCAGATCTTAAACGGCGTTGGAGAGTATCTATGCATGCATTAGTAAAACGCGCAAAAGACATCGGAACGATATCTTCTATAACATATAGGAATTTTCAAATTAATTTTTCAAAACACGGTTATACGAAAAAAGAACCAGTTGATTTGCCTTTAGAGAAACCTGTTGTTTTAGATGTCCTCCTAAAAGGTTATAAGGAAGATTTGGGTTATAGTGATGAAGATTTAATGTGTATGATGAAAATTAATAATTCAGATTATAGAAAATGGTTTTGTGAATTAAAGCCTGCAATCTCAATACCAATTAGAAAAGCATTCGCATAAACTCTGTTTATACTCTTTTATACTATTAAAATGGATATAAAAAAACTGATTGAAAAATATAAAGCGGAAAGGACTTATTACTTAACAGACCGTTATAATGAGACTTTATTGAGGAGCGACTTCCTTGACCCGCTGTTTGAACTGTTGGGCTGGGACATCAAGAACCGTGCCGGCAATCCGACCAATGAACGTGAGGTGATACTGGAGGAACCACTGAAAGCTGGTGCCGACGAAAACACCAAGAAACCAGATTATACGTTCCGTTTGTTTGCAGAACGCAAGTTCTTCCTTGAAGCAAAGAAACCCCATGTGAATATTCACGAGGTGGATGCACCCGCACGTCAGGCACGTCGCTATGGTTATACAGCAAATCTGAAAATATCTGTTCTTTCCAACTTCGAGTACCTGATGATTTATGACGCATCGGTGAAGGTGGAAGAAAACGACAATAATCAGAAGGCTCTTATCAAGAAGTACCACTATACTGAATATGAGGAGAGTTTTGAAGAGATTAAGCGTCTCCTTGGCAAGGAATCCGTATATTCAGGTCAGTTCGATGAGGAATGGAAGGATATTGAAGTACGTTTGAAGCAGTGGTCTGTTGATAAGCAGTTCTTAAAGCAGATAAACGAGTGGCGCCTGCTACTTGGTAAAGAGATTGTTGCCGCTGACCCTTCCATTGATATAAAGCTTTTGGGTGACGAAGTGCAGAGCTATATCAACAAGATTCTTTTCCTTCGAGTCTGTGAGGACAGAAATATTGAGACTTATAAGGAATTGTTGGCGATTGCTGATGCTGGCCAGTTCAATGCACTTTTGGAGAAATTCCGTAAAGCAGATAGCAAGTACAACTCTGGATTGTTTGACCAGACTCTTTCTGAGCAAGTGGTATGCAATGCCAGTTCTGCTTTCTGGACTATCATTCGACAGTTGTACTACCCAGAAAGTCCATACTCATTCAGCGTATTCTCATCTGACATATTGGGTCACATCTACGAGATTTTCATTGCAGAGAAATTGGCGATGGTAGATGGAGAATTGCGAATCGTTAAGAAGCCTGAGAATGAGGATCGTGATGTGGTGACGACACCCACATATATTATTCGTGAGATTCTCCGTCAAACCATATCACCGCTTTGCAAGGATAAATCTGCAAAAGAAATCTTGGGAATGAAGATTGCAGATATTGCTTGTGGCTCAGGTGCTTTCCTATTGGAGGCGTACCAGTTGCTGAATGATATTCTGATAGACTACTATATCCAGCACGACACCACCAAACTTGTTCAAGTTGGCGAAAACTCTTATAGACTGAAATATGCAGAAAAGAAGCAACTGTTGACAAATTGCATTTATGGTGTTGATAAGGATTTCAACGCAGCCGAAGCATGTAAGTTTGGCTTGCTGTTAAAATTGCTGGAAGATGAAGATTCTGCAAGTCTGATGAACGAACATCCTATCCTGCCTGACTTAGCAAAGAACATCTTCTTTGGAAACAGCCTTTTGTCAAGCAACGATATCAAAGCAGAAGATGCCAGTGATATTAATCCTTATGACTTTGGCACCTTACGTTTCGATGCCATCATAGGCAATCCTCCTTATCTAACTACGGAGGGCATGAAGAATGTTACTCCCAAGGAATTGCCATTATACAAAGAAAAGTATGCCAGTGCATATAAGCAGTTTGACAAGTATATCGTCTTCATTGAACGCGCCACGTCCTTGCTGAAAGAAAACGGTTTGTTGGGATATATTGTGCCACTAAAGTTTATGAAGGTAGGGGCAGGTCAGGAATTGCGCCGTCTCATAACGACTCAGAAGATACTCGAAGCCATCACTTCATTTGGAGCTTGCAAAGTCTTCCCTGGGAAATCCAACTACACATGTCTGCTCATCTTGAAGAATGCTGAACATGACACATTCGTGTATAACGAGGTAAGTAATTTGGAAAAATGGAAATTGGCGGATAAAAACGTATTATCTACGGACACCAAGAGCTATAGTGAACTATCAGAAGGTACGTGGCCGCTATTTCCTGAACATCTAAGAGATGCATATAACACGATCATTTCGAACAGCACAACTCTTTTGGATATAGCTAGTGAGGATAATATTTTCAACGGCATCCAAACCAGTGCCAACAAGGTGTATATCTTCCAGCCAAAATCAGAGAGGGATGGAGTTTATACTTTTGTAAAAGACGATAAGAATTGGAAGGTAGAGAAGGAAGTTACAAGGCCTTACTTCCAAACTTCAAGTGGCGATGATGGGCTGAATACCTATCGAACATTCAAGCCCAATGCGTGTGTAATATTTCCATATAGGAAAAACGATGCAGGTAAATTGGAAATGATACCTCTTGACGACATCAAGAAGGATTACCCCAAACTCTATAAGTACCTCATTGCTCATAAGAGTATCCTGAATGCAACATCCCGCGATATTAAGCCTGTTCCAACTACATCTAACGAATGGCACAGGTATGGTAGACACCAGAGCCTTGATGCTTGTAATCTACCTGAGAAGATTATCGTTGGTGTACTTTCTACAGGCGACAAATATGCTGTTGATAGCTGTAGCACTTTTGTATCATCCGGTGGTACTGCAGGCTATTGTATGATAGCTTTACCGGAGGATTCACAATACTCTATCTACTATTTGCAAGCAATCTTGAATTGCAAGTATCTGGAATGGATTAGTTCTCTCTATGGTGAGATATTCGGTGGCGGTTTTATTGCGAGAGGGACAAAAGTCTTAAAACAACTGCCTGTTCGCAAGATTGACTTCGAGAATGCCGAAGAGAAATTGGCCCACGATAACATAGCAGGAAAGCAAAAGCAACTTATTGAATTAGGTGACAAAATAGATGCAATGCATGGCAACAAACGCCAGCTCACCATCTTGCAGCGCCAGTTTGATATTGCCAAGCAGGAATTAGCCGATATGATTATGAATCTATACGGCATGCAACAATACGATAGTATCATCCCAATAATCAAAGAACAATATGCAGCTGATTGAGGACGCATCTGAACAGAAATTGCGAGGAGCATATTACACTCCACCAACAATTGCTTCGTTTATACTCCACTGGGGCATAAACGGCAGTATTGATGCTGACATATTGGAACCAAGTTGTGGCGATGGTGTGTTCTTGGAGCAGATGGCGAGGGAGCAGATGGCTTTCCATCATGTTACTGCAGTGGAGTATGAAGCTGTAGAAGCAGAAAAGGCACGTGCTATAGGCTTGCAAGATTCTGAGGTCATCAATTCAGACTTCCATCGTTTCTGTTTAGATACAGAGCAGAGGTTTAGTCTTGTTGTTGGCAATCCTCCGTTTATCCGTTATCAGTATTACGATGAAGGTCAGCAAGAATTAGCTGGAGAGATATTTAAGAAAGCAGGGCTGAAACGTTCCAAGCTAACAAATGCCTGGGTGACATTTGTTGTGGGATGCAGTCTTTTGCTGAAAGAACATGGAAAGATGGGGTTCGTTATCCCATCAGAATTGCTACAGGTGACGTATGCCCAGCAACTTCGCAAATACCTTGCTCGATTCTTCAACAAAATAAACATCATTTCTTTCGAGAATCTTGTGTTTGAGGAAATTCAGCAGGAAGTGGTGCTGTTGCTTTGCGAGAAAAATGGTACGGACGAACACCTGATTGAACATATTGAGGTAAAAGATACAGAGGGATTACAGGCCCTTGATCCTCATCGCCTGAATCTGCCTACTAAGCAGATAGATTTCCATGCAGACAAGTGGACTTACTATTTTTTAGATAAAGAAGAACTGGAATTCTTAGGCAGAGTGCGTTGCGAAAACATGCCAAAGATTGGAAAGTATGCCAATGTGGAGGTGGGTATAACAACTGGCGCTAATGGTTACTTCACAGTTCCTCAAAGCATCGTTGACTTATACCAGTTACAGGAATATGCTCGTCCAATGGTTGGTCGTAGCGTTCAGGTGAATAGCCTGTGCTTTACGACTGAAGACTGGAAACGTAACCTGAATATTGGTGCTAAAGCCAACCTTTTAGTATTTCCTCCAAAGGTGAAAGAAGAAGGTGGCGACGGCGTGAAAGCCTACATCGAAAGTGGTGAACAACAAGGCATCAATAAGGGCTATAAAACCAGCATCCGCGATGATTGGTATGTGATACCATCCATAAAGTTGTCTCAGGCTCTTTTCCTTCGTCGTAACAATCTCTATCCTAAGTTTGTGCTGAACGAGGCCCAGGCATACACCACAGACACGATGCATCGTGTGTTCATCAATGAGGGGGTAAACCATAAGGCTTTTGTGGTAAGCTATTATAATTCTCTTTCCTTTGCTTTCGCTGAGATACTTGGTCGCAACTTTGGCGGTGGTGTATTGGAGTTGATGCCAAGTGAGGTAGAAGGAATCTATTTGCCTTATCGCGAAGCTAATGCTGAACTATTCGACAAAGTAGATCAGATGGTTCGAGAGAAGAAAACGGCAGATGAAATTCTTGACTTCACGGATAAGGAGTTGCTGCAAAAAGGAATGGGATTCTCAGAGAAGGAAACCAAGATGGCACGTTCAATCTGGTACAAACTGATGGGACGCAGATTAAACCGCGAAACGTTGGAGAAAGCTGCACCAGAAGAGAAAAATGAAATAAAGAAAGCCGTTGCCAGAGTGAAACAGCTCAATTTTTTTGATGTACTCCAGCAATATCCTGAGAACATCGTGGAGAATGCTGTGCCAGAACCACCAAAGCAGCAACCACAGAAGCTGGAACCAGATGTAGATGAAAGCAAGAATGTGCTTATCAGTCTGGTGAAGAACGACAACGTGGAGCGCTATCTTGACCAGTCAGCAAAGATATACTATACTGGCAAGAAATTCCCTTCAACGGTTGCTCTCAACAAGCTCTATTACTTCATGCCATATATCAAACGTAAGGGCATTCGCGATTTGTATCTGATAAAGATTGCTCGCGTTGGCACTCGCAAGGAGGGTCAGCCTGATAACGATCCCAACGATTTCCGTCTGGTTTTCGAGATAGAGTTTATAAAGAAGCTTTTCAAGGATTACAAGCCAGTAGAGTTGGAGATTTGGCACACGTTTACAGATACAACGACGGAAGAACTCCTGGAAAGATTTGTACTAAAATAGTGTAAGGTGTTTTTTATAAACGATTAATAGAAACAATATGTTACAAAAGACGATATACAAATACATGACAAACATGACCAATGGGTTAGCTGCAATTGAAGTTCCTACTTCATATGGTAAAACCTATTCTGTTGTTCATGCTATCTATGACTATTTGAAGACTTGGAGAGAGCAAGGTAATATAACAGAACATTCTGAAACTGATGGCGGTGGATTTAGACAAATTATCTTTGTTACAACCTTGATAAAAAATTTACCAGGCAAAGAATTGAGGAATCTCCTTGGTAATGATTTGTTTGAGGAAGAAGTCATAGAGTTAGAAGCCAATTCTAAAACATTGGCTAAATCATTGGATGTTTTGAAATCTGTACCTTCTGTTTTTAACAGCGAAACCCTACAAAACTTAATCAAGTACATAGAGATTTTTGAAAACAATCAGATTACTGATAGTGAATTCCGTAAAGAAATTCAAGAAAAGATTGGCAGTTTAGACTTGAGTTTCCGTCATGAAATAACAAGTATTCTGAAAAATGATGGTAAAAGGACAAAGGCTTCACGTTTAAAGGCCATAAAAAAAGAGAAAAAATATAGTTGGATAAAAAATGTTTATCCATCAGTACTTGTTGAGGAGAAAAAGGTAATTCTAATGACTATTGACAAGTTGATGATGGGAAGACAGGTAATAGTAGAGAACTATCCATATTTGTCTCCAGAATTTCTTCATAATAAAATAGTCTTTATTGACGAATTTGATGCAACTAAGGATTATATTATAAAAGATATCATAAAGCCTCAGTTGGCATTAAGAACAGATTTGCTTGATTTGTTCCTGAATATACGTGATGCACTTGTTGAAAAAAGATTCTCCAATGATCTGCTGCAAGCGAATAAAAGACTAGAAACTAAAAAGCTGAATCTTGATGTGTTAACAAAAAGGGCAATAGAAACATATGAGAACTATTATCTTTCTTACCCTTACAGAACAGAGTCAACTGAGCGTACACGGACTTTTATATTTAATGATGGAGCAGTTTTAACCATTGCGAAGAAAAGTAATAAGGATAGGCTTTGGGGCGTTTTGGAAAAAAGTAAAAGCCGTATTGCTATTAAGCAAGGAACTGGAGCTGACTATGCAAAATCTTACAAAGAAGGAAACGTCAAGATTGACGAGATGATAAGATGGATTACTGGTTTTATCAAATTGTTCTCAAAATTTCTTTATGAGTGGGCAACAGAATATGCGAACCTAATTAATGAGCAAAAAAAAGATAATCACATAAATGGCTCAGAGGAAGAAATGATGACATTCGATGATGCCGTTTCTACCATTCTTAAGAAGATAACCACTGATAGAAAACAAGGTGATATTCTTAGAAAAGACCTTTTAGCATTGCATTATAAGGAAGTAAAAGGTATGGGAGAAATAACAGATTCTTATTATAAGGACGGCTTTCTATATTATGAGCTGTCAGATGATTCACGTCATAATGATGACACGATAATTTCAATGGTTAATGTTTCCTCAACGCCAGAATCCATTCTGCTTCTAATGACGGAAAACGCGTTGGTTTTTGCGGTTTCTGCAACTGCAACAGTACCAAGCGTGACTGGTAATTACAGTCTTAGGTTTATAAAAGATAATCTTGGAGCCAAATACGTAAATATCATTGATGCTGAAAACGAATTAAAAGAATTCATACATGAAGAATTAAACAAAAAATATCAACCATATCAGGACAAGATAAAAGTTAATGTCCAAACGATATTAACTGGTGACAGTGATATTGAAGGAATGCTTAGGATTTTTGAAAGCAAGAGCATCGCAAAACAGATAATTAACAAAGTAAGTGTTTCTGTTTGCGAGACGGATCAAAATATCAATAACAATTATTATATAGAGCGTTATTGTAACATAGCTATGGTGATGAGGGACTTTGCCAAACATCCTGAACTTCAATCCCTATTATATCTTGGTATGGCTTCTGCAAAAGACGAGAATGGCTCTACTCTACGGAAAGATGTGCTGGGTTATATAGTAGAAAGGGTAAATAAAGATGCCAACTTACAACAGAACGATGCTATAGGTTTGTTTTATTTGACGAGTTCTACTTTTGATGACGAAAAGGCTCATATGGGTGAATTGTTGAAAGAAGGAAAAAAGTTGTTTATCATCTCTACTTATAAGACTGTAGGAGCCGGACAAAATTTGCAGCATCCTGTATGCGAAAAGTATCGTCCATTTCTTATTGAGCTACCTAAGAAAGATTGTGACACTCGAGATTATTCCGAAAAGGATATTGACAGCATTTATCTTGGTGATATTACCCATTTGGTCGCAAATCTACAGAACAGAAAGGAATTTGATGAAGAAACTCTGTTAAGACATATTATTCAAGCAGAGGAATTATATGAAAACTTTGAAATATCTTCTGCCACAAAAAAGAAAATGGTTAGGGCTGGTTTTGATTCTCTTTCCAAAGAAGAAGGGACAGACATGTACAATATGCTATCTCAACGTCGCAGTATCAGCCTAATGCGTACTCGCGATATTATCCAGGCAACAGGAAGAATGGGTAGGACTAACTTAAGAAACCAAAACATACGTATATATGTGGATGAACGAGTTCTGGGAGGTTTGGACAAACTGTTATTAGACAATAATATATTGTTGTCACCCGAAATGAAAGCGATTTCTGATAAAGTGGGCAAGTATACCAGTAGTTATACTGAGCAAAAGTCACAAGTCGTTTTAGAGGCTATAAAAAGAACAGAAGATGGCAGAAGGCTAATTAGTAGAATTTTGTATAATAGTGAAATAAGGGAATGCTGGTATCGTGATTATATTGAGTTATGGGAACGTATACGTGAGACAGTTCTTAAATATCCAACGGCAAATGAGCAATTGTTTTCTTCTGTGAGTTTAATACATAATTTGTACATTAGTAATGGGGGAGGCGTCTTAAGTTGCTATCATTTTGCAATCTGTAATGACAATTTCCATGATGTAAAGATTGGTTTTGATGGTAAGGAAATGTTGAAAAGGGAGACGCATGATAACGATTTGTCAAGTGTGATAGAAGTAAGCCATCAAGCTGCAAGATTAGATGTCATTCTTAATTATCCAGGTCTTAAAGATTATTTCGTTCAACAAGGATATGCAACTGAGTTTACTGCTGAAAAATATATCATGTCGCCAATACTTTATCAAAATATTTACAAGGGCGCATTAGGAGAAGTTGCTGGAAAATATATTTTGGAGGATTTAACAGGTGTTAGGTTGAAGGACATTTGCAATTCTCGGGAATATTTAGAAGAGGATGCACGAAAATATGAGAAATTCGACTATCAAATTGAAGGGAGAAACGGTGAATATGTTGATTTTAAACATTGGACAGTCAATACTAAATATAACCAAGATGAAGTCTTTACAAAAATAAGACAGAAGATGGAATACGTGGATGCCAAAAGGGTATATATAATTAATATAGTTAAACCCAATTCGCCATATCGCATAATCAAAAGCGAGGATGGCAGAATTGTTACTATTCCCTATCTAATAGATAGCGAAGGGCATGTGGATGAAGAAATTAAAACAAAAATCATGGAGGAGATATTATGTTGACCAATAGAATTAAGGCAAAGTATAATATAGAAGAGATTGACAAGGATTTCGATATTTTCGAAGTTTCAAGTGATTCAGAAAAGGATATCGATAAGAATATTCTGGACATAAACACCGACGACAAACGATACAATGCCCGAAGTGTTGTTTATACTTGGGGTAAAACATGCTTCATGATGTTTGATAAAGGATATATGACCGATGTGATACTTAGAAGTATCTTTGAAAAATCTGGTGCTGACGGATATCTTGTTAGAAAAGTCAATTTGTTTGACGAAATCTATTGTCAAAGATTGTTTTTCTACAATAAGCGAATTTTGCTACAACTTTTACTGAATTCCTTAGCAACATCATATGACAGAGGGGATACATATAACAATCTTACAGGAAAATTGTATTACTTTAATCCTGCTCTCAATAAAAGATCGAATAAATCACTGATATTACTTGAAATAAGCCTTGAAAATAGTATGACGCTGTTCCCCAAAGCAGTTACATTTCGGAAAATGCCCATCAGCTGTCGAAATCAGAATAACACACCATATATAATTGACCGAAACACATCTGGGTTGCGAAAGATGTTAAAATCTGACCAATGTAAAGAGGCCTATTTCCAAAAGGGGTTTGAGGGTACACATGCAAGTGTTCCCTACCTAGGTTTCTATTATCAGGATTTTGAGTTGTCAAAGGCTAAAACGATGTATGAACTGTGTGAGGACATTAAGGAGTATTTAGGCAAATATGCAGAGATTGAATTTTCAGACTTAGAAACAGAAACTTCTCCGCTATTAAGCACTACTGTCCAGTCTGATTTTTGTATTGAAGAGATTGTTAAAAGACTATTTTTAAAAGGTATACGTATTATTAATTATGCTGGTGAATATGGAAAACAAACGCTAAAACAATGGCGTGATATCTGTCGTTTATTAGGTGTTCCATGTAGAACTGTCTCGAAAATTGATGACAACAAGTATAACATAGTAATTGTGCGTACTCCAGAATATTATAAGGAGAATAATCTGAATGACCCACATAATCAAGACTACGGATGTGCAGTGGTGCAGCATGTTATAACTGACAATTTCCAAGAGAAGATAGTAAAAAAGAAAGGAGAGATAGAATCTCGATATAAAGTTGTATTAACAGAACTCTTGATAAAAGAAGATGTTATGCAAAATCGAATATCGCTAGTCAATTGGCGAAATTATGGATTTGAAAAGCCTATAACATTTGTTACC
Source organism: uncultured Prevotellaceae bacterium (assembly GCA_937898415.1). Classification (GTDB taxonomy): domain Bacteria; phylum Bacteroidota; class Bacteroidia; order Bacteroidales; family Bacteroidaceae; genus Prevotella. Next base: position 15,751 of record CALDLA010000150.1, on the reverse strand, counting down.
AGAACACCCTGTTGTAGTAACGAAATCAAATGGAATGTCTTTAATGTTATGACAATTTCTCCTGATGGAAGTTTCCGATATAATACAATCAATGAAAGTGAAATGGGCGTTAAGGAATTTGCTGCCACGACCGATGCTTTTATAACAGACTGTTTTAAGACAAAAAATGGCAGGAATGATTTCCATGTTGATATGGCTATATATGAAAATGAAAATGATTCCTATATAATTAAGCATTCAGAAGAACGTACCATTCCTGATGTTGAATATATAGGTCGGCAGATGAAAGAAACAGACCCCAAAAGAAGAATAAAAACAGAATTGGTATTACAACATTTGAGGGCTTTTGAAAAAGAATGTGGTTGCTCGGATTATTGTAGTTTTCTTAGGAAGGTATTATATAATTCTGGTGAGTATATTTCAAGAAAAGACTTACATGTTAAGGATTACAAATCGGAGAAAAAACGGTTTTACGATTATTTTGAGTCAAAGACCGGTGAAGTAATTAGACCGAAAATTAAAAGGAAACACGAAGATCCCGCACAATTAGACAATTTAGTTGGAATTAAATATTTCAGAACACCATGTTATTCAGGTGGCTATGATCCATGCTCATATAGTTATGCTGTAGGTGCCAAGGATTATTCTTCTTTCAAATTGAGTATGCCCAAAGCATATCTTGTTAGGCAGATTATTAGGAAAAATGGCACTGAACCAGACAAGGTTTTTATTGAGAAACTACTAAATTTAATGCAAGTTGGATTTGTAAAGTATAATGAGAATACGGTGCTACCTTTCCCCAACAAGTATTTGAATGAGATAACGCGATTGCTAAAAGGCCGTGACCCAATAACATTTGGAGTGAATCAATAAGAACACGCATAGAAATAAGAGCTTTCACTGATATTAATTATACGCAAAAGAACATGACATGGCAAACGACATGACGGAACAAAAAATACGACAATATATCATCATGCTTTATGCTAAGGGGAACGAGGCTTGCGAGTGGAAGAAGATAGAAAACATAATAAAATACTTCTACGGGTTTAAGAAGGATGATGTCATCTCATGTTTAGGCACTGGCCAACATGTAAGGTGGACATTTGCTGGTCGGCGTGGCGGACAAGAAGTTGGAAATTATGGACATGAAAACTAATTCAAAATAATATGAATACGCAGCGATATAGAACAGAATTCAAAAATCTTTTGGGAAGGACTTTCTTGCCTGAAGGAATTACTATAGAAGAACGGAATGACAGACTGCTTCCATTATCGAAGCATCTAGTTAAACATATCCCACCAAAGTTGTTCCGCTATAGAGAGTGCTCGGAAATGAATCTTGATGCATTTAACGAAGACAAACTGTATGCTGTTACTTCAGACAAGTTCAATGATCCTTATGACTGCCTATTTCGATACGATAAAGAAAGACTTCGTAATTCAATAATGATGGGAATGTCTAAGGATGTCATATATGCTATTAGGGAACATTTCCGTGCAGGTGGAGATTATCCTGACCTATTGAAATCATTGTTTGACCAAGAGCTTTTGAATCAAGCGAAAACTTCTATTCTAAATGCAGATGACGATACAATAGAAAAAGGAGGTGAAGTAATAGCAAGCATGAGGCAGTCTTTGGATGAAAACATTGACCGACTGACAGAAGAGGCTGTGAAAACTGTAAAGCTGATGACTTTTATTACATGTTTTAGTGAGGATATCCATTCTGTAACGATGTGGTCTCATTATGCTAATTCGCATCATGGTTTTGCATTAGAATATGACACAAAAGCATTTCGGCTCAAATGTCAGTTTTGTGACCAATTAAAGCAATGTAATAAAGCAGCTATTTGTAACTTATATCCAGTAATATATCAAAAGCAGCGATATGATGCTACTGATTTCTTGGGGTGGTATATAGGCAGAAGCATGGGGCTGCCTATTAAGAATCCGGATACATTTACTTCATCAAAGGCTCTTTTGTATAAGTCATCTCAATGGAGTTACGAAAAGGAATGGAGGCTGATTGTTAGTAAAATGAATGATTTTCAGGACAAAACTCCTGTTTGCATAGACCATTTGAGACCCACTGCTATTTATTATGGCACGAGAATATCACCAATCAACAAAAAGATGCTACATTTAATTGCAAAAGAAAAAGGAATTCAAGAGTATCAGATGTATATAGACAATAAGTCGTATAGTTATTCTGTCAAATTCCGTAAGAATTTGGAGTGAATGTATGAGTGATGAGTTACCTGTTATGGTTAAAGAACAATAGAAACAGGAACAAAAACGTTATAAGATTATATGAGACTACCAATTAATATAGAAGAATTGCTCGGTGGACGGGCTGTAGAGGGTGACCGCATTGAATATAAGACTGGATGGAATCCGGATGCCATCTACCGTAGCGTGTGTGCTTTCGCCAACGACTTCGACGAGACGGGTGGCGGTTATATCGTGGTGGGTGTTAAGGAGGTGAAGGGTCGTCCTGTTCGTCCCGTCATAGGTATTGATCCCAATCAGATTGAACCTATCGAAAAGGATATGGTGGGATTCAACAACCTGATGCAGCCCTACTATCAGCCGCGACTGTATATTGAGGAGGTCGACGGGCAGACGATTCTGGTCATCAAGGTGTCGGCTGGCGAACGTCGCCCTTACAAGGTACCTGACCAAATTACCGCCAGGCAGAAGACGTACAACTACTACATCCGATACAACAGTAGCAGCATTGTGCCCAAGGGTGAATATGAGCGCGAACTGATAAACCTGGCCAACCGTACGCCGTTTGACGACCGAGGGAACGACCAGATTACGCTGAAGGACATCTCGCCGCTGTTGCTACACGACTATCTGGTGAAGGTGAAAAGTAGCCTTGCTAACGAGTCGTTGACGGACAATATGGAATCGGTGCTGGAGCAGATGGAACTGCTGGAGCCGACGCCCGAGGGATATAGCATCAAGAACGTGGCAGCTATGATGTTCGCAGAGCGTCCAGACCGTTTCTTCAAGCAGTCGCAGATAGACATTGTTGTTTTTCCTGAAGGACGAGAGAAGAATCCCAACAACATGATTGAAGTTGAGCCTATCAGGGGCAGTGTGCCAACGATGATAGAGAAGACATTGAGTTACCTGGAGACCAATGTCATCAAGAAACAGATACTGAAGCCCAAAGACCGCGAGGAGTCGGACAAGTTCTATAACTATCCGTATCAGGCATTGGAAGAGACTGTCGTTAATAGCCTGTATCACAGAGACTGGACGATTAGGGAGCCGGTAGAGATAACCATTGAGCCGGACAGAATATCGATTCTAAATTTCTCTGGGCCTAACCACACCATTCCGATGGAGGCCATTCGAGAGGGTAAGTCTCTCCGTTCACGCAGGTATCGCAATCGTAGATTAGGTGAATTCCTGAAAGAACTGGATCTGACAGAAGGAAGGGCGACAGGAATCCCAACGGTGCAGGAGGAACTAGAAGCCAATGGCTCGCCTAGAGCGACTATCGAGACTGACGAGGAGAGGACGTACTTCCTGATAGACATTCCTTGCCATCCTTATTTCACCAAGAAAGAGATTGAAATTGACACCAATGGCGTAAAAGAAGATGCCGAAAGTGGCGTAAAAGGTGGCGTAAAAGGTGGTGTAAAAGATGGTGTAAAAGAACTGTCTGATATTCAGGAGGTTATTGTAAAAGAAATGCTATTCGACCCGTCTATTACGACCAGTGAAATGGCGCAAAAGACTGGCATAAAGTTCAGAACTCTTCAGCGACATATCTCTCAGCTTCAGGCGATGGGGATTGTGGTCCGCAAAGATGGTCGAAAAGATGGTTATTGGGAGGTCGTAAAAAACAAATAGTCTTCTAATACAATGCCAGCCATTATAACAGATTCATTCGACTACGACGATATAGTCAGGGTGCTTGACCTTGATGAAGCATTCGTGCATCATCAGATTGATGCGCTTCAGCCGAAGTATTGGCGTGTTGTGATAAAGACAAAGCCCAAGGGACTGAAGATTTTCGCGCCTGTTATGGTTAGCGGCAATAGGGGCATCGACTATCTGATATACATGCTGAGCCGAGACTGGCAGATAACAAAGAAGCAACGATTGCTCGACTATATGCATTTCGGAGTGTATCGCCAGACGGACGGCTTCCACCTTGTGGGCTTCATGTATCTTGATTCCAATCCTTTGGCAAAGCCGGAGAAAGCATTCTTTACGCCTCACTTCTTTGATAGGTACAGGGATAGGACGGGCTTGCCGATGGATATGCCAAAGATGGACGTGATGAAGGATTGGATCATGAAGAATCTGCATCTTAATTCGGATGCACAAGGCAATGAGAAATACCCCGATGGCATCTTCTGCGCCTATCCAAGTGGTGTCGCTTTGGGGAGAGAGTTGCCTGACGGCAATAGCGAGATGAAGACTTTTATCACTTACGAAATGCTGCGAGGGGAGCAAATTGAGAAAGGTGAAAACCAAAGCAGAGCTGCCAAGGTACAAGAAGAGGAAGGTTTCAGGAACTGTAAGGAGTTAGTAGATAAACTTGTAAAATATGGCATTCACATATAAATATCCAAAGGAAGCTCTATTGGATTATGGAAACATTGGGTAAAGAGGGGAGCGCAACTGACGCATGATGTCAAGCAGTCGCTCTGCACTGCCGCTACGGAATTTAAGAGGGAGCGTTTTGAGTTGCTCTTCTGTAATGAAAAATGAGAAGCCTTGCAGACGAGTGAAGAGGTTTTCGTAGTTGATCTTTACTTGTGCCTCCATCTTCGCAAACAATTCTTCATTGTCCTCATCTGCCAGATGCATATACAGTGCATCGCCTCGCATAGGTGAATGTGGTGCGAAGGCCGTTCCTTTTGGAACCAAACACCTGTCACCACCAGTAAATGGAGCCGCAAAATGAACCAAGTACTCCAGTTCTGTGTCCTCTGCCAGTTCAAAGACGTTCTCATCAATCTTCAATGCTTCAATCTGTTCCTGTGTAGCCATATCTTTCTTTTTGGTGGCAAAAGTAGCACATTTTCATCAAAGAACCAAGGAAAAATGAGTTCACAAGGCTTGTGATGATAACTTTTTCAGTTTTTTATGCTTATCATTGGGAAATAATTCGTATCTTTGTGGTCAGAATTTGGCAAATCAGAAAAGAGACACCTAAAAACCATAATATATGGACAAAATAGATTTTGTAGAACTTGCAACATTCTGTGTAAACAGATACAAAGAGACTCATACGGGTTCTGGAGAACGATATGAAGGGACTCTGTATGCCGCTATTTTTGACAATAATGAAGTACGTTGTTCGACAACGCCACATATATTGCGTAACGCCGAACAGTGTATTTTAATTCATCACAGAAGTCAGATTGCCATTTCTAATTGGTACTCATGGTATTTTGTCGAGTATATCAATACAGAAGGATGCGTATGTGGTAGTAATTTAGACAATGGCTATTCGCTAGATATTAATGCATGGGGTAGCTTTGCAAACCAAGTAATGAGCTTAGATTATAATGGCTCTCACTTGTATTGGTGTGATGCCCCTTGGGATTTGCATCTCCCTCAAATTTGGGAATTGTATAATAGGATTAAGAATGTAAAATCAGAAAAAGAAATTAATCTTATTGTAGATCTCTTCAGTAAAGATGAGAAAATATTGAAATTGGAGAAAGAAATAGAGAATTTTACTTTTTCTAATCATCTTTTAATGCAGGAACGGGATCAATTTAGAAATCTATTGAAAGAGATCCGTGATATAGTAGAAAATAAGGGATAGAGTATTTGTATACAATACAAATAATAGAACGACCAAATAATATTGAAAAAGGTCTTATATGGGAGGATTATTAGCATTTAGAGTCGGCAATTTCGACAATACTGCAGAAAGAGAACAGTTCCGTTTTCTTTGTGAGAAGCTAAAGGCTCACTATGAGAATTCGAATGATTTCTGTGTGTTTGCTGGTAACTATAACATAGGATGTGAATTAGATGCTTTGTTTATAAAGAAGGACGCTATTATTGCTATCGAATTCAAAAACTATGGTGGAACTATTGTTGCCACAGAAAATGGTGAATGGAAATGCGACGGACAAATCATAAAAGGTGGTTCACGAAAGACAGTATTGCAACAAGCAAGAATAAATCACTCAATTGTCAAAAAAGAACTCAAAGCTTTAGGAGTGAATAGCAAGAACATAAAAGATGTACCGACTTTGGTGATATTTAATCAGCCCATTAAGCTAGAAAACCTGCTTTGTGCCACTACAAAATCTTGGCTTCATATAACTGACAACGAACATTTTATAGAGAAACTGGACGATATTACTTGTCCCCATACAGATCTTGATCCTTTGGGTATTGTGAATCTTGCCGAATTGTTAAACCTCAACTCTTTCTATCTGGCTGAGTTCAGCAATGCCAATTATGATAAACCAACAACATCTCCAGAACAACTATCTGTTTTTGAAGATATAAAAATATACGAAGGACATTCTCACAATTCCATCAAACAAACAGAAATATCGCAAGATGACAAACAAGAGCATATAGATCTTCAAGAAGGAGATGTAGTCAATGAACAAGAAATACAAACTGAAGAGAGCGCCGCCCTTAAAGGTTTTGTAAAACAGATACTATCTTCTGTCTTAAAACTCTCTGATGCTGTTGTTACAGTGTGGGAAGGCATTTCTTTACAGTCGAAACTTGCAAAATATGGCATTACTATACATAATAAGTATTTGGTTAAGGTTGAGTCAACTGGGATAGGAACTCATTGCTCAAAACTCAGCAAATTTATTAATCATGAAGTAAAAGCAATAAACCCTGATGTTATTTGTTGGCAAGATGGTGATACGATAGATGAGTTACAAAAGAATACCGAACGGTCTAAAATCGTTTATGATAAAATGGATCATTCAGCCACAGATAATGGTTCCGTTAAGTTCCATAAATCTAAAACAATTATTCCGCACTGGCTTGATCTTGCTTTATTTAATAATCTCGGAGCCATCTATTCTCCAGAATACAAAAAATTTGAATATAATTTAGACACGGACTCTGAAGATATTAAAGTTTATTTAGGAACATACTTTCCTCGGAGCTATGCAGAATCTTTTTGTATTTTTGATGATTTGTTCAAATCTCGTCAATATCTGGAAGTCTTGAAACAACAACCAGAAATTAACATCCTTGACTTTGGATGTGGTACAGGCGGAGAGTTAATTGGGTTAGTGGTCGCCCTCTCAAAACATTTGACAGATTATAAAACAACAAATATTATAGCAATAGATGGTAATCGTAAAGCACTGACTACTTTGAAAGAATTAGTTGAGCTTTCATCATCTAATGTGCGTCATAATATATCACTTTCATGTGTAGAGAGAACGATTCAAAACAAAAATGATTTGCAAATTTCAAATGTACCTGAATGCCATTTTATCTTGAATAGCAAGATGGCATGCGAACTTATATCAAGAAGAATCATTGAAGGAAATTGCTATTATAAAATAGTCGAAAGCTTATCTAAACTTTTAGCTGAAGACGGCCTCATTTATATGTTAGATGTTACGACGAAAGATGAACATTCAAACCTTTTCTATCCGCAACTCATGACCCAAGGTCTTAATAGATTCGTATCGTGTCATAAAGACTATGCAACACTTCTTCCATTAGCATGCAACAATTGGCGCGATTGCAGGGAAGCATGTTTTATGCAACAAACATTTAATGTTAGTCACTCCAGAAAAAGTGGTGATGAGAGCAGAGTTTGTTATCGTATTATTTGTAAGAAGGATACTAAAGACATTTTTATTCCAGACAATACATTATTAAAAGGTTATTCTCATATAATTCATCCTCAGAAATATAAGCAAAATGAAGAATCATCATTATGCCCGAAATCATATGAAGGAACCAAAGTAATTGATTCATATAACATAATAACATAAAACTACAATTCTATGGCAAAAAGAAGTTTTTATGTAAAAGACTCAGAACTTGACGACTATCAAGTTAAGGTAATCAATAAGAAAACAGACAACTCTTATATTGTTAAGGGCTGTGCTGGGAGTGGAAAATCCATTTTGGCTTTGTGGAAAGCGAAACAAATCCAAGATGAGCATCGTGGATCATATATGTATATTGTATTTACCAAAGCTCTAATGCAATATATGGCTGACGGAATTAAAGAGGTGGGGATTTCACAACGTAATGTAGATTATCATTGGCATTGGGTAAATCGTGCAGGATGCCCTAGCGCAGACTATATTATTGTTGATGAAGCGCAGGACTTTTCGAAAGAGGATATTGAGTTATTTAAGTCGAAAGCAAGAAAAGCATTATTGCTATATGGCGACTCTGCTCAACAGTTATATACATTTATCCAAGATAAGAAAACTGTATCAATGGAAGACATACAGTATTTCACAAAATTCCCAGTTGAGCAGTTGGTCTTTAATCATCGTCTTCCCAAAAAGATAGCGCGCGTTGCCCAGTACATTAATTCTGAAAATGATGAACTAGAAGAACGTTGTACAGTAGAAGGCACGGAAAAGCCTAAAATCCTTGAATATCCAACTGTCGAAAAACAATACGACGCTATTATAGAATTGATTCAGAACAAACACATGGAAGATGTCGGTATTCTTTTTAGGCAAAATGATGAAGTTGAAGAGGCGTACAACTACTTTCAAGAACATGGTCTAAATGTAGAAGCTAAATTTGGAAAACATATGGATTTGGATTTTACATCGGACAATCCCAAATTGATGACTTATCATAGTTCTAAAGGTCTTCAATTTGAAAATGTTTTTTTACCTGATTGTACAGTTGAAGATGACGACAACAGAAATCCGCTTTATGTTGCAGTTACACGTACATACCAATCTTTATATATATTGCACTCTGGCAATCTTTCAAGTTTATTCGATGATGTACCAAGAGATTTGTACGACACCTCTCTTGTTGTAGCCGGTCCTAAACTTAAACTCTAATTTTTTAGCATCATGAAGTTATATATTCCAACATGCACGTTGAATTTCAACAATATATTCTCTACTGAATCTATTTCTCCTAAGGTATTCTACCAAAGAAGAGGATTCGGCAACAAGAGGTTTTATTCTGTCGAAGCCAACAGCCTCGACGGTGTGGTTCTTCTCTATTCCAAATATCCTCGGTATGATGTGGAGGATTCAGAAATTGAGAATTATCCGATGGTTATTGAAATTGATAGTGATGATTATCCTTCCGGAATTATCACGAAACAAGGCACCAATTCTGGAGTTGAAGTATATGTTTCTGCTTCCACGATATATCTGAATCCTTTTCATACCAAGATTTACTTCGATAGTTATGTGGAACGGCAAGGCGTATTAACCAAGGCTGCTCAAAGTATAGAAAACAAGTTCGAGAAACTTTATAGCGCAAACCTTGTTGTCAAACCTCAGACGAAGAGAGGTTTCTTTGACAATGTCAAAGACCTCTTTACAAAGAATGACAGTGATGAGTTCGAATGGGATTCTTCTTATTTGCCAACAGAGATAGACGCTAACATATCAAATATAGAACAAGACAGGAAGATAGACCGTATTAGAGGATTTGTCTATTGCTATTTGATTGGGGCCAACATGACCGTTAGTTCGGATGTGGCAGAATTGAAGTCGCTGGCTAGAAGGATGCGTAATACACTTTCTGCTATCGTAAATTCACCAACGCATACACCTTCTGATTTGCAAGATGAATCCCTAACAAAAGACATCAAAGATTTTAACCGCATTTATTCTTCCATTGATGAAGATGCCCTCTATAATGCCAATATCATAGATATGCGGCTTAGTAGAAACCCCTTGAAATTGGAGAAACAAGACGTTATTGCTTTGTTGGAATCACTTGATATCTATACGGAATTCTGCTCAAAACTGCATTTGAGAAGAGTATACGATGCCAACGACTTGTGGAGGTGTGTGGAGTTTTATTCTCCTGAATCATATAATACTGCCATAGACAGCTTGAATTCTGTTGTAAGGAAGATAGAACTTAGGAGCATATCCGAAGGCCAGAAGAATGAAGTCAAAGAACTCGTCCGAATTAGCCATGATGGCAGCGTGAATGTGCTCGACAAAACGGTTAAACCCGAATTCTATGACAGTTTGCTCAATTCTCAAATAGGCAATGAGTATGAAGCTGTAAAGAACGAGAATGGGATTGACGAACCCTTGGCAATTGCCTACAATGGAGGTAAAATCCTCCAACGGATATTAGGAGACAAATGGAATGACTCCAAATGGGCTAATTATATTAATGCCCTGTTAAGCCATCTGCAGGAGAGTTCCGCTTTTGACTTGTATTCAATAGACAATGATGTATTAAACTCCTTTGCGGCGTTCTGCCAAAAGGGTGACAATATAGATCGACTGTCTGAATATCTCGTACAATGCGGATTTAACAACTACCGTCTGGCATTCGGCTTGTATGGCGCAACACGTGGTTTTGCTTCTTTGCCCAAAACGTTTACTTCTACGCTAATAAACGGAGATAGAGACTATTATAAGAGTTTTGTTCTGAATGCTTATCAACAGTTGTTTGGCGTTAGTATCTTAAATGCGGAATTTCCAACACAAGCCAATTCTTTCGAGATTCGTGAAAGCAATATTGGGTCAACCATTATGGGAAATATTAGCAAGATAGAGACAAAGCCATCGAAACAAACTCAGGTTATTAGTGCCGTGAGTCAAGCACTAGAACTAGAGGATGCTGTGCAAAGTCCCAAGGCTTTTATGTACATAGCAGATAATGTTTTAGGAAAAGGAACTAAAGTGTATAAAGCATTAAAGGCAGCCAATTTCGAAGATGATAATACCAAGTATTCTAAAGATGAATTTAGAGAACGTATTTATTCCATAATTGAATCATCACTACCCAAAGCCAGGGCTCAAAGACAGGAAACAATTGAGAAAATTAATAAAGTGATAGAGCTTGAAGCAAAAAGACAAGATGCCGATGCCTTTTTATTTATTTTAGATAACATATTGGATAAATCTTCATCTACATATAGAAACATTGTTAAGATATTGAAAACGAATCATATAGAAACAACGCCCAAAGAAAAGTCACTATTTGATAGTCAAAACCATCAACCAAAGGCTTCATTCAAAGGACAGTCTGTTAATTCTATGTCAAATGAAACACTACCCGAACTACCATCTTTGATCCAATTGTTGCCAGAGGTATTCAGACGACTTGAGCAGAACTGGAAATTTACAGGGATGAACTATAAAGATGACAGACGTGAACATATTAGATTCTTTATAAATCTTTGCAAGAAAGAAGGTAGAGGCGATTCACCCAAGAGAACCTCATTATATAACGTTTTTACAACACAATTAGCGGAACAAATAGAAAAAGAACTTTTGAGTTTCTATGGTATCTGATAAGCATAACATAACAACAGACAAAGGCGAAAAGGTAGAAGCAACTGCACCAGTCATCATATCTGCCAGCCGCTCTACAGACATACCAGCCTTTTATGCCAAGTGGTTTTTCAACCGCTTGGCTAAAGGCTATTGTGTATGGTACAATCCTTTCAACCAGCAGCCAATGTATGTATCGTTCAAGAATTGCAAGGTTATTGTGTTCTGGACAAAGAATCCTGCTCCAATCATTCCTTATCTGCCAGAACTAGACAAGAGAGGAATACATTATTACTTTCAGGTGACACTGAATGACTATGAGCAAGATGGATTTGAACCGAATGTTCCATCTGTAAAATCCCGCATAGCCACCTTTAGAGAATTGTCTGAGTTAATTGGAAAGGAACGGGTGATTTGGCGCTTTGATCCTATGATTGTTACGCCGCAGTTAACTACAGATTTGCTGTTAGAGAGAATTCGAGGTTTGCATCATTGCCTGAATGACTATACTGACAAGTTGGTATTCAGTTTTGTTGACGTGAAAGCCTATCGGAAGGTACAGGCAAATCTTGTAAAAGAAACTTCGTTCTTTACCAAAGACGATGTAGAGCAGGCTGAAATGACATACGAACAGCGGATGGAGATTGTCAGGGGATTAGTGGCAATGCGAGATATGTACCCCAAGCGGATTCAATTGGCAACATGTGCTGAGGACATAGACTTGGAACGATACAAAATAGAACATAATAGGTGTATTGATGGCGAATTAATGAAACGAATCTTTGCTGACGATGAAGAACTAGTCTATTATCTTCACACAGGCAAGTTGCCTGAGCGAGATATGTTTGGTGAGATACCGCCACTGCCACAGAAAACAAAAGATCTAAAGGATAAAGGACAGAGGAAAATATGTGGTTGTATGATTAGCAAAGACATTGGTATGTACAACACCTGTCGGCATTTCTGTGTTTATTGCTATGCCAATACTAGTAAAGAGGCAGTTCTTAAGAATAAAGACAAACATAACGATGAAAGCGAAAGTATCATTGGATAGAATTGTTTCTAATCTTTAATAACAGGCAATTAACGGGGGAATAACAGCATGTCACTTTTTGATTATGATATTTTAAATGGCAAATGTAGTAAGTATGAAACTAATCATTTGCACATGTATGTAGATGATGACATAGATTTAGGTAACTTGTCCAACATGTCATTATCATCATACGCTACATTCGTACATGAATATATTCATTATATTCAGCACGTCACTAGTCTATATGGCATAAGAATGAGTGACATGTATAATAGGGTGTTTTCAAGATACCGTGATTATATACGTAATAATGAAGTAATAGATATTCCATTGAGGTTATGGGATACAGACGAGGATATTCATCAATTTGTTATCCATTTCAACAAAATTGAAGGCGATAAGACAACAGGGTTCAATATTTCCGACATAGAGATTGATAAAAGAGAAATCTCTATTGCAGAGAAAGAGAAAACTGCTGTGTGGATTGGTTGTTATGATTTTGATAATGATAAAGCAGATGAGCATGGGTTCCTATTTGGACATCGTTGCGTAGTTGAGGGAATGGCTCATGCTATCCAGTCGATTATTAATAATGAGATAAAACACAATATAATACCCTATCATGCAGTTGAACTCATTATAGGGAAAATCATACCTGATATTGTACAGGATAAGAAGAAAGTAGCGTCTATTTGTTTGTGTGCTTTGCTTTGGGATAATCCTGGTATAGGATTTTTCCAGGTATTAGAATTGATTAAGTCACACCCCAATTGGGATGGAAAAGAATTATATAAATCAATAGTTCAAGATTATGCGGTTTCTTATAATGGGCAGGAAATGCCCTTTTATAGACTGCTGCAACAATTCTCTAATGATCTTAAAGAAAGCTTTAAGGCTTTATTAGGAAGAGATTTAGAATACTACTCTCTTGTTATTGACAATTGTATTATAGATTGTGGTAAATGTCATCACAGACTTATCGATTTCCTGTATGATTATGACATTTGTAACAGAGAGTCCTTTAGGGAACAAATACTTAATCACTATGGATATCCTTTTATCGATGGAAGGAATCAGAGTGCGCTTCCTCTTAAGACTGAAAATGGAACTCAATCAGCATACAAAGAAACAGCTATTTTGTATGGAATAGAACTAATTATGGCAAGACTATTAAGGGCAGATAACAAGAAAGAATGTAAGCGTTATCCGATTTGCTCATCAACGATGTTTATAGAAGGAGCAAAATGTGATGCTACAGAAGAATGCCTCTCTTCTCAATGGAAGAAAAAAGAGTCATGCGTTTTTACCGAGGCACTAAAATATTTTTGGATAAAAGACAAAGAATATGTGGATACATAGAGAAATACTCCCCAAGGTGTAGGCATACTATCGTCAGCTTCTAAGTTTACTCATGAGTATGCCAAAAGTATGGAAAGAAGCAGGATAGAAGGAGCATGGAAGCTGGCTAAAGGTTGGCTAAGAGATGGAAGATGTATGATGTAAGACGTAAGATGTGATAATAACAAACGGAATAAAAACGTTTTAACAATATGGACAAAGAGAACAAACTGATACTCTATAAAGATGAGGAAGGCAAGGTGAGTGTGAATACGCGCTTTGCTGATGAGGATGTGTGGCTGACACAGGAGCAGCTGGCAACGATATACCAGACGACTCAGGAGAATGTTTCTATGCATATCACCAACATCTACACAGACAATGAACTCGACAAGGAGGGAACTTATAAGAAATTCTTATTAGTTCGCCAAGAAGGAAAACGGCAAGTGCGTCGAAATATCGACCATTACAATCTCGACGTAATCATCGCCTTGGGATATCGTGTACAATCGCCTATAGCAGTGAGATTTCGCAGATGGGCAACACTGCGACTGCATGAGTATATTCAGAAGGGATTCACGATGGACGATGAACGACTGAAGCAGGGAGGAAACCGCTATTTCCGTGAACTGCTGCAGCGTATACGTGACATCCGAAGCAGCGAGCGGAACTTCTATCAGCAGGTGACGGACATCTATGCCACATCGACAGACTATGATCCACGTGCCAAAATGACCAAGCTGTTTTTCGCCACCGTTCAGAACAAGATGCACTATGCCGTGCATGAACATACGGCAGCAGAGTTGATCTATGAACGGGTGGATAACGAGAAACCCTTTGTTGGGATGACGAACTTCAAGGGCAACTACGTGACACGCGATGACGTAAAGATTGCTAAGAACTATCTGACGGAGTTGGAATTGCAGCGACTGAACCTGCTTACCTCCCAATTCCTCGACTATGCAGAATTTCAAGCTCTGGAACAGAACCCGATGACAATGGCAGACTGGATTGCAGCCTTGGACGACCAGATATTGCGACTGAGGAAGAATATCCTCGAAGGGAGTGGTACCGTCTCGCACCAAGAGGCCATAGAAAAGGCTGAACGCGAATTTGAAATCTATAGGAAACGTGAAATGCGACTACTAGAGAGTGACTTCGACAGGGCCGTGAAGCGGCTAAAGAATCTAAATGATGAAAGCAATTTGGATGAAGACGACACTGATAACAAGTAAATACTTAACACATGATATTTGGAAGAAAGATAAAAGAGCTCAGGGAAGAGCGCGGGCTGGTGCAGCGACAACTGTCGGCAGCACTGGAGATTGACACCCCGATGTATAGTAAAATAGAACGTGGCGAGCGAAAGGCGAAACGGTGCCAAATACCTATTATGGCCCAAATGTTTGAGGTGGACGAGAAGGAACTGCTGACCATCTGGTTGGCTGACAAGGTGCTGGATACAGTAGAGGGCGAAGAGGATGTGAGTCACGATGCATTGGTCTATGCCCAAAAAGAAATGAAGGCAGAAGTGTGAGTCGTTCGCTGATAAAGAGACATATCCATGGATTATAAAGCCCCAGCGCGTCATCACGACGAACTGGGGCAAACGATATATGGTCAAAGCAAATACTTTTCTATCTTGCGATGAACCAAGCCAACATGAATACCGTAAAAGCGAAGCAGGGCAGGAAGATGCCAAGCATCAGATAGAAAATCCGAGCAGAGAACCAGATCCCTGCGTTCGACAGGGTTTCATCCAAATCATAATGGAACTTGGAGAGTCTCTTCCGTTCCGTCTCCTCTGATTCCTCGAATACTTTCTTCAATTCTTCTTTGAATTCAGCGTGTTCCTTATCCTGGCTATCAGTAAAGCCATTAAGCAGGGCCTGGCGAAATCGGAGCATTCCCACCCAGTTTAGGACGTCGGAATCCACCCATTCAG
>CALDLA010000149.1 GCA_937898415.1 uncultured Prevotellaceae bacterium | reverse complement strand
TATTTGCCACCTCCCTGTATATATGACAGTAAATTTGCCAGAACATCAAGAATACGTCATCGTAATACTTGCTGTCAATCACGAAAACGTCTTGCAGCATACGTATACTGGAGAAATAATGCCCTACCGAGTTACGCAGTTCACGGGCTGTATTTATTTCAGGTATATAGTCGGCATCTGTTGGCTTTAAGTTGTTCTCCTCGTTGTGTTTCTTGGCAGCTGCTTCTTGGTTGAAACACTGCTCAATCCAGCTGCGTAGGCCATCTTCCATCTCCAACACGAACTGCGTATTTTCACGTTCGCGCTGATAACGAGAGAACCACTGCTGAGAGGGTTCGCTGGCCAACATTTGCCTGTAAAGAAGTGCAACCAATCTTGCTTCACCTTCAGGATTGAAGTCAGAGACAACCATATCGCAATATTCCCTGAATGCTGTTTTGATATTGGCAACATTCACGTTTTTCCACGAGCAATCCACGATATGGCAATCTTCCTTGTGTTTATTGTATTTACGGTTCACGCGACTGATGGTCTGAATGGCATTGATGCCACTGATTTCTTTGTCAAGGAATAGCGTATGCAACTTCGGTTCGTCGAAACCTGTCTGCAACTTATCGACAACAATAATCAGTCCGTTCTTTGCCTGTCGGAAGTTCTGAATCACCTTTTCTTCACTCACTCCGCCATTCAACGTGGCACACGACTCATGCCGTTGATCATCACTATAGACAATGGCGATAGGTGCATCCTTGTATTTCTTGAACTCCGGTTCCTCGCATTTCTTGGCATACAGGTTACGGATAATATAGAAATATCTGATGGCATTGGGTATGCTTGTTACAGCCAGCATAGCTTTACCCTCACCACGAATCTTCTTATAAACCAGACTTACCAAACGCTCTACAACGAATGATGCAATCTTCTTCATTCGTTCTTCCAAATCGTAGATTTTCTGTTTACGCAGAACGATATCTATATCCTCTTCGTCATCCTCATCTACTCCTTCTGGAAGTTGAAAAGCTACAGGAACAGCGTAAGGTATGATAACCTTCGTCGGATCCAGGATGAAACCATCTTCTATAGCTTCGCGCATTGTATAGCAGTCGAATGGCACCCAGAAATGCTTTGTCATTGTCATTTTAAACTCACCGAACTTGCTCAGAGTTTCTTTGCTTGGAGTAGCAGTAAAACCAATCAACAGATTCTTCTTTACGACAGTCTGGCCGCCTGTATTGAACGTCTGCTGCAAACGTGCAAAAATATCAATCATCTCCTGATTGTTCTCGCCAGAGTTGCTGCGGTGTATCTCATCGATAAGGAATGCCACGCGCATCTGCTTCAGCTTCTTTCCTGCTGCAGACAAAGCGTCTTGCAGGTCAAGGAACTTCTGGATATTAACAACGATAATGCGGATTTTGCTATCCAACGCCGTGATGAAGGTATCTCTGTCAACGGCTTCCACGAACATAGATTTGTCAATGTTCATGTTCATCATCATGGTATCCAACTGGTCACGCAACTGCAGCCTGTCAACTACTATCATCACCTTATCGTAGGCTAATTCGCCCTCGTAGCGGTAGTCTTTCAGCTGCAAAGCAGTCCAACCAATAATATTGCTCTTGCCAAAGCCCGCAGCATACTGCATCAATAGCGAATAGACATATTTGTTATTGCAATAGCGCTCACGAAGCAGAATATACTCTTCTATCTTTGGGCCCGGGATGCCCAGTGCCTGCATCTCCTTGCGCAGTTTGTTGATATAATAGTTTGGTTCCTTCTCATGGTCCAACATTTCCTGAATGCGTCCCATAATTTTGTCGCATCCGAACTTCTGTTTCGGACGTGGAGCAATCAAGTGCCCTGTATTAGACGTACGTTCCTTGGCTCCGTCCTTTTTTATGTATTTGTATTCAATGAAATTATAATAGAGAATCTCCTTCTCTATCATCTTCTTGGAATACAAAGCTCGCATCACTTCCTCAAAGCGTTGCTTTTCATCCAGCGACAGAGAACTGATAGGATAAGGCTTGAAAGGTTCAAGAATGAGCGGAGTCAGTTCATCTACAGTCTTTGGCAACTCGCCACCGAAACCCTGATGTGCTGTGTCGAAGAACTGGCTAATGCCTCGTATCACGTAGGTTTCATTGCAGTCACTGGCAGTCAGATGAATGGCTTTATCATAGATGGCCATCACCTCCTTGCGTTGTTTCATCACTTGTGGGTCACGCCGTTCCTGTTCTGTCAGAGCCTTTACAGTAGCCAGGTAGTCCTTCGCCACTTTCTGTCGTCCATTCTCGCGGGCAGTCTGTCCTTTAGTGGAAGACTTCAATTCCATGTAGCCAATGTAGATGCCATTGACAAAGAAAATGATGTCAGGACGAATAGTATAGAGTTTTGTATCACCTACTTTGAGCGTGTGACTCGATTCCTCCACAGCACAAAAGATGTTCTGTTTGAACTCTTCATCTCCTTTCAACTCTGTTCCTGAGACATAGAATAGCCAGACCTTTTCACCCTCAAAAGTGATGGTCTTGTGTGTGTTGATGAACGTGGCCACATTCTGAGCGTCCAACATGGCATCTTTTACCTTGTCCTTCAATGCTGTTTGCAAGGCCTGTTCATCATTTCCGAACTTCCTTAGCAGACGCGACCATGTGTCAGGCTGGCTGTTCTTGACGAACTCACCCATAATGGATGGAATGAACAAATCGTTACTTACAACGATGTTGCTCACGTTGCGATAACCTAAGCCTCCTTGTTCTTCAAGGCGGCAAAGGAACTCCATCACATATTCATGCTGTATCTTCAGTTCGTTCATACGCAGATGTATTTATATGGCACGTTGGCCGGTTATTATTTCGTTTATCAGCGAACGCTTCAGACGTTTCAATGCGTCTGTTTGTTTATCAATATTTACAATAGCAACGTCTATCTTGGCGCATTTCTCATCAAGGTATGTGGCGATGTCTTGCTGTTCCTCGTAAGTCGGTAATGATACAAAATGCCCTACGATTCTGTCTATCTTTATATTGATGCGTGTAAATCCTCGAGCTTCAAAGCGCAAAGCATCTCTATAAACTTCAGAATTAAGTTGATAATTCACGAACGGAGAATAAACGCTATTAGATGTTATTCTAATACCGCGACAAAAGCTATTGAGATATACTTCCCCAGGGTCACCAATTACCACTGCAGATTTAGCGATGCTTTCATAATCTTCAGAACTCATTAAGAAAATGATATCATTCTCCTTTACCGCATTTTGATTTTCATCTTCGCTCATTACAACACGCATGAATTGATTGGTATCAACAACTGTGTTATTAAGAACATTTGTAAAAGGAATATAGAATTTAGTGAGATTTTCATCATCACATCTGAAATCATCTCCAGATTTACCTGTCAAGCTACTATACATATAAGATATATCCTTGATTCGCTTCACTTCCCAATGCTCTGGAATCATTCCGATCCATTCCACGCCTGAGTCTTTCAACTTCACATGTTCATCAAGCCCACGTGTGACGGCACGATTAATCATTGCCTTCCTTAGGCGAGTATAAGCATCCTTCTTCTTCCCCAATAGCTCAATCTGTGTATCAATAGCGGAAGTCTTTGCGTCCAGATAATCGACTATTCTTTGCTGATCAGAAAGAGCAGGTACGTTAAGCTCATAAGTTCGCATGAACAATGGAGAAATACGTTTAAGGCCACCAACTCCGCACATGGTTGCACATGCAGCATCTTGGAATCTGGAAGTTTGTACGACATAGAACATGTATGTATTCAATACGCTTTTGTCCATACGAAGTACAAAGATTTCGGAACTACCAAATCCTATACCCTCTTTCAAACCGTTTGCAATGGCAATATTTCCATTCTCAAAACAGGGTGTTACTTTTGCGATGAGTAAATCACCATTGGCAAAGAATGTGTATTTCCCTTTTGCCTCTGAGAAAGGAATCTCTTGATAATCAATTTTGCCATAACGAAGACTTTCCATAGGAACAAAGGACACCTCTGTTTCTAAAAGGTCTCCTTGATATGCAGGATTTAATTTGGAGAAATCTTTTAATCTCATAGTCCAATCCCTTTCATTTCCTTGTCCAGTTCTGCCAGTTCCTTCAAAACATCTTCCACGCTATCCATCTGTTCTGGTACGTAGAATTCTTTGTTGAAGTTCAGTTCAACACCGACTATGTTCTTGCCCAAAGTGTAGGGCTTGAAGACGTATTTCTGCATGAATGCATTAATCTCACGCTCGTTCTCATGCTCATCAAAATGATGGGCAATAATCTCATAGTCACTTGTGGTACGCGGTATAAGCTCCACCTTCAGAGACTTCTTTCCCTTTGAAGTGCTCAAATCAAACTTAAATGTTCCGCACCCCAAGGCCTTACGTCCTTCTTTGCTTTCACAAATGACAGTTTCCTGTTCTTGGTCGTAACTATAACGGGTACCATCTTCGAGTGCTATCACGATTCGGTCTTCATCTATGTTGGCAGCCTTCAGCATATTCTTCAACGCATTACCAGCATTCGTATCGAGACCTTTCAACTCCGTCAACGTTTCATCGTTCAACACAACTGACTGAATCTTTTTCAGTGCAACAGGCTCTTTTAGATACCCACCATTTGCATCTACCTCCGTCAGTGTTAAGTTCTGCTTGTTGTAGTAAAAATGTTCGCGGTCGAATATCTTGCAGATGTCACTCGGTTTGAAGTCTGTCAGAGCTTTTACAATCTCTGTGCGATGTTCCTCTGTCATCTCACGACGCTTATCACCCTTGGCTTTCTTCAGCAGACGCCATAACTTACTACCATCTATGAGTGCCACTTTATCCTTTCTTTCAAAAGGCTTCTGCTTATTCATAATCCACAAATAAGTGTAGATGCCAGTATTGAAGAACTCATTCTGTGGCATTTGAATGATAGCTTCCACCCAGTCATGGTCAAAGATATATTTACGGATGTTGCTTTCGCCGCTGCCAGCATCACCGCTGAACAACGTAGAACCATTATGTACCTCAACGGCAATACCACTTCCCGCCAGTTTCCATAAGATGTGCTGCATGAAGAGTAACTGACCGTCACTTACTGCAGGCAGACCACCTGGGAACTGCCCTTTCTGATCATTTTTGATCTCCTTCTCATATCCACTCCACTTGGTGCCGTATGGCGGGTTGGCTACAATCACATCAAAATCCTTGTCGATAAATGGTGCGGTAGTCAATGTGTTGCCATAGTGAATATGAGAATGGCTGCGGAAGCGGCTTTCAATAGCTGCCAAAGCGTAAAGGGCATCGTTATATTCGCTACCCCAGGTGTGGATATTCTGATAACCCGCCTGAGTATGCAGACGGTCGGCCACACCGAATAACAGGTTGGCACCACCGCATGTGGGGTCATAGACATGGATGTTCTGATTCTTAGGCTTCATTACCTTCGTTGCCACAATGTCCGCAATCAACGAGATAATATCATCAGGCGTATATTGTTCTCCGGCAGTAGAAGCACTGATGTCAGCCCACTTACGCTTGATATGCTCCTCCAACGTAGTGATGGCAGAGTTGTCGTATGGCGAAAGGTCTATCTTAGACCAAGCTGTAATGACAGACAGAAGAATCTTCTTGCTTCGAAGCTCTGCCACATAGTAGTCCATATTGAGGAATTTCTTCTCGTCCTTACCACGTTCTATGCCCAGCAACTTCTTCAGTGTCGGGTCGAACTCGCTAAGATAACTGGCAAAGTCCTGTTCAAACGTCTTGTCATTATTGCAGATGTTCTGCAGTGTCTTGCCCTGCATTACAATATATTCGTTGTAGCCGCAATCTCGGTCGATGAAAGCCTCTTTGAAGTCCTCAGGATCATCCTTTACAGTCAGTCCTTCCTCTTCCTCCACACGCTTCATGGCATTCAGCATACGTCCTTCGAGCATCATCAGTGCGAAAAATGGCATCATATAAGCAGGGAAATCACTCTGCTTCACACTGGCCGCTAATAGCAAGTCTGCTATCGCCCAAATATCGCTCTCGTAGTGCATGATGTCACGAGGCTGAGTCTGTATGTTCTGTATATCTGTCATATTTCGTTCAATTATCAATTTCTGCTGCAAAGTTACAAACTATGTGTGCAAACTATCTGCATAGAATAATTTTTATTCAAATAATCTATTATATATTTCAAAATTGGGACCACAATCACCAGTTATTAAAACCGTTGTAATGCCTGCCCGAGCCTGCTCTTGTGCTTCTTTACAATACTTTTTAAGATCATTCAGACACATTGTTGTATCATCGTATCCATTTGTACCAGCCGAGTCAGCTGCAGAATGAAAATTTGATGTGATATCTACGAAATTTGTGTCATGAACTTGATTTTTCGGACTATCCAGATAAACACAGAACCCTTTATCGCATGTCATCACGTAATAGTTGGACAGCGCCTTACGCGTATGTATTGCATTTGTAAACACAAAAGTGATTTTACAACTATATGGCAGAGGCAAATCATGAACGAACTTAGTCATTTCATCCGAAATACTTTGAGCTTTTGCTCTATTGTTTTTGGGTATTGGAGACACAACAAGTATTTGGAATTCTGTATCCAATTTCTGTGGAAGTAGATGTGGGATAATACTCTTTAAGTTACGAACGCCTAAATTTACTCCACGTACTTCATTCTTGAACAAATACTCATCGCTAAAGACTAGAACGTTTGAAGGAAGCCAATCTTGTTTTCTCAAATTAAAGAAAGAATCCCATCCATCAGTACAGCCATCCTTAAGTTCTCCTTTGGAAACGCTATCTTTTATATGAAACTGGAATATGTCATCGGATAAGTTATCCTTACTCAAGATTACTAATCCAAACTTATTTCTCAAAGATTCCGCATCTTCAGGTGATATGTTCAATACAAAAATGGAACGACTGTAATCCAGCAACTTATTTTTGTCACTTAAGAACTTTGCAAAGTCATTGTGAGCTGATTGTGGGCGTCTCATACTATGCCCTGTACAAAATTTCCGAATTTTGCTACCACCCCGCTGACCGTCAAGAGATACAGTTTGCCATTCTTTATCAATATCAGCATCAGTCATATTAAGACATATAACAGAATGCTCACTGAAGATAGCAAGCAGGTTATTGAAAGAATGCTCATTTAAGATAAATCTTTCAAAAGCCTCCTTTTCAATGAAAACCTTAATCCTGTCCTTCATCGTAAATACCTTGTTCTACACGATCTAAGTCCAAACTAAGTTCAGAGGATACATTAAAGAACCCTTTACCAAAAGATTTCTCAAAGTATCCATCTGAGGCATATTCCATATCATATGGGTATCCATCAGCTGGGAAATAATATACTTTGAATGGATTTGTCCATTCTTTCTTTTTCTGATCCTTGGATGTCTTTTTATTTTCTTTGGCAACAATTACCTGACTTCTTCTTACTAAATATTCAGAATGAGTCTCAATTATAAAATTGAACCCATACATTTTGTTTAGTTCAAAAAATAAATCTGCAAGTTTACTTTGCAACTTTGGATGCAAATTTTGTTCAGGTTCTTCTACGATTATTGTTGATCCTGTCCTGTTTGTTGGTCTCATCCTATCAGCCATTTTAGTCGCTAATCTAAAAAGGAGTACCATTAACTGAATGGAACCCATTCCTTTGTCAGCAAGATTGACAGGAAAATTCTCCTTATCAAGAATCTTCACGACATGCGCTTCTCCTCCAACAGAATTAATATCATAATTATATCCAATATTGAAAACCTTCATCCATTTAGTGATGAATTTGTGTATTTTAGTCCCTTCTTGAATTCTGCAATTTGCAAATTCATGAATTGTTTTCACGAAATAATCATTTGTATCTTTTGCGCTGTAAATAACCGTTTGTGTAACAGCGTGAGCATAAATATATTCAACAGCATTGTTACCCATATAAAGAGAATAAGGCATTCCTATTAGACCATATCTGCGCAGAATATCCCTATTCTTTTTAAGAAAAGACATCATTTCTTTAGAAACATCTTTAAATTTGCTTTTTTCTTCTCTAGAATCATCTATGTCTTTTTCTGAAATAGTTGCGCCTATACGAGATGAAAATCTCTCCAACAACCATCCGATTAATGGACCACCTATCATGCCTGTTCTACCTGTTATAGAAGTATGTAATTCTGCATCAGCTGGGACACTCTTGAAATATTTATCTAACTCTTTCTTGTCAGATTTTCTTCCGATCCCAATAATATCGTCATCATCTGATGGACGATACAATGGGTTTGGTGTTGAATGAAATATTGCCTGCATATCATCTTTGATAAAATCAAATGATAAGTCAATATTCCATTTCAAAATATTCATGGAGATTCTTTGTATTTTTCCAGAAATCGCTTCCTCATCAGTTCGATCACCAATAATTTCAATTTCAAATTTAATATTTGATTCTGTAACAGTAAATGTTATTACGTCATTTTTTGCACGATTATATAATGCGCGCGCAAAAGTGCCAATGTGTGCAAAATAGCTTTTATTAAAGAAAAACTGATGCTCTAAAACCGCTTTATCATTTTCTTCTTTTTCCATTTGAAAATATTGAGAACTTAAAAACTCAAGAGTCGACAATATTGCCTTAACAACAGTAGATTTACCAGCATTGTTCTCACCTACTAAAATGGTAATGGGACTGAAGTCCATTACAGGAAAAGATTCAAATTTTCTAAAATTTTTAAAGCCAATTTGTTTCATATCGATATAAAATTTTGTTTCTGTTTCAATTCTGGTGCAAAGTTACTTATTATCTATGCATTCATTCTGCACAGGAAAATATTTTTTGTAATTTTCTGCAATTTTTCTTCCAATCTGCGCTCTGAAAGACTCTGGAGAGAGAACTTCTACATCAGAACCGAAAGATAAAATCTGTTGTTCCAACTCACGAGTGGGTTTGACCTCTAATGATATCGTACACTCATTTTCACTGAGGATAGTTTGTGATTTGTGAATCGGCTTGGATGTAACATACGGGAATCGTGCTTCAGTGAAGCGGAGAATAATAGTATCCTTCTCAACATCATCATTTGGTATGGATACACCCACCACATCGTCAAAGAAATGACCAAAGTCTATAGAGGTGTTGGGCTTGAACGGAACATTTGCTAAAGATGTATGTTGAATCCGGTCTAGTGCTTTATTTGCAATCTTACCTGATTCTTCCTCATAGCCAAAAAGGAACCAACGGTTATTGTATTGCTTAACATGATAGGGGTGGAGGGTTGATGTGAATTCTTTACCCTTATACGTCCTATAATATATAATAAGAGGTGTATGATTGACGGCAGCATCTATTACCTCTGAAAGATACTCTAGTCCCTGCAATTGCTCATTCTGTTCAAAAGCCACCACATTTTCGCTATTCGATTTAATCCCAAAACGATATTCCAGATTGGAAATCACTTCTTCCAGCCATGCGTGGTTTGGAACGCCTCTATACCGACTTAACATATCAATTGTAGATCGCAGTTTCTGAACTTCATCTGCCGAAAGCTCATTTTGAAAGATAGAGAAATCTCTCTCAGAATACCGATAATAGCATTTCTTATCATAATAAGGCTTAGCATCAAGATATATTCCATGAGGCAACATCTTACGAATGGCATTAATGTCACCACGTAATTGTCGAACACCTATCATGGAGTCACCGCCTTGGACATCTTCCAAATGGTCGTTAACCTTTTCTAAAAGGGTATCGAAATCATATTTATGGGAGAAGTCGCTAAAACATCTATCCAATATCTGATATCTGAACTGAGCATTCTTATTAACTGGCATATTTTACTAATATTTTAGTCCTTTCACTTTAGTTCTCTGAATCGCTGTTGTAATTCCTTCATGCGCTCAATCAGCATATCGTAAGGTAGAGAATCGCCATAGATAAAATTCTGCTGCATACTGGTATAGTCACGCCGCAGACTATCTTCAACCTCTGATGGAGGAACAAATGAAATCGTTGAGGGTTGATGACTATTATAATCAAGTCCACTCCATGCAGTAAACTTACTCCGATACTCCACGATATCATTATAGAGCTGGCTATCGTTCATCGCCTCTTTTGCAAATGGCTTGTCCATCATCTTCTCAATATCATAAAGATGCCTGGTCAGGCGTTCTAAGTGCGTGCAACCATTGGGGCGATTGAACTCCTCGTGCAAAAGAAATGCCTTTTCCAAGAATGTCCGTCCCGGTAATACTGTTGGAACAAGGAATGGGGCTTCTGCGAAAGGCTCGTTAGCATATTCCTCTGCAATCATCGAACGCATGGGAATCTCCTTAAATGGCTCTCGCATGGAACGACAACTTATCTCCAACTTCACCCGTTTATTGATATATGGATTGATGGAGGGAAGCACAGATTTGTATTCTATAAAGAGTTCCACCGGGTCTTTATCTGACTCCTTGACAGGCGGGACTACAACATTGATTTGGTCCGCCAGCCCTAATTCGCCAAGTTGATTTGCGAGAGTTGGAGCAAGTGTTTCCTCGATATACTTCTTCGAGGTCTTGCGCAATTTGTCGCGTTGGTTCTTGCCTAATTCTTTAGCAAAGCCGAAAAACTCGCGATCGATAGCCAAATCAATATCTTCACTGAATCTGTCAATGAGGTTCCAACCTTTACTCAGACTCGTTCCTCCTTTAAAGACAATACTTTTACCTACGGGCAATGAGAATAGAGCTTTTAGGACCATGCTGACCCAAAAGTCCTTTTCTATAGCGATAACGTCAAGTTTCCGTTTCTCCCTGACTTTTTCAAGTATCACCTGACGTTCACTAATGTCAAGGTCTGTCCATAACTGCTGTCGATTCATCCCTTATACCTTATTATAATTATGAATACAGAGGAGCCAGTCTCTTCCTAATCCATGCTGGTGCTTTAAGGAAGTCGGCTTTGATTGCCTCTTTGTCATCTTTTGATAATATCTCTATAATCTGAGTTGCCATAGTATCATCTACATTCGCAGCTCCAAGATCCCTCATGGCTGTAATGGCTAAAGGAAACAAGGTACTTTGGAATGAGAACATCTTTGGTACGGCCCGCTTCAGAGTGATGGTTTGATTTCCAACCTTAATTGTACGCGGTGTACCATTAGTAATAAAAACAGCATTGGTTGGAATCTGGGTAGACAAGCCCAATTCGTTCAGTGCCATTGCGCCAGAAGGAATCACCTTTGCATGATCTTTACCTGCTACAGCTTGCGCTATCTCATAGGGAGTCGGTTTGACAATGCCAAAACGAGTCTGCTTGGGGTAGAGGTAAAGCCCTTGAGTTAATCGTACTAGCATACCTTCCTCTTCCAACCTTGATAACACTCTCGTAACCAACGAGTCGTTGTTCAAGTCGGCAAAATCGCTAATGGTGTACATCTTATTTTCACCACCTGAAACGATGCGATTCCGTATCTCCTTTGATAGTATCTGGGGCATACAATTATAATTAATCCTTAAATTTCTGTCCGAAATTAGATATTTTTTTCGGAACAAACAAGAAAAAGCATGGAATTTTTGCATTTTTGTCCGAAATTAGACGCTTTTTTAAGACTTATTGACCATTCCGATGCATTTTTATTAGTTTTCATATGGTAGAACAATCTAGGGAACAAGTTGAGGAACAAGTTAGGGAACAAGCTGGGGAAAAAAATTTGTGCCTCATTGGAAACAATGAGCTATATAGCAAAGCACTAGCCATTGGACTACAAGAACTCAAAGAGGAGGGAGAAATATATTGGAACGTGAAAGGGCAGATAAACAAATGAATAAAAATAAAACGACCCGCACATTTGAGCATCGTGGAGAGGCTTGGCGGGTTCTAGTGGTGCAAAGGTATGAATTATTTCCGAATCTACCAAACCTTTTGTTAAAAATTGGAGTTATTCCAAACTTTTTATTGGTTTTCTTATCTCAGTTTGGGAAGAAATGTGTACCTTTGCCGCTGGTTATTAGATGTTTGCTACAAGGATGCTTTTAAGCATTTTGCAACATTGAAACGCCAAGCTCACGCAAGTAGTTGTAAATCAATGAATCTCTAATTCGAGGAGGTTAAGTAATATTCTTACAATATAATGATAAGAGGTGCAGACGATGAATCTGCACCTTTTTTATTTCGTTGCTAACCAAACCTTATGCGAATGGCTTCCGCGAGTGGTGATACCAGAATTGGCATCAGCCACCAGTCGCTTGAGGTCGTTCGAGGCAGCTGGTCTGGACTGCCCAGTTGCCAAAGCATAGTCGGTAAGTGTCATGTAGCCATACCGGCTGATGATGGCTTTTGCCTTTTCCAGACGCTCTTCACGACTGTACTTGCACTTCTTTGGAACTACTACATCTGTACTGACACGGTCGAATGTCGCCTGCTTGTTCATCTCCTTCAGTAACTCCGCATCGGGTTTGAAATTGATGCCTTTGATACAAATATGCCTGTATTTCGTCTTGGGATCCTCGTCATCCCGTTCCTGAGAAAAGGCTTTTTCTGAGGGTGTGGAAGTGTCGAACCCTAAGGACAAGGAAAACACGCCCAGCCCGTCGATCTTGATACTATGTCCCAAAGGCATCCAACTCTGCATCGTTGACACCAACGCATCAAAGACAGCCCGGATAAGTCCGTCGCTGATACTTCCTGCGTAGACGCGCATATGTTTGATAACAGTCTCATAGTCATGCAGCGAGTAGGTCTGCATCTTCGGAAAAACCACTTTCTTACCCTCACTCATTTCCTCTGGAAGTTCCTGTAATACGAAATTTGCCATATCTTAATCCAGTTTTATATTTATACTCCGTGAACTTATATTTACCACTCTTGAACATATATCTATAGGCCTTGAACTTATGTTCTCAGACCGTAAATATAACTTTTCACGTTGCAAAGATACATTTTTCTTTCGATTTCACCAAATAAAACTGCTGCAATTAGGTTTTGGTGAGAACATTGGCTCTAGTTTCCCCATAATCATTGCTGCTTGGAAAGAGAATGGTTGGGGCGAACCTGAGTTGAAGAATAAGATAGGTCATTTCGCATCATATTTGCGACATGAA
The DNA here is from genome assembly GCA_937898415.1 of uncultured Prevotellaceae bacterium. Classification (GTDB taxonomy): domain Bacteria; phylum Bacteroidota; class Bacteroidia; order Bacteroidales; family Bacteroidaceae; genus Prevotella. The sequence goes on along the minus strand of CALDLA010000149.1, from coordinate 20,265 downwards.
AGTTATACGATGTTCTGGGGATGACCATTGACAAACGAGCGGACGTTGTTGATGGCTACTGCCAAGAGTCGGACGCGGGCCTCGGTGCTGGCCCAGGCGATGTGTGGGGTGAAGTAGGCGTTGGGCTGTTTCAGCAGGGGGTTGGTCGCCTTTGGCGGCTCCTCGGTCAGGACGTCGGCGCAGAAGGCGGCGAGTTTGCCCTCGGCGAGCGCGTCGGCTACTGCCTGATCGTCGACCAGCGGGCCGCGACCTGTGTTGATGAGGATGGCCGACGGCTTCATCTGCTGTAGCGTCTGGCGGTTGATGAGGTGGTGGGTGGCAGGCGTCAGCGGACAATGGAGGCTGACGATGTCGCAGGCCGAGAGGATGTCCGTCAGCGGCAGTTTCTGCACATAGTCAGGCAGTTGCTCTGCTGACTTGCTGGTGTAGGCGCAGACCTTCATGCCAAAGGCATGGGCGATGGCGGCTACGCGCTGGCCGATGTTGCCGAGGCCGACGATGCCGAACAGCTTGCCTGCCAACTCCATGTGCGGGAAGTCCCAGTAGCAGAAGTCCTTGTTTGCCGTCCATCGGCCTTGGCGGTTCTCCTGTGCATAGTGCTCCGTGCGGTTGGTCACCGTCAGCAGATGCGCAAAGACCATCTGGGCGACGCTCTCCGTGCTGTAAGCCGGCACGTTGGTCACCGTGATGCCGCGTTGGTGGGCTGCCTCAATGTCGACTACGTTGTAGCCCGTAGCCAGCACGCCGATGTACTTCAGTCGTGGCAGCTGGTCCATCTCCTGACTGCCGATGACCACCTTGTTGGTCAACACGATGTCGGCCTCGGCCGCCCGTTCTACCGTCTCATTCTTGCTGGTACGGTCGTAGAACGTCAGTTCGCCCATTGTTCTCAGTTCGTCCCACGACAGGTCGCCGGGGTTGGCTGTGTAGCCGTCGAGTATTACAATCTTCATAGTCTTTGTTTTTTATGTGTTTATTGTCCCCCGAGAGTCACGATGACCGTCATGCCAGGCATGAGGTGAGGATGCGAGGGTAGGGGAGCTTCCATGCGCACCATGCCGCTCTTTTCGACGATGGGGCTGACGGCGGCGATGCGGGTGGTGTAGCGCTTGTCGGGATAAGAGATGGGGATGACGTTGATGGGCGTTGACACGCCTATTCTGTGCAGTTCGTTTTCCAGCACGTCGAAGCATACCTTCAGGTGCTCTGTGTCGATGATTCGGAACAGCGTCTTGCCGGGCACGGCCAGGGTGTAGTTGTTGGCTTCGCGTTGGCTCACCACGCCTGAGACGGGGGCCACGATGGTACAGTAACTGAGCTGGTGCTCCAACTGTCGGAGTTCGGCTCGGGCGGTGTTATAACCGCTGCTGACCCGCGCCTGCTGACGGAGATTCTCTGGTGCCTGGCTGAGGGCGTCGCGCTTGTAGCCCTGTCCCATGAGGATGGCCTGATAGCGGTAGTCAGCCTGTTCCAGTTCGGCGCGTGCTTTCATGATTTTGTCCTCTGTGGCCGTCTTGTCGAGTCTGACCAGCACCTGGCCTTTCCTGACGCGCTGTCCCATGTCAACGCCCAGCATGACAATCTGCTCGCTGATGCGGCTGCTCACCTCCACGTCGTTGACCGACAGGACGGCGCCCTTACACGAGAATTTGCTCTCATTCTTAGTTACCTCCTTCTTATAAGTCACGGACTGGGTCAGGGGTACTGACTCCTGCTTGATGCTTGTGGCTGAGAGTGTGTCCCCCTGTCGTGCCTGACCTGCGCTCGTCTGTCCGTTGTTGCAGGCTGTGAGCATCAGGCCGAGTGCTGCCTGCAGGATAACTATTGTCTTTGTATTCATAACTTCTTTGATTCGTTAATCCCCACCAGCGTCTTGAGGTGATAGTAGGTTGTCCAGTATTTCTCGAGGGTTTTCAGGTAGTATTGGTAGGCGTCGCTGCGACGACGTTCCGTCAGCGCGTAGGTGTTGATATCGCAGAGCCCGTTGGCGTAGTCGTCGGCCACCTGCTCATACAGTCTGTCGGCCTTGATGGTACCTTGTAGGGTGCGCTCCAGCAGTTGGTAGTAGGTGCCGGCATCTTGCATCGTTGTCGTCACTTCCTCGCGGAGTGCTCGCCTGGCCTCGTCGAGTGCCTTCTCCTCGCGCTCAACCCAGGCCTGGGCGGCGGCATGACGTTTCTTGGCGGCACCGTGGTCCATCAGCGGCACACTCAGCGTGACCGAGCCTAAGGCGTAGAAGCGCTGGTCGCGGTAGGCATCGCCCAGATGCTGATTCACCTGCTGCATGCCTACGTTCAAGTCGAGAGCCACGTTGAGCCCTTTCTCCTTCCGGGCCTTCTGCTCCTCCTGGTACGACTCGATGACCTGGGCCATCTGGTGCTGCAGGACCGGACTGTTCTCCATCGCCATGCCGATAGCCTCGGCGGTGGTCAGGCTGACGGGCTTGGCTTCCAGATTGAAGACTGACGACTTGAAATTGAAGATTTCCGAATCCAGGCTGTCGCCGCTCTTCCTCAGAAACGATGCCAGTCTGGTGCGGGCCACCTCCTCAGCCGTCCGAGCCATCGCCAGTTGGTTGACGGCGTTGACGCGGTCCAGTTCCAATGAGTGCAGATCGGCGATGGGCACCATGGCGATGCTGGCCTTCTCGCGGGAGATGGCATAGAGTGTATCGGTGATTTCCACGTTGCGCTTGAACATCTCCAACTCTCCCTGCGCACAGATGAGTTGGAAGAAGCGCCTGACCGTCTCCTCGGCTATCGCGTTCATGTCATACTCATACTGCTGGCGTGCCGCCTTCAGCCGTTGGTCTTCCACGGCTTTCTCCCATCGGTAGGGGTTGTAGCCCAGTAATGTCTGGCGGTAGCCCATCAGGATGGGGGCGGCCATGTACTGCCAGCTGTTCGCGTTGTCAGCGTTGAAGTATCCCGTTCCTATCGCCTTTGTGCCGATGTAGGCCTCTCCGCCCCAGTTCAGCATCTTCTGCGACAGCGTGACACTGGCCGCCGCCGACAGGTTGTTATAGTTGTCGATATCGATGTAGTCATAAGACAAGTCGGTGATGAGCCTGTAGTAGTTGGGCGCCACCCGCAGGTTGAGCTGTGGCTTCCGCAAGGCCATGAACTCGTCGTAGTGCAGCATGCGCGACTCCTTTTCATAGCGGCTCTCGAAGGCAGCAATCGTGCTGTCCTGCGCCAGCCGTATGGCCCGTTCCAACGTCAGCGGCGTCTGGGCGTGAAGATTAATGACGGATGATGGAAGAAGGAAGATTGCTGCGCACAGCAGTATCCGCAGCACCCCTTTCCTACCTATTCTTATTCTCGTACTCATAGCTTTCATTTTTTCACTTCTCACTTCTCAACAATCAGTCCCTTTGCCACCATTTCCTCATAGCTGCCGTCGGCCACCACACGGCCGTCGCGGAGGTAGATGATGCGATTACATTGGCGGATGGTGCTCAGGCGGTGGGCAATGACCACGCGAGTGCAGTCCATCTTGGCCAGACTCTCGGTGACGACGCTCTGGCTGAGGTTGTCGAGGGCTGAGGTAGCCTCGTCGAGGAAGAGCACCTTCGGCTTCCTGACCAATGCGCGGGCCAGGGCTATACGCTGGCGCTGCCCCCCGGAGACTCCCTGACCGTTGGCTGAGATGACGGTCTGCATACCGTCGGCCATCTGGTTGACATCCTTGTCGAGCGCCACCATGCGGGCTGCCTCCCATGCGTCGTCCTCGGTGAGCCAGGGACTGTCGTAGAGGATGTTGTCGAGGATGGTGCCTTCGATGAGCCGGCTGTCCTGCAGGCAGATGCTCACACAGTTGCGGCGCAGGCTCGAACGGCTGATTTCGTTCAGGTTGTACTTGTCGTAGAAGATAGAGCCCGACAGCGGCTCCTCGAAGCCAATCATCAGTCGCAGGAGGGTTGACTTTCCGCAGCCCGACGGTCCCATCAGCGCCACGTAGTCGCCCGGATTGATGTGGAGGTCAAGCCTGTCGAAGAGCATGGGCGAGTTCTTGTCGTAGCGGAACTTCAGCTGGCGCACGTCGATGGCTCCGCTGACGTCTTTCACCTCAATGTGCTGTCCGGGATTCTCGGCGTCGGCCTTGATGATGGGCAGGCAGAGCTCAATCTCAGGCTTCAGCATGGACAGGAAGCCGGTGATGCCCTGCAACTCGTTCATCGCCTCGGTGACGAGTCCCAACACGCTGATATAGGCAATGTAGTCGCTCAGCCCCAGCCCGTAGTGCCAGGCCGCCCACATGGTGACAAACGTGGGTAGCCACGTGGCGTTAAAGGCGATGGACGACACGTAGAACGACATCGTCGGCTTGCCGCTGCTGTAGACGTCGCTCGGTTCGTAGGCAAAGGCCCAGTAGCGGAAGGCCCGCATCTCGGCGCCGCAGGTCTTCACCTTCTGCAGTCCGCGTGTCAGGCTATAGACGGTACCCTGTAGCCGCGACTTGCCTGCCGCCACCTCTCGGCGCACTTTCTGCGTGTAGTAATACTGCAGGACGATGGTCACCAGTATGTAGGCCTCCACGGCTATGCCCGTCCAGAGCAGCGGTCCGCCGTAAACGAAGAACTGTATGAACATGACGGCCGAGAAAAGAAAGGTCAGAATGGTGGCGAGGGCGTCGCTGGTCAGCATGGAGCTGAACTTCGCTATGGACAGCACGCGGCTCGTCAGGTCGCCCGACGAATACTGCTTGAAGAAGCCCGTGGGCAGCATGAGCAGGTGATGCATCAGCGATGTCTGCACCGCGTATTCCATCTTGTCCTTCAGTCGTACCACCACGAGGTTGCGGGTCAGTTCCACCATGATCAGTCCCACGGCGGCACTCGACAGGAGCGTCAGCACAGGCACAATCTGCGAGGAGTCGCCTGAGGGCACCACCTCGTTGAAGAGCAACTTCGAGACGTAAGGCGTGACCATTGTCAGCAAGATGACGCCCAGACAGGCCATGAATGCGTAGAGTCCGTCGGTCAGGCTCAGTTCGGCCAGGGAGTGGCGCACCATCTGCCACGGTGTAAAGGCCTTCTCGGGCAATGGCCGGCACATGACGAATGCCTCGCGCTTCAGCAGGCTGTCAGTCTGGCTGTTGTTCACGCGGCAGTAGCGTTTCGTCCTGGGGTCGATGAAACTGTAGGACGAGAAGCCCGGACGCAGAATCACCGGCGTGTCATCCTCCACGAGGAAGCCGATCATCCGGCCCGTGCAGCGCGTCCACCATCTCTCAGTCAGCGTCACCTGTCGTGTGAAGATACCCTTCTCGGCAATCATCTCCAACAGTTCGTCCATGTTGGCGGGATTGTTCCAATTGAGGAGCCGCCATGCTGAGCGGTGGGTCATGGCGTAGAACAGCAGGGCTGTCTCGTCGAGCGACCGCTGGTCGCCCTCGATGCGTTGTATCAGTTGTTGAAGTATCGGGTCGTTCATAGTGTCAGGCGTGATTGATGAGTTCCTTGAAGAGACCTTCCTGGGCGGCAAGTCCGTCGTATGTTCCCTGTTGCAGTACCTTTCCGTGTTCCATCACATAGATGCAGTCGCAATGGCGGATGGTGCTCAGGCGGTGGGCGATGATGATGGTGGTGATGCCCAGTTGGCGGAGGTGGTCCGTCACTTGTGCCTCGGCCTTGTTGTCGAGTGCCGATGTGGCCTCGTCAAGGACGAGGATGGTGGGCTTCTTGGCCAGGGCGGTGGCTATCTCTATGCGCTGGCGCTGGCCGCCGCTGAAGTTCTTGCCGTTCTCGGCCACCACGCTGCGGTAGGCTCCTGAGCGTTCGGCTATGTCGTCGTGTATCTGGGCGGCCTTGGCGGCGGCAATCATGGTGGTGTCGTCAATAGAGTTGTCCCACATCTTGATGTTGTCGCTGACGCTACCCTCGAAGAGCGTGATGTCCTGGTTGACTACCGACACGGAGTTGACAAACAGCAGGCGGTTAATCTCCCGTCGGGGCTTTCCGTCGAAGAGTACATCGCCCTCCCAGGGGTCGTAGAGTCCGGAGATGAGTTTGGCGATGGTGCTCTTGCCGCAACCCGAGAAGCCCACGAAGGCCACCTGCTGGCCGGCCTTGATGCTGAGCGAGAAGTCCTTCAGTATGGGCGGCTGCTCCCTGACGTAGCCGAAGGTGACGTTGCGCAGTTCGATGTCGCCGTTCAGCTTGTAGCCGTCGGGGAAATTCTTGCTGAGCGCTTCGGGAGAGCTGAGCATGTCGGCAGGCGGCAGTTCTATCTCGTCCAGCTGCGGGTCGTAGTCGGTCACCTCTGCCATGCGTTCCAGGGTCGAGTGGGTGTTTGTCATCTGCTGTGCGACCGTCATGATCTTGCCGAGGGGATAGACCATGTTGCCCGCCAGTCCCATCATGGCCATGAGCATGCCGGGCGTCAGGTCGCCCTGAAGGATATACCAGCCGCCGAGACTGAGCAGGACGACGTCGCTCAGCTGGAACACCACTTCGGGTATCTCTCCCATCAGCATCATGGTGGTGTTGGCGTTGACACGGGCGTTTGCGTACTTCGTGTAGGCCAGGTCCCATTCCTTGTAGAAAGCTTGTTCGCCGCCTAGCGACTTGATGGTCTCAATGTTGTTCAGCCCGTTCATGGTCACGCTCTCCATGTGACCGCCGGCATCCGCCATTTTGCGCGACTTCTTCTGCTGTACGATGATATTCAGATAGATGGAAACCAGCAACAGCGTCATGAGCACCGTCTCTATGATGGCCAGCTTCACGTTGTAGAGCAACAGCAACCATGTGCAGATAATCGGCTCCATCCAGAGCACGAGTACGGGAAGGTCGGCCTCGATGCGCCAAACGGCCGAGGAGATGCTTCCGTATCGTGACGCCAGTTCGCCTGACGAGAAGCGGTCTACCAGGGACATGGGCATTCGTAGCAGGGTCCACATATAACGCGAGGATACCGTGACTCCCAGGCTTGAGATATGCCGCTTGCGATGCGAATTGATCAACAGCCACGACACCAGTGCCAACAACAGCAGTATGCCATAGCAGATCATCAGGGGCGTGAACCACTCCGGGTTCTCCCTCGTTATGACGTTGTCGGTATATACCTGTTGGAAGAACGGGGTAAGGATGGCCGTCAGCGAGTTAATCAGATGGAGTGCTAACGTTACCCATACAACGCCTGGATTTCCTCTTAGGAAACGTCGCAACAGGCTGAACATGGAATAGCGGTGTTTCATTCTATGGCTTGTTCAACAGCGTGGAACTTGGACTTGACTTCCTCGAACAGGTAGTAAAATATGCTGCGACGATTGGTCTGGGTGAGCACGGAGCAGTGGGTGCCCATGTTGATAATCACTTCATCAGGTACACCGAACGACCAGTCGTACTGCGTGGAATCGTCCGGCGAGCGCAACAGGTCGATGCGCACCTCGTAGCTCTCGTTGCCCTCTCTCTGGAGCCGTTGGGCCATGATGTCCGACTTCAGCGTCTGCCGCATCTGCTCTTGAGTAGCGGGATAGCGCACTACCTTGGTGATACGCCCCCGGATGTAGCCAATCTCGTCGCGTTTCTCGTCCGACGGCCATACCTGCGCCTCCATACCTTCTTTCAGAAGGCGCTGAGCCTCGTAGTCGGCGTAGGCAATGAGCTGCGTCCGTTGCGAGATGCCCCCGGGGGCATCCTTGTCGATGACGCTAACGATGGGCTCAAGTGCCTCGAAGGGTTCATTGTCCACCTTCGAACTGATAACGATGCCGTTTACCTTGCTGGTCAGGAAACTGTAGCTGTCGCCGATGGAGACGAGGGCTACCGACTGTCCCTGCCGCACTTGGTCGCCAGTATGGACAAGCATGGTGCGTACTACGCCCTGGTTGGGCAGTCCGATGTCGATGGTGCCTTGTGCGGGGAAGACCACGCCGGCATAGTTGGCCTTGTCGGTGACATTCCCTAGGAATCCCCATACGATGAAGGCCCCAATCATCAGCAGTACCGCCGTGGCCAGCAGATAAATAGGAGCCGCCGTCACTCTCACCCTGTCGCCCAGATCCTTCGGTGACCGTAGTGTGTGCTCACGGCTCACTTGTGAGAGCGGATTTCTCAAACTGTTATTCTCTGTCATTCCTATAATCCTTGTGGAATAATGATTGTCTTCTGGGGTGCAAAGATAAACAAAATAAATGACTACACAAAAAGAACCGTCCCTTTTGTGGAATTATCAACAATAATTCGTAACTTTGCAGCGTTGTTGCGAAGAATAGTGACGGCAGCAGAGGAGAAAGGATGAAAATCGTAATACTAATCATAGCGACCATGATGATGATGAATTCATGCAACGGACAAGAGAAGGTGCCCGTGGTGAGGCCTGCCACGCAGGCAAACCGCTTCTATACAGGCGACTCCACAGCGCTGAGCGAGGAGGTTGACAGTTTCCTGGCTGTTCACAAGGGAAGGACGCAGTATGACAACGTGGCGGCGCTGATCGTGCCGCATGCCGGGTATTACTTCTCGGGCAATGTGGCGGCTTCGGCCTATATGACGCTGAACCCGAAGCGGCCGTACAAGCGGATATTCCTGTTGGGACCGAGCCACCACGAATGGCTCGACGGGGCATCGGTCAACACGGAAGCCGACTATTATGCCACGCCGTTGGGCAAGGTGAAGGTGGACCGCGAGACGGCGATGCAGCTGACCAAGGATTCCCTGTTCAGCTACAGGCCGGAGGCGCACGACAGGGAGCATTGTCTGGAGGTGCAGTTGCCGTTTCTGCAGCGGAGGCTGGGCGAGGTGCCGCCTATCGTACCTATTATTATAGCTACCAACGACTACGAAAAGCTGCAGCGGATGGCGGCGGTGCTGAAGCCCTATTTCACGGACGAGAACCTCTTCGTGATCAGTAGCGACTTCTCTCATTATCCGTCGTACGAGGTGGCCTGCGAGGTGGATGCCCGTACGGGCAAGGCCATTGAGTCGGGCGACGTCGGGCAGTTGATAGCTGCCATCGAGACCAATGCCCGCAGCGGCAAGCGTAACCTGGCGACGAGTGCCTGCGGCGAGTTCGCCATCATCACGCTGATGCTGATGCTCGACCGGCATGACGAGGTGAAGCACCTGATGTACCAGAACTCGGGCGACATCGACGACCACGACCCGAACCGTGTGGTGGGTTACCACGCGTTCGCCATTCTGCGGAACGACAGTACGAGATTCACCCTGACCGATGCTGACAAGAAACTGCTGAAGGAGATTGCCTGCCAAAGCATCCGCGACTCCTTGGACGGCAAGCCTCTACGAAACATGCAACATACCACACTTAACGTAAAGTGCGGAGCCTTCGTCTCGTTGCATAAGCACGGCACACTTCGCGGCTGTATCGGACATTTCGGCGAGGACTATCCACTGTATGAGATTGTTGCCGAGATGGCCCGTGCCGCTGCCTTCGAGGACCCACGGTTCTCACCGGTCAGGCGCGAGGAACTGGACGACATTGACATCGAAATTTCCGTGCTCACCCCCATGCGCCGCATCCAGAGTCTGGACGAGTTCGAGTTGCACCGTCATGGTATCTACATCCGCAAAGGTTACCGCAGTGGCACGTTCTTGCCGCAGGTGGCCGACGAGGTGAACTGGACGAAGGAGGAGTTTGTCGCTCACTGTTCACAGGACAAGGCTGGACTTGGCTGGGACGGCTGGCGCGACGCTGAGATGTATGTCTACGAAGCAATTGTATTCTGATGGAGTGTAGGTATTATCAACGTTTGGAAGACGGACGGGTGGAGTGTCAGCTCTGTCCGCACCATTGTCACATTGCCGACGGCAAGACTGGCATCTGTCGTAGTAGGAGGAATCGCGGAGGCGTGCTCGTCAGCGAAGTCTACGGCAAACCCTGTGCGCTGGCCATCGATCCCGTTGAGAAGAAACCCCTCTACCACTTCCATCCCGGCACCATGTGCTTGTCCATGGCCTGTACGGGCTGTAACTTCCGCTGCCTGAACTGTCAGAACCACGACATCTCGCAGGTTGCGCCGACAGGTGCCGACTGCTATCACCTGATGCCTGAGGACGTTGTCGCGCTCTGTCGGAAACATCATTGTCCGGGCATCGCCTACACCTATACCGAGCCGCTGACCTATATGGAATACATCACCGACACGGCGCGGCTGGCCCGTGAGGCTGGCCTTTGGAATATTATCGTCACGGCGGGCTACGTCTGTCGGGAGCCGTTGAAGGACCTGCTGCCGTTTCTCGATGCGGCCAATGTCGATCTCAAGTCGTTCAGCGACGATATCTACAGCCAAGTCAGTGGCGGACATCTGCAGCCCGTGCTCGACACCATCCTTGCCATGCGTGATGCAGGTGTGTGGATAGAAATCACCAATCTGGTCATCCCCGGCGTGAACGACGACCTACGGATGATTCGCCAGATGTGCCGCTGGCTCGTGGAAAACGGGCTTGCCGACGCTCCGCTGCATTTCAGCCGTTTCTTCCCTCGCTACAAGATGGCCGACACCCCGCCGACGCCCCTCGCGACGCTGAAAGCCGCCCGGCAAGTGGCCGAGGAGGAGGGCGTCAGACGAGTGTATTTAGGGAATGTGTGACTTTTTTCCATGTGAACTGATAAAAAGTTCCCGCGAAAGGGTTTTGTTTGGCGGATTATTTGTATCTTTGCATCCGAGACCGTGGACATGAGCGGTCGGACTTTTGACTATGAAGCAATTACTACTTACGATTCTTGCCTTGACGTTGGGCCAGGTGGCCGATGCCAAGGACGTGTTTGTGAACACACCGAAGACCACGCTGATGCTCGCCGCGAACGAGGGTCAGACGCCACGTATCCATTATTATGGTTCGCGCCTCAAGGCTGACCAGGCCCACGAGGTGTACGACGCCATGAGTATCAACTACGATGCCTATCCGGCCTTCGGGCGCAACAGCTTCGACGAGACGGCGCTGAGCGTGACCCATGCCGACGGCAATATGTCAACCGAGCTGGTGGTGACGGGAACACGCCAGGAGGGCGACCTCACGATTATCTCTATGAAGGACAAGAAGTACGACTTCTATGTAGACCTCTATTATAAGGCTAACGACCGGAGTGACGTCATTGAGACGTGGACGGTCATCCGCAACGGCGAGAAGAAACCCATTAAGCTGGAGCAGTACGCCAGCGGCGTGATGACGTTCCGTCAGGAGGGACTGCGCCAGGGCGACGGCACGTGGGGTAGGGGAGCGTGGCTCACCCATTTCCACGGCGCCTGGGGCCAGGAGGCCGGTATGACTGAGGAGCCGCTGACGGCGGGCGTGAAGGTGATTGTGAACCACGACGGTGTGCGTACGGCTATGGACGACCGTGCCGAGGTGATGATATCGTTGGACGGCCGGCCGCAGGAGAACAGCGGACGTGTCATCGGTGCCGCCCTCTGCTGGACGGGCAACTACAAGCTGCGCATCGAGACGCGTGGAAAATACCGCCACACGCTGCTGGCAGGCATCGACGACCTGCATACGGCCTATACCCTGAAGCCGGGCGAGCAGTTTACGACGCCCGTGCTGGCACTCGCTTACAGCGAAGAGGGCAAGGGCGGCGTGAGCCGGGCCTTCCACCGCTGGGGACACAACGGTCAGTTGCACAACGGCAAGGCGTTGAGAAAAATCCTGCTGAACTCGTGGGAGGGCGTCTATATGAACGTCAACCAGGAGGTGTGCGAACAGATGATGGACGGTATCAAGGAACTGGGCGGCGAACTCTTCGTGGTGGACGACGGCTGGTTTGGCCGTAAGTACCGCCGTACCTACGATGACAAAGCCCTGGGCGACTGGATAACCGACACCGAGAAACTGCCAAAAGGCATACCGGCTTTGGTGGAGGCTGCTGAAGGCCGGGGACTGAAGTTCGGCATCTGGATAGAGCCGGAGATGGTGAACAGCACCAGCGAACTCTTCGAGGCCCATCCCGACTGGGTGGTGGCCCATCCCACGCGTGAACTCTCAAAGGGTCGTGGCGGTACGCAGTTGGTGCTCGACCTGTCGAACCCCAAGGTGCAGGACTTCGTGGTCAGCATCGTTGACAACTTGGTGAAGGAGAATCCCACCTTATATTATATTAAGTGGGACTGCAACATGTCGATGCAGAACTTCGGCAGCAGCTACCTGACCGCCGACAAGCAGAGCCACCTCTTCGTGGACTACCACCTGGGACTGCGCTCGGCCTTGGAGCGCATCCGCAAGGCCCATCCCGACCTCGTCATCCAGCTGTGCTCCAGCGGTGGCGGTCGCGTGAACTGGGGAGCGATGCCTTACTTCGACGAGTTCTGGGTGAGCGACGACACCGACGCCCAGCAGCGCCTCTTCATCCAGTGGGGCACCAGCCACTTCTTCCCGCCGATGGCCATGGCCCAGCACGTCAGCGCCTCGCCCAACCACCAGACGGGGCGCGTCATCCCCCTGAAGTTCCGCTTCGACGTGGCGATGACGGGCCGATTAGGTATGGAGATGAAGCCCAGCGACCTCAACGATCAGGAGCGCGAATATGCCAAGAAGGCGGTGGCATTCTACAAGGAAATACGTCCCATCATTCAGTTGGGCGACCTCTACCGCCTGCTGTCGCCCTACGAGGGTAACGGATTCTGCAGCGAGATGTTCGTCAAGGAAGACAAGTCGGAGGCCGTGTTCTTCTGCTATAAGTTCGAGAACTACATCGGCCTGGAGACTCCCCGCTGGCACATGGCCGGTCTTGACCCCGATGCCACCTATGTGTTGAACGAGTTCGAGGGAACCGAGCGCAGCCGCTATTTCGAGGGTAAGACCTTCAGCGGGAAATTCCTGATGGAGACGGGTATCGACGCTACGCTCGGCCGTCAGTTCGCCAGCCGGGTTATCAGACTGAAGAAACAATAATCATGGTAATGACCTGAATCACAATGAAGAAACTGTTACTGATCGGGCTGCTGTTGGCAACCCGACTTCTTGGCGTCAATGCCGAAGTGGATCCGAATTTCTACATCTACATCTGTTTCGGGCAGTCGAATATGGAGGGTAATGCGCAGCCGGAAGATGTCGATAAGACCGGTATCGATGACCGTTTCCGACTGTTGGCAACCTGTAACTTCACTAACCCGCAGCGAACTACGGGCAACTGGTACAAGGCCGTGCCGCCGCTGGTGAATCCTATTGGCGGCCTTGGCCCTACCGACTACTTCGGGCGTACTATGGTGGAGAACCTGCCCAAGAGTGTGCGTATCGGGGTTATTCCCGTGGCGATGGGCGGCAGTCCTATCGAGATGTTCGACAAAGACCTGTATCAGCAGAAACTGGCTGATAACCCTACTGAGTGGTGGGCAACGCTGGCCAATCAGCACTACGGCGGCAATCCCTATGGCCGCATCATCGAGATGGCCAAGAAAGCGCAGGAGGTAGGTGTCATCAAGGGTATCCTGCTGCATCAGGGCTGTTCGAACAACGGCGACCCCAACTGGCCGGACATGGTGAAGAAAATCTACAACGACATGCTGACCGACCTCAGCCTCAGTACAGCCGACGTCCCCCTCTTTGTCGGCGAGACGTTGCGGCAGGAGGAGGGCGGTGCCTGCTATGCCCATAACGCTCAGGTAGCTAAGATGCCCAGCGTAATAGCCAACAGCTACGTCATCAGTTCGGAGGGATGCACCGGCAATGGAACAGACCCCTGGCACTTCAATGCAGCGGGCTACCGTAAGTTGGGGCGCCGCTATGCTGCCGCCGCGCTGAAGTTGATGGGCATCAACATCGGTGACCAGTATGGCACACTCTCTCCCCTTCACGTGAATGGTAAATGGCTGACTGACGATGTTGGTAACCAAGTGGTGCTCCACGGAGTAATGGATACGCCGAACCAGTTCTTTAACAATTACCGTTGGGGGAATGAGTGGGAATATCCCTTCGTGAAATACGATGCTAATGGTGTCACGAAATGTCTGGAGTACTTCGAGAAAATCTTTGCAGGTTTGGAACAGGCTAACTGTGACGTATTCCGTCTGCACCTAGACCCCGCATGGACTAATGATCCAAATAGCAACTATACCTACTCAGGCTCTGTAGGACAGTCTTCCGATGCCAAAGATGAAGCTGACATCAGTAAGTTTAACCCCGAGCGTTTGAAGACTTTCATGGAATCACTCTACTTCCCTCTGATGCAGAAAGCGATGAATCATGGTTTGTATGTGGTTGTTCGACCACCGGGTGTCTGTCCGGGTGACCTGAAGGTGGGTGACTACTACCAACAATATCTGATGACTGTCTGGGACTATGTGTCGAGTTGTCCGGAAATACAACAGTATGCAGGACAAATCAGTTTAGAGTTGGCCAACGAGCCGGTACGTCTGAAAGATAAAAACAATCAAGAGAATAAGAAGGCTCTGCACGATTATTTCCAGCCTATCGTCGAAAAGATACGCGAGAATGGTTTTACCGGCATTATTTGGATTCCTGGTACTGGCTGGCAGTCTAACTACCGCGACTATGTTGACTACCCCATCGAAGACAATAACTACGGCTATGCCGTTCACGACTATACCGGCTGGTATGGCTGCAGTGATGCCAATCCCGACCCGCAGAACAAAATCAACAACTTCCATTATCAGGTGCCAGTCGTTGACAATTATCCCATCATTATCACCGAGGTGGACTGGAGCCCGGAGAAAGAGGGTTCAGGACACTATAACGAGCATGGCGATTGGGTGACCAGTAATTATGGAACTTGGTCCACAGGTACTACGTCGAAATGGGGCAGAGCTTACAAAACTATGCTCGACTATTTCGAAAATATCTCGATGACTCTCTCGGGCACAGGCTGCCTTATCGATATTGACGAGCTTATTAATAATAATAAGGTGACGGCTGCCTTTGGTGGATTGGAAGAGGCTTGTGGTAAAGCTTGCATGAGATGGTATGCTGAGTACAAAGGTGTCCCATTCATTGATGACGGTCCTTCCGTCGAGGGTTTTGGTGAGGAAATTACATCAATGGACTATATTAATGCCGGCAACCGCTTTATGATAGGTAACGGCACTGACGTCCTGTATTTTGAGACCAATCAGAATGCTATCAGTCAGCCAGTTACAGATCTTCCGCATGAAACTGCTTCCTATTATTACACGCTGACCAAGATTAACGGTTATGATGATGTATATGCCGTTAACATTGTCAATAAAAACGGGACACCCTTCCCTGCACCTTACAATTTAGGTAGTAATCTAAACGAGTCGATATATAATATCATCTTCTCAGGTAGTGCAAGGCTCAAGCAAGGTGATGACAAGTACAATTACGGTACTGACGGCGAGAACATGGGTATTTGGCATATCAACTATACCGACGGCGAAGGATTCACGTTCCGTAACGTAGGTTCTGGCAGATACATGAACATGGCCGGTTTAGCAGACAATGCTGTACACATGCGGCTGTACAAGGGTGTGAAGATATCGGGTGAAGATGCTGCTAACGACCAGATCTTCGCGATGTCAAAGGCTATTGGTTACGATGCTACCACGGGTATGCTGACAGGCGGCTGGCGGTTTGATGATGAACCAGTTGACATCAGCAACTGGGACTATCTGATGATTATGACCTCCATTACTGCGGCAGACGAAAGCCATAGTGTGGTTATCACCGATGCCAATAACAAAGAGATACGCGGTGATGGCTATATTGGTAGTGATGCTGGTACGGGCGGTAGAATGTGGCTTGACAAATGGAACAATCAGAATGCGATCCGCATCAGCATCAATTACCTGAAAAACGAGTTGGGACTTGACGTGACGCGTATTAAGTCGCTGGAGTTCAAGGCTTGGGGGGCGGAATATTTCCCCGTCGGTGTATCCTGTGTCTACCTCACCGACTATAACAACACGAAGGTGAACGGTGGCTATGCTGATGGCGACGTAGTCCGAGAATATAGCGCCGACGGTAACTTTGGCACCATCTGTCTGCCTTACCGCGCCGCCGTGGCTGGAGCACGCATTTATAAGATTGTAGGCGCAAATGGCAGTGCCATCGGCCTCGACCCCGTAGAGGGACTCTTAGAGCCGGGTACACCTTATATATATATAGGAACCGACACCCACGGAAAAGATAATGCCGGCCAGGTGTGTAACGTGAACTTCTTCCGTGCCGATCTCAGCCAGAATGATGTCACAGCCCCCGTCGCCGCCAACGGCTTGGTGGGCACCTTCACGACAACCACTGTCCCACAAGGTGACGATTTCCTGGTGCTGAAGAACGGGAAACTGTACTATACCACAGGCGCTACCGTCAGCCTCGGTGCCAACAAGGCCTATATTGACCGTTCCAAGATACAGAATGTGGCAGAAGGTCGCCTGTTCCTCGGTTACGATGACCCAACGGGCATCGACACCGTCGAGACAATCCCGCCTGTAGCATTCTACGACCTGCAAGGTCGCCGCACATCGTCGCCCGTTGCCAAGGGCATCTACATCGTCCGCATGGCCAACGGTAAGAGCAGAAAGATAATGATAAAATGAAGATTGCAATGAAGAAAACCTATATCACTCCCAGTAGCGAAGCCCTGACTCTCGGCGGTCAGGACTTCGTCTGTGCCTCGAATGTCTCTGGCGATGTTACCATTTCGGTTGAAGGCTCTGCCGCCGACAATGACGTCAGCGATTGTGACAGTCGTTACTTGGATTTCACGGATGGTTTGTAACTGAACGGAGTCTCCAAACATACAAGATAATGGTGTTAACACGCCTACGCACGCGAGGACGAGAATCAAATTGAAAAGTAAATGAGACGAAATCAAAAGCTCGTTTCACCAATACCTATTACCTTTGTAGCCAAATTATCTTTTTATATTTTATTATTAACCAAAACAAATTAATTATGCGAAGATTTACAAGATTGCTAACGCTCCTATTCATGCTATGCATAGTAGGTGTAGTGAACGCAAAGGTGGAGCAGGTTCATGCTACCTTCGCGTCTCCGACGAACACGGGTACATCTTGGGATGCCGCAACGAAGACATTCAAATGGAACGCAACCTCCTACAACCAGTTGCGTAACATCGGTCTGCCTAGTGGAGATCTCACGAAGTACAAGAAATTGGTGGTTGACCTCAGTTTCGTGACTGGCAACCGTATTCGTGTGCTTATTTACAAAGGTGGTGCCAACAAGACTCTTTATGCCAAAGAAGGTAAAAACGAGTTTATTTTGGCCGATACACTGAAGGCTATGTATCCCGATGACTACAATGAGTTCCTGCGCGAATGCACCGAGGTTTGCATTTCTGGTGATAATGCTATTGCTCCGGGCGAAGTTGTTGTCAACGACGTGTATTTCGAGACCTATGATGACGAAGGTGAAAAGACTTATGCCACTTTTGCGTCTCCGACGAACACGGGTACATCCTGGGATGCCGCAACGAAGACATTCAAATGGAATGCAACTTCCTACAACCAGTTGCGTAACATCGGTCTGCCCAGTGGTGATATCACCAAATATAAGAAATTGGTGGTTGACCTCAGTTTCGTGACTGGCAACCGTATTCGTGTACTTATTTACAAAGGTGGTGCCAACAAGACTCTTTATGCCAAGGAAGGTAAAAACGAGTTTATTTTGGCTGATACACTGAAGGCTATGTATCCCGATGACTACAATGAGTTCCTGCGCGAATGCACCGAGGTTTGCATCTCTGGTGATAACGCTATTGCTCCTGGTGAAGTCGTTGTTAATTCTGTATATCTAGAAACATATCCTGAGAACGAGACAGTTGACATTCCTGAGGTAGTCGTGGAGAAAGATCCAGGTCGTCCCGCAGGTGACTTTGTCGATTTGACACAAGAACTATTCTCTGGTAACGCCATACTCAACCTAGGAAAGAAACTTGGAAAGGGTGAGATTGTCTATGGTGCAAAGAGCATCGATGCATTTGCTGACTTGTCTGATTATTCTAAGCTGACTATTGTTGCTACTCCGGGCATGATGTTCAACATCAATCTGAACCATCAAGTCGAATTCAAGAACAGTGATGCCGATTATAGCGAGGAAGACCTTGGTAAGTTTGATTGGATAAATGCTCAAACTGGTGAGGATGGAATATACGAACTTGACCTGACTCAATTTGAGAACCGTAATCTGAACTGCATTTGGACACCTTGGGCTTATGAGAAGATGGGTACCGTCTGGTATCTGCTGCTGACCAAGGGCGAGGCTGCTCCTGTCGCACAGAGCGTAACCTTCGACTTCAATGCTTCTAACCACGCTACCTCCAGCAATAATGACAATGCTGGTGACATCACCGCTGACGAAGTGAATACTGCGGATGGCGTTGTTATGACGATTACGCCTGCTGATCCAGAAGCAACTACTCCTAACCGCTACTGGAGTACAGCCAACGGTCCGCAGCTCCGTATGTACAGCGGTAAGTTGACCATTGAGGCACCCGAGGGCAAGGCAATTACTAAGGTGGTGATTGAAAATGGTAAGTGGAATGTTGGCAACACCTTCAACGGTGAAGCTGCTGCTGAAGGTACTTGGGAAGGCAACTCTACCAACGTCGTTTTGGCCGTAGCTGCTAACACTCAGATGAACAAGGTTATCGTGACTCTCGCCGACAAGAATGAGGAGACCACGACTTATAAGGAGCCGCTGAAGCCTCTGTTTGTTGATGGTAAGTACTATATTAATAATGTAGGAACGAAGAAGTATCTGGCTGCTGGTGCCGACTGGGGTACCCACGCTGTTGTCAACGAACTTGGTCTTGACTACACTGTTGCCTTTACTCCTGAAGGTAAGTACACACTTGACTCTCAGGTCTCCAACGGTGGTGAAAAGCACTTCCTGAACGGCGAGTATAACGACGGCCTTGCATTTGGATGGATATTTGCAAAGGTTGCTGACGGCATCTACACTATCAGCGATGGCACGAAGTTCTTGACCGCTGGTGAGGATGGTAAGGTGACATTGGCTGAAGATGGTACAGTTGAAGCTGCTCAGTGGACATTGACTCCTGCTGCCGATCGTCGGGCTGCACAGATTGCATCGTTAGCGGATGCTACAGCAGAGAATCCCATTGATGCAACATTCTTATTCGTTGATGCGAACTTCAACCGTAACGATTTGCGTAAGAGCGCTTGGACAGGTGACGATTTCTCTGTTGGCGGTACTGAAACCAACACGAATGCTGAGAAGTGGGGTGGTAACTCACAGACCTTCGATATCAAGCAGACGGTAGAGGTTCCCAACGGTATCTACAAGATTACTTGGAATGGTTACTATCGCTATAATAATACAGAAGAAAATACGAACGAGGTGGCTGCTGCTGCTCATGCAGACGGTTCAGAGGTCATTAACTCATTCGTATATCTGAATGACCAAGACTATCCTTTGACCAGTATTGCTGACGAAGCTGCTGTAGCTGCATTTGAGAAGATGCCATTCACTCAGGGAGATGCAACAGCAGCCTTCGAAAAAGGTCTTTACGAACAGTCTGCAGAAATAACTGTTGAGGACGGTCAGTTGACTATCGGTATCAAGAAGACAGAACATCCGGGTACAGACTGGACTGTATGGGATAACTTCCGTATTACTTATTTTGGCGTTCCTGTGCCCGTATCTCACACATGGAATTTCATGAAGTGGGGTGAAGAGACTGTTGCTAACCTGAAGGCTGAGGCTGTTAAGGTTACTGTTGAACCTGATCCTGATAAGGAAGGTAATACAATGTGTACTGACAATGGTGCATTATGGTCTGATCATGAGAAAGCTCCTGGTAAGACCTGTGACACCTATGCTGCTTCTAAGGACAACTGCTTCTGGGCTATTACTACTCCCGACGAGAATGGTGAACTGGCTGCTAATGGCGTGACAATTGCTGAACTGAAGGGTCTCTCCTTTAATTCTACTTATTCTGCAAGTCGCGCTTTGGCTATTGCCGTGAACTATCCTGCAACTTCACTTGGTACTTATAATGGTCCTGCTTATCTGTGGTTCGGTGGTAAGAATCAGGAAATCCTGACTATCAAGAACGTAAAGGCTGGTACCACTATCACCATGGGTGTTGAGTCACACAAGCTTGCTGAAGCCCGTGGCGTGAAGCTGTTGGTTGGCGAGACTGAGTTGACTGATCCTGAGGGTAACGCAGTCGCAGCTCCTACTACCTACACCGAGCAGACTTGGGCTGTTCCCGCTGGTGAGGGTGTTGTTGACGTTGTTGTGAAGAACACCAACGGTTGCCACATCTACTTCATCGACGCCGAGATTGGCGAGGCTGCTCCTGAGGTTAATCCCGACGAGGCCGAGAAGGAAGTTCCCGA
>CALDLA010000148.1 GCA_937898415.1 uncultured Prevotellaceae bacterium | reverse complement strand
TGCTGACATGCGTCAGTAAATACTTTCAGTTCATATTCCATTGCTTTGCGAAATACTTCCTTCGCTTTATTTTCATCGATCTCAGAACGATATTTCTCAAGCATCTGTGCCATCTGTATAGCACCACTTGGTTCTCCTTTGTTCCCCTCTACCCAGAATCGATAAATTGAGTCTACGGGGGTATATCCATCGATAATATTGGCAACCCAGTTCCAAAGATACTCGCATGGAAGCATAACAACACTAAGATATGGAGAATCAAGTGATCCTGCTACATATGCCTCGTATTGTGCGTACTCCTTTATGGCATCACCAGGTGTTACACTTTCGATGTCATGGATATGCCAATTATCGTGGTATGTATTATTATACTCCGCATATTTGTCGGCCTTTTTATTGTAGAATACTTTCCAATCATCATTATCCGCACAAGTTGCTCCCGTGACATAATCATTCTGTCCATTGAAGCAATAATAAGCATCTTGGACCACAAGTTGACCATAGTTGTTCGGATCAAGGTCACCATTGACAATGCCTTTGAAATAGTCTGTTTTAAGAACCTTGACAGCAATGCCCATACATGATGTCCAAAGATTGAAAAATAAAGTACTCTCAATTGGCGTATCATCCGTGATAAGCCACTCCAGTCTTGTTCCTCTAAGTTTGTCATGAGGAATGAAAAAATCTCTTTTTAACATAATTGCAGTTTTAAAGTAAAAATGAATTGTTTATTGTTTCTTTGATTTCTTATGTACTCCATATAAACTTAAATTAATGATTAAACACTATTTCAACAGCAAATATACGAATAATAAATACATAAAATACCAAGCGGTATGTTTATCTGACTGATTTTTATGGATTATTAACCATTAGTCTATTATATTTTTCATCTTTTTGTAGTTTGATATAACTAAAATAAAATTTTAATATTTTTGAATACTAGTTACTATGTTTGCAATCGCTAACGATAGATAAGACACCACTCTCGAGGGCTGCGAGTCCCCCTGCCATGATTTTACGCCTCGGTTTTTTTTATATTTTTCTGACGAAAAAGTTGGTACGATAGTAATTTGATTGCATTTTTTAAATGCAAACAACATACAATAACAATTAAAAACCGTACCAGAATGCAAAGAAACTTACAATGTTTTGATTCTGTGTGAGAATTAAAATAACGTAAGGTTTGTTGGTAAGCATTCGTTGGAAGATGGATGAGAAAAACCTAGAAAGCAGCAAATGTTATGGACTTCACTATTTTATTTCTATCTTTCAAGATGATAGATCAAAGGTGTGAAGCTACATTGTTTTATAATTCATCTCACTCTAGGACTTCTAATAAGATTCATCTATATTAAGCATGTCTTGAATGACGACAAATTCTTGTTTCGCGAATTGATGATTAAACTGTGATAGTGTGAACTCCACAGAAAGTCATTGTAGGTTAATTAGATAATGCAAAATAGTGATGTCCGACTTGGTGAGACGCTTATTCTTTGAGATAAACTTAGCAACAGTGCCTGTTGTGCTTATGGGGTGAAGCAATTCGTTACTATCATGCCAATCAAGTCCTTCTGTGGGGGAATTGTTGGCAAGATTTGTTATCCAAGTATTAATTTGGTTAGCCCAATGATTTATATCTCTACATAAAACATACCCAAGCATACCACAATGAGGCAAATGCGGTGAATGTATCTCCCTCTTAAAACGCTCCATACCACCTCTTTTGCCATAAACATACTCGTTGTTAGCAGAAACCGAGGAAAACTTTTTCGCTTCCAATTCAAAGATGGGAAGTACAGGTCTTTTTTCTCTGTCATTTGAAAAAACGCCAATGTCAGATTCACGTCCACCAAAAAGTTGTGTTGGGTTTTTTTGAAAGAAGAAAGGCCAAATACCATCATTGCAGTAATGAAAAAACACAACTATTAATTCGCTAATTCTATTCTCTCGCTGAGGACTCCCTTGAGTATGATAAAATGTTATAAAGTCTGGTAGGTTCTTGTCAATACAAGTTAATACCAACTTTATCGTCTCATCTAATGAGATATAAAATGGAACACCTGAAGTTGATGTGGTTTGCAGGTCTTTAAGCATGGCTTTGTAATAGCTTAATATTATCAGCAAAGATATCATCGGAATCACGAAGGGCTATTGACTGAAGCCAATAGCGGCGCCATTTGGGTTTAATGAGCAGTACCACACCTTTGCCACAAACTTTCATGATCTTCTGAATATGCACAGAATGGTGTTGGCTTGAATAAGTAGGTATTAATGTGTTTATATATTCACTTAAATCATCATATTCTTCATATATGGGATTCTCCGAATCCTTTTGTTCTATTTGCAGAACATAATACTTACCAGAACTGATTATCCTTGACAATTTAAAACTATGACCGTTTTTTTCGGCATAGGTATTAAAACCTTTACAAAAAATACTCGCATACTGATGAAGTTCTGAAATTGTTATTTCCTCTTGATACAATTTCTGATGAATATCTTGTTTTCTGGAGGTAGAAAAATAATCTAATGCGTCATTCATTACAATCTCGTCTGCCTTAGAAAAAGCGGATGACGATGTATACTCTGGATATGGAAGAGCCTTTATATCTTCATCATTCAGTGATGTGGCCTTTATTATACCTGCACGTCCACTCATAGCTTGTATCATAAATCTGAAGAGGACATTGTTTCCGTCGATAAAGCTTGCTAATTTCTCTAAATCAGCTTTATCCTGTTCTGGCGCATGGATAGAATATATGCCATTTCGAAATGTCAGATATTTATCATATAAGCAGGAAATGAGGCCGGAATCTGTTACTATTTTCCTAATAAGTAGATGGGGGGCTTTGTATATTTCCTGTTTTCTTGGCCGTAGGAATAATTCCACATTGCAGGTGAAGAGACGATTCTCCTTTCCCGTAAAATCATCTGTGTCAAGATACATACTACCAGTAATATAGTCTGCTCTTGTAAACTTCCCTTTACCTGTCCATTCTATAAATCCTTCTCCACAAGTCCAACCTTCTTTCTCTTTCTGCTTCAAGAAACCTCCTATTGTCCTTTGCTTGGTTAACATATCAAGCATTCTTTTAACCCGATACCCTCCCAGCAGATTCGATTTCCATACATATTGATTATGTATGACATCATATTTACTAACTATATGGAAATCATAATAGTCAAATTCCAAAAACAATTTATGTGTATTGGAAAATGAACGATTCGCAATCAAATGCAGTACGTTCTGATTGTCAGGTGCTGAATTTTCTAAAAACACAGCGGCTGTGGCAACATTTTTTCTTCCCCATAGTTTGTCATCCAAATTGGTGAAGTCAAGAACCTGTAGCAGATTGTACTCCCCAAAAAGAGACATCTTGAATCTCTCATCTTTCTGATAAAGCAAGGGGCTAGATGGTTGAATCATGCACAACATAGCGCCATCCTTTAATAGGTTCATAGAACTACACAAGAAATGAAGGGCGGGATTTTCGTCAGGGACTTGCACAGGACTTTGATAACCATACTGTTCTCTCATTTTCTTGAAATATTCTTTCCTGCTGGGCTCTTTTCCGTTTTCTTTCTTCAAGTTAAACGGTGGATTACCTATTACCAGATCAAATTTGCAATGATGCTCCTGATATGTAATGTATTTGAAATAATTTTGGCACGCAATGTTATCATCTAGATTCGGAAACTTCAATTCATTCCATAGAGGAGGATTTAAATCGACCTCATCCAAAACAGCCAGAGCCAAACTGAAAATAGAAAGATTGATGGCATCTTCCTCTATGTCTACACCATAGACCGAATGAGTCAGCAAATCCTTTAGGGTACTGAGTGATGGCTTCTTCAAAACTCCTGTTTGCTTCCATTGCTCGTATCGCCACCACTGTACAAGACGTTTATATGCTTTTACAAGAAAAATACCAGACCCACAACTAACATCAATCAGTTTGAATTTTTTTTGAGGTTTGTCTATAGGCATACATTCGTCGACAAGCGTAGAAACTATCATCTCTGGCGTATAAACAATATCCTTACTATCAGTAAGCAGTTCTTCATAAACAGAACTGATTACCTCTACAGGTAAGCAAGAAAAAGAATACCTTCTCCAAAGCAGATATTGATTGTCTTCAACATTAGCATCAAGATAATCTGCCAATCCCCGTACTTGCGTTTGCCGAATTGCGATTCTCGCTTCAGGCTGAGTTTCAACATTCCATTCAAAAATCTTCCCGTTAAAGTCTTTTGCCAGTAAGTCCAGAAGTTCTAATAACTTTCCCTTCCGGATTGTAGAACAGAAGTCACTACAGCCAAAGTTATTAAAGAAATAGTGCGATGCGAAATAGCCGCTTTTGCTTGAGTCGTCACGTTCTTCCAAGTATTTTATTAACAGGCATTGCATGAGTAGACGAAGAGCTATGTGCTTGTCAAGCCCAGACTGTTTTTTGAAATCCTCGAAAACCTTCTTTAATCCTCTAATCAAATCTTTGGTTGCAGATAGGTCGAAATCGAATTTTCTTTCATTCTCCAAAGTTTCCCAAAATACGCCATTTGCGAGTTCTTTATACGGGAAGTTTTTAAAAGATTCTGCTGAAATGCTTAGAATCTCTGAGAGGGCTGTATCTGAGTCTGTAGGGGTTAAGCGAGAACTACAAATACTGATCTGGGTATCCTCTACAATCATATAAGCAGGGATTTGGCATCCGTTCCACATTCTTTTATGTATTTCTTTCCGATCTTTATAAGAGACGGCCTGATGCGTAAAGTCAAAGATATACATTTGTGGAATATATGTCTGCCGATCAGAAAAGTAACGAAAATAGACAGCACTTGCACCAAATCGGTTACAAGCTGTTTCAAGAGCAAACAAAATAGAAGGGATATTGTTTACAGCATTCTTTTTGTTAGTAAATACAATGCCACTCTCTCCAACTCTAGAAAGGATTGGAACACGAATATCCTCTATGTTCTTTTGAAACGAACTTGCTGGCATTTCTATTTTCCTAATTCTGACATGCAAAAATAAGCATTATTTTGCAAAAAAATATAAAACCCTTTGAAATTTTGTGTTTATTTAATATTTAAAATGGCTAACTTGGTGTTGAAAAGAGAGATCAGCAATATTGAAGATATTCATTCAATTCAAGTCAGTGGTAAAGCCAGATATGTTATTGCACTTTAGCTCGCGCTTAGTTAGTTTATTATAAAGGTGAAGATCTGTCAAGTTGTTATTCTTGAAGTCGTTCCATGTATTCATGCTGGTTGCGCTTGTTAAGGTAGATATGAATTAGATGTGTCCCTTCTTATAATCAACAACCGCATAGACATTTGCTATGCTGATGTCACAATGTATTATTGGTTTACATAACAAGATAGGTTTTGTAGATTCTCATAAAGACAACACATTAACAATTTACCACAGGAAGTGCAATTAGAGGTGTGCCAAATGTCTTTCAAATAAAAGGATTTTCTGACAGGATGCTCTTCATTCATAATTATAACATCCGACTGCGGCACCGTAACACGCATCTTTTCGAACCATAATATAAAGAAGATTTTCGTATTCGACGTCAACCTCACAAAAAAGTTTTTGAGCCCCCTTGAGCGTATCTCTCGATGGACAAATAATAGAGGACTTGACGATGTGCATATCTATTTATAATATACACTTGCGTTTCCCTCACACTTCGTCTTACAGTAATCGTTGGCTACATCAACGACCGTTTCTATACATCCGCTCTTCTCTATAGTTTTGTCCGTTATGAAATACACTGTACCAAAATCACTGTAGGCACAAATCACAGGATCTTTAGGATCCCCCTTGGGATTAAAACGTGTTACTGTGGAAATAAGGTGGTTGAATTTCTGTTGTCGTATAAGAGTAAGAAACTCGTTTGATTGATCAGAACCATGGTGGGGTATCTTCAGATAGTTCATTCGCGTCAGTATCTCAGATCCCATTTTTTTTGTTCCTGCATCAACCAAATCTCCAGTGAAGACATAGTTCCGTCCGTTAAGTTCTACCGAATATACGATAGACATTAGATTGGGTTTTAGTTCCATGTCCCAATACTCCGCATGAGCACAGTGCTCAGTATTGGGTAGTACGAAACGGAACTTGCAAGTAATAGGTTTTAACATATCGTCAGCAAAGATGTCAACACATAGCAAATTTCTCACTTCCTTATTCTCTGTCGATACCGTATGTATGTGTCTTTTTTCGGTTCTCGAACCTTTTGAACTATAGTGCTCGTATATGTATTCTACTGCTTGGCGGGCTTCTTCACAATATGAGTCTCTGCCATGCACCAACCCATTTGGGATGAAAATCTCAGCAGTGTGATCACTGTCGTATCTTGTCAGCATCCGTTCAATATCCATCGAATGGTCTTTATCGGGGTGGGTCCATATAAAGGCATCAATCTTCTTGATGCCATGTCTTACAAAGAGCGTTTCCAGATGATTATAAAACTCTCCGCTTGTGCTTTGACAATAGCAGTCTGTAAGCACAGTGAACAGGACATCACCTCCATTACAAAGTAACAACACTATAGACTCTCCCATTCCAGGGTAGCCTATAGTGTAAATCTTCAGCAGTAGGTCTTCGAAGTGCCTAATCCTTAACGGTTCCAATCTCACGACTACGATAGGGCTTTATGCCTGATGAGACATCACTGGGGTTAATAATGATTGAACGACTACGGACAACTCCTGAGATAGTTGGTGAAACTCTTGATGCACCCACTATGTGCATTGCCTTTATCTCGTTATATGTATATGCTTTCTTCATTGGGCAAATTCTTCTGAAAAACAACGGGTCACCTCTGTCTTACCGCAACTCTCCATTTTCTTCATCATGTCATCGTCTAAAGATAATTTCTCTCCGTCAGGGTTACACATGGACACGATTGACTTCATAAAAACATGACATAGCATTTCATACTCGCTATTCTCTCGCTTAGAGATACACCTTATCAAGTCAACACGCACATTTCCACGCTGATGAGTGTCAGCGTAGCGGCTGTCAATTATGGTATCAGCATCCAAGTCACCAAAAGCACTCCTGTCAAGGATGCTCCAAACATCTTCCTGCTTGCATGCTGTAAAATAATTCCCTATCAGCGACACATCTACAATATCAAGAAGCGACGAGAATCCGTCTATCTGTAAGTATTCTGCAAGATGCAGTTGGGCTAAATCAACTTCTCGGGATTTCGTTTTCACAAGTATATAATATTGTGAAATTAGAATCTTCGTTTCTACATCCTGTATCTTGGTGTTGAAAATATATGTCCTACTGTCTCTCATTATATAGTCCAGAGGAATCCGAAGCAGTGCCGCTACAGAATCTACGTCAACCCAATTTTCGCTCTCGTCGTCCGTCAGCTGTCTGACAGCAAACCTTGTTCCAAGTTTGTCAGACAATAATTTGATATAGTCATCTAAAAAACCAGGCTTACTGAAGAACGTACAACGTAGTGTCTGCGACAACCGACACTCATGGATACTTGATGTATATTTCTTAAATTTGCACATTTCGTCACAATTATTTGTGGTTTAGTACAAGAACATGTTTATTTGTGGTGCAAAGTTACACTATTTTTGTGTTTTTCCCAAACAAATTTCTAAAATTTAACCCTTTTATCCTTGAATTTTAAGAAATTGCGGTAAATTGCGGAAAAATTTATATCACTATAATATACTAAATTATGCCTACCCACAACTGCTCCATAGACCATCGACCTCATGTTTAAACAAATCAATCTTAGTTTATAGTCCCAAACTATCAGATTTTTTATTATTCCTTTTCAATTATTTCGGTGAAGGCCAGAATTAGGGCTTGCATAAAAAACAACAATCAGTAATATGTTCTCGGCTATGCTGCCGTTGTAGAGGCAGACTTGTTTAAGCCAAAGGCGTCTGCTTCCCCATAGGAGGTGCTTTTTGTACTGCGCCTTAAATGGAGTAAAATCCTGTGCCTACTCTAACTCTCTGCACGTCTTGGCAAGCGTCTGTAGATTGAGGAAACGAACTATAACATCGTTCGTCTCGCTGACCCATAGTTGATAATGCTTTCAATTTTGATAGTCATTGTATTCATATCTTCATTTACTGCTTGCTTAACTAAAGTTCTGCCCTTGCTCGTTTGTACCGATTCCGCAGGTACTATGGTTTCTGCTGACTTATCGCTGTTCATTGTTACTGCTTACCTTGTGGCTCGCCTGTGAGACATCTCCAGTTATAGACATATTCTTTCCATTTTATACCTGCCATATTTACACCAGTCGTTCCGTATAACTATCGGACTTTAGTGCTTGTTGCCACCTAATCCACAACCAAATGCCTTATATGTGGTTTCTGTTCGTCAGATAAGAAGTTTGCCTCAGGCTTTCTTCAGATTCCGTCTTGCGGTGGACACCCTTGTCTTCGGTTAGACGCTTCCCGCTATAAGGGCGCGTTAAGGACTCTCACCCGTTAGAATACGTTCGTGTTGGACGAACAACACAAGAACAATCAGAGATGGTTACTCTTTTCTTATGCAAAATGTTTTGTTCTCCAAATGTTGTAGTACACGGCACGATACTCACGGAAATGCACAATGCTAACAACATTCGACAATGACAGCACATCAGTATAGTCAAAGTACACTAAGGTTATCGTAGGTCATTATTGGGGGACAACAGGTGTATAGTTCCCTTAATTAATCTATATTAAAACAATAACACCTTATGTTCATGTACTTTTAGGACTTTCTCTATGTCTGATTCCTTATAGAGAATGTTACCTTTCATACGGATATAAGGTAAGATGCCGTCGTTACGGTAATCACGCAACGCTCTTGGACTGACGCGGAGGACTGTTGCCAGCTCCCCATCCGTCATCAGCCGTTCACCATGAAGGACAAGCTTATAATCATCCATTAACCTATTTGCTTTTCGGCTAGCCTTGCGCAGTGACTCCAAAGTCTCTGCTATCAAATCATCTTTGATTGTGAGTATTCTTTCTTCCATTTCCTTATTCATTATTATATATTATGATACTTGCCCGACTGACGGATAACCAACTCCACTTCTTCGGGACGGTAGTAGAACTTACGCCCTAACTGAGCATAGCATATTTTATGCTTGCTACGCAGAGTCTGCAATGACCGTTGACTGATCTTGAGGATAGCACAAACTTCCTCACCGGTTAGCCATTTCTGGAAACGTTTGTCCTGACACTTGCGGGAAAGCGATTCCACCCTTTGAGTCAGTTGGCGTACCTCAGCCAGCAATTGCTCAAACGCACTCTTTTCCAATAATACTATATCCATGTTCTTATATCGATTTTGTTCAAACGGCTGCAAAGGTAGCCGGATTGCGGTAAAACAAGCGTATAAGGATTGAAGAAGTCCCCGAAAGTCCCTAACAATCGGGGACATTGGAGCCATTTCAAAAATATTATCTTCCAAGGTGTTAAAACGGTGGGAAACATTGTCTCTGGCTTGCTGTAATTTTGCTGCCGAAATCAAACAAGAAAAGAAATAAGAATGGAAGTCATCACCATTGAAAGCGGTCTCTGGCAGCAATTGCTAAACCGCATAGAGAGAATAGAAACGTATGTAAAGGAGGCTACGGCTCCTGTCAACATCAGCGACGAGGACATCATCCTGAACAATGATCAGGCTTGCCGATTGCTCTGTGTGGAGAAGCGGACAATGCAATATTACCGATCAGAAGGAAAGATTGCCTACCACCGCTATGCGAAACAACTACGCTACCGTCTGTCTGACATTGAGGAGTTCGCACATGTAACCATGCGTCCGTTGAGCAAGAAACTACTTGCATCCATACGTCAGGAATGCATTGAAGAGAAAAAGAGAATCCTTGAAAACATGGAGGACAGACTATGAACGGAACAGACATAACAGAAGAGAAGCAGCAGAGTGAAGTTCTGGATAAGGATTTCTTCCTTGAGTGTATGCGTAGCGTAGTTAAAAGGATGCAGAAACAGGAACAGATGATACAGGTACTGGTGGATGATCTGAGGATGCGTAACCACGAAGGAGTACTTTACTTAAGAGGCGAGAGAATGTATAGCACACAGGAACTGGCAAACAGCTTGCGAGTCAGTAGAAAAACGCTCATGCGATATCGAAATGCAGGGAATCTTCCTTATATCATCCTGCGTAACAGTGCCTACTATAAGGAGTCTGACGTAGAGAAACTAATCACCCAATACGGAAACAGGCTCGACAAGAAAGCAGTTGCTGAGTTCCTTGCCAATATGAACAAAAACAAGAACGGCGATATTCTCGCCAACAAATAACATTATTCATTAACAATTTAAATTTTTAGCTATTATGGCACAAAACCAGAATCAGGGCTATCAGCCCATCGACGAGTCCAAGGTTAACTGGGACCAGATTGAAGAGAAGTTCGGCATCTCGAAAGAGGTGCTGGAGCGAACAGGAGCAAAGGACAACATGCTGAACTTTGGCAAGTCCGGGCTGCTCGATGTGACGATGCTAATTTACGACCAGAAGGTGAAGGCCGCTGCACGTCTTCAACTGACGCGACTGCCGGACGGCACCTACAGCGTACTGCCTCACTTCGTGCGTAAGGAGCAGAAGCTGGAGAATGCGGAGTACATGGGCTACACCTTCACCAAAGAGGATGCAAAGGCACTGAAAGAGACTGGCAACCTCGGCAAGGTTGTTCCGCTGTTCAACGTGAAAGACAACACCATGCAGAATTGCTTCGTGTCTTACGACAAGCAGACCAACGAACTGGTACACTATCCCGTGAGCAAGCTGCATCTCCGTGAGAGTGTGGGTAACGTGAAGTTCACTCCCGAAGAGATGGAACTTCTCAAGCAGGGTGGCATCGTGAAGGACAAGTTCTTTGAGGGCGAGAACGGACAGAAGTTCACCGTGGATTTCCAAGTGAACGCCGACCGCAAGAACGTGTCCTTTGTCCCTGGCAGTAGCCGCAAGGAGGAAGAGGTGCAGGAACAGAACCAGAAAGCCAAGATGAACTGGACCAACGAGGATGGCAGCATCAAGAACCTGACCAAGTGGAAGGGCATTCCCCTGACTGAAGAGCAGCAGAAGGACTACCGTGAAGGCAAGTCGGTGAAACTCGACAACTACCCGCTGAAGGACGGAACAACAGCCACGATGTACCTGATGTTCTATCCCGACAAGAATCAGCCGTTTGTCTCGAAGAACGACCCGATGCAGGGTAAGGTTGTAGCCCCAGCCAACGAGAGCGAGACAC
Source organism: uncultured Prevotellaceae bacterium (assembly GCA_937898415.1). Classification (GTDB taxonomy): domain Bacteria; phylum Bacteroidota; class Bacteroidia; order Bacteroidales; family Bacteroidaceae; genus Prevotella. The sequence continues at coordinate 21,680 of CALDLA010000148.1, read as the reverse complement.
AGGTGGCAGTCAACCATCAGGGCAAGACCAACGAGGCCACCAAGAAGGTGGACGAGCCACTGCAGAAGGGACAGGTCGCACCCAAGAACGAACACCAGAAAAATGAACAGAAGCCCGAGGGTGAGAAGCAGGAGCAGAAGGAAGAAAAGAAGAAGCGAGGCCCGAAACTCTGATTAGAGAAGCGCAATGTGTGGACAGCCGCAGATGGCTGTCGGCTGTCCACCTCTCACGCGCGTAATAAATATAAAACCACTGAATCCATTTTTACAATATGATTACCATTATCGCAGAGAAACCGAGCGTCGCACGACAAATATCCCGTGTCGTGGGCGCCATGGAAAGGAAAGTCGGCTACTACGGAGGCAACAACTACTGCGTCACCTGGGCCTTCGGTCACCTGATACAACTGGCCATGCCCGAAGCCTATGGTGTGACAGGATTCCGTCGCGAGTCCCTGCCAATCATCCCCGATGTGTTCCAACTTATCAGCCGTAAGGATGCCAAGGGTAAAGAAGATGACAGGGTGAAGGAGCAGCTTCGCGTCATCAAGAACCTCTTCGAGCATACAGAAAAGATCATCGTTGCCACAGATGCCGGACGCGAGGGCGAACTGATTTTCCGCAATCTCTACCAGTACCTCGGCTGTCACGTCCCGTTTCAGCGTCTCTGGATCAGTTCACTGACCGACAAGGCCATCAAGGAAGGGCTGAAGAACCTCAAGGACGGTCACGACTATGACAACCTTTTTCTGTCTGCCAAGGCACGAAGCGAGGCCGACTGGCTTGTGGGCATCAACGCCACCCAAGCACTGACCATCGCAGCAGGAAAAGGAACATACAGCCTCGGACGTGTGCAGACGCCTACACTGGCAATGGTCTGCCGCCGTTTTCTGGAGAACAAGAACTTTGTGCCGACTCCGTTCTGGCAGATGCACTTCACTACCGAAGGTGACGGCGAGGCCGTCAAGTTTCTGACCGCAGACCGATGGAAAGACAAGGCTGATGCCGAAGCCGTCTATCAGAAGTTGAAGTCTGCCAACAGCGTAGCCATCTCCAAGGTGGAGTGCAAGGAAAAGACTGAGGAACCTCCCTTGCTCTATGACCTCACCACGCTCCAGAAGGATGCCAACATCAGATATGGCTTCACCGCCGAGCAGACACTGACCATCGCGCAGAAACTTTACGAGGCCAAGGCCATCACTTATCCGAGAACATCCAGCCGCTACATTCCCGATGACGTGTACGACGAGATTCCCAAGCTACTCCGCACATTGGCCGACAGCGAACAGTGGGGCGCACTCTCCATGACCATCCGCAAGCCCAACCGCCACAGCGTCGATGCCTCGAAGGTCACTGACCACCACGCCCTGCTGATTACAGGCGAAAAGCCGCAGTACCCGTCGAACGACGACAAGAAAATCTACAATATGATTGTCAGCCGTATGCTCGAAGCCTTCTCAGAGAAATCCGTCAAGGAACTGACCACCATCACCGTTGATGTGAACGGAATACCGTTTGTCGCCAAGGGCACAGTCATCCGTCAGCAGGGTTGGCGGTTTATCATGAACGAGGACACTGACACAGACCATTTGCCCAACTGGAAGGAAGGTCAGGAACTGCACGTCACGGGATGGGGACTGGCCGAGGGTAAGACCAAACCCGCTGCCATTCACACCGAGGCCACGCTGCTGTCCGAGATGGAACACTGCGGAAAGAACATCGATGACGAGGAACTGGCACAGGCCATCAAGGACTGTGGTATCGGAACCCCGGCCACCCGTGCCGCCATCATCGAGACACTTATCAACCGCGAGTACATGATCCGCCTGAACAAGCAGTTAATCCCGACCGAGAAAGGGCTGTTCATCTACGACCTGCTGAAAGACAAGCAGATTGCCGATGTCGCCATGACGGGCCAGTGGGAACAGTCGCTTGCCAGGATCGAACGGGGCGAGTACAGCGCCGAGGACTTCCGCAAGGGCATCGAGGACTATACGGGCAGGATCGTCAGTGAACTTCTCTCCTTAGAGGACAGGTTTGAGCACAACGGTATCGGTATCCCATGCTCCAAGTGCGGGAAAGGCACGATGCAGTTCTACAAAAAGGTCGTCAAGTGCGACAATCCCGCCTGTGACTGCCATGTGTTCCGCGAGAAGGCTGGCAAGGAACTGACCAACGACCAGTTGAAGGCTCTGCTGACCGAGGGCAGGACGGGAATCATCAAAGGCTTCAAGAGCAAACAAGGCAATTCCTTCGATGCCGTTGTCACCCTCAACCGCGAGACTTTCCAGACAGAATTTTCGTTCCCAAAGCGAAAAATTCAGCCAAAGAAAGGCAAATCACGAAAATAATGCGTAACTTCGCCACCGATTTCATTTTCATACATCGTTTACACGATTTTTGAAATGGATTCAGTGGTTGCACCTCGGGAGGGATACCCGGGGTGCTTTACTTGTACGCTGATTCTATAACCACTTAAACGTATTTGAAAATGAAGAAGAAAGAACAACCAGAGTTGTCCTACTATGGACTGTATCTGCTTCGCTACCTGCTGGAGCAGCATTCACGCAAGGCCAAAGACCTGAGTTTCATCTATAGCCGTGAGCAGTTGGCAGCAGAGACCTTTGAACAGGCCCGGCTCGACGGCTATCCCGTGGAGGGAGCACATGAACTGGCGATGTCCGTACTGACGAAAGACTTGGGCCTCTCGCAGTGGAGCATTCTCGTTGAGGTGCTGGAGAAAGAGTTTGCCCGTGAACTGAACGATGGGCAGCGCCTGACATTTGCCGAGAAACTGCTTCCTTTACTGGCACCAGTCTTCGAGCCTTACGACCTGACGCAGCCTGAGTTTGAACTGACGCCTGACTACATGCGGCTCTATACCGAGTTGACTGGTGCCGTGGTACTTTACATCGAGCAGTATGGCGTTCAATAGGAAGGCACGGCTGCAAGCCAACATTGATGCCATCCGCACAGCCTTTGCCGTGTGGAAGGAGGTACGTGTCCCCACTGAGACCGAGCGGGAAACCATTTCCCGTTACTGCGGTTTCGGTGGGCTGAAATGTGTGCTGAATCCTGTGGAGAATAAGGCAGTCTGGCCGAAGAACGACCTTCCACTGTACGACCTGACCGCCGAACTCCACAGGGTGATACGCGAGAATGCCGAGGACGAGACCGACTACAAACGCTATGTTGCCAGCTTGAAGCAGTCCGTCCTCACGGCTTTCTATACCCCGAAGGAGATACCCGAAGCCATCTGGAGCGTCTTCGGTGAGATGAACCTGAAGCCGCAGAAAGTGTTAGAGCCATCTGCTGGTATGGGTATCTTCATCGACACCATGCGCACCGTCAATCCCGATGCCGAGGTGACCGCTTTCGAGAAGGACAAACTAACGGGCATGTTGCTGACCACCCTCCACAAAGATGACGGGACCAAGGTGTGGACTGCTGGGTTTGAGATGATAGACAAGGAACAGTTAGGCACCTACGACCTCGCCATCTCCAACATCCCCTTTGGTGACACGAAGGTGTACGACCCTTTCTACAGCGACAGCAAGAGCCTGTTCAACCGCGTGATTTCCAAGTCCATTCACGGCTACTTCATGCAGAAAGGGCTTGACGCAGTGCGCGACGGCGGCATGGTGGCATTCATCACGACGAGGAACTATCTCGACAGGGAGCAGAACAGCATCAGGATCAACCACCTCCTTCAGCAAGCCGACCTTGTTACCGCATTCCGTCTGCCTGACAATCTGTTCAAGGACAGTGCCAACACGGAGGCAGGGAGCGACCTGATTATCATTCAGAAGAACTATGCCAAGCAGGGACTGACCGAGGATGAGGAAAGGCTGAAAAGGGTGTACTCTGCCGAGGATGATAGCATCGTCCGTAACGACTATTTTGAGCATTACCCTGACAATGTGCTTGCCACAAGCATCCTTAGAGGACACGACCAGTACGGCAAGCCCGCGCTGGAGTATCTGTATACGGGTGGTGTCGAAGGCATTGCCCATGAACTTCGTGAGCGATTACGGGACGAACTCGCCAAACATCTGGACTTCCGTAAGTTCACGGGGCTTGACAGCCCGGCCTTTATCCGCAAGGAAAAGGAAGATAAAATCCAAAAGTCCGTTGAGAAACAGAAACCAGCGGAAGAACAGGAGTCAATAGAAGCAGAACAAAAGCCAGTAGAGACAGGGCAGCAGCCTGTAACGGAAGATGAGCCAGCAAAGACGGCCAAGATTGTAACGATACCAGAGCCAGCCAAGAAGGAAGAAAAGCCAGTCCCAGAGCATACGCCCGACAACAATCCGCAACTGTCACTCTTCGACCTTTGGGGGATGACCGTGCAGGAACAGCCAAAACCGAAGCAAGTACCCAAGAAGCCAAAGAAGGAACGTAAGAAGGAGCGTCAGGCCAGGGAACTGCAGGAGAAGAAGGCCGCAATGGAGAAGAAAAGTCATATCGACCAGCAGTTGGCCGTCTATGATTCTCTGGATTGGGAAGAGAACCCGCCCATCAACGGCTTCTATGAGATGATGATGGACCTGACTCCTGAGCGTCGCCGCCAGTTGCTGGAGGCCGGGCAGCAGCACATCGAGACCAATGCGGATGCCAAAGCCAGAGAGCAGGGACAGACGGAAACCGAGCCGAAGCAGCGCCGTACCACCAAGACAAAACTGGTAGAGCCAAAACCCTTCGAGGGTGAGATGAAGGCATACTACCGTAACGGCTCCATGGTTGAGGATAAGGACGGAAACATCGGACATCTGGAGAAGATCACTTCTTCGGGTGCTACCTTCGTCCCCCTGATTGTCTCGCAGGAGCAGACCGACCGCATCCGCCAGTATATCGCCGTGCGTGATGTCTATGAGGAACTATATGCCTACGAGCAGGACAACCAGCAGGCGAATGACGAGTTGCGCGAGAAACTTAACGGCTACTACGATGCCTTCACGGCCATGTACGGCAACTTGAACGACAGGAAGAACGTACGGATGATTCTGATGGATGCAGCGGGAAGGAACATGCTGGCACTGGAACGTGGCGAGAACGGCAGGTTTGTAAAGGCCGACTTCCTCGACCACCCCGTAGCCTTCTCCACGCAGGAACTGAAGCACGTCGATACGTCGCAGGAAGCCGTCTCTGCATCGCTCAACAAATACGGTGTGCTGAACATGCCCTATATGTTGTACCTCACCGACAAGAGCGAGGACGACATCATCCGAGAACTGCAGGGGCAGATATTCTACAATCCGCTGACGGACTTCTACGAAATCCGCGACAAGTTCATTGCCGGAAACGTCGTGGAGAAGGTAAGGGACATCGAGAACCTGATTGAGAAACGTGGCGGAGAGGTGGACGACCGCATCATGGAGTCACTGAAAGCCCTGAAGGATGCCGTGCCTACGCCGATTCCTTTTGAAGACTTGGACTTCAACTTCGGTGAGCGATGGATTCCCGCCAATGTCTATTCTGCCTTTATGACCGACTTCTTCGACACGAAGGTTGACATTGTCTATTCGCCGCAGATAGACCAGTTCGATGCCAGTTGCGCCCAGAAGAATGAGAAGATATGGACTGAGTTCTGTGTCCAAGGTGAGTATCGCAGGTATGACGGTATAGCCCTGCTGCGCCATGCCCTGCACAACACGACGCCGAAAATCATGAAGTCGAACGGCAAGGATGACAACGGCAACGACATCAAGGTGCCTGATGCACAGGCCATCCAGTTGGCAAACTCGAAGATTGATGAAATCCGCAACGGCTTCACTGAATGGCTTGAAAGCCAAAACCGTGAGTTCAAGGACAGACTGGCACAGATGTATAACGAGAAGTTCAACTGCTTTGTCCGCCCGAAGTACGACGGCAGTCATCAGACCTTCCCAGATCTTGACATGAAAGGACTGGAGTTGCGCTACGGCATCAGCAGCGTCTATCCCTCGCAGAAGGATTGTGTGTGGATGATCAAGCAGAACGGTGGCGGAATATGCGACCACCAGGTGGGTACGGGCAAGACACTCATCATGTGTATCGCAGCGCATGAAATGAAGCGTCTCGGCATGGCGAAGAAGCCTATGATAATAGGACTGAAAGCAAATGTGGCAGAAATTGCCGCCACCTATCAGACTGCCTATCCCAATGCCCGCATCCTGTATGCCAGCGAAAAAGACTTCTCTACGGAGAACAGGGTAAAGTTCTTCCATTCGATTAAGAACAATGACTTCGACTGCGTGATTATGTCGCACGACCAGTTCGGCAAGATACCGCAGTCACCGGAGATGCAGGAGAAAATCCTGATGGCCGAGTTGCAGAGTGTGGAGGACAATCTTGAGACGCTGAGAATGAGCGGTAAGGATATTTCTGGTATGATGCTGAAAGGCTTAGAGAAACGCAAGGCCAATCTAGAGGCAAAACTCGTTGAGATTTCCAGCAAGATTAACAGCCGAACCGATGACTTTATCGACTTCAGGCAGATGGGCATCGACCACCTGTTTATTGACGAAAGCCACCAATTCAAGAACCTGATGTTCAACACCCGTCACGACCGTGTGGCGGGACTGGGTAACAGTCAGGGAAGCCAGAAAGCACTCAACCTGCTCTTTGCCATCCGCACGATGCAGGAGGGCGACGGTACGAAACCGCGTCGTGACCTCTGTGCCACCTTTCTTTCTGGTACGACTATCAGTAACTCGTTAACGGAGCTTTATCTGCTGTTCAAATACCTTCGCCCGAAGGAAATGGAGAAACAGAACATTCCGTGCTTTGATGCCTGGGCCGCTATCTTCGCAAAGAAATCGACGGACTTTGAGTTTTCGGTGACGAACAACATCATCCAGAAGGAGCGTTTCAGGTACTTCATCAAGGTGCCAGAACTGGCTACGTTCTATAATGAGATTACCGATTACCGAACCGCTGAGGACGTGGGAGTGGACAGGCCGAAGATGAACGAGATACTTTACAACATCCCGCCGACGCCTGATCAGGAGGTGTTTATCAAGAAACTGATGGAGTTTGCGGAATCTGGTGACGCTACTATCCTCGGTCGTCTGCCTCTGAGTGAAACGGAAGAGAAGGCAAAGATGCTGATTGCTACGGACTACGCCCGCAAGATGGCACTCGACATGCGCATGATAAATCCGACGCTCTATGATGACGATGCTGGTAACAAGGCCAGCGTCTGTGCCATGAAGATAGCGGAGTATTACAAGAAGTTCGATGAACAGAAAGGTACGCAGTTCGTTTTCTCTGACTTAGGAACGTATCAGCCGGGCGATACTTGGAATGTCTATTCCGAGATTAAGCGCAAGTTAATTGAGGACTACGGCATCCCTGCTGACGAAATCCGTTTCATTCAGGAATGCAAGAGTGAAAAGGCACGAAAAGCCGTGATTGAGGCCATGAACGAGGGACGTGTGCGCGTGCTCTTTGGCTCGACGTCAATGTTGGGAACGGGTGTTAATGCCCAGAAAAGGGCTGTCGCTATTCATCATCTTGACATACCCTGGAGGCCCAGCGACCTTGAACAACGTAATGGCCGGGCCGTCAGAAAGGGCAATGAGGTCGCCAAGAAATACAATAACAACACGGTGGACAGCATCATCTATGCCGTTGAGAAAACGCTGGATGCCTACAAGTTCAACCTGCTGCACTGCAAGCAGACCTTTATCTCACAGTTGAAGTCTGGCGCTATGGGCGCACGAACCATCGACGAGGGAGCAATAGACGAGGCCAACGGCATGAACTTCTCGGAATACATGGCCATCCTGTCGGGTAACACAGACCTTCTTGACAAGGCGAAACTGGAGAAAAAGATTGCCTCGCTGGAGAGTGAGCGCAAGAGTTTCATGAACGCAAGGCGTAGTGTGGAGTTTGACATTGAGGATGCACAGAAGGAAGTGCAGAAAGCGAAAGAGGTGCTTGATAAGTTGGCAGTTGATAAACAGCAGTTGGATACAAACATGAAGCATGATGCCCTCGGAAACATCGTAATGGAGGTGAAGATTGAGGGTAAGGTCTATAATGACCTTGAAGAACTTGGTGCCAAGGTGCAGCACATTGCCGAGACGATGGACACGAAAGGCCAGACAAAGGAGATTGGCGAAATCTACGGTTTTCCCATCAAGGTACGTACCGAGGAAGTGGAGAAAGGCGGTTTGCCGTTCCGTGAGAACAATTTCGGAGTGTATGGCAACATTGTCTATCGCCACAATAACGGTATCGTCGCCAAGAAGGACAAGGAGGCCGCTGCCACCAGTTTCATCCGCGCACTGGAAAAGATTCCTTCTTTGGTGGAGAAGTACCAGAAGGATGTTGACTGGTATCAGAAGAAGATAGACCAACTGACACCTACAGCAAACAAGGAGTGGAAAAAGGAGAAGGAACTTCACGACCTGAAGAACGAACTCGCCGCCCTTGACCGCAAGATTCAGATGGAGCTGGCCCCTAAGGAGGAGAGGCCGGAGACACCCGAAGAGAAAAAGGAATATGAGTATGGTCATAAGGTTTCCATGCTTCCATCGCCTGACAAAGATGATGAGCCGAAAAAGGTCAAAGGCTTGAAAATGTAAATCTGTAATTTCTAAGGTAAATACCCCCCATTTTAGCCCTATTCCCTTCAAATAATGAGGAAATAGGGCTAATTTTTGAATATTTAAATACTGGTCGGTATGTTTTTGCGACTTTTTTCGTAATTTTGCACCCCAAATTGAAAAGAGAATTGTAAAATAAGTCAATAGGGAGTAAAAAGGGGAAATGTCTGTTCCCTATTGGAATCCCTTATATATAAGGATATCAGGGTATCACCCTCTAAACGATTAGGCTAAATGAAAAGAACAAAGTTTGACCTCTTGCTGACAAATGCTGTCAACATCTTACTATTTATAGGAGTATTTATGTTTGGCTACTGGCGGTGGCAGAAACTGGAGAATATCATTATTGAGTCAACTAACAGCCAGGAACAATACAGAATCATTCACGCTGCACTGAAAAGCACAATACAATTAGATCACTTGGGCGAACAGGTATCAGAATGGTCCCCGACAGATTCCGTTGATTACCAACAAAAACTAGTTGAAACAAACAACTCGCTCGACGGACTGCGCAAATATTACTCCAAAAGTCAGATTGACTCCATGCAGAACATCCTTAACCAGAAAGGACATCTGCTGTCCGAGATCTACGCGACAATCGTAAAGCGGAATGAGAATGACGAGCATCTGCGACAGGACAGACAGGTAACTGTCAAGGACACGGAGACTTACGTCAAGCATTACACTGGGCATGTGTTCAGGAGCAGCAGGGAAGAAGTGACCTCAAGGAGCAAGAATAGGACGGTCACCGTACCGTCCGTCAACGAACTGGCCTTTCTTGACAAAGAACTATATACCATCAGTCTCAGTGTTCTCAGCGACAGCCTCGCCGAAGTCAACCGTTGGCTGGACATCAACGTCAGCCAGATGCTTGATGCGGAGGATGCCAAAGCCGAACGCAAACAGAAAGAACTGATGGATAGGGCAAGCGGTATCGGAAAGACCACGTTCAGATGGGGTATGTTGTTTCTTATTTTCGTAGCACTACTGAATGTGGCCAACACATGGCGGCGCTCAAAAGTGATGAAGGAACTCGAAAAGGAATCTGACAAGAACAAGAAACTTGTGGAGAAGCGCCGACAGATGATGTATGCCATCGTCCACGACCTGCGCACCCCGCTGAGCATCGTCATCGGCTACAACGATATGGCGAAACAATGCCCAGCGAAGAATGAAAAGTACATCAGTGCCATATCGTTCTCAGCCCGGCAACTCAGGGGGATGATAGACCAGTTGCTGGACTACTTCCGTTTAGAGAGCAACAAGGGGATGCTGAAGCCGAGGGACTTCAGCCTGATGGAACTGGCCAACGAACTGACCAATTCCTTCGAACTGAGAGCCGACGAGCGGCTGATTGAATTTGTAAAGCCGAAGGTGCAGGGCATCGTCCTCAACGGCGACTATGAGAAAATCTGCCACATAGCGACCAATCTGCTTGACAATGCCTTCAAGTTCACCAGGAAGGGCAGTGTGGAGCTGGATATTTCGTATGCCGACGATATGCTGAACTTCAAGGTGAGCGACACTGGCATTGGCATCAAGGATGAAGACAAGGAACGGGTGTTCTCTGCCTTTACCCGCTTCTCCAATGCCGTTGCCACTGGCAAGGAGGGCTTTGGCATCGGACTCTCAACGGCCAAGATGCTCGTTGACCTGATGAAAGGCAAGATCGATTTTGAGTCTTCGGACAAGGGGACCACATTCTACGTAAGTCTGCCGATGAAGATTGCGGAGAGCAAGGGGGATGCGGTTGTAGCGGAGGTCATGAAAGCCTCGGAGGAGCGGAAACATGTGCTGGTGGTTGACGACAGCAACGTGTGGCTGCTGATGATACAAGGTGTTCTGCAGCAGAACGGTTTCGACTGTGACGTGTGCAGCGACACGGCAAAATTCTTCACAATGCTCAGGAAGGGCAATTATTCTGCGGTTATCATGGATCTGCAGATGCCAGGAAAAAACGGACGGGAACTGCTCGACGTCATGAGGGAGAGTAAGGTTGCCAACAGCCAGACGGTTCCCGTGATAGTCTCGACGGCATCAGGCGAGGAAGTGCGCGAGGAACTGCTGAAGGTAGGATTCGACGAGTATCTGCCCAAGACGGCTGACATCAGCGAGATGGTGAACGTGGTGAACCGAGTGATAACTGAGAAGAGCAAGACGGTGACACCAGACTTCTCGAAACTGCGGAAATCCGTAGCAGGGTATCTGATAGAAGAGACCGAGGATGCTGTCGCAGGGCTGCACAATGCTGTCAAGACTATGGACTTCGACGAGATGAGGAAGTGGGCGCATTGCCTGAATACAAGTTGGCTGCTCTATCGTGTCAGCATATTGGTTGACCCCATCATGGAGGTGGCACGGAGTAAAGACATGAGCGCCTATAACCGTCTGGTGACATACATGGCTGAAATAGACAAGATGGCGACAATCATCATCACAAAGGCGAAGGAGATACGGGACACAAGGGATGAGTAAGGTAATAGTCATTGACGATATGAAATCCTACTGCGATTCCGTCTGCGCTACGTTGGCGGATTTCGGGATAGAGGCCGTTGCATGCCAGACGGTCAAGAAAGCCAAGTGGCTTATTGAACGGGCTGGCAGGAACGACGTAATCTTGGCCGATCTCATTCTGAATGATGAGAGCGGAAAAAACGGTACGGACATCCTGCGTTGGATGCGGGAGCAAGGGTATCGCCAGTTATTCTTCCTGATGACAAACTACGGCACGATGGAAAACTCTATAGAGACGATGGAACTTGGCGCTAAAAGTTATATCCCCAAGCCGCAGATGGACGAGAAGTTCTATGCCAGGATTAAAGGCATCATGGAAGAGCAGAATCTCCGCGACAAGCACAAAAACCGCCTGATGTTCAGGCGCAATAGCCAACCTTTTCTGGCTCTTTATGAGAGGCTGAAGGGCTATGTCGGTCTGGATCTCCGTCTTGTAGTCGTTGGTGAAAGCGGAACTGGAAGGAGTCATCTGGCAGAGGACTATATGGCAATGGAGGGGTTCCATTATGGCGACTATGCCCACGTTAGATGCAGCGCATTGGCAGAAATGGAGCATGTGGAGGATTATTTCTTTGGGCATCAGAAAGGTGCATACGCCAGTGCCGTACAATCAACAGACGGCATTCTGGAGAAAGCACGTGACAGTTTCCTTTTCTTGGAGAACGTCGATGAGATGCCTTTGAGTGTGCAGAATCTGCTTAAAGAGGTGTTGGAAACAGGGGATTACTGTCGTATTGGCTCATGCAAGAAGCGCTTTGTGGATTTCAGGCTTATATGCACTTCCGCCAAATCTCCCGATGAACTCGTCAGAGAGGGCTTAATGACACAGCATTTCCGGGATTGCATCTGTGAGGAGGTAGCCAATATTCCACCGCTAAGGGAAACGGTGACAGATATCGTGCCAATGGCGACGTTCTTCTTGGAATACTTTGACGAAAGACGCAGGCTAAGCAGTAAAGCCAAACATAAACTGGAGGCATATCCCTGGCCGGGGAATGTGCGTGAACTTGTGAGGGTAATAGAACTGGCGGTTAAGAAGTATGATTGCGACAAACTCCAACCAGAACACCTTACCTTCTCTCTTCAAGAAGTGTCGGAAACACCCACGACTATGAAACTGAATGATGAGAGCGAGGAGAAAACAAAAATAGTCAAGGCACTTGAATCATGTGGGTACAGGCGAGAACCTGCCGCAGCCATTCTTGGCATCAGCAGACGTAACTTGTTTCAGAAGATGAAAGACTATTGTATTGAGGTTCCTAAAAATCACACTAATCCAGAACCTGTTATAAAATCTTAAAAAAACAAGATTCCAAACAATTATTACCCTTTCGGGTAGTGATTATTTCATTTTATGCATCTATCTTTGCATCCAAATTTAAATAATATACAATGGAAGAAAGGTATAGCAGAAATCGGATTTATGTGAGTGAACAAGAACAGGAAGTAGTAAGGAATACCAAACTCCTTTTTGTTGGCGCTGGTATTGGGAGTATTATTGCGGAATGTGCCTTGCGATTCGGCTTTGAGAACATTACGATTATAGATGGAGACAAGGTTGAACTAAGTAATTTGAATCGGCAAAACTACACTGAGAATGATCTTGGAGAATACAAAGCTGAGAGTTTAGCCAAAAGATTGCTTACAATTAATCCACAAGCAAAGATCAAGTATCACACAACATTCCTATCGAAAGAAAATGTGAGAGATTTTATGAAGGACTGTGATATTGCAGTTAATGCTTTGGATTTTAAAGATGAGACACCATTTGTTTTTGATGAAATCTGTAAAGAACAAAATATCCCAGTGTTACATCCTTATAATTTCGGATGGGCAGGTTTTATGTCAATCGTCAAGCCAGACGGATTACAACTTTCACAATTGAATAAAAGTTCTGATTCACCTATCGGTTTTGAATTGAAAGTTGCCGATTATGTCACTGGCTATGGAGCATTTTGGCATGATTCCAAAGAATGGTTAGAAAAAATAGTTGAAACATACAAAGAAGAAAAGGATATTCTGCCTCCTCCCCAACTGGCTATTGCCTCATGGATTACGGCTGGTTTTTGTGTAAATGCCATGTATAATTTAGCGACAGGCAAGGAAGTAAAGTACTTTCCTAAGTTCTATTTATCTTCATTGTTGGAAGATAGAAATTGAGTTAGTTATGATTTACAACAATCCGTAGCTTGTAGCGTATGACAATGCTTCTGTGATATTTTTAACACCTAACTTGTCAAAAAGGTTGCGTCTATAGAATTTAATTGTATCTACAGACTTGCACATGTGATCGGCTATCTCATCACGGTTAAATCCTTGTGCTGACAAAACCAATACATCTTTTTCTTCGGAAGTTAGTTCTACTTTCTCTTTTTCTTTCCATTTGTGTGAGAGACGAGAATACTCCCATATACGATCGTCGCCAGACATACGGAATTCTATGTGTCCGGCGGAAGTGTGAGGTGATAATGAGACAACACATAACCCTAACCATGTCCTTCCATCTTCTGTCATAACGAGAGGAGTTATCTTATGATTGATTAACGTAGAGTGCTTTCCATTCAGGATATGGAAATCGTATGAGATAATACACTTCCGTCTTTGACTTAGTGGGAACTTATTAAAGAAATTGAATCCAGACTTGTTTATTTCTGCTAACATGCTATGTTCTTCTTTAGGCACATTGCTGATATAAAATAAATAGCCCATTTCCAACAGTTCTTCAGGAGTATATCCACATAGGAAAAGTGGATTGTCAGATACATAAAGAAATCCCTTCTTAAAGTAGTCGATTACATAGACACTTTGATAAGTCGAACGCGAGAATGAATCCACGGCTCGAAGTAACACATCCAAATCTCTGTAATTTTCTTCTGTTACAGAATCTACTGAGTTTGCTTCTATAAAGAAATCCTCTACTCTAATATCCATTTGACTATGATTTTTGGGTGCAAAGATACGAAAAATATAAATAATACCAAGCGGTATTTACCCAAAAGGGTAATAATTAAAGGAGTTTTAACCTAATTACCCTTTCGGGTAGTGAAAAAGTGCTAATCTCTCTATACTTTTGGAGAAAAATTTTAGGTATGGAGAAAATTATTAATGTTATGCCAAAGTATGAAATAAGCATTGCAAATCAGGAATGCTTAGAAGAATTATCTCGTTTTGTCGTTGAAGAGAACTACAAGCATCATTCAACAAATCCTCCAAGTAAGGAAAAACTGGAATCGGACATCATGACTGTATATAATGAAGAAAAGGCATTATATTCCGATACATCTAATATATATATAGCTCGATACGATCATAAAATAATAGGTTCAATAAGAGTTTTCAAATGGGATAGAAAAAAGGAACTTCCAATAGAAAGGATGTATGGTATTAATCCTTTAAAGACAATATCTCATGAAAAATATGCGGAATATTGGCATATAGGAAGATTTGCAATTGATTCATCTATTGGTGTTTCTCCTGTTCACTTATTTAAGCAACTTATGATTTATGCCGTAACGCCTATTATGAAAAGCGAATATGGATATATGGTGGCTGAGGTTGATACCAAATTGTTGAAAGTTGTCAATGCTTTGGGAATCCATACTATTAATCTAGGGAGTTCATTGTACTATCTATCCTCAGAGACTATCCCAATATATGCAAGTCAGGAAGGTATCACTCCCTTCTATCAACATTATCATAGTTTGTATAATTGTGCATGATTACCCTTTTGGGTAATTGTAGAATAAAGAAACCAACAATTACCCTTTTGGGTAGTGAGTATAATAAAAGATGTAGGTAATTTTGCAAATGAATATAAGAGTTAGCGTATTATATGTACCAGATCACACTGGATAAAAGAAGCGGAAGCCGAAAGGCTAAGAGTAAGAATGATATTATTTAAAAACTTACAAGCATGAAAGATTTAAAACTTTTCTGTCCACCCTAGAGGAATTGGATATTATGCTATCAGCTGCAAGGCCAAATGTTAAGAACTCTCCCTAACTGCCAACAATTTCATCGGCACTTCTGAATTCGAGCGCCGAACCCTCGGCAACACTATCGAGACATACTCTGTCACCTGTCTCCGTCACAGAGAGTTTCTTATGAAGTGGAGCATAGACCTGTTATCACAACCATTAGTTTGAACCTTTCACGCTACTGGCTTTGTTGATTTTACTTATAGTGAGTCAAATATTAAATTAACGTATCATTATTGTTATGAATGTAGTTCAAAAAATCAAAGAATTCAGGGTCAAGGAAATGGATTCCTCCCATGTGGAGAAGCAATACATCCTATCTTACAATGACAGGAATTTTGTGATAAACCACAACACCAAGCATTTGATCGACATCGTGCAAGGCTCGGATGGGAAGGACGAGATGGTAGAAAACTTCCGTGAGATCCTCAATTGTGACTTGTCATTTGATGAGCTTGAGCTCAAGCTATCCAAGAAGTTTGAGACCATCCTTTCTGACAGTAAGAAGGAGCCTCAGCTACGTCCTTTCCTTTTCAAGAAGGAGATCATTGGCAAGATGAGGGTCGCGGAGATAGGTCGTACGCTCAAGCCGTTGTTCGCCTTCAAATCCTATTATCTCGTGCTGGCGATCAATTTTGCCCTGCTCACGGCTTTCTTGTTCACCACAGGTGGAGAATATCTGACGCTTGAAAAGGTGAACCTTACGACGCTTGTCGTGGTATATGTTACGATCCTGCTTTCCACACTCTTCCATGAGTTCGGTCACGCTTCCGCTTGTTGTTACTACAACCTCCCTCCAGGAGCCATCGGCGTCTGTGTGTACTTGAACATGCTGGTGTTCTATGCAGATGTATCCAACGTCTGGCATCTGTCCCGCAACAAACGTATCGTCGTCAACCTTGGTGGTGTCTATTTCCAGATGATCCTTCTCATACCTATATATATAGCCTATTACATCACCAAGAGCGATCTTTTTGCATATCTCCTGCTCTCGTTCAACTTGAATTTTATATTGGTGCTCAATCCATTCTTCAAATTCGACGGTTACTGGATCCTTTCTGACATATTGGGAGTTCCTAACCTGCGCAAGAAAGGCTTCGAGTATCTCCTGTATTGTATCAAGCGCCTCTTTGGGAAGTGTGGTGGCGAGAAGCCTGCCTTCATGTACTATTCCAAGGCTACACGATACGTCTCGATAGTGTATTCCATCGTCTCGATATTGTTTATCGGGTTCGTATTACTTTACTGGATGCCAATGTTCACTTGGCACTTCGGGCAGAACATACCTCATTGGTACCAGCAGCTGCTCTTCAATATTTCCTCTGGTGAGGTCAACTGGGAGTTTATCTCATATCTCATCCCACAATTGCTTTTCATGACATGTATCGTCATCACATATTTTTCCATCTTCAAAATGTTCACAATGCAACTTATGGCAAATATCAGATATATCAATTTCAAGAAGTCTATGGCAGTCGCAGCCATGCTCCTTGCTGTGGTTTCCAATGCTGGTGCACAGCAACAAGGCGATTCCTTGAGACTACATATGGAGGACAGCACCTTCACCCTCAGAACCGTCGTGGTCAAGGCGGACAAGGTCATCAAGAAGAGCGATGGCATGACGGTAATCCCCCAGAAAGGACTGTTGAAACTATCTACAGATGGCTTCGACGTCATCTATGGCATCATGATTCCTGGTCTCGACGTCGATCGTCAAAGAGGAAGTGTCACCAGGCTCGGTCAGGAGGTGGCTGTCTACATCAACGGCGAGAAGGCCAGCAATGCTGAACTCAGGAACATCAAGCCTGGTTCCATCGTTCGCATCGACTATATCGACATCCCTTCGGGCAAGTTTATCAACGACCCGATCTCTTTGAACATCATCACTCGTTCAAGCACTAACGGCGCTTACTATGCCTTTGATGATACACAGTACATCGGCTATATGAGGAATACCTTTAATGCCACCGCGCAATGGAACCTCGAACATTCGAAGGTAAGCCTGTTCGCCGGCAATGACCTCTCGGACTTTGGCAATGCAGGTTCACATGAGAGGGATGAGTATGGTTTTCCTGGACGTAGCGTCCTGCGTTCCACTGACATTCTTGATAACCGTTACAAGAATGACAACCAGTATCTCCAGCTCAACGTCACTAAGTCCTCAAGTACTTATAACATGGGTATCAAGGTGTCGGCCGTGCGTGACGAGGACCCATTCCAGGTGGTTTCAGGCAAGGTCACCGTCGACGATTCTGGGGATAAGGCGTCACGATTCTTGAGCGAGGGCCGTTCTTCACGTAGCTTTTATCCCGAGGTCAACGCCTTTGGCAATTTCGTCCTAAGCCAAGGCCAGATGCTGTCGGCGAACGTCTCTTTCTCTTATGGCGATAACCGTTATAACGATGACATCCAGGAAGAAGACTACCGTTTCCTTTCCAATGTCAATGAGGACATCTGGGAATTGAAGAATTTCGTCAGCTATAGCAAGACGGTCAAGTCTCAGAAGTTCAGCCTGGTGATGAAAGACAACTACACACGGAGCAACGCCCGCTATACGGGAAGCGTCGACCTCGGCCAGCGCTTCTACTCTAACGAGGGAATACTTCAGGCTGGCTACATGAATAATTTCAGCAAGTGCCTCATGCTGAACCTCCAAGCAGGATCGTCATGGCTCCTGTATCGCCTGGAGGGGGCTACAAAGACCAGCAAGCTGCTCCCAAGGGCAAGTGTCACATTCCGATACACCCCGTTCGAGCACCACGCTTTCACCCTCAACGCCAACGTTGGCAACAGTTTCCCGACCTTGAATACCTTCAACCAGGTCAGCCTTGGCAAGAATCCTTTCCTCCAGCATAGGGGAAACGCCGGGCAAGACATCACACGCATCTACAATGTCGGTCTCGCCTATAACGCATACTTGAAGAAACTCAATTACCAGTTGATGCTCATTAACAACACCTATATGCATTTAGCGGTCCCACAATTCGTTATTGAGGACGATGTCATGGTCTCTACATATGCCTCTGACGCCGACCTCCACCAGTACCTTGCCGTATTCTTCGGCACCTGGAACATCACCGGCTCGCTCGCGTTGAAATCGGAGCTCGCCTATATCCACAACGATTTCAATGGCTATCTTGACAAGAGCAAGAATACATGGAGGATGAGACTCGATGCCACTTACACATATAAGGACATGATGATCAATGTCTATGGAAAGGTCAAGGAAACCCGTCTCGAAAATACTGGAATCGAGGAGGAGGATTTCTTCAGATGGGGCGCCAACGCCAGATATAATCTGGGGCAATGGATATTGGAGGTTGGAGTCAATAACATATTCACACCACGTAATTACCTGAAATCGACCTATTCCGACGTCAATTATGGTTACGCTCGCTCCACATTTAACAAGATGGAGCAAGCAAACGCTTACCTGAAAGTCGCATGGCAATTGAATACCGGAAAGAAGGTGAATCCGGAAAGCAACAACTCCAGCAGAATCTATCCAAGTTCCATAATGAAATAACTCCAAGGGAGATGTTAGTTTTAAATTTCCAATTATAAAATTAATAAGTTATGTCTAGATTATCAAATTACGTGATTGATACAGAGATTACGGATGAGAACCAGAATATTTTGGTTCATGGTTACACAGGAGCGATCGACCTTATCGATCGTGAGTTAGCTACCTATCTAAAGAATAACAAGGATTCTTTGGATCGTGGTACATTCCCTTTTGGCGAGGAGGGTTACGACCTTCTGAATAAGCGTGGCTATATTACGGAGAAGACTTCTGAGGAGGAAGTCCAGCATGTCAAAGACCTGGCTAATCTACTCCACAAGAAGAACCTTAATGGTATTAAGTGCTTTGGGTTTATCATTACATATAATTGTAACTTCAGATGTCCATACTGTTATGAGTCAAGAATCTCAAATTTCGGAAAGGACTGGTCACAGAAGACTTTCACCAAGGAGATTGTGGACGAGGCTTATGAGGCATTGGCGACCATTGAGCCTGTAAAGGAAAAACGATACCAGGGACTGCTTCTCTATGGAGGCGAGCCTCTGCTGAAGAAGAACCAGGAGATAGTCAAGTATATCGTAAATAAAGGTGTCAGCCTGGGATACAGGTTCGCCGCCATCTCAAATGGTTTCGAACTTGAGAACTATGAGGACATTCTGGGTCCGGACAAACTCGGAGCCCTGCAGATTACCATCGACGGTCCTCGTGACCAGCACAACACCACCCGCGTCCATAAGGACGGCATCCCAACCTTCGACAAGATCCTATCTAATGTCGAGTTGGCCCTGAACAAGGGATGCAAAATAGCCATCCGAATGAACACGAACATGAAAAATATCGACAAGATCAGTGTCCTCCATGAACTCTTCGAGAAGAAAGGTTTCTACAAGAACCCATTGTTCCAACTCAACAGTGCCTTGATCTATGATTACCTTGATGACCTGAAGGTAAAGGACGACAAGGCCAAGGAAGTCAACTATATGACTCACAAAGACTATATTGACGTTTACGAGAAGCATCCAGATTTCAACTTCGAGGACGAGGGCTTCTACAAGCGTATCTCCGATTCCATCACCAAAGGCCAGCGTCTGATGCTTCAGCCTACGTATTGTGGCGCACCTTCCAATTCGTACCTGCTCGATCCATATCATAACATCTACGCTTGCTGGGAACGAGTAGGCGACGGAAACCAGGTGGTCGGAAAATACAGTAAGGACGGAGTCAAGTTCTTCCCTAACCTCGAGGAGATTCATTCCCACAATATATCTGAGAAGGATTCATGCTCAAAGTGCAAGTTCGTTTTCCTGTGTCGTGGTGGTTGCCCACTGAAAGCCAAGACACATAACTGTAAGCTTGTGAGAGAATTGTTCAAGACTTCAGTCAACAAAGTCTACCACAATAATAAGAAGTATTTCGAATAAAACATTAACAATAGAAATCATTACTGTCCAAAGAAAATTACTTGCCTTATTTACTAATCATGTATTAGGCAACCTTATTTATCAATCAATTAATTAAATTATTACGATTATGACAAAGAATGTTATCAAATCAGTGAACAACGATCTTTTCGATCAAGCTTACATGGAGGATCTTGAGGAGCGTATCGAGACAGCTCCAGTAGCTACGAGTCAGCAGTCACAGGACTTCTGCAGTCCAATCTGCGAATTTAGCTGCCTTCTTTACTAATCATGCATTAGGCGATCTTATTTATCAATCAATTAATTAAATTATTACGATTATGACAAAGAATGTTATCAAATCAGTGAACAACGATCTTTTCGATCAAGCTTACATGGAGGATCTTGAGGAGCGTATCGAGACAGCTCCAGTAGCTACGAGTCAGCAGTCACAGGACTTCTGCAGTCCAATCTGCGAATTTAGCTGCCTTCTTTACTAATCATGCATTAGGCGATCTTATTTATCAATCAATTAATTAAATTATTACGATTATGACAAAGAATGTTATCAAATCAGTGAACAACGATCTTTTCGATCAAGCTTACATGGAGGACCTTGAGGAGCGTATTGAGACAGCTCCAGTAGCTACGAGTCAGCAGACACAGGACTTCTGCAGTCCAATCTGCGATTTTACTTGCCTTGTTTACTAATCAGGCAGTAGCAAGGTCACACTTTGGGGGGTGAGGGTGTGTCAATTTGACACACCCTCTTTCTGTATGCTGTTCTTTGCAGGTACGAATGGAAACTTCGCAATGTATTGATGTTTGCGTTAATTGAGAATTGTCCCTCTTTCATATCACGATAAGCATTCGATAACCACACCTACATAATATAGTTACAGCGCTTATTGCTTCACACAGGAGTTGATAATCGCTGTAATCTTTTATTGCTTACGTATTAAGCCTCGGCTCCCGTTTCTTTTTTCTTCTTCTGCGGCATCTGACGGCGGAAATCTTCATCTTCGGGGGCATAGACAGGGTTGGAAGTGTCGAACAAGCCCAATGACGAAATGTTGATGGATGATTCAGATGGGTAGTGATGTCATTCTTCATGATGCTCATCCTGTCTTGGATTTGGCTCTTGTCTATACTGGTTGTTCTGCCTTGTCAGTTGTTGATAAGCGGTCTTGGTATTCTGTTCTTTCATCGCGTTTCCATCCAAAAACCTGACGATATTAGCGAATAAAAGGTCGCGCTTAATCTTTGAGCCCTTGAAGGTCAGCCCGCCTTTCGTAAAGCAGAGCCCCTGTATGTCCTTGATGCTCATTAACTAAAGTACTACGGTTCTTTAAAGCCTAAGATTGGCTATGATTACTGAATGAATCGCTGTTTCATATTCAAATGGTATTTATTTGGGCGAATTTTGGGCATTTGGGCAAAATTTGCCCAAATTGTTAGAGTCATTTTTAGTCTTATTTTCATTAACATCTTTTAATCGTACTCGTTTTCAGATAGTTGCAAAATTCCTGTCTGAAAACGAATTCTTTTTGCTTGCACCCCTGCTTATGTTACAAGTGCGATCGCAAACAAACGCATTTAGTAACAAGTAAAAAGAACAAAGGATGAAATACAATATTCTGACTGAAACGGCTTTCTTCCGTGCCGCCCAAAACGGA
>CALDLA010000147.1 GCA_937898415.1 uncultured Prevotellaceae bacterium | reverse complement strand
GGGAGGGGCTGATTGGAAAATTTAGCATCCAAAACTATTAGTTGCGGATTTTAGGGGTAACAAAACTTGTTGAAGATGCAGTGAAAGATGTCTTTGGGTTAGACTTGAAATGGCCCCCCATAAATACAAGCTATGAAGATAAGACCATTATGTGTGTTGTCAACTTGGGGAACTCGGTTTACTTTTCGCGTCAACCATCACGTCAACCGCCTGCATCACATTTTGAGCGATAAAAAAGAAAAAGCCCGAAAATCTACTGATTCTCAGGCTCTTGACCTTGGTCGGGATTACTGGACTCGAACCAGCGACCTCGCGCCCCCCAGACGTGTGCGCTACCAACTGCGCTAAATCCCGATCCATTTTTGCTTGGCATCTGACCTTACGTCGGATTTGCGGGTGCAAAATTACAAAGTTTCTGCGACATTTGCAAATTTTATGGCAACTTTTTTTGTTTTTTCTCGTAATTCGTGTAACTTTGCACTCAAAAATAAGCGAATAGACATGCAATATACAATAACTGCCCCCACAAAACTGAATGCAAACATCTCGCTGCCTTCCTCGAAAAGCAGCTCAAACCGTGCACTGATTATCTACGCCCTGAGCGGCGGCCACATGATGCCGCAGAACCTGAGCGACTGCGATGACACGGAGGTCATCATCGATGCCATACGTCACATGCCTGAGGTCATCAACATCAAGGCGGGAGGAACGGCCATGAGGTTTATGACGGCTTACCTGAGCGTCATGCGGGGTACTCATATCATTACGGGTACGGAGCGGATGAAGCACCGCCCCATCGGCGTGCTGGCGGAAGCACTGCGCAAGTTGGGTGCTCAGATAGAATATGTGGAGAACGAAGGGTTTCCCCCACTCCGCATCACTGGCTGCAAGCTGACGGGTGGTACGCTGGAGATAGCGGGCAACGTGAGCTCGCAGTATATCTCGGCCTTGCTGATGATTGGTCCTGTGCTGGAAGAGGGTCTGGAACTGCGGCTGACAGGTGACATCATCTCGCGCCCCTACATTGACTTGACGCTGTGGATGATGCGCGAGTTTGGTGCCGATGCAGAATGGAGTTCCGGAGACACCATCAGCGTCAAGCCTCAGCCCTACAAAGACCGCGATTACCTGATTGAGAACGATTGGAGCGGTGCCAGCTACTGGTACGAGGTAGTGGCTCTCTCGAAGGACCGCGACGCTACGGTGCAGCTGTCGGGACTGATGGACGGCTCGAAGCAGGGCGACTCCGTGGTGAAGTACATCTTCAGTCTGTTAGGCGTGAAGACCATCTTCGAGACGAAGGAGGCAGGACGGCTGCAGATGGTGACGCTGAAGAAGAGCGGCCGCCGTGTACCCCGGCTGGAGTACGACTTCGTGAACTCTCCCGACTTGGCGCAGACCTTCGTCGTGACTTGCTGCATGATGGGCGTCCCCTTCCACTTCCGCGGCCTGTCGACGCTGAAGATTAAGGAGACCGACCGCATAGAGGCGCTGAAGAAGGAATTGCGGAAGTTAGGATTCGTGCTGACGTCGATTGACGACTGCGAACTGAAGTGGGACGGTACGCGCTGCGATGTAGAGCCGGGCGTCAGCATCGACACCTACGAAGACCACCGCATGGCCCTGGCCTTTGCGCCGGCCTGCAATGACGGCCCCATCGTCATCAACCATCCCGAGGTCGTCACCAAGTCGTACCCTCATTATTGGGACGACTTGACTGACGCTGGATTCAAGATTGAAGTGAGAAGTGAAGAGTGAGAAGTGAAGAGTGAAGGGTGAAGAGTGAAGAGTGGATGGTGGATAGTGAAAAGTGAAGAAGTGAAGGGGGATAAATAATAAAAAATGAATTTTGCCGTTGTCTGTATAGTGGCACTCGTCGTGCTGGGCCTCGTTGCTGCCGTTGCCAATTTCTTCGATAAGGGGAAAGACACCATCGAGACGGGGCACGACTGCTCGACCTGCACGGAAGCCGACGAGGGCAACTGCAAGATTCATGAACTGATGCAGCAATGCAAGAAGGTGAAGAGTGATAGTTAGGAAAAACATACTGGGCTGGCCCACAGTGATGCTATTGTTGCTCCTGCTGGCCGGATGCTCTACGAAGAAGAATACTTCGCAGACCAGGATGTGGCATTCGTTCACCGCGCGCTATAATACCTATTATAATGGTTCACAGGCCTTCATTGACGGTTCGTTGGAGAAGGAGAAGGGCAACAAGGACGACTACACGGAACTGCTGCCCCTCTACACCGTGGGCAACAAGAAGAGCGTCAGCCTGGGCAGCGGACAGTTTGACCGCGCCATCGAGAAAGCAGAAAAAACTATCAAGCTGCACAGCATCAAGACGAAGCCCGAGTGGAACAAGTCAGGCCGTAAGACGGCTAAGGACCGCGAGTGGCTGGGGCGCAAGGAGTACAATCCCTTCATCTGGAAAGCCTGGCTGCTGTTAGGCAAGGCCCAGTTCCAGAAAGGTGCCTTCGACGAGGCCGCCGCCACCTTTGCCTACATGGGTCGGCTGTACCAGACGCAGCCCATGCAGAACGCCATTGCGCGTGCCTGGCTGGCCAAGTGCTACACGGAGCTGAACTGGCTGTATGACGCCGAGGATGTCATCCGCAACATGAGCCGAGACTCCATCCACTACCGTGCCGCGAAGGACTGGGACTACACCTATGCCGACTATTACATCAGGAACGGGGAACTGGAACGGGCCGTCCCTTACCTGCGCAAGGTCATCAAGCACGAGCACCGCAAGACACAGAAAGCCCGTGAATGGTTCTTGATGGGACAGATACTGACCACCCTGGACAGACGTGAAGAGGCATACAAGGCCTATAGCCACGTTACCCGTCTGTCGCCACCCTACGAGCTGGAGTTCAACGCCCGCATTGCCCAGACGGAGGTGATGGCCGCTACCAACGGGCGCGGCATGATCAGCCGCCTGCGCCGCATGGCCCGCAACGACAACAACAAGGACTATCTGGACCAGGTGTACTATGCCATCGGCAACATCTACCTGCTGCAGGGCGACACCCTCCAGGCCATCGGTGCCTACGAGACGGGCAACGAGAAGGCCACGCGCAGCGGCATTGAGAAGGGCGTGCTACTGCTGAAGCTGGGCGACCTGTACTGGGAGTTAGAGAAATATGGCGACGCCCAGCGCTGTTACGGCTCGGCCATCGGACTATTAGACAAGGAACGTCCTGACTACGAGGAACTGTCGAACCGCTCGAAGATGCTCGACGAGCTGGTGCCCTATACGGAGGCCATCCACCTGCAGGACTCGCTACAGCAGCTGGCCAACATGCCTGAGAAGGAACGCTTCGAGGCTATCGACCGCGTGATAGACGCCCTGAAGAAGAAGGAGAAGGAGGAGCGCGACAAAGCCTTGGAGGCAGAAGTAGAGAAGACCCTACAGCAACGCGGGGCAGTTGGCAACCGTACCAACAACACCCAGGCCCGCCCTACGACGGGAGCCATCACGCCAGGCAACGGACAGTGGTACTTCTACAACCCGACGGCCGTCAATCAGGGTAAGCAGACTTTCCAACGCCAGTGGGGTACACGTCAGAACGTGGACAACTGGCGACGCATGAACCAGACGGTGGTCAACCTGGCAAGCGAGACTGAGACGACGCAAACGGCTGAGGGCGACAGCACCGCAATGGCCGGCCTCGGCGGCGGCACGGAGCTGGCTGACAGCATCGGCGGCAAGCAGACAGCCGAGGCCGACAGCGCCCAGAACGATCCCCACCGCCGCGAGTATTACCTGGCCCAGATTCCCTTCAGCGAGGAAGCCAAGGCCGCCTCTGACGAGGTCATCAAGGACGGACTGTTCCACGCCGGCATCATCTTCAAGGACAAGCTGGCCAACCTGCCGCTGAGCAAGAAGCACCTTCTGCGGCTGATCAACCAATACGGCGACTTCGCGCAACTGGACGAAGCCTACTACCACCTATTCTTATTATACTCGCAACAGGGCAACCAGCAGCAAGCCGACTCCTGCCTCGACCGGTTGAAGGCCGACTATCCCGAGAGCCAGTGGACCATCCTGCTGTCAGACCCTTACTTCGTCGAGAACGCCCGCTTCGGCATCCACATCGAGGACTCGCTCTACGCCGCTACCTACGATGCCTTCAAGGACAACCGCTTCCAGGAGGCACAGGCCAACGCCCAGCTTGCCACCGAGCGGTTCCCGCTAGGAGCCAACCAGCCCAAGTTCCTCTTTATCAGTGGACTGAGCAAACTTAACGAGGGCGACGGTCAGGGCTGCGTCGAACTGATGAAGCAGGTGGTGGAGAAATATCCCACGAGCGAAGTCAGCGAGATGGCGGGCATGATTGTGAAAGGCGTACAAGAAGGCCGGCGGCTGCACGGCGGCAAGTTCGACCTGGGTGACATCTGGTCACGCCGCGACATCACGCAGGCCGTCACCGACTCTGCCGCCACTGACACGCTGAGCACGGAGCGCAACACGGAGTTCCTTTACATCCTGGCCTACGAGCCCGACTCGCTCAACGAGAACCAACTGCTCTTCGAGATGGCCCGCTACAACTTCACCAACTTCATGGTGCGTAACTTCGACCTGCAGATAGAGCAGGAAGGAGAGCTACACCGTATGCTCGTCAGCGGTTTCCTCAGCTATGACGAAGCCCTGCAGTACGCCCGCAAGCTGCACACGTCGGCCGAGCTGGCACAGTTGCTCAGGCACTGCCACATTATCATCATTAGCCGTCAGAACCTGCCGCTGTTAGGCACCCGCGTCAGCTACAACGACTACGAGGAGTTCTATCAGCAGACGTTCATCCCCCTGATTGTCAGCGATGAGCAGCTGCTGAACATCCCTGAGACGACAGGCCAGCCTGACGACGACGACACGCTGGAGGATATGGACGACAGCGGCGGCGAGGAGGATGAGGGCGCTGACGACCTGGATGACTTTGACCTTGACTTTTTCTAACGCTAAGATATGACAAACGGAGTATTGCTTTGGGTAGACGACGAGATTGAACAGCTGAAGGCTCACCTGCTGTTCCTCGAGAAAAAAGGCTATGAGGTGGTGACCGTCTCGAATGGAACTGACGCCATCGACCAGTGTGCATCAAGGTCGTTCGACCTGGTACTGCTTGACGAGCAGATGCCTGGACTCAGCGGACTGGAGACCCTGCAGCGCATCAAGCAGCTGCAGCCGGCACTGCCAGTGGTGATGGTGACCAAGAGCGAGGAGGAGAACATCATGGAGCAAGCCATCGGCCAGAAGATAGCCGACTACCTCATCAAGCCCGTGAACCCCAACCAGATACTGCTGACGCTGAAGAAGAACATCCATCGCCGCGAGATAGAGACGGAGGTGACGCAGAGCCAGTACCAACAGAACTTCCAGCAGATAGCCATGCAGATCATGGACTGCCGCTCGTGGCAGGACTGGACGGAGGTGTATCGCCATCTGGTACACTGGGAACTGCAGCTGAGCGCTACGGACAGTAACATGACCGACATGCTGCAGATGCAGAAGGAGGAGGCCAACCTGGGCTTTGCGAAGTTTATCAAGAAGAACTACATGGACTGGATTGGAGGCAGTGACGAGGCACCGCTCATGTCACACCGCGTCTTCAAGGAGAAGGTGTTCCCACTGCTGAACAACGGCGAGAAGGTGTTCCTAGTCGTCATGGACAACTTCCGCTACGACCAGTGGCGCATGCTGGCACAGGAGATAGGCGACCTCTTCGACATCGACGAAGACCTCTACTGCAGCATCCTGCCCACCGCCACCCAGTACGCCCGCAACGCCATCTTCTCAGGACTCATGCCCAACAAGATAGCCGAAATGTTTCCCGACCTGTGGGTCGATGAGGACGAGGAGGAGGGCAAGAACCTGAACGAGGCACCGCTCATCCAGACGCAGCTCGACCGCTACCGCCGCCGCAACACCTTCTCGTACCACAAGGTGAACACGTCGCAAGACGCCGAACGCTTCATGCAGCAGTTCAAGCAGTTAGAGAAGAACGACCTGAACGTCGTCGTCTTCAACTTCATCGACATGCTTAGTCACGCCCGCACTGAGAGCCGCATGGTGCGCGAACTGGCCAACAACGAGTCGGCCTACCGCTCCATCACCCTCTCCTGGCTGCGACACTCCGTCACCAGCGACTTCTTCCGCCAGCTGGCACAGACCGACTACCGCGTCATCGTCACCACCGACCACGGTTCCATCCGCTGCACGCGGCCAGTCAAGATTGTGGGTGACCGCAATACCAACACCAACCTGCGTTACAAGTTAGGCAAGAACCTGAACTACGAAGGCTCCAAGGACCTCTTCGTCATCCGCGAACCGCAGAAGGCACAACTGCCCTCCCCCAACCTATCCACCAGCTACGTCTTCGCCACCAGCGACCTGTTCTTCGCCTATCCCAATAATTACAACTACTACGTCTCCTACTACCGCGACACCTTCCAGCACGGAGGCATCTCGCTGGAGGAGATGATGATACCTATCGTCACACTTAAAGGAAAGAAAAGATGAACATCACTATTCAGGATACCGCGCACCTCGGCGAGGCCGCCCGCCAGTTTGTCAATGCCATCGGTAATCGCCGCATCTTCGCCTTCTACGGCCACATGGGTGCCGGCAAGACCACCTTCATCAAGGCCATCTGCGAGGCCCTGGGCGTCGAGGATGTCATCACCTCGCCCACCTTCGCCATCGTCAACGAGTACACGCCCTCCTCCCCCCTCCTTCCTCCTTCCTCGAACATCTACCACTTCGACTTCTACCGCGTCAAGCGCCTGGAGGAGGCTTACGACATGGGCTACGAGGACTACTTCTACTCCGGCTCCCTCTGCTTCATCGAGTGGCCCGAACTGATTGAGGAACTGCTGCCCGACGACACTGTCCGCGTCACCATCACCCAGCAGCCCGACGGTTCACGGCTCGTCAGTATGGAATAGACAAAAAATAAGAAAACCGCTAAGCACTGACTACCAGCGACTTAGCGGTTTTCTTTGTTGGGGTACTCGTCTAATTCATTGTGATTTTGAAAAAGAACGAGTTCCAACAAAAGTGCCGAATCACCTTTGTTTACTAACGTTTCGCTATATCGTATTATTGCATTGGTTTTGATTAAAACTCGTTAAATTTGATGTTCGACGCGAAAAAGACGCGAATTTTTGGAGGTTTTTCGCGTCGTTTTTTGTACCTTTGCAGCACGTTCTTATAAAAGTAAACATTATGGCAAAAATCGAGTTGAGACTTTCTACCAAAGTCCAAAAAGAAACTGGTAGGCAGGAGGTTCTTATCAGATTCCACGAAGGTAAGCATTTCAACCTCTATGCAAAGACTGATGTGTTTATTTCCTCTGATTTCTTCGAGTGGTACATTGACCGCAAGAAGACCGAAGACTTCAACATTAGCGTTCCACCGAAGTTGATCACCATCACAAGGAAGAAAGCGGAAAGCAAAGGTTACTTCCTGCTTGATAGAGGTGTGATCTGTGTGAGTAATCACAGACTGGAAACTCCAGAAGTAAAATGGCATAAGCAACAGGCGACGCGAATTGAGAACTTGATGAAGGTTATCATTGAGTTTTACGAGAAAGCACCTAAGACAGAGGTATGCGGTGACTGGCTGAAGAATATCATTGAGAACTTCAACCACCCAGAAGTATGCAACAAGACAGAACGGACATTCTATGAAATGGCTAATGAGTACATCGTGAAGAAAGGTTTGGCAGAATCTCATGCCAGAGTCTATCACGTTCTACTACGTGCCATTTCCCGCTATGAGGGATTTGTTCGGGCTACAGACAGCAACAGAAAGTATTTCTCTTTCGACATCAACCACGTTACCAGAGAAGACATCGAAGACTTTTCCGACTATCTGCGTAACGAAAGCACATTGGCAGAAGATCACAAGAAACTCTTTGCCAAACTCCTGAAAGCCTATCCCAATAGCGTTAAGCCTGGTCGAAGCAAAATTGAAGTCAGAGGTGAGAACACCGTTATCAAGATGCGTACACGTCTGAAGTCGCTCTTTACCTATTTCTATGAAAGAGGTTACACTACCAACCGACCATTTGAGGGTGTTAAGGTCGGAGTGGAAAAGGTAGGCACTCCGTATTACATAACCATTGACGAGAGAAATATCATTGCTGATGCCGACCTCGAAGCCAAATGGGAAACCATGAGCAAAGAAGAGAAGAAACCAGCGAGGATGCCGATAAAGACATTACTTGAACAACGTGACATTTTTGTATTCCAGTGTTTGATAGGATGCCGTGTCGGTGACTTGCTGAAACTCAACTACAACAACATTCACGATGGCATTCTGGTATATACGCCTCATAAGACCAAAGACGAGGGTAGTACACCATTCCAAGCCCGCGTACCATTGCATCCGAAAGCACTGGAACTGATTGAGAAATATCGTGGAGTTGACACCCAAGGCCGTTTGTTCCCCTGCATCACTGGCCAGCGTTACAATGATGCTATCAAAGTCATATTCGGTATGGCAGGGATAACGCGCAAGGTCGAGATAAGAAATCCAAAGACAGGCGAGCCGGAATTTAAGCCTTTGAACGAAATTGCATCCTCTCACTTGGCACGTCGTACCTTTGTCGGCAATGCCTACTTCAAAGTTTCTGACCCCAATATTATCGGTAAAATGAGCGGTCACGTCGAAGGATCAAAGGCTTTCAAACGGTATAGGAATATCGAAGACGAAACTCTCTTCAACGTAATCAATCTATTATAGGAGGGCTTGCTATGAAATGGGATAATACGCAACGGCTGATAGATTCATCTTTTGAGTTGACGATGCTTGCTATAAAGTATTGTGGCAATCTCTGTATCGTCAACAATAAGGGTGAAGAAACTCCATTGGATCGTAAAAGACCGAAACGACTGGATAAGAACGATGTAAAGTTTGCATACGACCTTTGCATGAGCCTCAACACAGATAGTGTTGTGAATGAAATAGAGAGTCATTTGACTGGTGACTACGACAATAACAAACTTATCTTCAAAGTGTTTTTTGGAAAGATTGCCAAAAGGTGTAATTGTTTGCCTCTTCTATTCGGTGCATCGGACTGGAATGTCAAAGCCCCGAAAGACTGGATGAAAATAGGAGGATGGGAACAGTACATGACGAGTTGTAAGGATATCAAAATGTTTGTCTGGTTGATTGCTGTTTGCCTGCGTGACAAGTTCGACTATCTCATACGTGAAGTACAGTCGTTGGCAGATACTTACGACCTTGTATTTGATGAAAGCGATTCTGAAGAATCAGAAATAGAAACTATCACAGTTGCAAAGAATAAAAAATCGCAAACTTTCTCAGATATTATCCAATACGATGATAAGGAAAGACTTCTGAAACGTCTTCATGTGCTTATTGATGGTCGAAGCGGTGCAGATGTTGGTTGTGTCATTCTACGTGCCTTACAAGAGAACTATATTACGAGGTTGCCGACACAGAAAGAATATGAGTCTGAGTTTGAAAGAATCGGCTCATGGACTGCCATTCATAACTACATGAGCGATAACAACAAAAATGCCCTTGACCGTGCAAATAAGATAGTCTTTTTCAGTTGAAAAAGGGCTAAAACTTGTATAGAGGTGTATGTGAGTGTATGAAAACTTGCATACACCTCTTTTCTTTTGATTGGCTTTGATTTTTCTCTACCTTCGCGGAAAAAACAAACCGATATGATTACTGAGATATTAGAAAAAAAGGAAAATGTCTTGATGGTCGTTAGTCTGAATGACCTCAAAGAACTATTCAAGGAAATCTACGAAGAGCGAGAGGCAGAGAAGAAAGCTGTTGCCGACAATGAGCATGACAACGAATTAGTTGGTGCTGATGATACGGCAAAGATTCTCAATGTGAAGAAAAACACTCTGTGGCGATGGTCAAAGAGTGGTTATCTCATACCTGTAAAGATTGGGCGCAAATGCTTCTACAAACAAGCCGATATAGACAAAATAAAAGGTAACAAGTAACTGATGAAGTGTCTGGATTGCCCTTACATGGCTTGCAAAGTCTTCTATGCGAAAACGGAGATATGGGAAGGATTCTGCATGAACGAGAAATCGTGTCATAGCCATAAAACAGTAACAGGCAATTCGTCATGTGAACAATAATACTTATAAATATGGAACACTCTACTGAATTTAAACGCGAGTTAAAACTACTCAATGTCGAAGCATCTATGCTTGCTTTTGCTGATCTGGTGGCGTTAAAGTATAAAGATGTTGACGCTTTCAAACTTTGCTACCCTGAGTATATGCAATACCCGGAAAAGAATCAGCAGGCATATATGAAAAAGATTCTTGAATCTGCAAAGTTCAAAAAACTTCTTGATAGCAGAAAGAACCGCATAAAAGAGGGGGCTATACCTGTTGAACTGGAAGATATAGAACTGATTGATGGTGACGAGGTGGCAAAGGAAATACTGCGTTCTGCAAAAGCCGCTCCAAAGGGTTCAAAAGAACGTGCTGACTTATTCCTCAGATACGATGAGATAAGGCAGAGAAATACCGTAGAGCCAGAACAAGAAGAAACCGATGCTATCAACTTCTATTTCCCAATCAAATGCAGACAATGTCCTTTGTTCGCAAAGTTCGAGGAGGTTCTGCATGAAGATGTTGGTGAGAGAGTAAGACCTTACGAAATGGCAGCTTTGATTAGTAAGGCTGTTGAAAAGGCGTACCCAGATGCTAAAGAAGCATACGAGGCTCTTCACGGCAGTAGCTATGATAAGGATATGAAGTTAAACAATGAGGATTTTGAGAAGGAACTTCGTCAACTGAAGGAAAAGTACGGATTGTAATTGAATTGTTTATGCGAGATATACACAACAACTATGAGCATGACCAAAAGAAGATGCAGGATGCCATTGAAAGTTATCGGCAAAGGACGTATCTTAGCATTATCTCCAATGAGCATGATTTCTTCTGCTTTGGTAACTCCTATGTAAAAGTAGGTTGGCTGAAATACGGTCAGGATGCCATGATTCTCAGCATTACCCATAACGCCGTAAATCCTGAAATGATTAAAGAAGCGGAATACTTCAAACCTTGCATAGAAGCACAAGACAGAAAGACTATGTGCAAGATCGTTTCTGCAATCCTCTGTGATACCTTCTGGAGAATGACATTGAAGTATTGGCTTATGTGGCGATGGTTCTACTACGTGCGCCGACATGAAAGCGACGAACTGGAGAATATAATTGCTATCAGTTTCTTGCAACGAAACCATGCTGAACAATTCTTCAATACTGAAAGTCAGAATTTGGAGAATTTGAAAAGGTACAAATGGCTCTATGAAACAAAGTCATGGCTGTTTGGGCTTGTAAGGTGCCAGAATTATGAATATCTGTGGTGTCAGACCAAAGCACAACTTGACTTGATGGCCTCTGAGAAATATCTAACGAAATACAAAAATGAATACTAATCCTAAGACCCGCTATTTCTTGGCTTTCACCAAGGATGATAAAGTGACAGAATTACACGTCCTTTATTCAGACGATCAAGTTAAGGTATTTACTGCGATCGCGAGAAACAAAGGATGCAAGGTCGAGGTATTCGGTATTGAAATTCAGGAAAAAGAGTTATCCAATAACACCATAACCGTCAAGAACATCACCGAAACAAAAAAGAAAGACTGGAGCAAGACCATCCGCTGTGTTGAGACAGGTAAAATATATGCAACGATACGCGAATGTAGCAATCAGACTGGCATACCATACATGACCATCTACAACTGCATCAACAACAAGAACGCCACCAGAGGTTTGCATTTCGTACTTCACGACGGCGACATTCCTGATATTATAAGAAAGAAGAAGGAAGAATTATACAGTAGTCTTTACGCTAACAAAAAAAGAACAACCAAGAAAATACTTTGTCTCAATGATGGCCGGACGTTCAACTCTGTTCAGGAAGTTCTAACTGAATATCATCTTAGCAGTAACACATTCTATCACAACATGAGGTTAGGCAAGCCCATAAACGGACTTTGGTTTCAGTATGTATGAAAAAGCCGCCTATCTTCTCAGACGGGCGACCTCGACGATTTAAATCCGTTAAAGTTTGCTGCAAAGTTACATTATTCAAGACTTTTAGCAAAGAATATATATGGAAACATGAGATTACTCACCTTCTTTTCCATTACCAGACTCTTTGTTGGCTCTCTCTGCCATTTCCTGCAAAACCTTCTCTGCCTCCTGTCTGGTCATTTGCATCATCGTCGTTTTCTGGTAATTCAGAAGTGACATGGTTCGGAGAAAGTCAATGTAGGGAGTTGAGTTTCTGCCTGCACTAATGACAGGCTGCACCTGATAGCAGTCGTATTGCCGAATGTAGTAGTACCAACGCCACTTGAACCAATAAGTCAGCTTACGTTTCCAATAGTTCGGCGTAAGATAAATGGCCATGGCCTTGCAGCCAATCTTTGAATCCTCAATGATAGCGTCTGCGGGATCAGTTTCCTTACCCGCAAGAAGTTTGGTCAGAGCCTCAATCTGTGTATTCTTTAAAGTCCTGACTTTATACTTCTTATTTGTTCCCGGAATAGCCACATCGGTATAGTGAACGCCTGTGACATTCTCCAATTCTTCCTGTGCATTCTGCACATCGTCAATAACTGTTTCTTCCATCGTTATAAATCTGTTTTGTTTTCAAGTTTTGTAATTGGTTTCTGCTCTTCAAAGTCAGCAGACACACCAGGAATCGTGTCAAACTCCTTGGCATATTGTTCGGACACGTTCATCTTTGGCCCACATTTCAAATCAAGCAGTGCGCGGGGAATGTAGAACTGCGGAACTTGCGCGTCCTGATCATGCTGACTTCGACAAATATAGCCCTCACGGTATGCGATTTTGAAAGCCCATTCAGTAACTTCACGCCTGAACCATTTAGGCAGATAGCCGAAAATGTTATCACCCATGTAGTCTCTGATTTCTTCCTCGCTGTGTAGGCAGTAACAACCCGCTTCCAATTCCATGCGCAACCATTTCTGCAAAGGCTTCTTCAAGTCAGAGCCGGGCAGATACTTGATGCGGAAACTGAAAGAGCCGTCACCATTATTTGCGTCTCGTTTTCTCCTAATGAACATAAGTCCAACCCTTTCGTGTAAAATAGAGTGAGAGTTTGCCGTTGACAACTTTCACTGATTCAAATTCAAGTCCTTTTACCTTGCGTTCGAGAGTCTTGATGAAACCATAGTTGATAACTTCAAATGGTGTATCTACCATCCAGTCCTCAGTTCCATCCTGATTATCCCTAATCTTTTTGAGGGATGCCAATAAGTTTTTCTCTTCTTTCTCCATATCCTTTTTTTATTTAATTCTCATAAATCTTATACCTGTACGTTCTGCATACTGATAGGCATTGAGAATGCCAGTTGTAGCCCTTTGCGCTTCTACCCAATCAGCATATTCAACGGGATAGGCAATCACAACGTCAAAGAGGTTGTTGCCTTTCGGCAAATAGTTCTCAAAGAAGTTCTGAGCATCATCACGACCCCAACCACCGTTTGTTTCTACCGTCGGAAGATATGCGCTTTCCTGCTCATCGTAATCACGACTGAAGAAGACACGCTTACGCTGTCTTTTCTTCATCTTCGGCACAATGGCTTCTGGTACTCTGTCCGATGCAAACCAAGCCATAACAGGCTGTTTGTTCCGATAAAGGCAAACTACAATCGAATTGAGAAGGTTTCCCGTGAAGTTATGCGCTCTCGGATTCCTTTGCCTTGCAAGAATAGAAGCATCAAGAATCTGGCTGCACCATGACTTCAAACGTGCCTCCATTATCGGTATGATAACTCGGTTCTTGTAGTCCTCAACCGCTTTAGCTATGACTGACTTATTACTTGCCATGATACTTACGCTACCTTTCCCTTTGCTTGAATAGTTGTTGGTTCCATATCGTATTATTTTTTCTTCGTTTTGGGGCCGGGGCGTTTCTCCAAGATGGTGGGAGATACGATATATTCAGTCTCATCGTCAACCCATATCTTAGGTGCTTGCACAATATAGTCATTCTTTAATGCCTGACTAAACAGAAACTCAGCAAGAGCCTCAACACTCTTTCGAGGCAGATGCTCCAGAGTATTACGAAAGAAGATCTCCTTTACTTGTTTCTTCGTCACAGGAGTTTTGGCAAGTAAAGGATTCAGAGAAATGTATTTCTGCAAAGATGTCTTTGCATCAGCAGCAACATAGCGCACTTGCAGAAGGAAACTGTCACGTTCCACTTTCTGTTTCTTATTTGTTCCAATTATAGTACACATAAGGCAATCTTTTTAAATGCGGGTAGGTAGGGCAAAGTTGCCGTTTCCTACCCACACACATGAGACTAACAGAACTCCGATTCCATCATCTGTTGGTACTGAACATTTTCTTTTTCCTCTTCCCTGCGTCTTTCCAGAACACGCTCAACTACGCTTTTCTGTTTCATGTGAGCGTCAACGTACTTGTCATAGTCAGGGAAAAGTTTCTCGTCGAGGCGGGTAAGTGTCTGCCTCTCTTCCTTTGTCAGCGAGTTTATTTGATCCTCGGACAAAACTGCAAATAAATTCTTTATCATAATCTAAAAATTTAAAATGTTGGTTCTACTGCTTTCTTCCTACACCTGTATTCTCGTAGGGATTCGTCTTGTTACCAAGTGGTATAAAGTCTTCCGGGTGCTCCTCCAAATGCTTCTTGCGAAGTTCCACAAGTCGAGCGTTCTGTTCTGCCAGAGTGCTTCTTCTCGAAACATTGTACGCACCATCCAAGTACGGATGCTGTTTGATGTACTCTCTCAGATACTCTCTGAATACCCAGTTCGTTGCTAACTGTTCTGGATGCTCAATTTGCTTCAAGTCATTTTCGAGAGTCAGCAAGTTATCAGATGGCCAATCATGTTCACGCTCAAAAGCCCAAAGCGCATCAATGGCGGTACGGACTTTCTGGATAAGGTCATAGTGCTTCATCACGTCTTGTTGTGGTACGCTTCGCTTGCATGAGTCAAACACGACTTCATCAGCGTTGACACACACAAGTTTCTCTCCACTACGCACAAACTTTGTAGAAGGATAGGTTGTGAAGAAACGCTGAATGATTTCAGTGTATGAGAGTGCATCCTTACGAATATCTTCCCACTCACTTTTTGCCCGTTCCCTTGCTTCAGAAGTCAGCATCTTCATTCCTGCGATTTCAGAAATACGATCGTCAATATAGGTATTGACAAGTTCTGCTT
Source organism: uncultured Prevotellaceae bacterium (assembly GCA_937898415.1). GTDB lineage: Bacteria > Bacteroidota > Bacteroidia > Bacteroidales > Bacteroidaceae > Prevotella. The sequence goes on along the minus strand of CALDLA010000147.1, from coordinate 17,239 downwards.
TGACTTCTTTAATGTCATCAGGAATAACTTCTGCTAAATCTGTGATACTCTTCAATTTCTCATAAGTATTGGCAATTCCACTACGAGCATGGTCAAACCGTTCCTTAAAAGCATCCCTGTCCTGAGACAATACGACAAACTCAGGAATCTCTACATTATTCATTTTTTCTGCCATAGTTATAATATTGTGTTGTTACTTTTTCTCAAAGCCACCGCCAAGCCACTTCTGGGTGAACTCGTATGGGTGTTGTGCGTAATAAATCATTTCTTCCATTGATCGCGTTTTCAAGCCATGAAGACTCTCATAATCGTGCATTTCAGAACAAGCATAGTCAAAAGCCTTGACTTTCTCGAAGTAATCACGGCATTCTGTTGGTATCTCAACAGTTGAAGCCGCATTGAGAACATCCAGTTTGTTCGTGCATTTGACACGCTCGTCTCTTGGAGTGCTGATATTATCAGCAACAGAAAACTCGGCCAAGGGGAAGGAATCAAAGAACTGGCGAATCACATTGATCTGCATCACAGCATCAGAGTAGAGTTTCTGCCAGACTTTCTTTCCCTCTTCTGGAAGGCCTTCCTGCATCTTCTTCACATACTCTTCGAGGCGTTCCTTTGTAATCAGTTTCGGATTGCTCGGCAGTGCTTCCTCGCCCAGATGTAAAGGCAGTCGTGCATAAGAGTCAACCAACAGCTTAAACTTTGTGTTGAACTCTTCAAGTTTCACATTTGCCATAGTTTGAGAAATTATCTTCTCAGGCAACATTGATGTCTCTGTGTTCATAATTATTTTAATTAATATAAATATTTTCTTCGGCAAAGATAATCAGAATAATACCTATTATATATATTATTTCGGGTGAAAAACGCTTTTTCGATGAAAGATTACCAAAAATAAAGAAAGCGGACTATCTTCACAGACAATCCGCTTCAACAAAAAAATATGAATAATAAAACAACTATCTTCACAGATAGCAATCGTAGTTATCTACGACATGTCTTATATCAGCCAAGGCATACGCCCATAGACAGAAATTGTGCAATGGTGTACTTCATTTTTAACTTGCGGCTATTTTTCCGCTTACCCATTTTCTTCACAGCCTTTTCAATGGCCGTCACAAACTTCTTTTCTTCATTGTCTGTCATAATCATTCCTCCTATTATCTGATTTCACATTCATAGTCATGCTTTTTTAGTATAGTTCCTTTCTTGATTGATTAGGTCTTTAAGTTCGGCAGTCGTAACTTCAAGTATCTCGGCAGCTTCGGCCATGGTAATAGCATCCACGTCAACCGGAGCATGGGGGACAAAACCAGGCTTCTTTGCAAATACACGTTTCAGCAACTCAACTTCGTTTCCAAATAGAACGCAATCACGATCACCGTCATAGTTCTGTTCTGGCTTACCATAAGTATAGTAACCAGCCTGACGTTCACTCGTCTCATTCAACACATTAAGCAGTCCGTTGTACCTGTTAAGCACCTCCATCACCTTCAGAATACCGTCGGCGCAATTCTGCAAATCCTCATTCTCTCTTTCACGCCCAAGGTTAATTAATGTGCTCAACTCGCAAAAGGCATCGGCAATGGAACTCTTGTCAGAACTGAATGTTCCAAATTCATCGGTTCTAATGCGCATAATCTCATTTGCGGCATTGTCTGTCAGTAATACCCTTTTCATACTGTTTCCTTTTTTTGTTAAACATTATTTATCTACTATTTATATTCTACCAAGTTCCTATGTACGCTTATTAGCAAGGTAACGCTCATACTCTTCAATAAGAGTAGTTTCGTTGAACTTCAACGGTGAAGACTGGCTATCGCCCTTAGTGTAGGAAAACTGAGGCACACCATCCGCATCATCCTTGATTCTGTATAGTTGCCATACAGAGATACCAAGTATTTCAGCAGCTTTCTTAGCTGATATAAGACGCTTCGTCTTCTTCATGCCTTTGCTCATAATCTTACAGATACGCTCCAAAAGATCATCGTCTGTCTTCATCGTCCTAACTAAAGACATTGCTATCATTTCACACTCACGCGGACTAATCATAAGCTACTCCTTTCCTGATATTGATGATTAAACACTCTTCACTACTCTCACTACCATTCATGCGGAATGTCGCCAGGACACTGCAGTTTTTTAGATTCGTGTATTTTGGGGGAGTTTTCATAACTATCATTATTTTATCTGTTAAAGAATAGCATTGCGTCTTCACCAAGTTTATGGGTGTCAACACAAACATAGCGGTCAGTCATAGAAGTACTGCTATGTCCTGCCAGTTTGCTTATAGTTGATATGGGAACACCATTAGCGGCAAGGCATGACACATACGACCTGCGACTGGAGTGCATGGTGATAAACTTGTATTTCTCACCTTTGCATAGTCTGCCATTTACAAAGAGTTGTACTTCCTCAGTCATTCCAAGTTTCTTGCAGATGGATTGGATGACGCGATTCACAACAGAGCGTTGGTGTTGCTTACTCGGTTTGTCAGAGACATATTTCATCAATCGTGCCTGAACCGGCTGACGTACCTCTACCTTTGTCTTCTTGCTGACATAACTTAGTACACCGTCACGGATATTGTCTTCACTTAACAAAACAGCATCCGATAAACGCATACCAGTGAGACAGCCACGCATAAAGAGGATTTTCACGTCACGCTCTGTCTGCGTCTTAGGCTCGTACTGATCGAACATGATAATCTCTTCCATCGTCAATGCCAGATGTTGACTCGGTTCACGTCTGGCTTGTAGTTCGTTCTGGAACTGCTTGCACGGTATCAAGCCCGTCTCAGAATAGCGGTTGAGGAAACTCTTCAGAATAGCCATATACGTAACAGCACTATTGGCTGAAACATTCGACCTGATATGTCCTGCAATGATACTGAGGTTTACCCGTGTCAGGTGCTCCCATTCGACAACAGATATTCCAAGCGCATTGTGAATGTGCGTCAATATCTGCTTTCGGTCGTCGTACCTCTGCAAGAACTCTACTTCAAATGGATTCATAACTATTCAGATAAGTCCTGCAAGTCAATACCTTCATTCTCTAACTGAAGAAAATCGTCTGCAATCATAGCGGACAACTTGGCCATCATGTCAATCACTTCCAGTTGGGTTTCGGTGAGGGCTTTACCAGCATTGACACTTTCCTTGATACCTTGCATACGGAATCCGATTGCAACAGGATTTACAACTTCTGCCCAGTGAAAAACACTTGTTCCGAAAACATTCACGACGCGCTTTAAATTTTCATTATTTGCCATAATACTACTGTTTTTATTTAGATGTTACTCAAAATCGAGTGCAAATATATTTAATTTGACCCAATATTCAAAATAAAATATTAGGCTTTAGTAAATATTAAGATATTATAATATTTGTTTTGATACGACATTCTTTCAAAAATATCGGGTATTATTAAATATTTTTAATACGCAAACATTTGTTTATTAGGAATAAAACATGTAACTTTGCAGCCGATAAAAAACAATCAATATGGATATTAGGAAAAGAATACGAGAACAAGGGTGGACAGTAACACAACTGGCAAAAGAGTTTAATATCTCTCAGGGTTCTTTATCAACACTCATAAACAGCGAGAATCCAAACTATAAATCTCTTGAAAGAATCGCTAAAACGATTGGTATCTCTGTTAGTGAATTGGTTAAAGACGTAGATGATAATCAGGCAATTATTGTTTGCCCTCATTGCGGAGAAATGATAAATCTCTCTGCCAGTCCTAAGAACGTCAAAAGTAACAGGAAAAACAAGTCTGAATAAGGCTTGTCAGGTAGTGGACTAACCACCGCTGCCGAAATTTTAGTGTGTGAGCGGGTTGCCTGTGAAGGTGATCCGCTCTTTTCGTCTTACCTGACGTCAACTCAAAGCAAGGCAATGATCTGCCCGTTGAGTCCTTATATTCACTGCGGGAAAATTTTCCCTCATGTACCTTTTCCCATGCTGGCTCCATTTTACGGATGGCCTTCAGCACGTCATTGTGAGGCTTGCCAACAATCTCGGCAATCTCAACGCTACTCATTGTCTTCCGGCTCTCGCCAAACTCAATAGCAACATCTTCGTGCATCCAAGTGCCACCGTTGTTTCCATACGTAACTTGCACTAAATCAGACGAGTTGATATTCTTCACCTCGCTCAAAGCCTTCATAAAACGCTTCGATGATTCAGTTTTCGTCCAGTCTGTTGATTTCTTCCCGAACTTCTTTGCCATTTCGGTAGCATTAACCATCACCACACCACCCTTGCGGGCGAAGGTAACATTAGCACCCTCGTAGGCAAACACCGTGTTCACGGGAATCTTCACTTCCTCGGTGTCAACAAACTCGATCAATCCTTGCTGCTCCATAACATTCCCTTTCCTGCAATGCAAGAGTAAATACGTTTTAATTTTGGTAATCTTTCACCGAAAACACAAAAAAATATCATTTAGGAATAAAACAAAACGCAATATACTATAATTTTGCAGTCAAATAACAATAAAACGTCAAGAATATGGAAAAACAAGAACATTTGAATGTGTCAATGGATGCCAAGGGCATAGTCATTGATGGTGTGGAGTATCTTAGCCAGTTGGACGCTGCAAAGGCTGTTGGTCTTACGGTTAATACTTTCAAAGTGAGAGTAAACAAGTTCGGAATTGAACGTGTGAAGATTCAGGGAAGTAAGAGGTGCTTCTACCGAAAGAATGATCTAATCTCCGCCTCTCAGAATGGATGGTTCAAGAAATGGTATATGTAGAGGAATCATCTATTATTCATTATAAATAAAGGGCATAATATGAATAAGCATGGAACATATACGGAACAGGAGGCGAGGTACATTAAGGTGCCACTTCCGATGTTACGCTTGCTCATAAAGGACAAACGGAATATCAGCGACGTTATAACCTATGGTGTGTACTTAACGGCAATCTCACAAAAAGTATCAATCGTTAATGCTACACTCCAACTTATATATGTCATTCGGAATCCACAAAACTCGAACGGACGGGTATCAATCCCGTCATGGTTGAAAGATTGTCTTAGTCAACTTCAAGACAGACTTGGTTTGAATGAAGATGAACCTGAATTAAATAATGGTTTCGTTAAAGAGAGTACAGACTGGATAAGATATTGTCCGCATACTCCCGACGATGAAGATGCGCAAGATATTGTACTGATGTATTGCAAGGAAAATAAACACTTTGCCGATAACGTAGTAGAGTTTCATGCGCTACGGCAAGCGTCCGAACTGTTTAACTTTGAATGGCTCGATGTTGACAAGATGCAGAAAATGCATACCAAGTACCAACGTTTCGATAATGATGTTTTTGCCTACGCTAACATAGACATCATGTTTAAGTATCTGAATGACATTGACCAGAAGACAGACGATGATATTGCCTGCCTATTGATGTACATGGCCTACAAGTCGATCCTTGGCGACAAAGACTTGGCCAGAGCGAACAAAGAACTTGTATTGGCAAGGATGGTGGGCGCGAAAGGGCGTGACGAACTTGAAAGCATACTTACCAAACAACCTCATGCCAAACAATTTTATGATAGATATTCTTCAGTCGATACATTTAAGCGCATTAGAAAATTGGTCTGTAAGTACAAATTCATCCCGAGAATAGAGACCATACCAGGAAGACCCGGACTTGGCACGTTTGTTTCTTGTGACCGCAAACTTTCAGACAAGAAATTCGCAGAGAAAATCAAAAAGTTTGTTGACGATGAACGCAAACAGAAAAATAGGGATCGTGTGAATAAGTACAGGGCAAAATATAATCAGAAGTCTGAAGCAAGCAAATATTTGGCTGAAATGTTTGGCACTTCATCCGATAGCAAGATTTCAAATGAACCCCCAGAAATGGCTCCTGAACTTCCGTTCTGATTCACTTCTCTTACTTCCAACAGAGGCAGCAGTTTATGATTGCTGTCTCTTTTTTCTTCCGCACAAATTCATTACATACAAATTCATTACATACAAATTCATTACATACAAATTCATTACATACAAATTCATTACACATAAGTTGTCCGCATAAATGCGTTACACCAAATTCATTACACATAAAAAATAATATATATAGTAAATAAGTTCTTCATACTACGTATTTAAATAAGTTGAGAAATAAAGTAAGATTAAAAAAAGATAAATATATAAAGAATCTACATCGAAACGCCTTTTGCGTTTTCGATGAATTGAGATTAAGAGTTATTTTTCTTTCTCGTACTTCCAACATAGTCATCATACTCTCAAGAAAAATATCGTACTTCCCTATTCTCGTACTTCCATTCTCGTACTCTCAGCCAACATTCTCGTACTTCGTACTTCCAAATCGTACTTCGTACTTTGGTTTTCGTACTTGATGTAATCGTACTCAGTTTTATTGTCATACCTTGACGAAAAAACTATATGGGGTAAAGTTCACAAAAAAATCGTCGGCAAAAAACTTTGTTCAAACTTCCTTCCTGTCTTGGTGGAGAACAATGAAAACTTTCAGTAAATCAGACGGTCGGAAAATCTTCCGAGCGTGGAATATTCATTGTGAAGACCATACCGAAATGTCAAACTGAATAATCAAAGTTTGAGAGGTGAAACAACCGAAGGAAAGATTCGGCCTTTGGTATAGCGAGGGAATTTTCCTGCCCTCGTACATGAAGACCAACGTTAGTTACTGGATGGTGTGAAAAAAGAGGAAATGTAGAAAAAAGGCGACTTTTCACAGAGAGAGGTTGGCTTCAGGAGGGGAAATAATACGATTTTTGAGAGAGAAGTGCTGCTGATGCCGTCGATGGTGGGAAGTTTGGGGCAATGCGCGTGCGCGTGAAAGCCGTTGGGCATATATGCCTATCGGGTAAAGTGTCATAAAATGGTGGAAAGCGGATAAAAGGTGAAAGTCTATTGGCAGAAAGTTGTCGAAAAGTGTGTGAAATAAGAAAGATTCGTGTAAAGATTGTGGCTTTCCCCAATTTTGAGGGGAACTTTGTGATTTTACTGCCAGATGGTGTAGTCCAAAGGTGAATCTTCCTGTCGGTCGGGGAATCCTCCGAGCGGAAAGTGTGTTCGGAGAATCTTCCTAACACTCATTGTCTGATAATCGGGCTTCGTTTGACTGTCGGAAATCCGACATCGTTGTTTTGTCATGGAATTATGCCGTTACCAGATTATCTTGTTTTGTCAGCCAAAGTGCTTTTTCTCACTTTGTGCTTTGTAAAGATTTCGGAAAGTCTTAAACACTTTTTTGCACTTCGACCCCAAAACAGCGTGAAAAGGCTCAAAATCGGTTACATTATCCGCATAATGTGACATTTTGCCGAAAATGGAACTCAAAACGGCTTGTAACTTTGTAAGTCTTCGCATCCCTGCGCGTGTCAACGACGGTTGCAAATTTTGTAAGGCGGTTGCAGGTACAAATAAAACTCCTGCCAACTCACGACCTTGTAAGTGTCGAACTCCTTGCGCGTGTAACGGTTGAGCCATGAAAAATGAAAGAACCTGCAAAAGCTGTTGTTAATCTGTCTGGCTGTCATTTTGTATTGGTGTCGGTTCTGTACGCTCTATCTGGCTTCAGATAAGAGACAAAATCAAAGTGCTGCATCTATGCCAGATATAGAACGAATGACGGAGAATAAGCACACAATTACAGAAATAGGGCTAATTTCGCGTTTCTCCGCTTTTGTGGGTAGTTTATAGGGCAGGGAAGAAAAAACGGCTGAAAACGGCTAAAAATGCGTTTTTCTGAATAGGACGTAAAAAAAGCGGGTGCAATTCCATTTGCACCCGCTTACTTTGTGGCCATATTGGTTATTACTCCTTTACACCCTTACCGTCGATTTTGAGCGGCTTGTTTACTATCTGATACCAGTTTACACCGTTTATCTCCTTACCTTTGGCAGACACCAGGAATAAAGCGTTTTTTGTGGCTTTATGGTCTGATAGAATAGACTCCACCACAATACGACATGAGCACGACATTGAAACGACATCTTTACACATTCCACCGTTTTTCTTTGGTCTAACTTTAATGCCATTATCGAAGGTGTCAGATATTGCAAAGTACCAATCTTTTCGCGTGTCTGTATCTTTGGCAAATAATACTTTGCTATCCTCTTTTATACCTAACTCTTTGGCAGTTTGAGAGGAAAACGTAATACTACCATTTGACATATAAACGCTAATTGTGCGTAATGTAGGACGGCCTTCGCCATGTTTCCGGCTTGTATAGTTGTCGAATAGTTGTAAATTCATAATGAATATAGTTTAATAGTTAGACATAATACAGAAATCTCTAAACTGACAATTAAGACAGTCTTTGCACCATTTCACGCATTTTGTAATGGTGGGTACTGACTTTCCACAATAAGCGGAAATCTGTTCGTAGGTACACGAATACACAAAGTACATCTTAAAGACTTGCTTTTGTTCCTTTGTGAAGTGGTTGGCAACATAAGCGCGAACTGCTTTTGCACGTTCATCTAATAAGATGTTCCTTTGTTCGTTTGATTCAGGATCTGAGGCACATTCAGCAAGGAACGCCCAAAAGAGATCCTTTGGTCTTATCTCCTTTGTTTCATGTAGTGTGTAGGCTTTTCTTTGCCTCCTGTATGCAGCGCGAAACATGATATTAAAGTCAGTTTCACCCATGTAGTTTTTAAGACTCTCATAAACGCATAAATACGCATTATGAAAACAGTCCTCACAGTTCGGCTCATATAGTTCGCCGAATGTTCCACCACAACAAAGTTGTGCATGAAGTTTGCCGTAATTCTGGGCAAACCAAACATTGAAAATTGATTGATAAGTAACCATAACTTTAAAATTTTAGTGTGTGATATGTCATTAATACGGCGCAAAGTTATAAATAATATTTCGTACTACCAAATATTTTAATATAAAAGTTTGCCCTTATTAGATATTTTGTTTATTTGTCTCAATATTGCGACATTATGGATATAATGTAACATTTTATATATATAGGTATAAATACGATTCTCGTATTTATACCCCCTACCCCCCCCTTGGAACTTTATAACGCCCCCACCTCACCTTTCGCCGAGATTTTTCAATTTTCATTTTTAAATTTTTCGTTTTCACTTCCAAGATTCTGTTGGTTATCTGTTGGTTGCTTTGCTGGTTGCTTGCTTCTAAGTCATTTTGCCAACCATCATAATTACAGATAGTTACGATACTATATCTGTTGGTTGATTTGATGGTTATTTCGCCTGTTACTATCCATATCCAGAGTGTTGTATATATCGAATATGCAGGCAGTTATGTCAGGATTTTGTCTGTTGGCTACTTTGTTGGTCGTTTGTTGGTCGCTGATTCGTAAATAAACTTTACAAAGTTCACGATGTCAGATAATTGCCGACAATTTTTGCTGGTCGTTTTGTTGGTCGCTAAGTGTATCTTTAGGTGTATCTTCGACCTTTCGTTTGCCCTTTGTTTTAGCGGGTTTCTGCGTATCTTTAGGTGTATCATTTGAGCAACAGCAGATGCGGATAAACACTGGTGTAGTGTTTGCTTTTGTCGATAATATTGAACAACAGATTGAACAACAGAATTGGCATGAAAAAAGCCCGTTCAGCAAGGGCAACTGAGCGGGCTTCTTGATAGTTTGGTGTGCTACGATTCTCTAAATCGGCTGCTCCATTGTCCGGACATATAACCGCTATGACGTACCCAGAATAGTCTTTGCAGTTACAGAAGCAGTTGGACGAGTCACGAAGTCACCTTCGTTCGGGCTAATCAAGTCACGATGCAAAGGTAGTAAATTATTATTACAATTCCTTGTTTTTGGTGGTAAATTATTGAAAACTGATAATAATTCAACTTTTTTCTTCGATTTTTCAAAGATTCCCAATATTTTTGCGAGGTTTTGTAAAAGAATTTTACAAACTTTGTCATAGCAACACAAAAATATATAAGACTATGGCAGAAAATTTATCACCTCTGATGTTCTCTGTCTCTATCGAGCAACTTGACAAGAAGTTAAAGGATTGGACTGAGAAGATCAACAACTTTGTCAACAATGGTGGCAAAGGTTACAAGTTGAAGATTGACTTTGGCGATGCCGAGTCAGTTATTCGTGCATTAAAGAACTTGAAGATTGGCGACACCTCCAAGATTGAGCGTATGCAGAAGGAGATTGACGGTCTGAAGAAGAAGCTGAAAGAGTTGAATGACGCTTCTGGACTACGGAACGTCGCCGACAACATCACCAAGCCCCTGAGACGTGGAGCGGATGAAAGCAAGAAAGTAGCGGATGAAATCGAGAAGTCGAAGAAGCGCGTAGTGGATGCCTACGCCGACATGATGAAGTCCGTGAATGCCTTGCAGATGGATCGCGCCCATGCAAGGTGTCTTGGTGTTGATGTCAGCAGTTACAAGCAGGTCATTGCCGAAATGAAGACGTTTGCAGCGGAAATGAGCCGTCTTTCGAGTAATCCTAAGTTCCTTGGCAATAGCGGTGCTGTTACGTCTATGATGAATCAGTACGACCGCTATATGCAGGTGATACGCCTGTTGAGGAATGAGATTAACGGATTGTCGAGGACACAGCGAGAGCAGAGCCGGGCGGCAGAGAAGCAGAAGTTGATAGACAAGCGTAGTGTCAATGAAGCCGTTTATCAGATTGCCGTTCTTGAGAAGAAGATTGCTTCTTTGCAGTTGTTACAGTCTCAGGCTAACAACCTTGGTGTGAAGACTCCCAATCTGGATAAGCTGTTGCAGGATATGGACAGCTATATGAAGAAGTTTGCTGCCATATTCAAGAACGGTGGTCATTTGGACGATGGCACAACAGCACAGATGTTGAAAGCCGAGGGTGGTTATCGAGCATTGACGCAACGGATTCAGCAGAACACTCAGGAAACGAGAATCAACATTGCCGCAAGAAATTCAGCCGTCGCCGCCGTTACGTGGTTGGCAGGTGAGGAAATGCGACTTGCACAGGCTATCAGCCAAAGCACATCGGCACTTCATGGCCAGTCTCAGACATTGCAGGACTTGAAGAGCCTTGCAGCCCAATATATCAGTGTATGGGGTGCAAAATCCTTTATTGACAATATCATCGAGAAAGGCGGTAAACTTGAACAGCAGCGTCTTAGCATCGGTGCAATCCTTGGTGACACGGCTCATGCCACCGACCTTTTCTCTAAAGTGAAGAATCTGGCTATCAAGTCACCATTTGGCGTGACAGAACTTGATGCCATGACAAAGCAACTCAGTGCCTTTGGCTTTGAATACAGTGAGTTGTATGATATGACGAAGCGTTTGGCAGACATATCCGCTGCAACTGGCACTGACGTAAGCCGTTTGGCATTGGCCTTGGGTCACGTCCGTTCCGAGACGGCTCTTACTGGTTATACCTTGCGTCAATTCTCCATGGCCAATGTTCCGTTGTTACAGAGATTGGCAGATAAGTTCGGTGTAACCACGTCGCAGATACGTAAGATGGTTTCCCGAAAAGAGATTGGCTATGACGATGTGTTGAATGTGCTGAAAGACTTGACGAGCCAGGGTGGCCCGTTCTTTGAGGCACAGGAAACGATGTCGCAGGCTCTTAATGCGAAGTTCAAGAATCTCCGTGACTCCTACGAGATCATGTTCAACGAGATTGCAGAAAGTGGTGTCGGTAGCGGGCTGAAAGACCTTGCAGCCATTCTCACCACTCTGTCACGGCATTGGGAGGAACTGTTTACCATTGTAGGCTCTGGAATTGTCGCATTTGGAGCGGTTAAAACATACATGGCTCTCGTCAACTCATTGCTTGGTGCTAATGCCGTCGCAGTAATGAACGGTATCAAGGCATATCAGAGGGCAGAGATTGCCAGTTTGCGCCTTGCCAGAAGTTACCGTGACATTACCCTCGCTGAAAATGCCATGATAGCCACTACCCATAAGTGGACTGCCAGTGAAAGACTTGCTCAGTCATGGATAGGCCGTCGCATAGGATTGTCACGACAACTTAACGACGCTCAGAAGCTCCGCATAGCCACAACCAGAGAGCAGATAGTTTTCGGTAATGCCCTTGCATTGTCTGAACGCAGACAGACAACGGAAGACCTTGCACGTCAAGTTGCACTTGGTAAGACCTCTAAGGCTCAAGCCAGACAAGCAATCATTCTTTCTGACCTGACACGGGCTGAAAAGTCAGCAGGTATCGCCGCCGTTAATAGCGTCCGTACCTACGGTGCAATGACAGGCGTGGTGAATGGTTTGAGCATGGGATTTGTGAAGTTGGGAACAGCCATGAAGAGTTTGTTCCTGAATCCTCAGATGGCTTTATTCGCCTTGCTTGCGGGTGTCATGGAACTGTGGCAGCGTAACAAGATCGAAGTTGACCGTGCAAAGCAGTTGAACGACGATCTATTCAACCGTGCAGTGGAGGGTATCAAGAATATCCGTACCATGATGGAAGCCACTGGCATGACATTCAAGGTCAACGACGTTGAAGTTGAGGTTGGTGACGTTAAGGATATTCTCAATGGCAAATTCACCTATAAACCGTCGGCAGAAATGTCAACACAGGACATGATGGCTCAAATAGACAAGTGGACTCAGTTTATCAGTGAATATGCCGCCACTCCTAACCGCATACTCAATGAGTCATTCAAAGACGATAAAGGCAATATCCGCAGTGTTGCAGAGCAATATGACATTCTCGCTAAGTCTGTGACCCAAACTGCTGAGGCTTACGTCTATCTCAAACAGGTTAGCAGTGCCATTGAATATGCTGAGAATGCGACTAATGGCGGTTGGTTCAATGATAGTTTCATCCACAATATCAACGACTATTCCAATGCCGTTAAGAGATACAACGATTCCATTACAGAACTTACGGTTAAGCACTCGCAGAGCATTGACACAGCACTTACTGCAGCCCGTAGTGAGAAGACGTTTGCCGATGCTTTGAAAGTGGCTAATGCCGCTATGGTGAAGAATGAGAAACGCAACCTCACAGAAGCCGAGCAGTTGAAGATTCTCATTGAGAATCAGGATAAGTACACCGATGCCGTCAAAGCATTTGAAGATGCAAGAAAGAGTATGACCAAATGGGAGAGCAAGGCATTAAGTCACGTCTTCCATGGCTCTGGTGGTGGTTATCTTGGTGCTGATGGCCCGGATAAGTATGCTTGGCTAATGAAAAACGCCTATGCAACAATGGAGGCTGATGCAACCAAATGGGCTAACAGTCTGAAAGCAAAACTCACTGAGGCAGGTTGGAACTTCAAGAACCTCTCCGAGTCACAGAAGCAGGCTATTGCACTGGCTCTGGCTGAGACTGTAAGCAAAGCCGATAATGCCACTGAAGACATTCGTGAGAAAGTGCAGAAACTCGCAAGTGAAAAGTTTGGCATTCAACTTGACGTGAAGACGGTCGAAGCCGCCGCCAGAATCAATGCAATGGAACAGTCATTGAAAGATTTGGTTGGTCACGACTGGAACATTGACATCAAGACCGCTACCAACTTTGGCGACGTTATCAGTAAGATTCGCCAGGACTACAAAGCAGCACAGGACTACTTCAACAATGTAAAGCCATTGATGATAAAGATGGGTGTTGACGTTAGCGGTGGCATGAAGGCACTTGGACTTACACAAAGGACAGCACTTGTCAATCAGTGGAAGAAAGAGAATCCCGGAAAGGATGCAACCATCTTTGAGAATATGCTTGCTGACTATGATTCCTATGCTAAGAAACTGAATGATGCAATGGGATTCAATGCCGCTACTGGCATTTCCCTCTCTGACCCGAATAGTGGTGGTAAGACTTTCCGAGACAAGAATACGGCAAAGACTGATAAGGAACTGGAGTTGTGGAGAAAGCGCATACAACTTCTGGAAAAGTATAGGCAGGAGTTGGCACAACTTGAGAAGTTAATGACGCGGGCGCAGGCTGAATCGAAATTGAAGTCTGATGGAAACTATGCCCCATTGTGGGGTTATTTCTCCAATCCCAATGATTTTAACGGCAGTCTTGACGAAGCCGCTAAGATTCTTGGCACTAAGGGTGATCGTAAGAGTTTCATTGAGGAACTTGGTGCAAAGAAGGGTACAGAAGAATTGCGTTTGTTCAAAGATGGTGTTGCCGATGCCGTCAGTGAACTTGAACGTCTGCTAAGTGTGGTAAATGAGAACTATGACACTTACAAGAAATGGTATGATTTGACTGGTGACTCTTCTTTCGCTGCAAAGATAGCAGGTGTGGCAGAAAACTCTTCCATGGCCTCCTACTTAACCGATAAGATGAACGATGAACTGAAAAAGTCTGGTAGCAGCCAGTCAGCATCCGATATCTTTGGCAAGAGTGAAAGCGAAGTCAGCAAGTTCGGTAAGAATAGTGCCATATTCAAGATTTGGGATGAATGGCAAAAGAACAATGCCAAAATAAAGAAGCAGAATCTTGATCTGTATGCAGAAGCAATCAAGAATGCGAAAGGCTATGCCGAGAAAGTCGCCGACATCAACCGTGAACTTGAAAAGGAGATTGCAGCCATTAAGGAAATGACTGGAGGTGATACTCCTACTGAAGACCAACAGAAACAGCGTAATGCCCTTATCAAAAACGCTACTGAAACGGCAAACAAGAAGATTGCCGATGAGACTTGGAATAACTTCAAGGCTACTGAGGAATGGGGTCGTATATTCGCAGACTTAGACAGGGTTTCAACAGCAACACTTTCGCGTATGCTTGCTAAACTACGTGAGATTGCACCTACCCTGAATGGCAGTGTTGAATCTACGAAAGCCGTCTATGAAGCCATTGACAAGGTGACAAATGTCGTAAATGGCAGGAATCCGTTCAAGGCTATCAGTGAATCACTGAGCAATCGCAGTAAACTTAGCGGCTACTACAAGCAGGCACAGAAAAAAGGCGATTTGGTGGCCAACTCCGAATTGTCGAAACTTCTTGGTGTGAAGTTAGGCTCTACCGTTACCAAAGACCAGATAAAAGACGGAATGAAAAATGAAAGTGAGGACTTCCAGAAAGCCATTGGTAAGGTTGTTGACGGCTTGCAGACATTCCAAAACAGCCTTGACCTCGTAGGCAGTGTATTTGATTCATTGGGTATGTCGGGAGCTGCTAACTTTGCCGCAGATGCAAGCAGTATTCTTGGTGGTGCTATGCAAGGCGCGTCCGCATTGTCCGCTCTTGGCCCATGGGGAATGGCCGCAGGTGCAGGGTTAGGACTTATAAGCGGTATCGCACAAACACATGATGCCCGTTTGGAGAGACAGATACAGGCTTTGCGTGAAGATGTGCAAGCCATTGAAAGCAACACCTCTCTTATCCTGCAAGCCCGTGAAAGGACTTTTGGCTATGATAATGGTAACTTGCGACGTTCTTACATGAATCAGTATGCACCAAACCAGAAACAAGCCAATGCGCTACAAAAAAAAGGTTCCCTTCTTCCATCTTATCTAAGACAAGGATACAGATCTAAGGCAGAGGAAGCCATGTATAAGTATTACCAGAAAAACAATGCTGGTACTGGCTACCAACAGCAACTTGCAAACCTGAAAGCACAGAGGGAAGACTACTTGAAGATGTATGATGCCGAGGCAGACAAGAAGAAAAGTTCGAGTGAGGCTTTGGAGGAATACAAAAAGAAGATTGCTGAACTTGACGATCAGATTCGCAACTTTTCCGAAGATATCGCTAATGAGTTATGGGGCATTGATATTAAAGGTTGGGCTGACCAGATTTCCGATGCTCTTATGACCGCTTTTGAGAATGGCGAGAGTGCCGTAAAAGCGTATAACGAAACTGCGAAGTCTATCATGCAGAGCGTGGTGAGTGAAATGCTGAAGATAGGTATTATAGAGCCTATGATTGAGCGTTTGCGCAACCGTCTGTTTGGTTACACCGATAATCAAGGCAACTTCCATGACGGTGTGGTTTCGACGGATGAACTTGCACAAAATCCTCTGGAAGCATCGAAGAAGGTTTTGGCTGAAATGGCAGAATACTTCAAGCCCGGCGGCGAAGGTAGTAACATGGTTGTAGCAGCGCAAGAATATCTGACTGGTGTAAACAGTATGATGGAACAGATGGGCTACTCTGGTGGTTTGAGGAACAAAGATTCGTCGAATACCCTCAGTGCAAGTATTCAGGGTATCAAGGAAGAGACCGCCGACATACTGGCAGCATATATGAACGCTGAAAGGCAGGACGTTGCAGTTATACGTCTGATACTTGCTCAATACTTACCAATGATTGCAGGTGAGCAAATCGGTGAGGGCGGTATTGCATCCGTAGGCATTACACCGACTGGAAACGTTGGTAATGGTGACAATGGTGGCAATGGTGGTGAATACCTATCCGGCATTATGACACAGTTGTATATGATGGGCATGAATTTCACAGAGTATCGTGCGGAGCAATTTGAAATGATCCATGGTGTGATAGAACCGAAGCTGTCAGAGATTGCAGCCTGTACCCAAGCAATCATGGAAAGCAATGATGCAATCAGGGTAATGCTGAAAGAAGGTGGCGGTGCAATGTTCGAGAAAGTTGGAAGTATAAACGACACTCTACGCAATGTGACACTTGGTGTAGAGCAGTTTGAGGTGAAGTAATCTTTTTGACCATAATCTTTATTTGTTGCGTGGCGGGCGTTAGTCTTAACGTCCGCTTTTTCATTCAAAAAGGAGGCTATTCTTACGAATAACCTCCTAACCAATAATCAAAATCTAAAACTATAAATATTACTACTAACCTAAAATATAAATCCAGACATCGCTATGTCCTGTTGCTTCCATACTCTTTCGTATAATAGTTTAGTCTTTTCTATGATTCAGAAAAGATGATGCAAAGATAGTTGTTTGTGATTAGACTTGGTAACAAACTATGTCGGAATCTGAGAATAACCTCCAATAATTACCATATACATTATAATATCTATATCCAAATAAATATTTGGAGCCAAATAGTTTTGATTATCGCACTTTTTTCGTAACTTTGCAACCGAATTGCCAGAAATGGTAATTTTATAAGAACGTAAGGGGTGCAGTTATTGTGATAATAATTGCATCCCCAATTTTTTTCTTGGTTCAGGCTTATCACAAAACTTTGAGTTTCCCAACTCTTAACGCGAATCCGACGCGAAAAACACCCATAAAAGAAAACCAACCACCTGATAATCAGATGATTGGCTTTTTAATTTGTTGGGGTACTCGGACTCGAACCAAGAATGACAGGACCAGAATCTGTAGTGTTA
>CALDLA010000146.1 GCA_937898415.1 uncultured Prevotellaceae bacterium | reverse complement strand
CGCTCCTTTTTGAGCCTTTCTTTCAAGAAAAATAATGGTTAGAGCTAATAGGGGAATTGGCTCGAGCTAAAAAGGGTTTTGGCTCGAGCTAAATAGGGTTTTGGCTCGAGCCAATTATTTGGGGGAACTTTTCTGCTTTTTCGCTTGTCTATCGATTCAGTATGACAACTGCATAACCGTCTACAGAATCAGCTAATGAAGAGAAAAAGTGTATAGTGAAATGGTTCTTCGCAATTCAGTTGAAATCTCGTCGGAAATCTTGACAATATCACACCAAGTGTGTTTCCATTAATTAATTCGTTCGAAGAGTTGAGTCGACTCATTCAATCGAACGAGTCGACTCATTTGATTGAATGAGTCGACTCAACAATTTGAGGGTATCTTCAGATGAAATTTAGAACTATATCCGAATTATTTACAAAGCCGTACATTTGACATACGGCTTTATAAAATGGGAAGTAACGTATACGGCTTGCCCTCTCAGGAAACATACCTGGATAGCCAGAACATCGTTCTGACGTTGCAAAGATAAGTATTATTTATGAAAATTCAGCAATAAGCTAAGAAAAACGCCAGAATTTTATCAGTTTTTCTCCAAATCCGCTCCTTTTTGAGCCTTTCTTTCAAGAAAAATATGAAAAAACGATTCGTTATCGAAATCTTTTTGTATCTTTGCCCTTGCTATCTGCCCATAGTGGCTGTGATTCCCTTATCGTAGGGAGGAGTTGCTGGGTGGAGCACTACATAATAGAAAGGCGTTACTGACGCTTTGTTTTTGGTCGTTCAAAACTTCCACAATCGAACAGCAAACAAAAACATTGCAGGGGTAACTCCACGGGGTGTGTATATCAGACTCCGTAGTGTGCAGCGAGGATACGTGTATCCTCATAAGCACACTTTACGGTGTATCTATATACCTCAACGTGGGTGTTTCTCTGTCTGTTTTTTGCTGAGGCTGTGGAAGGCCCTGAACGACGAACAGGCAGATGTAAGCACCCACGTTTTTCGTTTGTAGTCATCAACAAGGTTAAACCAATCTGACTTTAGGTGCTTGTCAGAACAAATAGAATAAGAAGACAGAAAAGAGAAACTAACTAACCATACTGACGAGCATCATTTCGCTTCTGACAAAAGAGAACTGGAAATCTAACTGACGCAGGAAGCAGAAAAGACGTAATGGACTCGCACGGAACTGCGTGAGGGACTTGTTATGCTTTTCTTGCAGCGTTTCCAGTCGCTTCTTTTGGGCACGACAGCCCCTTGCGCTTTTGGAAAACGCAGGGGTTTTTGTGTATATGGCAAATAATTCGAATCTTCAATCAGCCAAGAATCTGAAGGACGATGAATTCTACACTACTTACGAAAGTATTGTAGAAGAGTTGTCTCATTATACCCATCATTTTAAAGGTAAGACGGTTTTGTGCAATTGTGATGACCCTTATGAGTCGAACTATTGTAAGTATTTCCTTAGAAATTTTAATAAACTATGCCTCTCAAGGCTCATCTGCACCTCATATTGCACCTCAAAGGTTATTGCAACTCAATTGAATTTGTTTGATGTTGAAGAAGAGATACTACACAGAGGACAAGGCTATGTTATAGATGTCAGTTATATTGCGGATGGGACGGAAGAGTTTTCAGATACCTTCATTAATCAGTGGCTTAGAGCGACAAGACCTATAAGGAAACTCAAAGGCGATGGAGACTTTCGTTCAAGGGAATGTATAGACTACTTAACTCAGTCTGATATTGTTGTCACAAATCCGCCTTTTTCTCTTTTTAAAGAAATGGTTTCTCTACTTGTCCAATATGACAAGAAATATTTGCTTATTGGTAATCAGAATGCACTTACGTACAGAGAAATCTTTCCACTCATCCAAAACAACCTCGCATGGACTGGTTATCGATTCGGAGACATGAAATTCAGGGTACCAGCAAACTCTGCTCCAAGAAAAACGCGGTACTGGGTGGACGCTTCAGGTCAAAAATGGCGAAGTCTTGGAAACGCAATGTGGCTGACGAACCTAGACATCGAAAAGAAGCATAAATGGTTAATGCTCACCAGGCGCTATTCGGCAGATGTCTATCCAACGTACGATGAATATGATGCGATAAATGTTGAGCGTGTTCAAGACATCCCAATGGACTATTCTGGTATTATGGGCGTACCCATCACGATTATCAATAAATACAATCCAGAACAATTTGAGATAGTGGGAGAGGCTAACCATGGTTCAGACAACGACTACGACTTGTTCAAACCTACAGTTAACGGAAAACTGCTGTTTAAAAGAATACTAATCAGAAACAAATGTCCAATAGAGTTCAATCAAGATGGAATATAGAATATTAGACCTTTTTTGCGGTGCAGGTGGTTTCTCGTATGGAATGGAGAAAAATCTTCATTTCAAAACCGTACTCGCTCTTGATAACGACTCCTATGCAGGAGACACCTTCAAGAGGAATATGCCTGACTGTGATGTGATAATAGGTGACATAACGAGTTCTACAATTAAAAAGCAGATTGTGCAGAAGGCAATCGAATATGGTGTCAATACAATCATTGGTGGTCCTCCGTGCCAAGGATATTCCAACAAAGGAAAGAAATTGGGAATGGACGACCCTCGTAATTTCTTGTTCAGGGAGTATTTATCACTGGTCAAGGTGTTAAATCCCGAAGTGTTTGTGATAGAGAACGTAAAGGCGTTGCTTTCAACTTCTAGCGGCTGGTTCAGGGACGAAATATTAAAAGCGATTGCAGCTCTTGGCTATCAAGTAGACTACGGTGTCCTGAATGCTTCGCATTTCGGCGTTCCACAGTCGCGAGAAAGGGCGATATTCATTTGTGATAAACACAAGCTAATACACCTGCCGAAACAGACTGTCACATCTTATACGACAGTGAGAGATGCAATAGCTGATTTGGCATACCATGAATCAGGCGAGGGGACATTTGAGGAAGATTATATTCTACCTGCATCAAGCCAATATCAAATAATGATGAGGGCTGGGGCTAAGAAACTCTATAACCATATCGCGTCAAAACACAAAGATATCGCAATTGAGAAGTTAAAAATGATTCCACCAGAGAAAGGAAAAGAATTCCTTCCATCCGAAATGATTGGAAAACAGAAATTTCACACCACCTGGGGGAGATTGAAATGGGATACAGTTGCACCAACGATTGACACTCGGTTTGACGCCGCATCCAACGGCACCAACAATCATCCTTTTCTGAATAGGGCGATTACTCCTCGTGAGGCAGCACGTATTCAGTCTTTTGATGACAAATTTGTATTCTATGGTTCAAAAGTGCGTATTCGCAAGCAAATTGGCAATGCGGTCCCTCCCTTAATGGCAAAAGCAATTGCAGATACAATTTATAACGAACTAACCAAATAAAAATATGAATCATGGCTGATATAATAGTTAAACACAAGACATTTGGCGAGGGAAAATATGTTAATATTTATGGTCATTATATTGAAATTCAATTTGGTGATGGACTAAAGAAATTCATGTTTCCTAATGCATTTGATAATAATATGCTAGAGACAGATGACCCTTGGTTAATAAACAAGATTCGTCAAGCTCTTAATGCTGTAGGTAAACAATACCATGCTCATCAAACCGTTTTATCGGCATCTTCGCCACGACCAAATAGTAAAGATGTCGTCCGAAAAATACAAACGTTTAGTTCGAGCTTTATAGGAGACCGTTCTGGATTCATTGACTTTAACTCTGACGAAGAGTTATTTGAAGTGGTAGGTTATCTTGCAAAACCAGGAAGACTTGTAGGCATTTGGGCAGAAATCCCAAACGATGATAGAGAAGAAGACTTTAAGCGTTTGTTCCCAGGTCAGCCATACATGCCTATTACAAAGAATACAACCCCCAGCGGCCAGCCTAATAAGTATAGCCCACAATTTAGAATCAACCTTGGTGATATGACGAATTGCCCTGCAATTCTTAAACCTGCAATTGGAAAGGGTTTTGGTAAAGCTATAGTAGGCAGAATAAATAAATCTAAATTTGTCGTCCAACTTGTTCATTATTTTGGATTCCAATTTGGTGATACACAGAATGTTTCTGCTATAAAGAATATAGTTGCTGGATATGGATATACAAAAGCCTTTAATCGGGGATATAATAGGTAAGTAATATGAGTAAAAAATATTGGCTTTATTCTCCTGGCGAGAATGCTAGAATGTGGGATGATTGTCTCACATCAAAAATAATTAAAGTTTCCCACCTTTTCAAAACGCCCACAAACAAAGGGGTTCTGAAAT
>CALDLA010000145.1 GCA_937898415.1 uncultured Prevotellaceae bacterium | reverse complement strand
AAAAGTGAACGGATATCACCGATTTGGGTGGGTGGATATCATCCGTTTTCAGCACATCAGGACAGAAGTTCAATATTTCCGTGGTTGTCGATAGTGAATCTCATAAATCTTATCAAAGTAGTTATCCCAGTCGGATGCACCTTGTCCGATCTTAAATCCATAGAATTTTGTTCCTGTCTTTTGGTAGTCCTTGAATCTCTCCATTAGTTCTTTCGTCGTTCTGGGGATTAGGAAATCTGTAATCCAAAGCACATCGGCATTCATATACCTGTCCTCACCATTATCTAATATGTAGAACGCCAAATTCAACATCTTCTGTGCATCTGTACCCCCTCCAAGGAATGGGAAGTACCCTTTGCCGAAATTGTCATTATCCTCCACCTTCATGCCAATCCTCTCCATCTCCTTTTTCTTTCTGCGCGAACGAAGTTCTATAGGGCGAATGTTAATAGAGAAATCTATAAGGAAACAATCACGTTTCAATTGCTCTGCAGTCTGTTCAAGTTTCGAAAGCAGTGATGCTTCAATCCTTTGTGGAACGCCGTACATACTGGCGGAAGAGTCTACGCAAACTATCATTGGGCCACGACGTGAAGACCTCTCAGAACGCAGACGACGCGAAGGCTTAGTAATCTCCGACTTGTAGCGGAATATCTGGAGGCGATTGGTCACCCACTTCCTTAAAAAGACACTCTCAAGTTCAGAATCCATATACTGAGCCAATTCTGACGGCATAAGGGCGTTCAGATCACGACCAACAGTTACCCCTTCAATGTCGCTTCCTGATGAATGGTCCAACTTATGCTTGAAACCAGTTTGCACACAGAGTCTGTCACGCCCTTCCTCGTCAGGCAACCTTCCCATTTTGCGGGCAACCTCTCCTATTTCAGGATACTTATTCTGTATCTGTACAATGCTTAATCTCTTTTCAAATTCTGATTCTATCCATTGTCCGTCCATCATATTCCAGGCTTGGATGGCATCAGACTCCGACATTCCCATGTTTCGTGTCATTTCGCCAATCTTATCAAGCATATTGCTGATACCGCCTCCTACACCAGATTCTTTTGCATTGATTTTTGTAGTGACCTGTTTACGCGTATGTTCGTCTAAAGCCGCAAGCCAGTCCCGCTTTAACAGCTCCCAATTTTCAGGTTTCTTCCATCCGTTATAACGAAACTTCTTTTTCAGATAATCAGAATCGAAACCATCATCTTTGTACTTCTCGTCTATCTTGTTGAGCAGAGCCTGCCATCCGTCTCTCTTTCTTTGCATCGACCACTCCAGAATCTCGTTGGCTTCTGTCTGTTCTCCAATAGTACACTGGTCTGCAAATTGCTGTGTATGAAGACAATCCAATACGAATCTACCCACCGATTCAAAAAAGATATGACCAGCCAACTTACTTGACAAAACTTTCGACTGCACAAGCGGGTTGCTCATCAGTCTGTGCAAATAGTCCAGAATGGGGTCATTATACATCTTCCATTCGAGATCCACAGCGACGTCTTTCTCTATATCTACAACATCGCCCACTTCAATGAAGCGTTCTATACATTGCAGATAGAAATGAGGAGAAAGTCGCTTCCTGCGTAGTTTCTCGTAAATTACGTCCAGGCTGTCATCATCACTATATGTTATCATTCTTCAAGCTTCTGTAAATCCTCACGCATAAAGGCCAGTTCTTTGTTGAGGGTACGGACATTTGCTTCCATCACCTTTCTGTCTGCAGACGATATAAGAATATTGTTAGCGATTTCCGTCTCACGATTTCTAATGTAGTCAGCCAATTCTTCTATTTCCTGATGGTAATTGCGATTCGATTGCGAGCCTGTTTTTCTGGGAAGCATCTGTTTTTCTCCCCTTCCAAGTTTTTCTATTTCAAAATAGACACCATCGATGTAAATTCCATTCTGATCGCGAGTGAGATAGACCTGTCGTGAGTTCGGAGGTGTATCGGCTCCATCAAAGCTGCGTATAATCGATCGCTTATTGCTGTCTTTATAGAGCACACCCAGTTGTCCGGCATTCTCTTTGGTTGTCCAGCGCATGTGCTGATAGTCCGCTATGAATATATAGGTGTTACCCGTATCGTGATTGACAAGATGGTAATAGTATGAGTCGAAAATCTTCTTATCACTATCCACCAACTCCATTTCTTTGGCAGCTTTTATAGTGGCGCGATGCTGACGATACACACGGATGTCAGACTCCAGAGCAAGTCTCATGTCTGCAAGTTTTGTTGCAAACTCGCCAAATAAAGCCCTAACCACAATCTCCCTTATACCATCAGTCTCTTCTGGCTCTTGCCAAAGGCAATGATAGATAGGTATCAGGTCTGCAAGTTCCACGCTATTCCTATCATGGATGAAGGCAGAGGTTTTCAGCAGGCGCACAATATTCTTCCATCTACGGTCACTAACATAAACATTGTGGCGCTCATCACTATTAGTAACTGATACATTTCCTAATGCCCTACGAATAGCTATGATGCTATTCAAGACATATTCAGGAACGCTCACCTTGTTTATTTCTTCAGACCACTGGCGATATTCCTTATCTGTAATCTGCAGTTTCTTCTCTATCTCAACATCCTTCTCAGAGTCAGAATCCAGCAGCATCGCACTAAAATTTTTGTCAGTCTTGATGTTCGAGCATTCCATACGGATGACAAATCGATCCCAAAGAGCCTCCAAACCTTCACCCTGTGCAGGCAACTCATTACTGGCAGAAACCAACAACTTCAATGGCAGTCTAATTTCTTTCTCACCATTTCTGAATACTTTCTCGTTGATGACCGTCAGAAGCGTATTCTGAATAGCTGGGCCAGCTTTCCATATTTCATCTAAAAACACAACATCAGCAGAAGGCAAATAGCCATCGATATTTCGTTCATACTTGTCAGCATCCTTTAGCTTGCTGATGCTAACAGGACCAAATATCTCATCTGGTGTCGAGAAACGGGACATCAAGTATTCAAACGACTTTGCATCTTTAAACGCAGATTTCAGCCTTCTAGCCACCATTGACTTGGCCACACCTGGAGGCCCCAGCAAGATGATACTCTCACCTGCCAATGCAGCTAATAAAGAAAGCGACAGTTCCATTTCTTTCTCATAGATGCCCTTGTTTATCTCTCGTATCAGGTTTTGTATTCTTTCTCTCATGTCAATATGTTTGTTGTAATTGCTATACACTAATCCACAAAGAGTGCTTCATGTGCAAAACACGTGAAAGCACTTCTTTGTAGTGGGCGGAGTTGGAGATGTATTGCATTATTGCTCAGTTTTCAGTTATAGTTGTTTTGTCAAATACTTAATTCTTTTATTCCATTTATGATTTGTTGAATAACTGTATCCGGACCCCAATCCTCTTTAAGATTAAAGCAATAACAGGATTTTGCATCTCCACTTCTCTCAGATAGTTCTTTATCGCGATGTTTGTAATTCCATTCCTCATCCATAATATAGATATCATAAACTTGGTTGTTATGTTCTCTATACCATCTTATGTTATACTTCTGATCACCTTCAGTATAAACAATATCAATGTCAAACCCCCATAGAAGATTAATATTGGGGATTCTAATGTCATTACGCAAAGAGAATCGACTGTCCTTTAGAATTTTAGAAATAGACTCATCTCTATAAGGATAATCTAACAGAACTCCTTGTTTCTCTCTATAGAAATGTAATGCATAATGGGGCCACCTAATATACATTTCTCTCTTGTTTCCATTTTTTTCTAATACATAAGCTATCAGCGAAGGATTTGCGAGTTTTTGGATTCTTTTATCAATAATTTCATCAGAATTCCTAGACTCGTCGCCCATTAAAATATGATGAATAGGTGATGCATATACGTGCTTTTTGTCGTTCATATATGTTAATATATTATTTTTCCATGTATCAGCCTTACCATTAAAAATCTTGTGAGACCACCACAACTGAGTATCCCAGTCATCGCAGTAGCTAAACAAACAATGCATTGTATCAACTAAGCGTTCTTTTTTCACACCCTCATCATCAAAACATATTTGTGCATTTTCCCATTTGGTATCAAAATCTTTCTCATTCCAATCAATTATTCCTTTCTCATTTGTGAATAAGAATCTGATAGATCCTTTGAAGAAAGCATATTTTTCAGCTTCGTTGATGATTTCTTCCCAAGTATTGTAGTCTGAGCCATCCACTTTCTTATGATTCCCTTTATATTTACGGAGTTTGCCTTCAACATCAAGGATTTGCTTGGCTTTAGCAATTTCTTCCTTAAGTTGTTCTGATGGATTATTAAAGGTTTTATTTGAAAGAGTCTGATAAACTCCATCTTTATTATTATAGATTTCTTTCACTCGTTTACAATAAGCAACGTAAGTATCATAACCTGTTACATAATTCTCTGCCATGTTCCAAGCAAATCTCATCGCAGATTTGTCGCCATCAAATAAAACATAAGTCAAAACAACGACTATGATTTTATAGTCAGACTTTTCTGAAATTTTTATTTTATCACTTTCTTTGCTCCAATATGGTTTTATTTTTGAATCGTCAATTAAAGTTGTTAAGGCATACGCTAATTTTGGAAAGGCGTTCTCTAAATTCAAGACTTTTTCTATTGGTTCGAATGGAATATAATCGCCATAACTGTTCTTGCTATTAATCTCTTTCAATTTGTCTGATATTTCTTCCTCGCCACTATAAGCAGCCCAATACCCAGATAAGAAACGAACTATGAATTCTGCTATGTAGACATCATATTTTTCTGGGTGTTCTATGTCCCAAAATGTTTCTGTCCAATTCCTATCCATAAAGTACTTCCATTTTTCTTTGAAACTGTCCTTTGGCGCTGCTTCGCATTCGGGAAAGCATTTCTTTTCTATTTCAATTTTATCTGGCAATACCTTTTCTATCTTTGCTTTCAAATTTTCAAAAGCTGTCAATGGCTTACCACGCGAATTCATCTTTAAATAAAGATTCTCGTTCAATCCATTAGATTCTAAATCAAAGAAATAGAAAGTAACTTTTTCTAATCTTGGGAACTCTTTATCTCTGCATTTCTCATGAATTGCATCCAGCATATTTAACATTCCAGCAACCGTTGGGTCATTCCCCCAGTATTCCATAAACCACGATGAGTCTTTGATTGTATCTGAAACCTTGATATTTTCATCGCATTCCCAATCTTGACTTGTAATGCATTTACAAAAACTAGATGCCGCACGCCTAGTATCATAAGAGAATTTTGAAAGTTGGAGATTTTGATACAAATTCTTCTGTTTCTGACCATAAAGATATAGAAGGAAAAGCGTTGTAAGGCGTTGCTGGCCATCTACAGGAATGAAACAGCTTTTCTTTTCACTGTCAACGATTCTCTGCTCTTTTGAACCAAAAACAAGATCAAAATGAACTTCTTTGCTAATGAAAATATCCGTCAACAGATTATTTCGAACATCCTTTGCTTTTTTGTCTTCCCTTCCCTGTGCATAATCGCGTTGAATCATTGGGACTAATATCATATCGTATTGTTCCAACAATTTGGGGAACGTGTATTCTGTATAATTAGCTGTATTATTTTCCATAGTCAAAGAAATTATTGATTGTTTGCATGATTTTTTCTTTATAGGAATTTCTGTCATTTTTATCCCAGAAATCCATCTGCTCTGGGTTTTTAGAATAGAATTTCATGAACACATTCATACTACAAGCAGGAATAAAACTACCATTTTGATAATACTCTTGAAGTTTTTCCCTTTTCTTAAAAAAGAAATTATTACCAATTCCACGATTATCGTGGTCTATAAGTAGTGTTAGATTTTGAATTCCCATTAATTCGTCTTCTGTTGCAAAGTATTTTTTTCTTTCTTCATCAATAGTTTCTTCGTTTTTATCTTCGATAGCTTTTAGGAGAGATTCGAAGATTTTTTTATTTTGAATTGCTTTTTTTAATTCTTCATTATCTTTTGGACTCTGAGGAGAAATATGCTCTACATCCCATTTGTTCTTATGCAGATTTGCAAATGAGAACTTAACAGATTCTTCTGGCTTTTCATTTAGAGTCGCAATATTGAACAGCAATAGAAGATTAAATACCTTACCAATATTCGTATCATATCTTAGATTCATATAGTCATCAGGATAATCAACAAGCTCTTTACATTGCTCTTTAAGCCAGTTTTTAAATCCTGCCTTTGAATCAAACTCGTTAAACTTTTTATATATTTCACACAATGTTTCCCCTCCATTTGCTGCTCTATGGTAGCCAATTAGGTTATACATAACCGAATCGTTAAACCAACCTTCAATGATATGGAACACCTTCTGCACATCTTTCCATATTTCCTTTGATTTTTTGTAGGACTCTTTATTCCTACAACCGTTTATCAAATTGTTAAAATAGAAAAAAGTTCGGAAATTCTCTTCTTTTGAGTAGTCATTCGAATTTTCACTGGAATTAAGCATCAAGTCAAATAACAAATTGATACAAGAAGATGGCTTTTCACCATTACCCGCCAAGAAATACCAAAAGTCATCACGTCTTAATGTTCTCTCTATTTGGTCGAACTCATCAGCAAGTAAGCGCTGTTCCACTTCCCTATGCATGATATCTTCTTTGCCAACTTTATTCAAAAACAGAGCCTTGATTAGTTCTGCATTTGTCAAAGCAATTTTTCCAGAATTGAGGTTATTGAAGATGTCGTGCTCTTGTTTATCAGTAACATCACCAACATCGTAAAATATGAATTGAGTTTGTTCCAATAGTTTATTTAAAAAAGTTTTTTGATCTTTACATTGTTCTTTAATCCATTGTCTTATTATTTGTTTTGCTGTTGTCAAATGATATACTTCGATGTTACTATTATCAACATTCTCGCTTTTATCACAAGTTTCAATATATGATTCACGCTCATACTCAAGAGTCGGCACCTTAATTGGAGCCTCCTTATTGTCTAATGCTTTCAAAATTAGGTAAATGGTAGTTAACCGTTGTTGACCATCAATTACACACCACCAATCAAATTTATCATTTATCTGGCTTAGTCTTACATCATCATTCAATTTTCGAACTACCAATGGTTGAAGACAATAAAAATTGCCATCAAATTGGTTGTCAAATTCATCTATATCTTTTAATAGATTTTCGATTTGTAGTTTTCCCCATCGATAACCACGTTGGTATGATGGAATAAAGAACTTCATACCAAGAATTTCACATACTTTCTTTAATGATATGTTGTTAAGAGCCTGAAGAGCTTTGTCACATGTTTCCTTTAGGTGTTCATCTTCAATCTCGTCCTTTCTTTCCTTGACGTCAGCCAAAAGAGTGTTCAACTCTTCAATGGCTCCGTTAATGTCGTCCTCCCTGTCATTAAGGTATTCTAACTGTTCTTGGTAGGACAATCCTTCAATCGCTTCGTTAATATCGATTATAGCATAGTCTATCATAATCAATTATTTTATTTTAGTCCAACTTTTCAAATTCAAAATCATTCACTGAGCAGCATGTTTTCTTGAAGTCAAACAGGTTACCATTGTATTCAATCGAGTTTATTACTTTTCAACAACCCAA
>CALDLA010000144.1 GCA_937898415.1 uncultured Prevotellaceae bacterium | reverse complement strand
TTTGAGACTTATCTTGAATGTTAATGAATTTAACTATATTTTTACCGAACTATTGAATAAAACAACAGGACTTGAAACCCAATATAACCTTGACGAAATTAAATCTATGGATGCATTAGAATATGCCATTCCAAGATTGAAATCAGAATTTACTCCTATAGTTATCAAAGTGATTAATCATAAGGAGATAAGTTTGAAATGCTATGAAGGTGAGCTTAATATGACATTTCACAAAAAGTATTTTACGACAGATATCACTAATCCAAAGATATTAAAGGGTGCAGCTATTCAAAGGTATTTTTATACCCTACAAATGAGCCAGGGAGAAATTGAGTATCTTGATGAAAAGAGATATATGAAAGAATTTGGAACATCAGACAAAGCACGACATCATAATCATGCACGAATTGCTATGCAAGGAATGACAGGAGCAAATGACAAAATTCGCATCGTCATGTCTGTAGTACCACAAGGATATTATTTGGCAAACTCATGCAATTATATATTTGCACCTAACAATATAGATATCTATGCTCTACTAGGATTACTCAATTCGAAACTTATTAATTGGTTTTTCAGATGTTTTAGTACGAACAGTAATGTAAATGGTTATGAAATAGATAATTTGCCAATACCAAACATCAGTAAGGACAATCAAATAAAGTTGAGAGATTTAGTGAAAAGTATCATGGAAAAGAAGAACTCAGATAATTACGCTGACACTCAAAATGAGGAATCGAAAATCGATGATATCGTTTATCAGCTATACAATTTGACAATTGAAGAAAGATTAGTAATTGAAAAATAAGCAATATGGAAAAAGAATTAAAGAAGAAAAAATCACCAGCAAAGGCCCTTCATGTTGTTATAAACAACAAGGTAATTGAAGGCGAAAAAGCAACAGAAGTTTTTGTTAATGCTATAAAGAAAATAGGGCCTAATAAAATAGCAGAGTTGACCAATTTCACAGTTGACAAATTACCTCTAATTGTTCAAGAAAAAGACAATAGAAAACAGATGAATTCTCTTGGTAAATATGGATTTGTGTGTACACATTTGTCAACAGGTGATAAAATGAAAATGTTGGTTAGAATTGCGAAATCCTTAAAGATAAGCATCCAAGTTGAAATAATAGAAGCGATTGATAATCAGCAGATAAATCAGGAATAAGTTATATGAACGAAACTTGAAAAGCTTTACAGCATCATAGAGAACTCTCGCGAGGTGGGAGTGAAGCTAAGCAAGGGTGTTCTTCAGCAAATAGAGGAATTGGAGACTACCGTTCTAGGCCGCATCTGGCAGCATGAGAGTGATGGCTGGTATATCTTCAAATATTATTAATTGAACCAAGATAAAAGACAAAAAAACGCATCTCAGATTACTATTACCTTGGGGTGGAAATAGAATAAGGGAAAACTGAGTAAGTTCGAACAAGACAACTTATGAGAAAAGTACTTGGCACATTGGCATTATCATTACTCTTGCTCTCATGTCAGAACAAGAGCAGGCAGGAGTATTCGCCTACGTTGACAGAAACTCAAAGTGAAGAGTCATATCAGCTGCCTGATACGGCTGTAACAGAAGAGGTGAAAGAGCGGCAGGAAGAGGTGAAGGTGCAATCAACTCCTACTTCTTTTTCATCGTCTCGCTCTCATGAATCGAGCAGTTATGTCAATATGCGAGGCTTTGACCCAGCATCAGAAGATGACATGGAGGATAATGGCATGAGCCGCTATATGGAGAATAATGACGAGGAGGGGTGGGACTGACTCGATTTCCTAATTCTTCTTAATAATTGTCCCACATCGTTAATAAGGTGTGGGATTTTTCGTATCTTTGCAGGTTGCAATATTAGGATAAATAAATGAATCAGACATATAGCTTAGAAAAATATATAGAGAGCCGCGTTATTGGTCGGCTGGAACACATGATGGATGGCGGGGGCATGTATGACGACACGCCCTGGTACAGTTGTACGTGGGAGCAGGAAAACAATATCAAGAGAGATCCTGAATATGGATGTATTCTGCACAAGAAGATGTTACCCTATTATGGAATGTACCTCAATGGCGACACTCGCCTGTGCAAAAAGAACATGGAGAACATCCGGCTGTTCATGAAAAATGTGATTGAGGAAGACAAGGAGTTTGGTGCATGGGCCTCTCAGCAAGACCTAATCGCCATGGCTGAGGGATGGGGTGATAATATGCAACGCATAGAGGAGCCCAAACGAATGAACCAGTACTTCCAAGTGCTAGAACATTTGTTTAATGCAGGATGTCAGCAAGACTGGAAGAAACTGTCTGAAGAACTGGAAGAGGATTTGTTCAAAGCAGAGGTGTATAGCGATTACAGGACTGAGGACTGTTGTGCGTGCTGCATGCCTTTACGATGATTATGCAACAGGACTGGACGCGCGACGAGAAATGGGAGCAATTCTGCTTGCTCAATAAGTATTGGAAGTTCCTGAAATACTACTACTCTATCATGATTCGCCATATCGTGGGCGTGAAATATACGCGATGGACGGACGTAACAGATACCGTCATGAAGTCGAGCAGTTCGTTCTTCCCCCACCTGCACATTTATTATTGCGGTTTGACGGAACGGATAGGCAGTTTGGGTCTGGACTTGAAACACTTTAAGAAACTGGACGATATGCGGATGAGGATGCTGGCTGTAGTGAATAGCCACGAACCCTCAGAGGCACTCTATAAGCTTTGTGATACACTCTTCCCTGCCGACTTCCAGCGGATGCTGAATGAGCATCGCCCCAAGACTTATGGCGAGCTGGAAGATGAGAACAAACGGAAGGATAAGATTCTCGAGGAACTGCGCCAAGAAAATCAAGAGACACGCGACAAGATAGAACGGTTGACAAAGAAATACAGAGCCGCTATTGAGGCCTCCATACCTATCGAGGATATAGAACGTGAGCTGTTGAGTCTGCCTATCAACACGGCATGGGACATCTTCTGTTCGCTGAACGAGTTGCTTGCCGACCATGATGTGTGGCGCAGCTACGATCGAGAAATCCGCAAGAA
Source organism: uncultured Prevotellaceae bacterium (assembly GCA_937898415.1). Lineage (GTDB taxonomy): Bacteria > Bacteroidota > Bacteroidia > Bacteroidales > Bacteroidaceae > Prevotella. The sequence goes on along the minus strand of CALDLA010000144.1, from coordinate 4,498 downwards.
ACTTAAGGCCAAATTCAATGAAGGCGAGGCGAAAAAGGAGAAACTTTATGATGTCATGGAGAAGGTGGCGAACAAACCTACCAAATACATTGATAAGTTTCTCAACTCTGGCGCGTATTACGACAACGATGGTGCGACCATCATACCTTCGATGGACAAAAGCAAAGTTAAACATCCTTATTTAGTAGCAGAAGGCAATGACTAAGATACAAAATTTCATAAATGCTGCAGGTACGTATAACGATAACTCTGAGTCAGTGATAACGATTAGTCCTGAGGGAACTAAGGTGGAGCAGCACTTGCATCCTCAGGAAAAGCCTGTGGCAAGCGACAATAGCATTGGTGTTGAAAGTCCTGTATACCTATCTGACGAAAAAGGAGCCAAGATTGACATCATTAGGGTTTTGAATGTGCTGTATGAGTTGGGCATGTTTCATGGTAAGGATGGTGCCAAGCTATTGAAGAAAGACTTCTTTACAGCTATGGGAAAGGCCATTAACAAAGACTTGTCGAACTACGACAAAGATCTGTCTCGCTCTACATCTGATAGTACTGCGCTCGAAAAGCATCTGCGTATTTTCGTAGAAATGAAAAAGAAGATGGAGGAGATTTGGAATTCGAAATAACCAGTCACAAATTCTTGCTTAGGCAAGCGTCCCATAGGGCCGAGCGGTGACCAGTCAAAAGAAGTTATCACAATTTGTGATTAGTTACATAGGGTTTACGAAAAAATGAGTAATTTTGCAGGCAAGATATGACGAAAGAAGATATATTGAAACTAAGAGATCATTGCGAGGTGACCAAGGTGCAGTTCAAAGAGCGCATCACAGACAAGTACGATGTTGGCTGTGAGATGGTGGCTTTCTGCAATTCGCATGGTGGGCAGCTGGTGATTGGAATCAACGACAAGACTGGCGTGATGAACCCTTTGTCGTATCAGGAGGTGCAGGAAACAACAAATATGCTGAGCAATATGGCATCGGAAAATGTCATACCCAGTATCCTGCTGGATGTCGATACGGCAAACGTAGATGGTGGCAGTATTGTTGTAGCAACGATAAAGGAGGGACTGAACAAGCCATACCACGATAACAAGGGCATCGTATGGGTTAAGAACGGTGCAGATAAACGAAAGGTGTTTGACAATGCTGAACTGGCTGAAATGATGAGCCAGTGTGGCAGTTTTGCACCTGACGAGGCGGCTGTAAAGGACTTTGGCATCAAGGATATGGACGAGCAGGTGTTGAAGAAGTATCTGCTGAATCGTTTTGCAGTTGTGATGCAGAAGAGCGGCGTAAGCGAGGTGAACCTGCGCGATTTTACGGTAGAACAGATGGCTCATTTCGTAGTGGGTGGTATCAGTCTGGAAGGTCTGCTGAGGAATCTACGCTTTATCCGTCCTGACGGTAAGATGACGGTTGCCGCTGTGCTGCTGTTTGGTAAGTATCCGCAACGATGGCTGCCTGCCTATACTGCCAAGTGTATCAGTTATGTGGGTAATTCTGTTGGCGGCACCGTGTTTCGCGATAAGGTGAGAGACGAGGATATGGAGGGTTGTCTGCTGCATCAGTACGACACCATCATGAACTTCTTTACGAGGAATCTGCGCAACGTACAGGTGGAACCAGAGTTCAACTCATTGGGTAAACTGGAAATACCATACGCTGCATTGGTTGAGTTCACTGTGAATGCACTGGTACATAGGTCGCTAAACTGGAAAGCGCCCATACGCATCTTTATCTTCGATGACAGGGTGGAGATACATAGCCCTGGCGAACTGCCTAATGGCCTGACCGTGGAGGATATCATGAAGGGTACGTCGATGCCAAGAAATGAGTTCCTGTTTACTAATGCCAACTACCTGTTGCCGTATACTGGTGCAGGAACTGGTATCATTCGCGCGATGGAAGAGAAGCCTGATGTGACGTTCGAAAATCATGAAACGGCGCATGAGTTTGTGATAGTATTCCGTAGAAAAAGTAATGGAGTAACTAACGGAGTAACTAACGAAGTAACTAACGAAGTAACTAACGAAGTCGTGAGCCAAGTTGAGCACCAAGTAACGCACCAAGAAACGAACCAAGAAACGAACCAAGAAACGAACCAAGAAACGAACCAAGTCCATCATTCAAAACCTTTATTAACAAAGGCCCAGAAGGATATTTTGAATTTCTGTTCTGTACCAAGAAGTGCTCAAGAAATATTGGATAGAATAGGCTTGACAAATCAAACGTTTAACCGTAAAAAACATATCCAACCATTGGTCGATATGGGTGTTCTTGAAATGACCAATCCTGAGAATCCCAGCGCATCGAATCAGAAGTATCGCAAAGTAACAAAAAAGTAAAAAAATCATCGTAGGGTTTACATAGGGTTTACGAACCGCCCCACGAAAACATCGTAAATTTGCACCCGTAAGACGGAAAGTCCGTTCTTGCGGGTGCTTCTTTTGTTGGAGCAATCTTTCATTGGAGCACCAATATGTAGAATCCGAGTTGTTGTGGGATGGTTTCTCATGAGATAAAGCGCTTTACATCTTCACACATCTCCACAAACACTTGGAGCAATGAAAGAGCAAAACAAGGAGCTGCTATACCTTGACGGTATGTGGCTGAGACAGGAACACCTGTTGAATTTGGCAATGGGCGTGGGCAATTATGCCCAGGCAGAGCACTATCTCTTTGCTTTGTTGGCTGACGCTGTAGTGAAAGGTAAGCGTGAGGCCATACTGGAGGTAAACAAGGTAAGAGAGCACTATGGCGTAAAGGCTATACCTTTATCTGATGATGACTTGGAGGATGACGATGACCTTCAAGGGAAAACACGGCTTACGGCTGCTGACGAGCAGGCCAAGAAGCTGTTCCTCAAAATGACAAGAGAGGAAAAGTTGGATGTGCTGCGGCGGAGCATGAGGCGCCTGTTGGCCGACTACCACCTATTTAATTATGCGCGACACTGGCTGGCCATCTTCTTGGTGGTGAGAGACCGTCTTGTGGGCGAAAGTCTGAACCAGACAAGCTTTATTGACCTTGCCAGTGAGATAACCCCTGATGACCTGCCTGAGAAGCTGCGTATGTGTAAGAACACGATGAAGAACTTCAGCCGTGAGATTAAGGAGTCAGACCGTAGTGAGGTGTACTACAGGATGAAGCATAATCCTCAGGAACTGCTGTGCGATACATTCTGGAGCATTATTCAAGAGACGATTTTGACGGAGATTTGACGAACAAACAATATGATTTGACGAACAATTTGACGATAAATCGGATAGTTGACGAATCCCCAATTTTGCATTGTTTTTTTGCTGAACTTTGCACCAGAAAATTTCAAAATCGACAAAAGAATAAAGTTATGAAGCGAAGAATTATTTACGTTGGAACGCTAATAGATCTGGCTGCGATTTTCGAGCCGGATGTGGAAGCAGAAAGTATCGAAGTAACAAACATTATAAAATACGAAAGAAATGAGTAAGAAAGTTGAAAAGGAGCAGGACAAGGAGCAGAAGAAGCTCGCTATCCTGTTAAGAACGATGGTTAATGGTTATTCATTAGAGGTGAACAACGAGGGCTATATGTATTTCAATGCCCAAAGTCTGCTGGAGGGCTTCATGGTTCACGTGGGTCTTGAACGTCTGGAGTCGATGACCAAGGAGGAGATCAAGGATATGCTGAACTCGCTGAAGGATGGCAGTGCCGTGAAGAAACTACAGGCAGAGGTGACAGAACTGAAAGCTCTAGTGGATGACCAGAAGAAGCAGATTAGAGAATTGAAGAAGACGATCAAAGAACTTAAAGAAGATTAAAGATATGGCTAAGGAGATTAGAATCACGAGCGTTCGTCGCTCGACCTCTGGTCGCTTGTATACTTGCAAGAACGCTCACGGCTGCAAGATTAAGAAATGTTGCGCCAGTTGTCAACACAAGTGTATTGAGAGTGATGGTACAAGAGTTTGCGCCTCGATGATGCTGAAGGTTCAGCAGAAGTTCAAGTGCAAGAAGTGGCAAATGTCAGACGGTCTGAAGAACGCAGGCAAATGCGACGGCAAGGTGAAGCGCAAGGAGTACCTGATCTACGTTCAGGAGATTCGCAGTGCTGAGAGTGATGACATTCAGAATGGCATTATCACTGAGCAGGAGCGTAAGACTTTGGAGGAGATACGCAAGATGTTTACTGAGAAATTTGGAAGTATCTATGTGATGGAATAAAGCATTAACCGAGTCGGAGGATGAGCGAGGAAACGTGTCCGGACGAATGAGCTCAACTAAAACCCCGCTTTCCGATGCTCATAATCTGATTTGTTTATGCGAATAGAAGTAGAAGTTAGCCAGGAGGTACTGGCCGCCATCATGAATGGCAAGTGTGTGGAAGGAAGGTTGCGCAAGCAGCTTTCGAGTCTGGGAACGCATCAGGTGATAGGGTTTACTCCCTACAACCGCAAACCCAGAGGTAGTCAGGACAAGGTAATCTGCCAGTTGGAGAACGGATGGCTGAAGGAAAG
>CALDLA010000143.1 GCA_937898415.1 uncultured Prevotellaceae bacterium | reverse complement strand
GTGAGGGACAATAGGCGTTCTTGGGTTGTGCACTTGCCCCGCTGCAAATGGCGGCAAGGGCGAAGATGATGGTGATGATTTTCTTGTTCATATTGCTCATTCTAATTCTAACTGTTCAAAGGGGTAGCGTTCTGTGCGCACCTGCATGGTGCCGTTATACATGCGACCAGAGAGTTCGTTGTACTTCACGTTCCAGTCGCGCTGCATCTTCAAGACTTTCTTGCGGTCGCTGTCCTTGAAGAAACGTTCCTCCAACTGGTAGATGGGGTATGAGCCGTTCTCCACGCTGACGGCCTCCCACGTGTAGAGGTGCTTGGTATCGTAAATCTTCATGATGAGGCCCGGCAGTCCGCCGAACTTCCATGGGCCGGACTTCATGGGGATGGCTGACGTGAACCATGCTTCATAGTCGCGTCCTCGCCAGTGGCAGGTGGCTTTCTGGCACTGATAGCCGCAGATGCTTTGCTTCTCGCTTCCGAGCGTCCACTGCATCGACGGCCACGGCTCCGTGTAGCGGTATTGGATGAACTCGGCCGCCGGCATCACTGCCCACTCGGTCAACTCTTTGCCACGGACGAAGATTTGCGAGTATTGGTACTCCGACCAAATATCCTTTCGGAAACCTTTTAACTTGAGTGCATTGGGATAGTGGGGCTTACGCGGGTTGGCCTTTAGCCACTGCCGCAGGGCTTCGTCGTTCTCGGCCAGGAAGTGACTGGCGTACTGCGTCATGCCTTTGTCCGTAAGCAGTTGACCGCAGTCTATCCATGTGTCCTCGTCCTTCAAGTCCTTGGCATTGAAGGCATAGAGTATGCGGATGTTGCTTGTGCCAATCACGGTGGCTTTCACTACGCCGTAGTCCACCATTCGCGGACGTGTGGCCGTGCTCTGCTTCTGTTGTGCACTTGCCCCGCCACACACAGCGGCGAGGGCGATGATGAGGGTGATGGTTTTCTTGTTCATATTACTATGCGTTTTGTTATTCCAACTCTAAAGGGTCGTATGGATAGCGTTGCGTCTTGGGACGGAAATTGAAGTCGAGCATGCCGGAGAGTTCATTGAAGCGGCGGTTCCACTCGCCCTGCATCTTCCACACCTTCTCGCGCGTGCTCTTCTTGTAGTAGCGCTCCTCGGGCTGGTAGATGGGAAACGAGCCGTTTTCCACAGCCACAGCCTCCCACGTATAGACGTGCCGGGTGTCATAGACCTTCATGATGAGGCCTGGCAGTCCGCCGAACTTCCACGGCCCGGACTTCAGGGGAATCTGCGGCGTGAACCATGCCACGAAGTCACGACCCCTCCAGTGGCACGTGGCTTTCTGGCACTGGTAGCCGCAGACGGTCTGCTTCTCGGCTCCGAGCGTCCAGTGCATCGACGGCCACGACTCCGTGTAGCGGTAATGCGCCGTTTCGGGGCTGGGCATGATGGCCCACTCCGTCAGTTCATTGCCGCGAACATAAAAATAGCCATACTGATACTCCGTCCAAGAAGCAGACTCACGCCCATGCAGACACAGCCCGTTGGGATAATAGCTTTTGTTGGGATTGGCTTTGAGCCACGCCCGCAGAGCCGAGTCGTTCTGCGCCACGAAGTAACTGGTGTAGAGCGTCAGCCCCTTGTCGGCAAGCAGTTGTCCGCAGTCTATCCACGACTCCGGGTCGTGAATGTCCTTCGGCTGGAAAGCATACTTGACACGAATCTTGCTGGTGCCTACCACGGTGGGCTTCTTCATCCCGTAGTCGGCGGGCATCGGCCTCACTGCCTTTCCCTGCTTCTGTTGCGCCCATGCCGACACGGCGGCGATGGCAAAAATGATGGTGATGATTCTCTTGCACATAGTCTATTTCTTTTGTTTCTCCAACTCAACGAAATTCCTTCCGTCTTCGGTCTTCTTGATTTCGTACTTCGGGGGATTGCCTTTGTAAATCATGTCCATGATTTCGTGGATTTCCTTTTCGCTAAGGTCTTCCTCCTCGAAACATGGGCCACAGGCGAGAAGAGGATAGCGAGGGCCATAGAACCAGCGCATGTAGCGACGGGTCTTCAGCCAGTGCCACACGTCCTCAAAGAACCACCCGATGCGAGTCCAGAAGAGGGTGACTCTGCTGAGGTACACCAGCAGGGCGATGGTGACGATGAGCATCACGCACAGGAGGATGCTCATGGCAATGACGCTGATTTCGTTGCTGGTCAGCCGTTCGCCTTTGAACCAGCGCTGAAACGATTCCAATGCAAATTGTAATTCTATATCCATACTTTCTATATTTTGATGTAGTTGTTTTCTTGCAGAATGTCCGCGAAGCGCATTGAGGGGGGCTTGTAACCGTTACAGAGCACCTGCGGAGCGGATTGAGGCGGTCTTGTGTCCTCGCAGAAGGGACGCGGAGCGCAGGGAGGGGACTTCGTCATCGCGCAGAAGCATCGCGGAGCAGTCCGTGGCGGTCTTGTGGCCTCGCAGTAGCGTCGCGGAGCGCCTCGTGGCGCTACTGTTTGGTTACAGGAGGCTCGCGGAGCCGAAAGTGTGACTGCCTATCGGCTACACGAGCCTCGCGGAGTGCATCGCGTGACTACTCCGGCGTCACGGGTGTCACCTCGCCGCCGCCGTCGTCATCGCCACCCTCGTCGGGCTTCGGCTCGGGTTCCGGCTCGGGCTTGGGGTCGTCGCCGGAGGTCTTGCCGCTGCTGATGTAGTAGAGCTTGGCGCGCTCCTCGATACCGAAGAGGGTCTGGATGAGCTGCGAGAGTTCGGCGGTGGGCTGCAGCACGGCCAGGGCGTTCAGCACGTCGAAGGCCTGGCGGATGGCGGCGTCGGTGGCCTTGCGGGCATCGGCCAGCTCGCCCTTCACCTTTGCGCTCTCGTTGTCCACGCGCACGGCCACGAGGTTGAGCACCTTCACGGCCTGCTGGCGAGCCTTCGCAATCCACGGCTCGATGCCGAGGGCGGCGAGGTCGTACTTGTCAGGCGTCTGCCACTCCTGCACCATGTTCACCGTCTTGCGGGCCTCGGCCTCGAAGCCGTCGTTGATCTGGAACTGGAAGTCCTTGAACACCTGCACGGCCACCTCGGCCTTGCGGCGCAGCGGCTCGGTCTCGGGCAGCATCGTCAGGGCGTTGAGCATGGCGCGGATGGTGCTCATGTACTGGTCCTCCAGCCGGTCCTCGCGCTTCAGGTCGTCGCTGGCGAAGTCTTTGCCGCTGAATCGCTTGAAGGCGATGTCCTCGGCCTGACGCGCCGCGTGTACGGCGGTGGCGGCGTTGAGAAACATCGTGTTGTCGGTCTCGAAGGCCGCAAGGCGGTCGTCAATCTGTTGTGTCACGCCGTCGTGGTTGGCGTTCGACAGTCGAGCCAGATAGCTCGTCGTTAAAGTTTTCTGTGCCATAGTTCTATGATTGTTTTGGCGTTAGAAATTGTTGCGCTGACTTATCGTTGTCCCTCGTGTGCGGCTCCAGCGCATTTAAGTCGCTCCGAGGGTTATCGCCGTTCCCAAGAAAAGACCTCCCCGCCGCCCGTAGCTACTAAGCAAACGGGGAGGCACCAATCATAGAAACTGGCGTGTGGGGTTATTCTAATTCCAA
>CALDLA010000142.1 GCA_937898415.1 uncultured Prevotellaceae bacterium | reverse complement strand
GTCTATATGATGGGCATGGAGAACAACTCCGACATCGTACCCCTGAACTCCTACGCCCCCATCTTCGTCAACGAGAACGATGCCCGGTGGCGCCCCGACATGATTCGCTTCTCGTCGAGCCGCGTCATGGGCACACCTTCTTATTATGTACAGATGCTGATGCCCCGCAACGTGGGCACACAGGTGGTGAAGGTCAGCCAGACGAACCCCTACGAGGGTGCCGCCTTCAGGAAGCCCGTCACGCCGCAGAAGAGTCGCGTGGGTTATGCCACCTGGGGCACCAAGGCTTCGTACACCCACATGGATCCGCTGCCCAAGACCGGCAAGCCCGAATTCGTCGTCGGCGACTGGCAGGTCACCAACGACGTGCTGAGTCAGACGAGCCTGCGGGAGCAATGCGTGGCGCTATGTACCGCCGAGGTGGGCGACCACTATACCGTGAAGTGCCGCGCCCGCAAGGACGACGGCCGCGAGGGCTTTATCATTGTGTTCAACTACGTCGATCCGCAGCACTACTGCTGGGTGAACTTCGGCGGCTGGGGCAACACGCAGCACGGTCTGGAGCAGATCAGCGGCAGCGGTAAGTCGCAGACGGCCACCAAGCGGGGACGTGTGGAGGCCGGCCGCTGGTACGACGTGACGCTGACCGTCAGCGGCGACTCGGTGAAGGCTTGGCTCGACAACGACCTGGTGTTCGACACCGTGCTGAAGCACGACACGTCGACGGGTGTCTTCTCGAGTGCCACCATCGACGACCAGACGGGCGAACTCATCGTCAAGGTTGTCAACTCGCAGGCCGAGGGCACCACCGCCCGTCTGAACATCAGCAACTTCGCGGTGAAGAGTGCCAAGCTCATCCAACTGCGCGCCAACACCGGTTACGACGAGAACACCCTGCAGCAGCCCACCAACATCAGTCCTACCGAGCACGAGCTGTCGCCGGATTGCCAGACCGTCGACGTGGAACTGCCCGCCTATTCACTCAACATCATCAGAATCAAACAATAGTTACTATGAGAAAACTACTATTATCCCTATGTCTTGTTGCCGCTTCCACCATGCAGGCACGCCAATGGACACCCGGCCAAGTGAAGGATGTCATCCGTAAGGTGAACACCTACTGGCAACAGAACAACAAACCTGAAGTGCGCTCGTTCTGGGACAATGCCGCCTACCACACCGGCAACATCGAGGTCTACAAGCTACTCGGCGACCAGCAGATGCTCGACTACAGCATCCGATGGGCCGAGCATAACGAGTGGAAGGGCGCCAAGGAGGCCGACCCCGCCAAGTGGAAGTACAAGAACTACGGCGAGGGGCAGGACTACGTGCTCTTCGGCGACTGGCAGATCTGCTTCCAGACGTACATCGACCTGTACAACATTCAGAAGGAGGAGCGGCGGATAGCCCGCGCCAAGGAGGTGATGGGCTACGAGGCCGACTCCCCACAGAACGACTACTGGTGGTGGGCCGACGCCCTCTACATGGTGATGCCCGTGATGACCAAGATGTACAAGTTGACGGGCGACCCGAAGTACCTGGACAAGCTCTACCAGAACCTGCTCTACTCCGACAGCATCATGCTCGACCCGGAGACGGGCATCTACTTCCGCGACGGCAAGTACGTCTACCCCAAGCACAAGTCGGCCAACGGCAAGAAGGACTTCTGGGCACGCGGCGACGGATGGGTACTGGCCGGACTGGCCAAGGTGCTGCAGGACATGCCCGACATCTACGTGCGCCAGCCGTTCTTCGTCGAGAAGTACACCCGACTGGCCCGCGCCGTAGCCGCCCTGCAGCAGAAGGAGGGCTACTGGACACGCTCGATGGCCGACCCCGAACACGCACCCGGCCCTGAGACCTCGGGCACGGCCTTCTTCACCTACGGCATGCTCTGGGGCGTCAACAACGGCTATCTGCAGAAGAAGGAGTTCGCACCCGTCATCGCCCGCGCCTGGAAGTACCTGACGGAGACCGCCCTGCAGCCGTCGGGCAAGGTGGGCTACGTGCAGCCCATCGGCGAGCGCGCCATCCCCGGCCAGACCGTCGACCAGAACTCTGAGGCCAACTTCGGCGTCGGAGCCTTCCTACTCGCCGCCTGCGAATACGTCAGGTACCTGGAAAAGAAGAAATAACACCATAACGAAATAACAAGAGAATCATGAAGAAGATTATCATAGCAATCGTGGCGCTCATGGCGCTGGTGCCCGTCGAGGCCAAAAAGTCAAAGAAGGCGGTACAGACTGACCGCGAGTATTGGAGCGAACAGGCCTACAAGATGGCGATGCCCGTTTTGAAGAACATGGCCAACGGCGAACTCCAGAAGAACATGAAGACGGAGTTCTCGCCCTCGTTCGACAACCGCAACCGCAAGGTGGTCTACATGGAGACCTTCGGCCGACTCATGGCGGGTATTGCGCCGTGGCTGGCACTACCCGACGACGACACCGTCGAGGGACGACTGCGCCACCAGCTGCGCGAGTGGGCGCTGGCCTCGTATAAGAACAGCGTGGACCCCGACTCGCCCGACTACCTGGTGTGGGGCGCCTCGGGACAGAACTTAGTCGATGCCGCCTACATCGCCGAGTCGTTCATCCGCGCCTACGACGCCCTGTGGGTGCCGCTGGACCAGACGACGAAGGACCGCTACATCAAGGAGTTCAAGATGCTGCGCAAGTATGAGCCGCCCTACACCAACTGGTTCCTCTTCTCATCGACCATCGAGAGCTTCATCGCCAAGGCCGCCGGCCTGAAGGAGTACGACGACTTCCGCGTGATGATGCCCATCCGCAAGGTCGAGGAGTGGTACGTGGGCGACGGATGGTATGCCGACGGCCCCGTCTTTGCCTTCGACTACTACTCCAGCTACGTCTTCCACGCCATGTACCTGGAGACACTGCAGAACATGATTGACGCCAAGGCCAACACCCGACTGGAATATCAGAAGTACTACGACCGCGCCCTGAAGCGCGCCCAGAAGTTCGCCATCATCCTTGAGCGCTTCATCTCGCCCGAGGGCACCTTCCCCGTCATCGGACGCTCCACGCCCTACCGCCTGGCCGCCCTGCAGCCGCTGGCCCTGATGGCCTGGTACCAGAAACTGCCGAAAGAACTGTCGAACGGACAAGTGCGCGCCGCCCTGACCACCGTCATGCACCGCATGTTCGACCATCAGAACAACTACAACGACGCGGGCTACCTGACCATCGGCTTCTGCGGCCACCAGCCCGAGACCGCCGACTGGTACACCAACAACGGCTCGCTCTACATGACCAGCCTCTCGTTCATGCCCCTCGGACTGCCCGCCGACCACCCCTTCTGGACCTCGAACCCGGAGCCGTGGACCCAGGTAAAGGCCTGGAACGGACAGCCCTTCCCGAAGGATCATCGCTGGGGCGACGACATCCAGACGAAGGACCGCTGGTAAGAATCGTTTGTAGGCATCAACGAAATAGGATTCCCGTGTCAACACGCGGGAATCCTATTTCTTTTGGAATTAAGGTAATGTCTTAACTCCTTAACTCCTTAACTCCTTAACTCCTTAACTCCTTAACTCCTTAACT
>CALDLA010000141.1 GCA_937898415.1 uncultured Prevotellaceae bacterium | reverse complement strand
CATCCCTGCTGTTCAGGGCTCTCTGTAATGATAATCGTCTGTTTCATGATCGTTGCCTTTTGTTTTTAATTGTTATTACTTGCTTGTTCAAACGTTTGACATCGCTATTATGAACAAGACATGGAAAACGATTCTTCAAGTGATTACAAATAGGGGTCGAAAAATCAAGGGGCGCTTCCGCGATTATTTTCCCTTACACGCAGTTCCCGATTTTGATCAGAAGAGAACCGTCCCTTAATCGCTCCAATAATATAATACCAAATAGTGATAAAAACATAGATGTTGAGTGGCAAATTGACGTTTATTTACGGGCTGAACGAAAATTTCTTGCAATTTATTTGCTGAATTCGGGGAAAAGTGTTACTTTTGCACCCGTTAAACAAAAACGAGAAGACAGATGTTGAATCACAATGCTTACTTTTACGGCTATTACTTTTACTTTGCAACGAGTTGTGAAGCGGTAGCCCGTATGTAAGAATTGAAAAATTGAAAAATTGAAAATTGAAATAAGGCTCCGCTTCACATACAAGGTGAAAGCGGGGCTTTTTTAAATTAAGAGGGTAAGAGTTAAGAATTAAGAGTTAAGAGTTAAGAAATAAATGAAGAGAATAGCAATTCAAGGACTCATCGGGTCGTTCCACGATATTGCGGCGCACCTGTACTACGAGGGCGAACAGATACAGCTGATCTGCTGCTCGACGTTCGAGGAGGTCTTTGCCTCTATTAAGCAAGACCCGACGGCCATCGGCATGCTGGCGATAGAAAACACCATTGCGGGCTCGCTGCTGCACAACTACGAACTGCTGCGCGACTCGGGGACCACCATCGTCGGCGAGCACAAGCTACACATCACCCACAGCATCTGCTGTCTGCCGGAGGACGACTGGGACACCATCCGGGAGGTACACTCCCACCCCGTCGCCCTGATGCAATGCCGGCAGTTTCTCAGCCAGCACCCGCAGCTGAAGAACGTCGAGGCCGAGGACACCGCCGGTTCGGCCAAGATGATAGCCGAGGGACAGCATCGAGGATGGGCGGCCATCTGCCACGCTGAGGCGGCACGGCTCTACGGCCTGAAGGTGCTGGAGGACCACATCGAGGACAACAAACATAACTTTACGCGCTTCCTCGTGGTGTCGAATCCCAACAAGGCCGACATGCTGCGCCCGCTGACGGAGACCAACAAGTCGAGCATCGTCTTCTCGTTGCCTCACGAACAAGGCTCGCTGGCTCATGTGCTGGCTATTCTCTCGTTCTATCACATCAACCTGACGAAGATTCAGTCGCTGCCCATCATCGGCCGCGAGTGGGAGTACCTATTCTACGTGGACGTGATGTACGACGACCTGACGCGCTACCGCCAGTCAATTGACGCGATTATCCCATTGACCAAGGACTTGAGAATATTAGGGGAGTATAAGGATGCTCCTACCCCCTAAGTTAGGGGGCTGGGGGTCTGAACAAGACTAAATAGAAGAATGATATATGAAAGAGAACTTAGTGAAACCCGCAGACAGATTAAGTTTAGTACAAGAATACTACTTCAGCCGCAAGCTGAAGGAGGTGGCACAGATGAACGCTGAGGGCAAGGACATCATCTCGCTGGCTATCGGCAGTCCCGATATGCCGCCCTCAGAGCAGACGATAGAGAAGCTGTGCGAGGTGGCTCATGACCCCAACGCCCACGGCTACCAGCCCACTCAGGGTACGCCCGAACTGCGCGAGGCGATGGCCGACTTCTACCGTCGCTGGTACAACGTCGACCTCGACCCGAAGTCGGAGGTGCTGCCGCTGATTGGCTCGAAGGAGGGCATCCTCCACGTGACGCTGGCCTTCGTCAATCCCGGCGACGAGGTGCTGGTACCCAATCCCGGCTACCCCACGTACACGTCGCTCTCGAAGATACTGGGGGCGAAGATTGTGAACTACGACCTGCGCGAGGACAACGGATGGCAGCCCGACTTCGACGAGCTGGAGAAGATGGACCTCTCGCGTGTCAAGCTGATGTGGACCAACTATCCCAACATGCCGACAGGAGGCCGTGCCCAGCGCGAGACCTACGAGCGTTTGGTGAGTTTCGCTCACAGAAACAGCATCGTCGTCGTCAACGACAACCCCTACTCGTTCATCCTCAGCGAGGAGCACCTGAGCATTCTTCAGATTCCTGGCGCCAAGGACTGCTGCATCGAGTTCAATTCGATGTCGAAGTCGCACAACATGCCGGGCTGGCGCGTGGGTCTCTGTGCCTCGAATCCGCAGTTCATCCAGTGGATTCTAAAGGTACAGTCGAACATCGAGAGCGGCACGTTCCGCGGCATTCAACTGGCTGCTGCCGAGGCCTACAGGAACGACGAGGCTTGGCACCGTGAGTTCAACATCAACACCTACGCCCGCCGCCGCCAGTATGCCGAGCAGATCATGGACGTCTTAGGCTGTAAGTACGACCCCCAACAGGTGGGCATGTTCCTCTGGGGACGCATCCCCGACAGCATCGGGAACGTCGAGGACCTGACGGAGCGCGTACTCCACGAGGCCCGCGTCTTCATCACCCCGGGCTTCATCTTCGGCTCGAACGGCGAGCGCTACATCCGCATCTCGCTGTGTGCAAAGGAAGAAAAGATACAACAGGCATTAGAAAGAATCAAAAAAGCAATATAAGTTATGGAACTGGAACTTCAACCATTGAATTTACCGAGTGACAACGAACGCCCCTTCGTGATAGCAGGCCCCTGTTCGGCTGAGAGCGAAGAGCAAGTGATGGAAACCGCACGACAGCTGGCCATGAAGGGCTGCCACAACTTCCGTGCCGGCGTCTGGAAACCCCGCACGAAGCCCGGAGGCTTCGAGGGTCACGGAGAGCCCGCCCTGGTGTGGATGAAGCAGGTGAAGGACGAGACCAAGATGCTCGTCTCTACCGAGGTGGCCACGCCCGAGCACGTAGAACTGGCGCTGAAGTACGACATCGACATCCTCTGGGTGGGTGCCCGTACGACGGCCAACCCCTTCGCCATGCAGGCATTGGCCGACGCCCTGAAGGGTGTCGATGTGCCCGTCTTCGTGAAGAACCCCGTGAACCCCGACATCGAGCTGTGGATAGGTGCCCTGCAGCGCATCAACCAGGCCGGCATCAAGCGCATGGGAGCCATCCACCGAGGCTTCTCAAGCTACGAGCAGAAAATCTACCGCAACGCCCCGATGTGGCAGATTCCCATTGAGCTGCATCGCCGCATTCCCGAGCTACCCATCATCTGCGACCCCTCGCACATCGGCGGCCGTCGCGAACTGATTGCCCCGCTCTGCCAGCAGGCGATGGACCTGGGCTTTGACGGACTCATCGTCGAGAGCCACTGTGATCCCGACAAGGCGTGGAGCGACGCCAAGCAACAGGTGACACCTGAGGTGCTCGACTACATCCTCTCGCTGCTCATCATCCGCGACGAGCACACCACCACCGAGGGACTCACCAGTCTGCGTAAGCAGATTGACGAGCTCGACAACCAGATTATGGACATTCTTGCCAAGCGTATGCGCGTCTGCCGCGAGATTGGCCACTACAAGAAGGAGCACAACATGACCGTGCTGCAGGCCTCGCGCTACAACGAGATTCTGTCGAAGCGTGGCGTCCAAGGCTCGCTCTGCGGCATGGGTCCCGATTTCGTCGCCAAGGTCTTTGAGAACATCCACGAAGAGTCAGTACGTCAACAAATAGAGATTATCAACAAATGAAGATATTAGTTATGGGCGCAGGCAAGATGGGAAGTTTCTTCATCGACCTGCTGAGTTTTGAGCATGAGGTCGCCGTCTTCGAGCGCGACCCCATGCGCATGCGCTTCACCTACAACTGCCAGCGGTTCACCACCTACGAGGAGGTGCAGGAGTTCCGTCCCGAACTGCTCATCAACGCCGTCACGCTGAAGTACACCATCCCCGTGTTCCGCGAGGTCATCCCCTACCTGTCCAAGGAGTGCATCATCAGCGACATCGCCTCCGTAAAGACCGACCTGAAGGAGTTCTACGAGCAGACCGGCATGCGCTACGTCTCCACCCACCCGATGTTCGGACCCACCTTCGCCAACCTGCAGCAGCTCTCTGAGGAGAACGCCATCATCATCAGCGAGGGCGACTACATGGGCCGCATCTTCTTCAAAGACCTCTACCAGAAGCTCGGACTCAACATCTACGAATACACTTTCGAAGAGCACGACCGTACGGTCGCCTACTCATTGAGTATCCCCTTCGTCTCCACCTTCGTCTTCGCCGCCGTCATGAAGCATCAGGACGCGCCCGGTACCACCTTCAAGCGCCACATGCGTATAGCCAAGGGCGTATTGAACGAAGACGACTACCTGCTACAGGAAATCCTCTTCAACCCCTACACCCACGACCAAGTAGCACAGATTCGCACCGAGTTGAAGGAGCTCCTCGAGATTATCGACCAGAAGGATGCCGTCGGCATGAAAGCCTATCTCACGAAGATACGCAACAACGTCCGGCGCGATATCGAGATTAAGTAATATATTACAAAGGCTACGAAAGACGACTAACCTATTTGCTTGAAATAGCCGCGGAACGCCTGTTCGTCGGCGGCAGCGTCGGTTAGGACTTCGAGAAGGAGGGGACGGAGAGCGTCGGAATGGAGCAGGGCGTCGATGGCTTCGTGGAGTTGTATGGTGTCCTCGGCCTTCAGGTAGCCGACGTTGCATTGGCGACAGATGCCCTCAGCGGTGGTGTGGTGTGAGGCGGCGATGTAGGGGTCGCGGGCGGGACTCTGCTCCAAGCCGGGCAGAAGGTTGAAGATGCCGCCGCGACCGTTGTTGAGCAACAGAATGCGGAAATTTCCGTGTAAGTTCTGATTCCACAGGGCGTTCTGGTCGTAGAAGAAGCTGAGGTCGCCGATGATGCAGAACACTTTTTCGTCTGTCACACAGGAGTAGCCGGCGGCGGTGGAGAGCGAGCCTTCGATGCCGTTGACACCGCGATTGCACCAGACGTGATGCGGAGCATAGATGTTGGCCAGACGGATGGCGGAGGAGTTGGCGTAATGGACGATGCCCTCTGTGAAGTGTTCCTCGAAGTATTTGACGGCAGCCATCTGCGAATAGCCGGGCTGATAGTCGGAGGCTCGACGGGCAGCGGCAGTCAGGGCCGTCAGCCACTGGCGGCGGTAGTCCATCGAGGACAGACGGCGGGTGCTGATCTTGTGGCTGAGCGACTGCAGGACGGACTCGGGGTCGCCGACGATGATGCCGCGCAGGTGCTGGAACGTGTCCTCGACATCGCCCGACTGACTGATGCGCCACGTCTGGGCGCCAGTAGCTTGGCGCAGGAACCGGCGCAGCCGTTTGCTGACGACGGTATCGCCCACATGGATAATGAAGTCGGGCGGCAGGATCCTTTCCTCTTTCCTCTCTCCTCTCTCCTCTAAAAAGAGAACTTCGTCGAAATGGCTGACGCTGGGGAAGTTGGACAGCGCCTCGTGCAGCACGATGACGTGACTGAAGAGGTAGTCAACGTCGATGCCCTCGAAGTCGTGCGGATTGGTCTGTCCGAAGACAATCATAGGCCGACGGGCAGCCACCAGTCCATCGACGAACTCAGGACTGAGGCAGTCGTAGTCGCGGGCGGGCGACGTGCGGACAATCCTTTGGACTTCAGGCAGCTGCGGCACATCGAAGTTGAACAGCGGCTCCGTGATGGGCACGTTGATGTGAACAGGTCGCGGGTCGTCGCTGAGGGCATTGAGCAGGGCCTCGTTGACCAGACGGCCGCAATACCAGCTGTCGGACTCGGGCAGCGAGACGGCGCGGCGCACGAAACGTCCGAGGGCTCCCGGCTGGGGCAGCGTCTGACCGTCCAACTGGTCAATCCACGCCTCGGGGCGGTCGGCACTAATGACAATGAGCGGCTGGTGCTGATACCACGCCTCAGCCACAGCAGGCGCAAGGTTGAGCAAGGCCGTACCGCTGGTGACGCAGACGCAGACCGGCTCATTCAAAGCCTGCATCATGCCCAAGGCATAGAAGCCCGCCGAGCGTTCGTCGGTGACGGGATAGCAGCGGATGTCGGGACACTCGTCCAGGTTGTGGACGATGGACGCATTGCGGCTGCCCGGACAGACGACGGCGTGACGGACTCCGTGCCGTACGAGCAGGGCCGTCAGTATGTTTACGCTTTGCTTATGGCTATACATCTTCTCATGGTTTCAAGTTTCGCCTCAGTTTCAAGCCACTCCTGTTCCTCCGTACTGTCCTTCAGCAGTCCGCCGCCAGCGTAGAGCCGGTAACGGTCACTTTCGATGTTCATGCAGCGGAGCGAAACGTAGAGGTGGGTGCTTCGAGGTGAAGGGGGAAGGGTGAAGGGTGAAGGGATATTGAGCGGTCCCATAAATCCGCTATAGTAGCGGCGGGGTGTATGCTCGTTGCGTATGATGAACTGGAAGGCGTCGCGCTTGGGAATACCACAGACGGCGGGCGTGGGATGCAGCGCCTGCAGCAGGTCGCCGATGCAGTCGTTGGAGGCCAGCTTGAAGGTGAAGTCGCTGCGCAGGTGGACCAGGTTGGCAGCACGAACGGTGCGCGGCCCTTCCTCACGGAAGTCGTCGGTGAAGCGCTCCAGGCACTCAGCAATATAGGTGGCCACGATGCGCTGTTCCTCAATGTTCTTGGTGCTCCACCTGACGTTCTCGCCCTCGCCGCCGAGCTGTTCGGGCTCCAGTTTCATAGTTCCCGCAAGGGCTATCGTGCGCCAGTCGCTGCCGCTTCCCTCCAATAGTATCTCGGGCGTTGCCGTCAGCCACGTGCCACTCTGGGGCGTGTGGACGAGGGCGATGAACATGCGGGGATAGAGCTGGCAGGCGCGCAGGAAGAGCTGTCGGGCAGCGACGGGCGACGACACCCGCTGCTCAGAACAGCGCGAGAGCACAATCTTGCGGAAGGTGCCCTGCTGAAGCTGCGCGTGGAAATTGGCAAAGTCGATGGCGTAGTTTTCGAGGAGCGAGGAAGGAGGAGCGAGGAAGGAGAATTGTTCTGGGGCAGAATCAAGGGATGCGGGTAATATTGTTTCTCGTTCTTCGTTCCTCATTTCTCGTTCCTCCATCTTGTCAGGACGGATGAGCACGATGGGCTGGTCAGGCCGCACCTCAAACGGGGCGACGACAAAGCCCGACTGACTGTTGAGCTGGACGCATGACGTGAACTCCTGCGTCGAACCCTCCAGCGCCGTGTAGCTGTCGGCATGAGGCAAACGATAGAGGGCGTAGGCAGACATCATCGCTGCGGTTTAATGATATAATTGGTGACTCGGACGTTTGAGATGAGGTCGCCCGCCGTATCCTTGATGTCCACATTCCACACATGGAGGGTCGTCCCCTTGTGAATCATACGGGCATAGGCGGTGACGGTGTCGCCCTCGGCGACGGCCTTCACATGAGAGCCGCTAACCTCGATGCCTACGCAGGCACAGCCCGGACAGAGCGACGACGAGCCGACGCCCGCCACATTCTCGGCCAAGGCCAACGAGGCGCCCCCGCTAAGAAAGCCGAAAGGCTGACGATTGCGCTCGTCAACCTTCATGCGGGCCATACAGGTATCGCTCTCAGGTGTGGAAATAAATTCCATCCCAAGAGCGGTACTCATATTGGGCTTAGAGTTGATAATTTCGTTGATGCTGTCTACATTCATTATTTAAACAGGGAGTATTCGGGAACCGTCCAGGCCAGCGCGCTGGCACCCAGCACATCGCGCTCGCCGTCGTCGAGGTCGCTGACCAGCAGTCGCACCTTTCCGCGCATATTTCCGAAGATGTGCTCGTCAAATGACTTACGGGTCGGTTCAAAGAGCCACTTGCCGGCATGCGAGATGCCGCCCGTCAGGATGATGGCCTCCGGGTCGACTATAGACGCATAGTTAGCCAGGCCGATGCCCAGCATATAGCCCGTGCGGCGAAAGACCTCGATGGCCATCGCGTCGCCCTGTTCACAGCACTCATAGATGATGCGCGGCGACAGCTTGCCCAGCGAGCGCATGAGCGACGGTTCGTCGAGAGCAACCATCATCTCGCGCGCCGTCTGCACGATGCCCTTGGCTGAGACATAGGTCTCCAGACAGCCGCGATGACCGCAGCCGCACTCACGTCCGCGATCCTCGACGCAGGTGTGTCCGAACTCGCCGGCATAGCCCTGACTGCCGTGATGCTCGCGCCCCTCAGAGAAGAAGCAGCTGCCCACGCCGACGCCTAACGAGATGACGATGAAGTTCTGCATGCCGTGAGCCGTGCCGAAAGCCTGCTCACCAAGGGCCGACACGTGGGCGTCATTCGACAGTCCAACGGCCAGTCCGATGCGCTCGCGCAGCATGACGCCCAGCGGGATGACACCCTTCCAAGGCAGGTTCGCCGCGTTCTCGATATACCCGGTCAGCGAGTTGGCACTGGGTGCGCTGACACCAATGGAGCGGACGGTCTCATAGCCGCCGTTGGCTTCAATCATCGCAATGATGCGCTCGCTGAGTACGGTAACGAACTCGTTGATGTCAGGATGGTCGCGGGTGTCGAATGACTCTTTCGCAAAGATGTTTCCGCGAATGTCAACAATGGCGTAGGTCGTGCGCTCATTGCTGATTTCCACGCCGACCACCCTCTTTTTATGAATGCTGTAGTTGTTCATCTGCTTGCTGTCAGCTATTTGAATAATGAATACTCCTTGACGTCCCACGCCAGTGCGCTGGCACCCAGCACGTCGCGCTCGCCCTCCTTCAGGATGGAGACGAGGATGCGCACCTTGCCGCGTATGTTGTGGAACACATGACCGTCGAACGCTGCCCGCATGGGCTTGAGCAGCCACTTGCCGGCCTGCATCATGTCGCCCGTCAGGATGATGGCCTCGGGGTTAATAACGGATGCGTAGTTGGCCAGTCCGACGCCTAACATTGTACCCACACGGCGGAACGTATCGATGGCCACGCGGTCGCCCTTTTCGCAGCACTCGGTAATCGTGCGTATGTTGAGTTCGTCCAACTGGCTGAGCAGCGTCGGCTCATTGCTCTTGGCTATCTCCTCTTCAGCCGTACGGACCAGTCCATTGTCTGACACGTAGGTCTCCAGGCAGCCCTTGCGACCGCAGCCACACTGCCGACCGTCGATTTCGACACACGTATGGCCCACCTCGCCGGCAAAGCCGTTGACGCCAAGGTGAGGCAGTCCGTTGGTGAAGATGCAACTGCCCAGGCCGCCGTGACTGATGCTGACGACAATGAAGTCCTTCATGCCGTGAGCCGAGCCATAGGCTTTCTCGCCAAGAGCGGTAATGTGGGCATCGTTGGCCACCGCCACCGCCATTCCCAACTGGTCCTGCAGCATAGCAGCCAGCGGCACTACGCCCTTCCACTTCAAGTTGGCCGCGTTCTCAATGCAACCGGTCAGGTAGTTGGCACTGGGGGCCGAGATACCCACCGAGCGAATAGTCTCGTAGCCGCCATTCTCGTCGATGAGCGACAGCACCCGTTCGCACAGCGCACTGATGTAATCCGTAATCTCAGCATAGTCGGCTGTACAGAAATAGTCCTGGGCCACGATTTCACCCCGAATATTGACAATAGCATAGGTCGTACGGTTCTCACGAATGTCGATGCCTACGACACGTGTTTTTATCTGATCAACTTCTTCCATGCCCTACTTACTCCTTAAACAGTGAATACTCCTTGACCCTCCAAGCCAGCACGCTGGCACCGAGCACGTTACGCTCGCTCTCGCTCAGGTCGGAAACCAGGAACTTGACCCTACCTTGTATATTATGGAACACGTGTTCCTCGAACGACTTCTTCGCAGGCTCCAGCAGCCAGTGTCCGGCACGCGAGATGCCGCCCGTGAAGATGATGGCCTCAGGATTGACCAGCGAGGCATAATTGGCAAGTCCCAAGCCCAGCAGTTCGCCCGTGCGGCGATAGACCTCGATAGCCAGCTTGTCGCCCTGCTCACAGAACTCAAAAATCTTCTTCGGCGTCAGTTTCTTAGCGTCCCTCATCAGCGAAGGCTCGTCGGACGACTCCATGACTTCCTTAGCCGTCTGAATGATTCCCTTGGCGGCCGTATAGGCCTCCAGACAACCGCGATTTCCGCAACCGCAGAGGCGTCCGTTCAGGTCAATGCACGTGTGGCCAATCTCGCCCGCATGACCGTTGAAGCCGAGGTTGATTTCACCATCGGAGAAGATGCTGCTGCCCATACCCGAACCAAGGGTGATGGCAATGAAGTCGCGCATGCCGTGAGCCGAGCCGAAGGCCTGCTCACCCAGTCCCACCACATGAGAGTTGTTGGCGACGGCGACGGCCAGTCCTAACTGGTCACGCATCATGGCCGACAGGGGGATGACTCCCTTCCAAGGCATGTTAGGCGAATTGACGATGCACCCCGTCAGGTAGTTCGCGCTGGCAGCACTCACACCGATGGAGCGTATCGACTCATAGCCTCCGTTCAGTTCGACCAGACCAACAATCTTCTCACACAACACGGTGACAAAACTGTTGATTTCAGGATAATCCAGCGTCTGGAAGCTATCCTTTGCCAAAATATTCCCTCGGACATCTACAATAGCGAAAGTTGTAAGGTCCAAGCTAATGTCAACGCCGACGACACGTTTCTTAACTGCTGTTTGATTCATTGTACTATCTTACTGGTTACTTCAATTATTAGCTTTTTGAAGCCACAAATATAAAGTTTTTTTCCTTACCTTGCAAACTTTTGCAAGTTTTTTTGCAATTATTTACCCAAAAGTAGGTTTTTTCGGGAATATTTCGTAACTTTGCACCCGTCAAAACACATTTATCCGGATAAAGAAATGAACATTTTAGAACTTAGTGAACAGGAAATACTGCGACGTCAGTCGCTTGACGAGTTGCGCAAGATGGGTATCAACCCCTACCCCGCAGCAGAGTATACGACCAATGCTTTCTCTACCGACATCCTGGCTGAATTCAGCGACGATGCCCCCGCCCGCGAAGTATCCATCGCCGGCCGCATGATGAGCCGCCGCGTCATGGGCAAAGCCTCGTTTGTGGAACTACAGGACTCGAAGGGCCGCATCCAGGTCTACGTCACCCGCGACGACATCTGTCCCGACGAGAACAAAGACCTTTACAACGTGGTATTCAAGAAACTGCTCGACATCGGCGACTTCATCGGCGTTCGCGGTACGGTATTCCGTACGCAGACAGGAGAAATATCGGTACACGCGCGTGAGCTGACGCTGCTGTCGAAGTCACTGAAGCCGCTGCCCATCGTGAAGTACAAGGACGGTGTGGCCTACGACAAATTCGATGACCCCGAACTGCGCTACCGTCAGCGCTATGTCGACCTCGTGGTGAACGACGGCGTGAAGGACACGTTCCTGCAGCGCGCCACCGTTATCCGCACGATAAGAAAAGTACTGGACGAGGCCGGATACACCGAAGTCGAAACTCCCACCCTCCAATCCATAGCCGGAGGTGCATCCGCCCGTCCTTTCATCACCCACTTCAATGCGCTCGACCAGGATATGTTCATGCGCATTGCCACCGAGCTCTACCTGAAGCGCCTCATCGTGGGCGGCTTCGAGGGCGTCTACGAGATTGGCAAGAACTTCCGCAATGAGGGTATGGACCGCAACCACAACCCGGAGTTCACCTGCATGGAACT
>CALDLA010000140.1 GCA_937898415.1 uncultured Prevotellaceae bacterium | reverse complement strand
GCAAGGTAACTGTTCGCATGGATGTAGTCGCTGGCATTCGTCCAGCCGAGGGTGATGCTTCCGTTCCATGCCAGAATGCCATATCCTGAACCTGTGGCACTGACCTGCCCCCCACTGATGTTAACATTTTCGGCAAAGATGCCCATGTAGCCAGTAGCCTCCACCGTGCCGCCCTCGATAATGACATTGCCACTATTCTTAGTACAGATGGCGAAACCAGAAGTATTATTACTCTCGGCAACGGTCTTTCCGTTGTTCCTGATGGTGATGTCGCCGGTAGAAGCAATGATGGCATGAAAGCCGGTAGACTTGGCCGTCACGTTGCTGCCGTCGAGGGTGATAGAATTATCGGCCAAAATGCCACCGTCGGTGCCACCTGTGGCACTGACTTCTGCATTGCTGATGCTGACATTTCCTACGGCATAGATGCCCCTGGAGCCAGTAGCCTCCACCGTGCCGCCCTCGATAATGACATCGTGACCATAATCAGCAATGATGGCGTAACAGCTAGTATTAGAATTATTAGGACTCTCGGCAACGGTCTTTCCGTTGTTCCTGATGGTGATGTTGCCGTTATTAGCATAGATGGCATGAGCGCCGGTAGACTTGGCTGTCACGTCGCTGCCGTCGAGGGTGATAGAACTTCCTGCAAAAATAGCATGGCCTCCACCGGTGGCTTTCACCGTGGCATCCGTAATCGTCAAAGCGCCACTGGCATTAATTCCTATATTGCCCTTGGCCTCCACCGTACTACCCTCAATGCTGACACCCATTTGAGAAAAGATGCCATTGCTATTTAGGTTAGTTGTGGTTTCCACGTTTATATTCGAATTGTTCTTGATGATGATGCCATTGGTACCACCGTAGGATTCGATGGCATGAACATGAGTAGCACTGGTCGCTGCCACCACCGTGCAATTGTCGAGCGTAAGGTCAACAGGACTGTAGATTACTTTTTCAGTCAAACTCGGGGCGGTCAGCGTAGTGTTTTTAAGCGTCACAGGGCCAGTAGCACTTTCGACACCATTTCCACCGGCAAGGTTCAATTGACAGCCTACGATGTTGATGCCAGTACGAGTATCATAGATTCCGACTGAGCCGGAGGCGTTAACCTCGCAGTTCACGATGACAAGTTCGCCACCATCGTCGAAAATGGCATTCCGATCAGAAGCAGAATAGACACTGACATGGCCGGTGGTGCCGCTCTCCGCATAGATCTTCAAATCAAAATGTGAAAAGATACCACCAAGATAGCCAGACACAGGGTTCTCAGCCGTGCCTACATTCAGCACGGCACCGTCGGCTATGATGATGTTGGAGTTGCTCATGAACTCAATAGTGCTGGCAAAGTTGACCGTTCCTGTCACTACATACCATCGTTCCACATTGTCATTTTGTCCAAACGTGGTGACGGTGTTGTCGCTGATGATGGTATAGTCAGTACACAGCTGCCGCTCGCCGTTCTCGTCGATGTAGGGCACGCTACCCTCAATGTAGGGATACAGCGTCTTCCCGTTGATGGCTGAAGCATCGACCGTGCCGCTCTCGAAGGTGTTGCCGTCCTCGTCGATGAAGGTCTTGCCTTCGGCGATGCTGATGGTGCCGTTGGCATAGTAACTGTTCGCATGGATGAAGTCAGAGGCGTTGGTCCAGCCGAGGGTGATATTGCCGCCGGCATTGAGGCCAAAGTTCGTATTTCCCGAACCCATTGCCGTCACCTTGCCGCCATTGATGGTGAGGTCACATTTTTTAGAATAGATGCCATAACCGTCGTTTGATTTATTGCCGGTGGCGGTGACGGTGCCGTTGTTGATGGTGAGACCGCCATCTGCCCAGATGCCCATGGAACCTGTTGCTGTGACGGTGGCGTTGCTGATGGTGATGCTGCCGCCGGAATCTCTTACATCAGCAACGATGCCTTTGCCTTGGGTACCATGGCCAGTGGCTTCCACCTCGCCGCCACTGACGGTGATATTGCCGCCGAATGCATAGATTCCATGGCCCAAGCGCGCATTTGTTGCCCCCCTTGCCGTCACCTTGCCGCCATTGATGGTGATGTCACTTTCGCTGGCACAGATGCCATAACCGGCGGCACCGGAGCCATTGGCTGTAGCCGTGACGGTGCCGTAGTTGATAGTGATGCCACTTTGTGCGTGGATGCCCATGGAACCTGTTGCTGTGACGGTGGCGTTGCTGATGGTGATGCTGCCGCCGGAATCTCTTACATCAGCAACGATGCCTTTGCCTTGGGTACCATGGCCAGTGGCTTCCACCTCGCCGCCGCAGATGGTGATGTTGCCGTCGTAGGTGTAAATGCCGTAATACGAGCCGTTCACATGGAGTTGGCCTTTGCTGTCGCCCATGCTCTGGGCGTAGATGCTGATGGAGTGACCAGTGCCATCGATGCCGTTGTCGGTGACGGGGGCTTGCGCCGTGCCGATGTTCATCACGGCATTGTCCTTGAGGATGAGGTGTACGTCGCCGTTGAGGATGAGGGTATGGTCAAAGTTGAGTGTGCCCTCTGCCAGATACCAGCCCGCGTTGAGGCTGGTCTCGGTGCCGTCGAGGATAAAGACCTTCTCGTCGCCGGTCGTGACGGTCGCTCCCTCCGCGTTGATATAGCTGACGCCGGTGGCCGTCTGCCATTCAGGGAAGGTGGCTGTGACGCTGATGCTGACCTTCTCGTCGTCGGGCATGGTGAAGCTGAAGATGCCAGTGCTCTGGCTTACGGCAGTCACGTCGACGTACTCGCCGAGGCCGATGGTGGTGGCGCTGCTGCGCCTGGCACCGCGTGCCTGTGCCGCGCCGCTGTTGATGGTTTTCTCAACCGTGATCATGTCGGCAGTGGGGTAGCGGTGAGTGGCGTCGGGCGTGGCCTTGATATAGACCGCGGAGCCAGGTCCAGCGTTGGTGATGGGGTCACCCAAGCACTCGTTGTTGTCGTAGAAGGCTATGGTGCCGCCGGTGGCCGACTTCACTAAGAGGTTCTGGGGAATAAAAGTTGTCAGTGCGGCCCATGTCTGTCCTGTCGCGATGAGCATCGCGGCTATGAGGATGATGGTTTTCAATGTCTTGTTCATATTGCTTGCTCCTTTCTTATTTCTTGATGACTTGTTTCTTACCATTATATATATACACGCCCGGGTGCGAGGGCTTGCCGTCGAGCTTGCGGCCGTCCAGCGTGTACCACGCCGCTCTCCCCTCCCATGCAGGGGAGGGGCTGGGGGTGGGGTCGGTAATTTCTTCGATACCCGTCAGGTCGCTGTCGCCAATGCTGATGGCCAGCCTGCTGGCAGCTGTGCCGCTGAGCGCGCTGTTCTTCACTGCGAGGAGGCAGCGGTTGGCGGGGAAGCCGCCAGTGGTGCTGCCGACGCGGAGGAACGCGCCGTTATAGAGGGCGAAGAGGGTGTAAGTGTCGGCATTGAAGCCCGGCAGGTCGGCGATGGTGAGGCCCTCCGTGCCGGTGTTGCCGTAGAAGCGCGCATCGTCCGTCTGTGCCATCACTGTGCCGATGCTTTCGAAGTATTCCACAGACGTGTAGCTGTAGGGTGCAGCGTTGAGGTTGCTGGGGTCGCCGTCGTGGGCGAAGGTGGCCACCACTTCGTCGGTGACCTGCGGCTTGCGCTGTATGAGCAAGGGCATGTAGGCCGGGATGAGCGTCGCGTCGCTGAGCGTCGCGAGGGTGACAGTGCCGTCGGCCACGGAGCTGACGGTGTAGACGGTGGCCTGGCTGTCGTCCACGGTCCACTCCGTCGGGCTGCACCACGTCGTCCAGTCGTTCGTGGCGTTGGCGGCGAAGAGCGTGGTGGTGGGCGTCAGTGTGGTGAAGGTAGCCGTCTCGCTCCAGTCGGTGACGCCGCCGGTGATGCCCTGCACCTGCCATTCGTAAGGCGTTTCAGGCGTGAGGCCGGTGACGGTTGTGGTGGTGGCTGCAATGTTGCCTATGGTCTGCCACTCGTTGGCTTCGGCGGTGCGGTAGCGCACATTGTAGCTGTCCTGCTCGCCGCTCCAGCTCAGCGTAGCCGTGGTGGAGGTGATGTCGGTGGTGGCCAGTTTGGAGGGTGCTGAGTAGGTATAGTCTGCGTTAATCGTCACATTTTCGTTAGGCATGGTGAGGGTGGAGCCATTGAGCGTGCCTGCGGTGGGGGTGTAGCCAATGAAGTCGTAGCCCTCGCGGTCTTCGTGGGCGAGGGTGAGGCTCACCTGGTTGTTTGCAGCTGCATAGAGCACATCGCCGCATTTGAAGCCCGCGCTGTAGAAGTCCAGCCCGCTATGGGTGTAGTTGGTGGCGGTGCCGCTGATTTCCAAGGTGGTGACATGCTCGCCCGCCGTGATGCTGTAGGCTTGGGCGCCCTGGACGGTGCCGAGGGCCTGGGTGTAGTAGCAGTTGGTGATGGTTGTGCTGCTATCGCCATTGCGGACGAAGGTGGCGCAGGGCGTGCTGCCATCAGTGGTGTTGATAGTGACCTGGACGGGTACGAAGAACGAGTTGCTGATGTTGACGGTCTTGCTGCGCCAGCCGACGAAGCCGCCGCAGGAGTGGGTCGATGCGCCGAGCAACTGGCCGTTGAAGACGCAGCCCTTGATGGTGATGGTGCTGCCGTCGTAGGTGCCCTGCACGCCTACGAGTCCGCCGTGGGTGCCGTCGCCCTCGGTGCTACTGTCGATGGTGACGCTGCTGAGGCAGTCGGTGATGCTGGCCGAGCCTTGCGCGATGCCGATGATTCCGCCGGCGTACTTGCCGTCGGTGGCGATGGTGCCGTCCACGGTGCAGCCGTTCACGGCGAGTTGGGCGTCTTTGACCACTTGGCTGGCGATGCCTGCGGGATAGAGGTCGGTGTTGGTGGAGCCCTTGGTGGCAG
>CALDLA010000139.1 GCA_937898415.1 uncultured Prevotellaceae bacterium | reverse complement strand
CTCGAAGATGTCGTACATCATCGTCAGGCAGAGACTGCCCATCAGTTCGCGATAGAATTGCAAATGGCGGTCGTCCATGCGGTCACGAAGATGATGGAAGTCATCAAGCAGATGCTGTGCCTGCTCATCTGAGAGTTTGATGACAGGGTCTTGATTCAGCGAGATACTGCCACCGATACTGTAGTTGTTCGATGGCAACAGGTTCTGCAGGAACTTGTAATCGGCAGCAAACCACTCCACCTGCAGGTCGGCATGTGCTGCAAGGTTGCAGACACGGGCAGGCATCGGTATCACTACCAAGTCGTTCTTCGCGATGTGGTAGCAATGCTCGTTGAACACAAAACTGCCCTCGCCCGCCGTACACAACAGGTGCATGCAAGTGTCGCTCAGTTCCTTGGCATTCATGCCGTAGAAGTCGGTGGAATATTGGAAATCTATCTTCATATGAGGCAATGTTGCGATTAAGCAAGCGCAAAAGAGCTTGCTCATTTTGCCGAGCGTGAGCAACTTCGCGCTGTTTACAGCACAAAATTACACATTATTTATTATATAAACGAACGATTGACGCAAAAAGTGAAAATCGTGAAGTAATTTGTGAAACAAAAGTATCAGGAAAT
This sequence comes from uncultured Prevotellaceae bacterium, assembly GCA_937898415.1. GTDB lineage: Bacteria > Bacteroidota > Bacteroidia > Bacteroidales > Bacteroidaceae > Prevotella. Next base: position 4,234 of record CALDLA010000139.1, on the reverse strand, counting down.
CGTCGTAACTTTGCACCCAAATCCAAAAGTATATTTAAAATGAATATCAAAAGTATCATCACAGCCGCCATAGCATTGCTGATTTCCACAGCTTGCAGCGGTGGCGCAAAACAGGAGAAAGTTATGAACAAGGATGGTAAAAGTTTGGTAGTATTCTTCTCGCATGCGGGAGACAACTACGCAGTAGGTAATATTGAAGTGGGCAACACGAAGATTGTCGCCGACTACATCACGGCACTGACAGGCGCAGAACAGTTTGAAATCGTTACGCATAAGTACGACGGGATGGCTTATAATCCGCTGATTGAGCTGGCCAAGAAGGAGGCGAAGAACGGTGAGCTGCCTGAGTACGAGGGTGACATCGACCTCTCGCAGTACGACACTGTATTCATTGGTGGTCCCGTATGGTGGGGCACTTATCCGCAGGTGATGTTCACCTTCTTCAAGAAGCATGCAAACGACCTGAAGGGCAAGACCGTCATCCCTTTCACCACCCATGAAGGCAGTGGACTTGCCAACTGTGTGGAGGATGTGAAGGATGCCTTCCCTGGTGCAAATGTTACAAATGGCTTCAGCATCTACGGTCACGAAGTGCGCACGGAAAAAGCGAAAGTGGAAAAGTGGCTGAAGGGACTGGGTTATTAACTATCACAAGGTTTCTTAGGCGGGTGAAGGTGACAGAACGTTGCACTCTTGCCCGCTTTTTGCATCTTTAACGTGGAAAACGGAGAATAATTGAGACTGAAGCCTACCGTTACCTCAGCCGCTATGGCGCACTGGCCCTCTGCGACAAGCATTACGGCATCATGCACACGCTCTCGCTCGAAGAGAATCTCCAGACGACACGGGATTATTGCCACAGGAAAGGAGGCACGCTATGACGCTGTATCACGGTTCCACCATCAACATCCCTCGCATTGCCCTCTCCCTGTTTGCACCCAGCGGGCTATTGACAAACTGACAAAGGCATGAACGAATCTCAGGCAGAATTCCAGAACATGAAGGAGGAGATTGTGAAGGATCTCATCGCCCGTCTTATGGACGAAAGCGGCCTCACAATGCAGCAGGCTTTCGATGCAGTCTATACCTCGCGGCTCTTCCTGAAGCTCAGCGACCCTAAGACCGGCCTCTATTTCCAAAGCTCTGGTTATGTGTAAAGCTTCCTCGATAGCGAGCTGAAGACAGGAAATGTGAAGTGAGCAACGAGAAACAATACAACAAGCGGACAGACCGACCGACTGGCGGGGCTATTCGCTTTTTTCAATCAGAGAGAACGAGTGGACGGAAAAGAGACTCTATTCTTTGACAACCCTGTGCCTTGCTTCAAAGGAATAGGGCTTCTTGGAATAATACTCCACAATGACTGCATATTTTTGAGACGATTTCGATTGGCAGTGTATCTTGAATGTCACATCATCCATACGCTCTACGCTTACGATGGTATATTCGTCTTTGTGGTCTGACCTTAGCTGATTCAAATATTTCTCTGCTTCCGGACATTCTTTCCCGTTACCTCCTGCTTCAGCAAGCCCCATAGTCATTGAAACGCCCATTGTCGTTTGGACAATCTGATTCCTGATGTATTCGTCATTCCATGTGGGATGCAATTTCCTTAACTGAGCAGACATTCCAAGTAAATTGATGCCATCATGATATTGAATGCCCAGCATTTCGCATACCGCAGTCATCGTTTCCCTGCGTTTGGTCGCCTCATCTTTGACTACCACTTTCCTTTGTCTTATTCCCAGTTGTATTTCTATCTCATTCAAGACTTCTGCTGACTGATTTCCCTTTACGTTATATTTGTTGTTCCGATAATCTTCAATCATCAAAGCATTCACAACCCAATTTAAGGCGTGCCGATACTCACTATTATACTCTCCCCAATATTCCTCATATCCATTATTTGCTGATCGGTTCCAATACTCCTCGCAATGTTTGGCTACATACTGATGCAAATTCTTATGCAATTCTTCATAGATATCATTACGCCAGTTCTCCAGCCAATCTCTGTTACAACGGGCATATATCTTATTCTCAACCATATATAGAGATACAACCGAGGTGTCTTGATTTACTTGTTCAACTTCTGTTACCACCTCTTCCAGCTTCTTTGGTGCAGGCGGCAATCCGGGCTTGTTTTCTCTTACAACTTCACTAACATACATGATGATGGTTTTAGGCAGAGGATTTTCGGAAGGGGAATTTAACTCGTCGACTCTATCCGGCTCGACGACATAGTAGTACGGGAGAGCCAAGCACTTCTTAGGTAACACCACTTGTGCCATTTTACTCTTAACAGTCTCGTTCAAAACATTACAAAGCCTCCAGAAGGCTTGTTGGTAGTCAGAATTCATGGCAGAATTCATAGTTTTAAGGTTGCATTTCTCGTAATATTTTGATAGTAGATAAGCCACCCTCTTAAGTTCCCCGTTTTTATCATAAATGAAACGGCCTCTCACTCGATAATCGGGATGGTTCTCAAAGATTCTGTAATAAGTCTCTACTGGGTAGGACACTTTCTTATTCTCACTTTTTTCAGTGAAGAGCCAATCCCACCCTTCTGTCTGCTGATTGAAATCTTGCTGGTCATCAGCTATTGCAAACGAAATGTTTGCCAATAACATAGCAGCTATTAAGGTAAATCGTTTCATAGATGTGTTTGTTTTGATTGGTTTAACAACGGCTAAAATGTGAGGGCACATTATTGCGCCCTCACCTGAGGTCGTCCTTTCCACGGGTCTGCAAGTAATCTGCAACTTCTGGATGACCAGCCACCTCATTTTATTAAAACTGCTTACTGATACTGATAGAAGCGTTTTACACGAACATCCAAGGCACTGTTCTCAATGTCTTGATAACATAGGATTTCGTTTAACATTCTCAGTTTCTTTACTGTATTCTTTTCATTGATGGTCTTTGCTAGTTTCCTGTAGTCCTCTGCATAGATACCATATTTCCCTTTCGGGTCAACTTTTCCATCAAACTTAAACAGTATCTCACCAAGTAAAATCACATCAGGATGCTTACCCTTAAATTGACTGTTTTCGTCCAATGCATCGTCACCGCGTTCTGCATAGTTTCTGACACCCATATAATGTGAGATCATCTGCTTGATGCCTGCGCAGTAGTGGTATGGCTTTGAAGTCATAAGCTCCAATTCGCCATTCTCCTCTCTTGCCATAATCGGTTCCAAGGTACCTGACTTGAAAAGTCCCAAATCAGTATATGTCTGTTCGTACACCTCAGCACTGATGCCTGCGTATTTACCACTATTCAGATACTCACAAAACTTGCATTCAAGGAAAAGAGCCACACTTTCACCTTGAACATTTTTACCCTCCAAGACGACATCCATGTTGGATTGATGCGTCCCATTCACTTCCGTCTTCACCTCAAAGAAACTTCTGTCAAATGTGTAGTCGATTCCTTCTATTTCCAGTTTCAAGGGATGGTTCTCGTCTATTCCATAGAAGAACAATAGTGCAGCAAGCGAAGAGGAGTGCAAGACGTTGATTCGTCTCTTCTCATTTCCGTCTCCATTGATGGCTTGATTGTACTTCTCGCGGAACAGTTCTTCATTTTTGATTCCAAAGATTTCAATCAGTGATTTGCATTTGTCATGCTCATCCACCACAAATGAAAAAGAATTGTCAGAAGGCTTTCCATGCCATTCTGTCTTTTCAAAAGCACCGGGTATTTCGCTATTGGCGAAAAACTCCCAATAAACAATGTTTTTAGTGTTGTCCATTATATCGATTGTTTTTTGTTGTACTGCCCACTTTATGCTATTACGAATCCACCATACGGCGTATGATGGAAACTTTAATCCACGCTGCTCATCGAACTGCTTTGCCGCAGTAATCAGTCCTTTGTTTCCTTCTTCAACGAGTTCTTCAAATGTAAGCCCGCGATTCTGATACTGTTTTGCCACAGCTTCTACGAACCGTAGCTTGGTTTGCTTCAGCCTGCCAACAGCCTCTTCGTTTCCGCTTTGAATGGCCTTCAGCAATTCCAATTCCTCATTAGTACTTAATAGTTCTTTCTTCTCCATAATTGTGATGTTGTTTTGACTCAATTCTTTTTTTGCCTAATACTATATACGAAAAGGCTGTTGAAAGAAGGTCAGAAATTAACCAATTTACGTCATTTCATTAACATTTACAACAAAGTTTAACTAAACGCGAATTCAACTGGCAAGTGCAATCGCACTTTCTATTGTATGAAGTCCTCT
>CALDLA010000138.1 GCA_937898415.1 uncultured Prevotellaceae bacterium | reverse complement strand
ATTAGCTTTTATTAACGGCATCCAACTGCTGATTACTGAAGCTGTAATGAGGACTCCTATATAACATTTTTCATCCCTGCGCTACGGAGAGCCTGAGATTCAGTTTCTCCAGACTTCTCTGTGCTATGCTGATTTTCCTTTGTAGCAAGGTCTTTTCATCAAGTCCGACCTTAGTCTCGTCGAACGGTTTTTTGCTTACAACCATGGTGTAGAATATCCTCGCCATCTTGTTTGCTGTGGCGACGATGGCCTGGAGATGGCCTCCCTTTGACTTCTGTCTGCGGAAATACACGCCAAGTCCTGTCTTGACACCCTTCACCGAGTTGGCGCACAATCTGAACACTTGTCCTACCCTGTTCTTCTGCTTTGGTACTTTGCTTGACAGAAGCTTGCCGCCAGAGATTTTGTTGTTTGGCACAAGGTTGCACCACCTGCAGAAACTCTTCGCCGATGGGAATTTCTCCACGAAGCCACTTCCGAGCTCACCCATTAGGACAGACAGTCCTCCGAGACTCATGCCAGGCATCTCCATTATATTCACGCCCCACATGGAGAAGGCATGCTTCTCGGCATCAAACGATATGGCGTTCTTCTTTGCCACGCGTTTCTCAGTCGCCTCGTACCCTGTCATGTCCGTACCGCATCCGTCTGTGTAATCGCTCAGCATCCTGTCCATCTCCGCTTCACAGTCGGCAATCTGCGTATGGATGTACTTATACAGGTCATAGGACTGCTTCAGCTCAAACAGGTGTACGGCATCCCAGGTGCCTTCAAGGGACTTCTCTATTGTTTCCCTGCTGGCCTTGCAGCGCCGGTCCGCCAACTGGGCAAGTGACTTAGGGTCGTGATTACCCTCCAGTATGGCTTCAATGATGGCTTTCCCTGACTTGCCGAGGATGTCGCTGATAACGGTATCAACCTTGATGTTCATCAGCACAAGCGACTTTTGCATGTGCTGGACTTCTTTGCCTGCACTGCGGAGCATGTTGTCACGATGGCGGGCAAGCTCGCGGATATTGCGGGCTGCAGCATCAGGATGGAAGCTTGGCTTCAGCAAGCCGTAGCTGTGCATAAGCATTATCCACTCGGCATCCGCCTCGTCCGTCTTCTTGCCGGAGACGTTCTTAACGTCCTTCGCATTAGCCAACAGAACGTCAAACCCCTTTTCCTCAAGGAAGAAGTACAGGCCTACCCAATAGGAACCTGTCGACTCCATTGCTACGGTAGTGATGCCGCAGGCCTTGAGCCAGGAGGCAATCCCCTCATAGTCGCATGTGAAACTGCCGAAACAACGGTTGTTCTCGCCGTCACGGTCCTCGGGTACGCAGACCTGCATCTCACCATAGGCGATGTCTATGCCTGCTGCATTAGGATTGACTATCTTCAGCTTCAAGCCATCCTTCGTCCTTTCTTTTTCTGCCTTACGTGCCATATCTCATAACTGTAAAAAGGCAAGTCCGATGCTCCTAAGAATGTGTAGTCTCCTATAAGGTCTCCAACGACCAATTATCACTCTACGAGCAGACGGAACCAAACTGAGTATTGGACTCGGAAGTCCATTGCATTCTATGGCCTACTTACTTGCCGATGCAAAGGTAACTATTTTCAGGCGAATCTGTAGCACAGGGATAAAAATGTTATTTCCCGTTTCGCTCGCTGGGGCCAGCGTGGTGAACTGAGTAATTACAATATGAAGGCGATTTTCTTAAAAAAAACAAAAAAACATATATATAATAAGGTGTAAGCGAAAGTTTTGCGTACTTTTGCACCCCACAATCGAAAAAATTGAAGTATTGAAAGATTGAAAGATTGAAGAAAGTATGCAAAAGAATCTGGTAATCGTAGAGTCGCCAGCCAAGGCAAAGACCATTGAGAAGTTCTTAGGCAAGGACTTCAAGGTGATGTCGAGCTACGGCCACATCCGCGACTTAAAGAAAAAGGAACTGAGTATAGACGACACCTCGCTAGAACCCGAGTACGAAATTCCCGACGAGAAGAAAAAACTGGTGGGCGAACTGAAGAAGCAGGCCAAGCAGGCCGAGAAGGTGTGGCTGGCTTCCGATGAAGACCGCGAGGGAGAAGCCATCTCCTGGCACCTGTGCGAGGTGCTGGGACTGGACGAGGAGAAGACCAACCGCATCGTGTTCCACGAGATAACGAAGCCGGCCATCCTGGAAGCTATTGAGAATCCGCGCCGGCTGGACATGAACTTGGTGAACGCTCAGCAGGCCCGTCGCGTGCTGGACCGACTGGTGGGCTTCAAGGTGTCGCCGGTGCTGTGGCGCAAGGTGAAGCCGGCCCTGTCGGCAGGACGCGTCCAGAGTGTGGCCGTCCGTCTGATAGTGGAACGCGAGCGCGAGTTGCAGGCCTTCAAGAGCGAGGTCTACTACAGCGTGAACGCCGTCTTCGGCATTACCAACGAAGACGGGTCGCAGTCGGAGGTGAAGTCGACGCTCGCCACGCGCCTGAAGAGCCATGAGGAGGTGATGGACTTCCTGGAGGCCTGCAAGGAGGCGACGTTCACGGTAAGCAGCGTTCAGAAGAAACCCATGAAGCGTACGCCGGCACCGCCCTTCACGACGTCGACGCTGCAACAGGAGGCAGCCCGCAAATTGAGCTTCACCGTGAGTCAGACGATGATGGTGGCTCAGCACCTGTACGAGAACGGACGCATCACCTATATGCGTACCGACTCGGTGAACCTCTCGAAGCTATGCTTAGCAGCCTCGAAGGAGGAAATCACCAAACTCTATGGTGATGCGTACGCCAAGCCGAGACAGTATCAGACCAGTTCGAAGGGTGCCCAGGAGGCTCACGAAGCCATCCGACCCACCTATATGGACCAGGCTACTATCGAGGGTACGGTACAGGAGAAGCGCCTCTACGAACTGATATGGAAACGCACCATCGCCTCGCAGATGGCTGACGCGGAGATGGAGAAGACGACGGTGGAGATTAAGATTGACCATAACCCTCTGCAATTCGTCGCTCAGGGTGAGGTCATCAAGTTCGACGGTTTCCTGAAAGTCTATCGCGAGTCGAGCGACGACGACGACCAGACGGAGGAGACGGGCCACGTGCTGCCTCCCATCGCCGAGGGTCAGGAACTGACGCGCCGCGAAATCAGCGCTACCGAGAGATACAGCCTGGGGCCGCAACGATATACGGAGGCTTCGCTGGTTCACAAGCTGGAGGAACTGGGCATCGGCCGTCCGTCAACCTACGCCCCCACCATCTCGACCATCCAGCAGCGTGAATACGTTCACAAGGGGGACAAGAAGGGCGAAGAGCGGGAGTACACCGTCGACACCCTGAAGGGCAAGGTGATTACACAGAAGGTGCGCAAGGAGACGACCGGCTCTGACAAGGGTAAACTGATGCCGACGGACATCGGACTGGTGGTGAACGACTTCCTGATGAAGAACTTCCCCGGCATCATGGACTATAACTTCACGGCCAAGGTGGAGCAGGACTTCGATAAGATAGCCGAGGGCAACGAGGCCTGGACGAAGATGCTGAAGACCTTTGACAAGCAGTTTGAACCGACCGTGGACAAGGCGATGAACAGCCGCAACGAGCATAAGGCCGGCGAGCGTCAGCTGGGTAATGACCCGAAGACGGGCAAGCCCGTATTTGTGAAGATCGGCCGCTTCGGACCTGTGGTACAGATAGGCACGGCTGAGGACAAGGAGAAGCCGCAGTTCGCCCAGGTGCCCAAGGACAAGAGTATGGAGAGCCTCACCTTGAGTGAAGCACTGGAACTCTTCAAACTACCCCGCGAGATCGGTGAGTTCGAGGGCAAACAGGTGACCATCGGCGCAGGACGGTTCGGCCCCTATGTGCTGCATGACAAGCAGTACACGTCGCTGCCCAAGGGTACCGACCCGATGGCCATCACGCTGGACGAAGCCATCGTGCTGATAGAGGAGAAGCGCAAGCAGGAGACGCAGAAGCACCTGAAGATATTCCTGGAAGACGAGAAACTGGAAATCCTGAACGGCCGCTACGGCCCCTACCTGAGCTACGACGGCAAGAACTACCGACTGCCGAAGAACCTGCACGATCGGGCTGCCGAGCTGAAGTACGAGGAATGCATGGCCATCATTAACAAAGGATGAAGAGGATAGTCCTAATAGGCTATATGGGGTCTGGAAAGACCACCGTGGGCAAGGCACTGGCCAAGGAGATAGGACTGCCGTTCTACGACCTGGACTGGTACATTGAGAGCCGCATGCGGAAGAAGGTGAGCCAGATCTTTGCCGAACGCGGCGAAGAGGGGTTCCGCGTCATTGAGCGCAACATGCTGCACGAGGTGGCTGAGTTCGAGGACGTGGTCATCAGCTGCGGCGGCGGTACCCCCTGCTTCTTCGACAACATGGACTACCTGAACCAGCAGGCACGGGTGGTCTTTCTGCGCTGTGAGCCGGAGGTGCTGAAAGAGCACCTGCTGATGGGCAAGGGCGACCGACCGCTGCTGAAAGGCAAGTCGGCGGAGGAACTGATAGGATTCATCCGGCAGCAGCTGGAGTATCGTGAACCTTATTATATGAAGGCGAAATACACGCTGGACGTGAGCCTGATGGACAACTACGACAAGATAAAAATCACAATAGAGAAACTGAAAGAACTGCTCGACCTGTAAATGAAGAAATGGACCATTGAAGACGCCCGCGAACTGTACAACATCGGCGGTTGGGGCACCTCGTATTTCGGCATCAATGACGACGGAAACGTCTACGTCACGCCGTGTAAGGACTCTGTGCAGATTGACCTGCGCGAAGTGATGGACGAACTGGCGCTGCGCGACGTGACGGCACCGGTATTGCTGCGGTTCCCCGACATTCTGGACAACCGCATCGAGAAGACGTGGAGCTGTTTTAAGAAGGCGGCCGAGGAATATGAGTACAAAGGCGAGAACTATGTCATCTATCCTATCAAGGTGAACCAGATGCAGCCCGTGGTCGAGGAGATTATCTCGCACGGGCGGAAGTTCAACCTCGGTCTGGAGGCGGGCTCGAAGCCTGAATTGCATGCCGTCATCGCCATGCAGTGCCAGAGTGACTCGGTCATCGTCTGCAACGGCTACAAGGATCAGTCATACATTGAGCTGGCCCTGCTGGCGCAGAAGATGGGCAAGCGCATCTTCATCGTCGTAGAGAAACTGAACGAGCTGGACATCATTGCCAAGATAGCCAAGAAGCTCGACGTACGCCCGAACATCGGTATCCGCATCAAACTGGCCAGCAGCGGAAGCGGCAAGTGGGAGGAGAGCGGCGGCGACGCCTCGAAGTTCGGACTGACGAGTGCCGAGTTGTTGGAGGCACTCGAGATGCTCGACAGGAAGGACATGCGCGACTGCCTGAAGTTGATACACTTCCACATCGGTAGCCAGATAACCAAGATACGCCGCATACAGACCGCCCTGCGCGAGGCTTCACAGTTCTATATCCAGCTGCACAAGATGGGCTACCAGGTGGAGTTCGTCGACTGTGGTGGCGGACTGGGTGTCGACTACGACGGCACGAGGTCGCCGTCGAGCGAGAGTAGTGTCAATTACTCTATTCAGGAGTACGTCAACGACTGCATCTACACCTTCGTGGATGCTGCCAACAAGAACGGCCTGCCCCATCCGAACATCATCACTGAGAGTGGACGCTCGCTTGCCGCGCACCACTCGGTACTGGTCATCAACGTGCTGGAAACGGCTTCGCTGCCGGAGATGCCCGAGGAGTTTGAGCCTGACGAGAATTCACATCAGTTGGTAAAGGACCTGTATGAGATCTGGGACAATCTGAGCCCGCGTAACGTCCTGGAGGACTGGCACGATGCAGAGCAAATCAGGGAAGAGGTGCTCGACTTGTTCAGTCACGGCATCGTTGACCTGAAGACGCGTGCCGAAATCGAGGCGATGTACTGGAGCGTCTGCCACGAGATTCATGCACTGGCAAAAAGTCTGAAGCACGTGCCGGAGGAGTTGATGAACATCGACAAACTGCTGGCCGACAAGTACTTCTGTAACTTCTCGCTGTTCCAGAGTCTCAGTGACTCATGGGCCATCGACCAGGTATTCCCGATCATGCCCATCCAGCGGCTGAACGAACGGCCGACGCGAAACGCCACCATCCAAGACATCACCTGCGACTCGGACGGTAAGATTGCCAACTTTGTAACCAACCGCCACAACTCGCACTCACTGCCCGTCCATGCATTGAAGCGTAACGAGAACTACTATCTCGGCGTGTTCCTGGTTGGCGCCTATCAGGAAATCTTAGGCGACATGCACAACCTCTTCGGCGACACCACCGCCGTACACATCTCTGTGAAGGACGACCACTACCACATTGACCAGATTATTGACGGTGAGACGGTGGAAGAGGTCTTGGAATATGTACAGTACAACCCGAAGAAACTGGTGCGCCAGCTGGAAATCTGGGTGATGAAGAGCGTCAAAGAGGGAAAAATCTCGTTGGAGGAAGGCAAGGAGTTCCTGTCGACCTATCGCAGCGGACTCTATGGCTATACTTATCTGGAATAGCGTTATAACGGAATAACGCAATAACAAAATAACATGAAGGAGAAACTGACTATTGTAAAAGTGGGAGGTGCCGTCGTCGAGGACGAGACACAGCTCACGCAACTGCTGAAGGACTTTGCCGCCATTGAGGGGGCAAAGATATTAGTACACGGCGGTGGACGGCGGGCTACGAAGGTGGCTGCTGCCTTGGGCATTGAGACGAAGATGGTGGACGGTCGGCGCATTACGGATGCTGAGATGCTGGAGGTGGTGACGATGGTCTACGGCGGACTGGTCAACAAGCATGTGGTGGCTTCGCTGCAGGCACTCGGTGTCGATGCCATCGGCCTTTGTGGTGCTGACGGCGACATTATCCGCTCAGTGAAACGGCCACTGAAGAACGGCATAGACTACGGATTCGTGGGCGATGTCAAGAAAGCTGACGGCGAGAAAATTGCCCATTTCATCGGGAAAAATTTAGTCCCGGTAATCGCTCCGCTGACTCACGACGGACAAGGAAACATCCTGAATACCAATGCCGACACGATGGCCTCGGAGGTGGCCAAGGCGATGGCTGAGCTGTATGACGTGACTCTCATCTTCTCGTTTGAGAAGAAAGGTGTACTGAGCAACCCCGATGATGACGAGTCTGTAATTCCCGTCATTACGCGCCCGGACTTCGAACAATTCAAGGCTGACGGTACCATCAGCGGCGGCATGCTGCCCAAAATTGAGAATGCACTCGCCGCTGTTGAGGCAGGGGTAAGCCAGGTGATCATTACGCTGGCTTCAGCCATCGACGGACAACACGGCACTGTCATCAAATAATTTTTTTACGAATTGCTGTAACTATTCCGCTCCTCAATCGTCTTATTATATAGAGAGGTGAAAAAAATCAGTTTCCGAAACGACGTCCTGCCGCTGAAGAACGAACTCTACAGACTGGCGCTCCGCATCACTCTCAATCCTGCGGATGCGGAAGATGTGGTACAGGAAACAATGATGAAAATCTGGAACCGACGTGCGCAGTGGGAACAGATAGAGTCGATGGAAGCCTTCTGTCTGACGATCTGCCGGAATCTGGCACTTGACAAGACAAGGAAAATGGGCAACCAGGATCAAAGCCTTGACACAGGTGAGCACGACACGCCAGACCACAGTTACGCAGCAAACCCCGAAGAGCAAACCATACAGCAAGACCGGGTGGCGCTGGTAAGGAAACTCATCAACAGCCTGCCCGAGAAGCAGCGAAGCGTGATGCAATTGCGAGACTTCGAGGGGAAGAGCTATAAGGAAATTGCTGTCATCATGAACATCAGCGAGGAACAGGTAAAGGTAAATATCTTCCGAGCTCGTCAGGCAGTAAAACAAAGATACATTGAAGCTGAAGAATATGGATTATAAGTACATTGAACAATTGCTGGAGCGCTACTTTCAGTGTGAGACCACGCTGAAGGAAGAAGAGATTCTGCGCACATTCTTCTCGCAGGAGGATGTACCCGTCTGGCTGGTTAAATACCAGACGCTCTTCACCTATGAGGCACAACGGGAACAGCAGCTGGACGACAGTTTCGATGAGCGCGTACTTTCCATGATAGAACAGGGTGAGCCTGTAAAGGCCCAAGTGGTCTCTCTGACTCAGCGGCTGATGCCGTTCTTCAAGGCTGCGGCTATCGTGGCCATCATACTGACACTCGGCAATGCCGCTCAGGCACCATGGGATCGCGGATGGGATGACCCCAAGGAGGAATACGCCAAGTATCACCAGCAAGAGGCTGACTCAGTGGAAATCACAGGACCGATACAGGCAGAAAACCTGCTGGAGGACTCCATTAAAGCAGCTGTACCCAAAGCACCGAAATACTGAAACGTATAATAAAGATAATTTTTTTCTATGCTTTCTCTATAATAACCATTCATTAAAAATTTAAAACAATCACAAAGAAGCTGTGAAGCTTCGATTCTCTCAAATTTTTCATAACATACTTTGAAGCACAAAAAAGTACGGGCCACCAACGAGAGAGGTGGCCCATTTCTTTGTTCTTGTCCGTATCAACTATTGCGCCTTACGCAGCCGGAGATTCAGCTGGTAGAGGGCCGGAAGAAGGATGAGCAGTGAGAAGAGAACAGCAGCAACAACTGTACGCTGGCTGCCAAAGAGGTCAATCAGTTTCATCTGCGGAATAGGATAGAGATTGTAGACGACATAGGCCACACTGTTGTTCACCCAGTGGTAGACAATGCCGGGAACAATGCTGGAGGTACGATAATAAAGCCAGCCCAGCAACAAACCCACCAGGAAAGCATGAGGCATCTGGGCTGGATTCGCATGAATAAGGGCAAAAAGCAGAGCGGAGATAGCGATAGCCCGCCAGTGACGGGAAATGCTGCCTAACAGGGCACGGAGGATGGCACCGCGGAACACCAGTTCCTCGCAGACAGGAGCCAGCAGGCCAACGGCGAAATATCCCCAACGGTCGCGAAGAATCATGTCGAACTCCTGCTCAACAATATTGGGCAACTCAGGCATCTGCTCCTGAAGGAAACTGGAAGGGATAATCACCCCAAACGCAGCAATGGCGCACCAGAAGAGGGAGTCCCAAGGACGGGAACGGACATAACTGCGCGATACCTCGGCCCAATGCAGGTAAAGGAACAAGGCGATAACCGCAAAACTGCTCGCTGCCAGTGAAATAATCATTTGTGTGGCATTGAGGGATGCAGACTCCTTGCCCGTCAGCAGTCCCAGAAATGTCTGAATCAGATAAGGCACCAGTAACTGAATGGCAGCAAAGGCCAAGGTGTAAAAAATTGCTTTCTTCATTGTATCTCTATCATTTCATTGAGTATTCTTTCTGCCTGACGGGCATCAAGCGAGAGTTGATCCATCAGTGCCTCACGGCTGTCAAACCGCAATTCAGAGCGCAGACGACTGACGAACGAGACCGTCATCGGCTGACCGTATACATTGTCCCCAAAACGGAAAAGGTGGGTCTCCAGCGTCAGATGGTCACCTCCAAACGTCGGACGGTTGCCTATATTCATCATACCTGGCTTCCACTGCGGCGAATCACCGACACGAGCCCTGACGGCATAGACACCGGCAGCCGGTATCTGCTTGTACTTATCGGAAGGCATGAGATTGGCCGTCGGGTAGCCCAAGTCAGTTCCGATATGCTCACCACTGACAACAGTACCCGTCAATCGATAAGGGCGCCCCAGACAGCGAGCGGCCATCTCGACATCACCCGCTGCCAACAACCGGCGGACCTTGGAAGAACTGACACGGATATCCTCCACATCGAATGAATCTCCCTGCAAGACGGTCATTCCCATGTCGCGTCCATAGCCGACATAGTCGTCAAACCCCTCAGTACTGCCAGCCTGACGATGACCAAAGTGATTGTCATAACCTGTCACCAACACCTTAACACCCAACTTCAGGAGCAGCACATCGTGCATGAAGTCATAGGCCGACAATGCCGCCATCGACGCGTCGAAGTCGAGCACCACCAACTGGTCAATGTCCGTCTGCGAAAGCAACGCCACTTTTTCCTCGAAAGTGGAAATTAACTGTGGATGCCAGTCGGGGCTAAGCACCTGACGGGGATGACGTGCGAAAGTGACAACTGTCGACAACAGACCTTCATCGTGAGCCCTCTCCACCACCTTATCAATAAGGTAGCGGTGCCCCAGATGAACGCCGTCAAAGAAACCTATTGTCGCAACACATGGCGCCAGACATTCTGTCAGTTGATAGAGGTAAATTGTCTTCATTGAGGGCACAAAGGTACGAATAACTGAGCGAAATCCCAAATAATTTGCTATTTTAGCAAAAAAATTTGGAGATTTGATTATTTTAGTGTACCTTTGCATCCGCAAAACCGGACTTGTAGCTCAGTTGGTTAGAGCAACAGACTCATAATCTGGAGGTCCCAGGTTCAAGCCCTGGCTGGTCCAC
>CALDLA010000137.1 GCA_937898415.1 uncultured Prevotellaceae bacterium | reverse complement strand
CATTTGTGCAAGAAATGCGTTCTCTTTTTTTATATCTATGAATAATTCAGGTTAGGGACGTTTGTTTTGAGCTTTACGAAAATTGCATTATCTTTGTACGCGGTTGAACAGTAGTGGTACTCTTTTACGCCGAAGGCATGATACAGGAAGCTGGAGTTCATATCGTTATAGTTTAAAAGGTGGTACTTATAAACATATAACGTTTCTGGCTTCCTCTTTTATATATCGATTAGACTCCTACCAACTGGAAAAGCGGAAGAACCTCATAATTGATAATCAGTGCTTTAGCCTTTAAAAAGTAGGAAACTCGAAATACGCTTTCTATACGCTTTCCAAAAGGCCACTTTTAACGTATTTAACGTTCTTTTATTGGTAGTGGCTTCTACCGAGGCTTTATAGGTGCAAAAGTAAAAAAACTTGGCATACTGCTAAAATTCAAGCCCCATTTTTGTCAATAGCTAAAAACGAGGGTAGAACGTTGTCGTCATACCCTCGTTTATTATGGATAAAATCTTTTATGCAAGCACAACCTCTGCAGGCACGCCCAGCACTTTGTACAGACTGCGGGCAATGTCGAAACTCATCGATCTGCGACCATGAAGCAGGTCACTGAAGGTCGTAGCACTGATACCTATCATCTGAGCAGCTTCCTTCTGCTTCAGTCCACGCTCTTTCACTTGAGTCAGAATGGCATTAGTAAGCAGCGTACTCATTCTGCCAGGCAGTGGATGATAGGCACGGCCATACTCATCGAGGGCTTCGCTCAGCATCGTGAACTCTGCCTTCTCCTCCAGACTTAGCAACTCCATGTCGCCCAGTTCAGTACCCCGCTCAATCAGTTTTTCCATGCGGGCTTCGTAATCTTTGTACTCTTTTTCGTCCCTGATAACCATAGCCTATATATTTTTAATGTCCTTAATCTTGTCATACTCACTATGCGTACCGATAAACCTAATAGCCACTGTTCCGGCAAAGAACACTACCAGCACTACTGTCCTATAGTTGTTGCCCTTGATGTTGAATACATAACGGTTGTTGCCCACAAAGTCAGCCGAGGGGAAGTCGGCTTTCAAGTCTGCATGAGACTTCCACTCCGCATCGGCCAGTTTACCGCTCCAACGCTCTAATGCCTCTTTTGCATCAGCATGCTTGCGAGAGAACTCCTCAATCCGTTCTGGAAACAATATCTTCATGACAGTTGTTCATTCTTTCATTTTCGGTGCAAAAATACAACAAATAGCTGAAATAAACAAGGAAAATCGTCAAAAACTTCACAAATTAGTGAACTTCTTAACCATTTAAGAATTGTAGCTTCCTCTTCGGAGCTATCAGGCGTGTATGTCCTTTCATGCTATGAATTGGCCGATTCGTTGAATAGTTTTGGCAGAATAAAGGTTTCTCCGTACCTTTGCTTCGCAAATTCAAAAAACAAGTATGATGAAACAGACAAGAAAGATGTTGCTGCTATTGGCCCTGCTGATTCCGGCAGGAGCAATGGCACAGGATAATGAACAGGCTATCCAGATGAGCAGACCTGCAAAAGTGAAACGTATGACGTATGAACAGATGACGGAGAAGATGGTTAGCGAACTGCAGCTGGACGAGAAACAGGCGAAGAAGGTGACGAAGCTGAACAAGAAGTACAAGACGTTGATTGAGGGACAGCAAATGGAACGTCCGCAAGGGCAGCGCCCGCAAAATGGCAATCGTCCAAGCGGCCGACCCAGCGGAGGCGGTGGTATGCTTGGTGGTATGGGTGGCCGTGGAAGTGGCTTCGGTGGAGGCATGCGTGGAGGCGGCATGGGAGGCCGTGGCGGTGGTATGCAAGGCGGACCGCGTGGTGGTATGCCTCAGGGTGGCCCTGGCGAGCAGAACAGCTACGACTACGACAAGCAACAGACAAAATATGATGAGAAGATCAAGAAGATACTCTCCGATGAACAGTACGAAGGCTATCTGAAATTGAAACCCCAGTTTGCTTCACAACGCCGGATCCGAGAATTTTTGATGGGAGGGCAGCAGGACTTACTGAGTGACCAAGGTGCTCCTAACGGTATGGGCAGACCTGGAGGTCCTGGCTCTCGCAATACGAACATCACCTATAAAGGAGCCACGGAGCTGAAGACTGGCTCAACAGAGGACAGCCATACTTATCAGAGCAGCAAGACCGATGAGAATGCGCTGCTGATATCCACCAAGGAGGCAGTGGCCCTCTCTCAACCCACCATCAGCAAGACAGGCAGTTCCGATGGTGGCGACAATTGCAGCTTCTATGGCGTGAATGCAGCCATGCTTGTAAAAGGTGGCAGTGTAACTACCATCAAGAGCGGTAAGATAACCAGCAATGCCACGGGTGCAAACGGTGTCTTCTCTTATGGAGGAAATGGTGGCAGAAACGGCGGTCAGGGCGATGGCACGACAGTCATCATCGAAGATACAGAGATTATCACTACTGGCGATGGTTCTGGCGGCATCATGACCACTGGCGGTGGTGTGACAAAGGCCAAGAACCTGTCAGTCTGTACCAGCGGAAGGTCTTCAGCTCCCATTCGTACAGATCGTGGTGGCGGCATAGTCACCGTTGAGGGCGGCAGCTACACCAGCAACGGACTTGGCTCTCCCGTTATCTATTCCACAGCCGATGTGACGGTGTCGGATGCCACACTCACCTCTAACAAGTCAGAAGGTGTCTGCATTGAAGGCAAGAACAGCATCACACTGAACAACTGCCAGATGACCGTCAGCAACACGCAGCGCAACGGTCATGCTCAGTTCCTCGATGCCATTATGATCTATCAGTCGTTCTCAGGCGATGCCGACAGCGGCAACTCCCACTTCACGATGAACGGCGGTTCGCTGACAAACAAGCAAGGTCATCTGTTCCATGTGACCAATACCAATGCCATCATCACCCTGAATGGTGTCACACTGAAGAATGAAGATGCGGCAAATGTGCTGTTGTCAGTTTGTGCCGATGGCTGGCAGGGAGCCGGCAACAAGGCAACCTTCACTGCAAGCCATCAACAGTTAGACGGTACCATCCTTGTAGGCAGCGACTCCGAGTTGACTCTGACATTATCCGACGGTTCCACTTTTATCGGCTGCATCTGCGGCAACATCACCAACGCAGTAGGCAACAGCATATCAACAGAAACGGGGAAGGTGAATGTTATTCTGGGCGATGACTGCACATGGACACTGACTGCCGACACCTATATTACGTCATTCAAAGGTGAAGCTTCACATATTAAAACCAACGGCCATCGATTGTTCGTGGATGACAAGGAAATGAAAATAACACAATAGGGAAACCACAAATAAATGCACAGCGAAACGTTCCTGTGCATTTATTTGCTGAGCCGTTCCATCGCCGCAGCGTCCAGCCGAAACACCGTACAGTCGTCTATAGGAACGGCACCGAGTGAACGATAGAAGTTATTGGCGGGCTTGTTCCAGTCGAGGCTCATCCACTCCATTCTTCCGCAATGATGCTCATGGGCTATCTTCACCAGATGCAGCAGCAAGGCCTTCCCATACCCTTTGCCTCGTTCTTCCGGCCAAACAAACAAGTCCTCCAGATACAGTCCTGAGTGTCCGATGAACGTTGAGAAGTTGTAGAAGTAGAGCGCAAAGCCTACCTCGCGTCCATCCACGACAGCGAAAACCGCTTCTGCCCTGTGTTCATCAAACATCTCCCGTTCCAACACATCTGCGGAAGTAATCACCTCGTTCTCCATCTTCTCATATCGGGCAATCCCCCTTATGAACTCCAGCAGCAACGGCACATCCTGCCGTTCTGCCTTGCGAATCGCAACATCACTCTTCATGCTTTACAAATTGTAACCTAAATATTTGCTAGATACTCCTCTTCGGATATCTTGCTGGAGAAGATGGCATCGGCAATGGCCTTCTCCATCACCAGCGATGCCAATACGCCAATGGTGTTGACATCCGACTTGACATCACCGCCGCTAAGCGATATGGCATAGACGGTATCTCCATCGGCCATGGTGAACACAGGACGTATGCAACGCGCCATGCCTGTGGAAGCAATGTTGGCCACCTTCTGCAAGTCGGCCACGCTCAAAGGGGCGTTGGTGAACACAGCTGCGATGGTCGTGTTGCCTGCTATTAGGTCGGAATACTGGTTCATAAGCAATGCCTGCTCGGCACTCACGAAGCCCTTGCGGTCGGCTGTGGTCATGCCGGCAATCTTCACGCCGTCCTGGTAAATATCGCCCAGGGCATTGACAACGACTGCTACACCCACTTCCAACTTTCCAAGACGAGCCGCCGCATAGCCAATGCCGCTTTTCTGAGCCGTCGCCATACCACCGGGCTTACCCACGGTAGCCCCTGTGCCGACACCCACGTTCCCACTGAGCGGCGAGTTGCTGCTGATAGCCCGCTCACAAGCCAGATAGCCCATGTCGCGATCCGGGCGGACATAACCCTTGCCGTATGACAGGTCGAAGATATCACTCTGACATACGATGGGAACCAGTCCGAAGCCCGTGTTATAGCCATGACCATGCTCTTCCAAACAGTACATCACGCCATCTGCAGCCGCCATGCCGTAGGCCGACCCACCACCAAAAACGAGGGCATTCAGAGGCTGGGTG
Source organism: uncultured Prevotellaceae bacterium (assembly GCA_937898415.1). Classification (GTDB taxonomy): domain Bacteria; phylum Bacteroidota; class Bacteroidia; order Bacteroidales; family Bacteroidaceae; genus Prevotella. Next base: position 6,043 of record CALDLA010000137.1, on the reverse strand, counting down.
TTGCGCTGAGGGTCTAAGAGCGGCACTTCGCGCGATGCAGGTCCACCACCCAGCACCACTGCCGAAGCCATCGAAGCCTGGGGGAAGAAAAACACCGTTACGCCTGTCTTGGCATCATTATCCTGTGCATTCCCGACACTCACACCTGGAAGTTGGGAGAAAGGCATCGACTCGACCAGTTTCTCCATGTCCTTATATTTATCTACGCGACCTGTATTGTCCTTGCCCAAGACTTCTTCATCATCGTCTGATGAACAGGCTGATAATACACTTGCGCCGTAGATAAGGATGGCGGCCATCATCCATAGTTTTATTGTTTTCATTTTACTATTCATATTTACTACTTGGGAACTAAATACCCATGGCTTTAACGAGTTTTCCAGTTCCGGGTTCTCGTCAGGCGACGTAACATTGAGTGCTTCACCGTCTGGAGCCTCGAAGGTTACGCTTGGGGCTGCTCCTGCATTATTGGCTTCTTCGAAGAACTCTTTGATATCGGTCTCATTCTTACCGTTCATGATCAGTGCTGCCAGAATGCACGACATCACATCGGTTTTGAGACCATTCTTCTTCATATCCTGAAGTTGCTCCTTTGTGAGCGTAAAATCAAGAGTATAATATTTGATAGCCATGTTGCCACCAACCTCATTGGCAATATCAGCCAACTGTACCTTATATGGGTCTTGTTTCTTATCCATCATACAATCTTTTTATAGATACGTTACCGTTTCCTCAATCGGCTTGCGGCTGTTGTGGTTAGCCAGCGGCCCTGCGCCTTCTGCAGGGAATCCGAGGGCGAGGCAGGTTAGGATCTCTTCATTCTCTGGCAACTGAAATGCTTCGGCCATCTTGTCGGGGTCGAAGAAGTTCACCCAGCAGCTGTCCACACCAACACTCTTGGCGCAGAGCATCATGTGAGTGGTTACGATGGAGGCATCCTCAATGCCTGAGTCGTACTTCTGACCTGGATAAGTAAACACGTTGTTCTTGTCGAAAGCCACGATGAGCATCGTCGGTGCACCATAGCGGCATGGCGTGAGCGTATCAATCTTGGCGATTGCCTCTGCCGACTGCACAACGTAGATATGCTGCTCCTGCAGGTTCTTAGCCGTTGGAGCCAAGCGTCCTGCCTCCAGAATACTGTCGAGCTGTTCCTTACTGATCTGACGCGAGTCAAACTTCTTGCAGGAGTACCTGCTTCTTGCTAATTCTATGAAATCCATAACCATATTAATAATGATGACCTAAATAGATTATTTGTTGACATATTTTTGGCCCTTGTAGATAACAAGGCCTTTCTGCGACTTATCCACGCGCTGGCCCATCATGTTGTAGACGGGCGCATCGACATTGTACATCGTGGCGGGCGTCGCCCCACGTCGGCCGTCGGCTCCGATAGTCTCGATGGCGGTTGTGCCAAGTATCTTCTTCAGACCTGCCAGACAGTCAATCTTGCCATAGCCGGCCTGCGTCGTGTTGTGCGATGGAATCATATCGACATTGGTGGTCCACTCGTCGTTGACGCAGGTCTCCTTCATCACTTCTCTGATGTCGAGGACTGACAGTTTGGGGTTAGCCTGCAACCACAGTGCCACGATGCCAGTCACCATGGAGCTGGCCATCGACGAACCACTGTTCTGCATATACCAGTTGTTACGACCGTGCTTATTTACGTATGTACATAGGTCGCCGGTATAGAGGTCGGTATAGAACACACCGGGCTGTTCTTCGTCATAGTAATAGTAATTGCTGGCACCTGAAATGATGGCTCCTCCCGGGGCAATCACCGTGGGGCACCTGAGGCCGTTGTCGGCAATGCCATAGCTGGAGGCATCGCCAATCTCGCCGATCCCCTGCTCTTTGTGTGTCAGGGGCGACATTCCGCGGGTGTGTTTGACTCCCTGATGGTCGGTCCATTCGGTGCGGGTCAGGTAGAACCCGGCGCTGATGATGCCTTCATTGCAGATAGTTGTGTTAAAGGCAAAGTCGCCACTGCCCATCGTGTAGTCGTTGGCGGCAAAATCGTAGCTGCCATCGACGGGGGCTGGTGCATTGAAGCAGGGCTCAGTATTAAGGTCACCGTTGCACATCATCTTGATGGTCTGTCCGTCATGCCCAGCCTTGACAATAAGTGCATATCGGTAGTCGGCATGGGGAATAAACCGGTTCCTCAAATCTAATCCATATACGATAGCTTTTTCTCCATTCAGCCTTTCACGTGTTGTCTTATCCAGTTGGGGGATGTAAGCATCAAGTCCTGCCTTTTTAAGATCTCCATCGCCCAGGAGTTCGCCCGTTTTTAGGTTGACCAGTTTCAGGGTTGGGGTGAAGTCTTGATAGTCATCGGCGTACATCAGATATGAACAACGATAGTTGACGGTTTCATCCGGTTTGAGTGCCGTAGGATATTCATTTGCTCCCAGCACGGTCTTCAGTTCTTCGCTCGTGGTGGAGAGGGTCTTAACGATGGATTGGTTCCTGGCGCCTGAATTGGCGACACTTGAAACGACGGCGCGTCCGGGCAGGGTGCCCTGTTGCGTCAGGATGCCAATGCCCCTCGACATATCGTCACCGCCGTCGTGCAGTCCCAGGATGACTCCCATGCTGATATTGACCACAGCAGGCTTACCCGCGCTTTCGGCATAGTCGAAGATTTCCTTGATGCATTCAATGGCATTGGTTGTAGTCGTATAATTGCCCAGTCCGCACAGGATAAGGTCTGCTTCAGGAGCCATGCCTTGCAGGCCGTTACCCAAGTTGGAACCGCCTGCCGCAGAGGCTACATGCGTACCATGCGAGGTTAAATCACTGTCGTTATCCTTCTTCTTGATTTCTGCATCGGTGGTGTATACATTCTTCTTGCCCAGAAAGTATTCTATCAGCTTGACGATGCGGGTTGAGCCGTCGTCATGACGGAAGGCAGCATGGTTGTAGTCGATGCCTTGGTCGATGATACCCAGCACGACACCTTGGCCGGTGTATGCCTGAGGAAGTCCGGCGGACTGACTCTTGACATCGTCAGCCACCTGGTCCACCTTCGAAGCCGCGCGTGATTGATCGTTCATCGGCTGCAATATCTCGTCGGCATTCACGTAACTGAATTCCTCTACCTGCTCCAACTGCAGGAGCTTGTCGGACGGAATACGCAGGGCCACCATGTCGCCCACTACGTAGCGTACCTCGATACCCATCTGCCGTAAGTTCTCGGTGGGACATACAGCACCTTGCTTCAGTCTGGCCATAGCCGAAACGGAGCGCAGTGTGCCGTCAGCATTGAATTCAACGGCAATCCGCCGTTTCACCGCCTGAGGGCTCTGCGTTATCCGATTTTGGGCACTGCGTGTGCCGTTTTTCTCTACCAGACGGGTCAGTCGCTGATCAACCTTTTGGGCGTTAACTCCAGTCGCTAACAGCAGAAGGGCCAGAACCAGAACAAACCATTTTCTAACCTCCACCTGCTTCTCCACGTATTCACAATCGGGGCAGGACTGCATTACATACATCTTTATCATAGTTGTTTTATTCTATTCCTTCTTCTTAAAGCCCTTGCACAATTCCTGAACGTGAGTGCATTGTTCACGAATCTGGCATGACAGTTCATGCAGTTTTTCCTTTTGTTCTTTGAAGCGACTATCAAGAACCTGATTCTTCGCGTCTATTATCTGGGTATAAGCTGCAATAGCATCCTGCATAATGTCATAATGGTCAAATGCAAGATGTGGCAAGTCAGACAGTGACCACCATTCTGCTTTGACCGCATCATCCTGGCCAGTGACAGCAATAGGTTCATCAACGATAGCGAGGTAAGCGACAGTAACAGTTCTCCCTCTTGGGTCACGGTCAACCTTGGAGTATGCTCCAATCTGATGCACATTCGACAGTCTTAGCCCAGTTTCTTCCTCCAGCTCTCTAATGGCGCACTGCTCTGTAGTTTCGTCCATATTCATGAAACCGCCGGGAAATGCCCATCCACCCTTAAACGGCTGGTCACCTCTCTGAATCAGTAGCACCTTCGGCTCTGCCTCCCTCGTTATCACGATGCAGTCTGCTGTAACTGCAGGTCTTGGATATTTATATGTGTATGCCATATTTTACAAGTTTATCTACTAACTCCTTACAGTTGCTTTATTCGTTACCATTCTCTCGTTCTTTCAAAAACCGCTTCAGCAGGAAGGTGAGGAAATACGGGAAAGTGTAAAACTGCCCATTCCACCCGATGTTCTTGTAGCCCAGTTTGATGCCGTACTTCACGTCGGGATAGGAATCCCACTTAATGAGATTGTTCAGCGAGGCCGTGGCGTTGTCCTTTGCCTTCACCTCCACCGGTATCAACGAATTGGCATCACGAACAAAAAAGTCCATTTCCAGTGCGGGATTCTCGCGCTTGTAGAAATACAACTGCTCGTAGCCCGACTTGCGCAGCATCTCACCGACAATGTTTTCGTATATTGCCCCCTTGTAGGTACCGAAGTTCTTGTTGGCACGCAGGTATTCCTGTGCCTCCTCGTCTAATGATGCTATGAGCAGGCCCGTGTCGTGATAATACAACTTGTAGTAGTCGGCTATGTAGTTGCCCTTCAGCGGCAGCTCCACGTTGTTCAGACAGTAGCACACGTTGATGACACCCGCCTCCTTCAGCCAATCGACGGCACCCACATATTCCCGGTTCCTCGCGCCCTTGGCAATCTTCGTGATCTGGTACTTCTTGTTGTCTTTCGCCAGGAAGGTGGAGATGTGGCTATAGACGGCCAACAGCTTTGCTTTGTCCGTCTGCTTGGCGTACTTCGTGATGTCCTCCTCGTAGTCCTTCAGCAGTTGCCGTTGCAGTTCCAAGGTGCCTCCGAAGTGGCCGTTGTCGATGTACATCTTCACCACTTCCGGCATCCCGCCCAGGCTCATATAGTCGCGGAACACATCCATAATGGTGTCCATCTCCAGTTGTGAAAACGGCTTCAGCTCCACCATGTGGCGGTACATATCTTCAATCTGTTTTGGCTGATAGCCCTTGGCCCAAAGAAACTCCTCGAAGTCCATCGAGAACATGTCGAAGTCATCCTTAAAGCCCACAGCGTTGCTTTCTATTTCCTCATAATAGATGCCCATCAGCGAGCCACTACAGATGACGTCGTACCTTCCGTCCTGGCAGAACGACTTCAACGAGGTGGCGCAATCGGGACACTTCTGCAGTTCGTCGAAGAATATCAGCGTCTTCTGTGGGATAAACCGCCACGTTGGCTCCATCAGCGAGATGTTCTTGATGATGGTCTCTACCTCGTAGCCAGCGTCAAAGATAGCCCTGAATTTCTTCTGTAGCACAAAGTTAATCTCGATGACCGACTCGTAGTTGGCCTTTGCGAATGCCCTGATGCTCTCCGTCTTGCCAATCTGTCGGGCACCCTTCACTATCAGCGGCTTCCTTTTTGGGTTGTTTTTCCAATCCAAAAGATATCTGTCAATCTTTCTTTTAAGCAATTTCATATCGCAAAATCACATTTTCGACTGCAAATTTAAGAAATAAATCACATTTTTCGGCTATTTCTTAAAAGAAAAATCACATTTTTAGTATTTGTTACGTATCAGGCATACCTTAGTTCCAACCTTCTTCGTCATTATTCTCCATATATTACAATTCCTTGAATGCCTCCAGCAGCATCTTCATACCCTCAGTGGCTGTGGTTTTGAAGTGGGTGAAGCCCAAATGCGTGCATTGCTCCATCTCTCCTGGATCAATCACGAACTTGGGCACTTCATGGTGGGCATAGTTGATGAACCCTGCTGCCGGATAGACCTTCAGCGAAGTACCGATGACCACGAAGATGTCTGCTTTGCTTACAATGTCGATGGCTACATTCATGCTGTCCACATATTCACCAAACATCACGATATAGGGCCTCAGTTGCGAACCGTCCTCTGCCTTATCCCCCACCCTGATGGGCGTTGTCAGCGGATATTCCTTCACGCAAGTCGTGCGGTTATCCATCGAGCAGACCTATGCTCCGTCACTTCCGGCTCGACCAGGATGCCGGCGATGTCTATCACCTGT